>JBGCGC010000022.1:0-73803 GCA_045110475.1 Granulosicoccus sp.
GGACTGAAACTCACACCACACAGCACAACAGTTCCTGACGAGGCTCAGCGACTGATTGACCAAACGTCTCAGCAAATGCCGCGAGTCAAAATTACCGAGCTATTGATGGATGTCGATGATTGGACAGGATTCACACGTCACTTCGTTAATCTTAAATCAGGCGATCCGACAAAAGAGCGAACATTCCTGCTGTCAGCAATTCTGGCCGATGCAATTAATCTGGGGTTGACCAAGATGGCCGAATCCTCTCCAGGCACAACCTACTGAAAGCTATCATGGCTACAAGCGTGGCATATCCGCGACGAAACCTACGCCAGTGCGTTGGCTCAGTTGGTCAATACGCAACTGGCTAATCCCTTTGCCGGACACTGGGGCGACGGTACAACGTCATCGTCTGATGGGCAGCGTTTTCGCACAGCCAGTCACGGCGAAAGCACCGGGCATGTCAATCCGAAGTACAGCACCGAACCGGGCCGACAGTTCTACACCCATATCTCCGACCAGTACGCACCGTTCAGCACGAAGGTGATCAACGTGGGCATTCGCGACTCCACGTATGTACTGGATGGATTGCTGTATCACGAGTCGGATCTGCGCATCGAGGAGCACTACACAGACACGGCAGGTTTCCACCGATCATGTATTCGCATTGATGCACCTGCTCGGTTTCAGATTCGCACCACGTATTCGTGATTTGAAAGATACGCGTTTGTATTTACCTGGTTCACGCACCGACTATCCCGAGCTACGGGCGATGATCGGCGGCACCATCAACGTGAAACACATACTGGCTCACTGGGATGAAATCCTGCGTCTAGCTACGTCGATCAAACAAGGTTCAGTGACTGTATCATCGATGGTACGCAAACTCAGCAGCTACCCGAGACAGAATGGTTTGGCTGTCGCACTGCGCGAGCTTGGTCGGATAGAGCGGACGCTGTTCATCCTAGATTGGTTGCAGAATGTCGATCTGAGACGACGTGTACAGGCAGGACTAAACAAGGGAGAAGCCCGCAATGCACTTGCCAGAGCGCTATTCTTCAATCGTTTGGGTGAGCTCCGCGACCGCAGCTTTGAACAGCAGCGTTACCGGGCTAGCGGCCTGAACTTGGTGACGGCTGCAATTGTGTTGTGGAATACCGTCTACCTTGAACGTGCGGTGAGCTCGATGGGGACCGCTGTTGACGACAATCTGCTGCAACACCTATCACCACTGGGTTGGGAGCACATCAACCTGACCGGTAACTATGTATGGGAACAGGATCGCAAGATCAAACCAGGTCAGTTTCGTAATCTACGGCCATTTGGAGGGGCTTAGCGTACGATAATTTGTGCGACACAGTCGCGGCCTATCCGATCCGAATCCTCTATCGACCCCTGATTGAGCTGCACTTGCGAGAGCATGATATGCGAACGCTTGACAAACTGTTCACTCTCACAGCTTTAAACACACGTTCGCGAAACTGGCACTACCGCTGAATCGGATCGGCAGCTGCATATCCATTGGACCCGAGACCGTCAAAATTCCCGGACAGCAAATGGTCAAGATCCTACTAGCTGAGGTATAGATCATTAGTTGGGTGACAGCATCCTCTCCTCAACACTGCCCCCCCACGCTCTGGTGAACAACGTCTAATTTCCCTGTTGAGCGCTTCCTGCTAATTCCGCAAATCTACCCACAGGTAGAGGTCAACTACTCTGAAGCATTACAAGCTCACCAGCACAGTGATTATTTATAATCTTTTTCAAACAATTTAATTATATATATAGCATATTGACATATTTTGAGTTGAACGTATGATTTATCGAGCAGAATGGCGTAGCAATGATGGCGGCCGAAGCATTTGATTCATCCAAATTTCAGGGGTAACCGGATTTTTGGACAAGGAGGTTTCCATCACTTATTGATTCACGCCAATCACCTGCTGCCTCACACCAACAGGAGGAATCAAATCATGACTTCACGATATTGTCTCGCAATAACACTGACCAGTAGCCTGTTTGCAAGTGCAGTTCATGCCGAGCTTACCGAAGAGAGCTGCACCGCCATTGCAGATCTCGTCTATCCCGACCTTCGCATTGAACAGGCGGATTTTGTAACCGGAGAGATTGCGATGATCTCGGAAAAACCGTATCCGGATCACTGCGTTATAACTGGTTTTCTGGAAGAACGCGTCGGGACCGACGGACAAAATTACGCGACCGGGTTTGAACTGCGACTGCCTGTGGACTGGAATGAGCGGTTCTTTTTTCAAGGCGGTGGTGGTATTGATGGTTCGGTTCGCCCAGCAATTGGCACCAATACCGGCGGTATGCCAGATGCCTTGACGCTAGGAGCCTGGACTATTCATGAAACGCAAAATCCTTTCACCAGGCCCTTTGTTCGTAGCGGATTTCGTGAAGGAGCGGAATACAGACTGTATTTCCGACTGAACGAAATTCGCTACGGACGAAGGGAGTGCGGAAGGATTTGGTGATTTCATGAATAATCCAGGCTAGGTTATGCCATAGCGTCTACTGACGGTGGACATAACCTTGGTAGTCGTGGAAACGTCAGCTTTGGTGCCGAGCGAAAAGCCTTGATCGACTATGGCTATAATTCAGTCGAGCTGGTGGGGACGACCGCCAAAGTCATAATCCGCGAAGCTTACGGGTCACATGCCGCGCACAGCTATTTTGTCGGATTTTCCAATGGAGGGCGTCAGGCGCTTTTGTCTGCCATGCGTACACCTAATCTTTTCGACGGTATCGTCGCAGGTGCACCAATCAAACAACAAACGCGTGGTCATGTTGCTACAGCCTGGAGCTTGAAAGTCCTTGGAGAGATTGCCCCAAAAGACGACCAGGGGCGGCCACTGTTGGCAAACGTCTATTCAGAAACTGATATTGCCGCCATTAACGCAACAATCATCGAACAATGCGATGCGCTCGACGGATTGGAAGATGGTGTTGTTGATAGCGCGAGAATGTGCGATGTCGATTTGTCAGCCGTGGTTTGTAGTGGCGACAAGGCCGAAGGGTGCATCAGCCAGGCGCAAGCCGACGCTTACGATCGCGTGCTAAACGGGCCTGTTAACTCGAATGGCGATGAACTGTACGCACCTTACGCCTATGACGCAGGTTCCGACTTTGTGCGGTGGCACCTTGGTGATGCTGAAGAATGGCCCAGCAATGGACGCAAGGCGCGTAACCGCTCCATTGGGATGGTGTTCCGTCAACCCGCCGATCCTGATTTCGACTCTTGGCAATTTGACTTCGACAAAGACACCATCCCGATGGAAAACGCAAGCCAGTCTGTCGATGCAACCAGTGCGGACATTGACGCCTTCGCTTTAAGTGGCGGAAAGCTGATCGTTTATCACAGCATTGGTGATAGTGGTCCGTCAGCGATCGATACTGCAAGATGGTTTGAAACTGTTCAGGCCCGCTATGGTAAGGAGCAAGTGAATGAGTTTGCGCAGTTGTACCTACTGACGGGCCTCGGGCATTCCCGCACCACTGGCATCGGGCCAAGCAAGTTTCCAGCACTTGATGCTATTGTGGTATGGGCAGAAAACGCAGTCGCGCCGCAAATGGAAATTTCAGGAGGCACACCAGAACGGACGCGGCCAATGTGTGCTTATCCAACCTATGTGATGTGGGACGCTGGCAGCGAAATATGGGGGTGTCAGTAGCGCTAAGCTACGCCGCTAAATCTCGACCCACCGGGATACACCTGATGCCCAGCGGGAAGATTTTGTCTGAAAGCCACGCGGCAAAAAAATTCTGAATGGGCTTAGTGGCGAGCCTACACACCATGAACAAGCTGCTATCGTGATTGAGACGAGGGTTCACCTCGAACGGGCTCACTTGCGATACACAAGGCCACACTACACTAGCGTACTGTGGCGCGTCGTGAAGCATGCGAGCGAGCATAAGCTTTCTGTTACTGTCGCGAGGCAAGCAAGTTTCGCACCCCACCAATAAATGCCCATATCAAAAGCAGTGCAGATAGTCCCAGAATAGTGCCAGTTAAGGGGTCAGAGACCATCCTCATTGGGTCGCCTCGAGCCATCAACATTGCACGCCGCAAGTTCTCTTCCAGCATGGGGCCCAGAACAAAACCCAGTATCAGCGGAGCGGGTGAGTAGCCTGCTCGTTGAAACAGGTAGCCCAAGCCTCCAAAGATAACCACAAGGCCAACATCAAAAGCACTCGTTCGCATTGAGAATACGCCAATACATATTAAGGCTATAACTACAGGGTAAATATACTTGTAGGGAAATTGAAGAACTCGAACCCAGAGTCCGATTAACGGTATGTTCAAAACCAGTAGGAACACATTGCCAATCCAGAAGCTGGCTATCAAACCCCAGAAAATGGTCGGGTGATCGGAGATCAGTAATGGTCCGGGTGTAATGCCGTGAATCATTAACGCACCTAGCATGATTGACATGGTGGCGCTGCCAGGAATGCCGATAGTCAGAGTGGGGATAAACGCGGTTTGCGCTGCCGCATTGTTGGCTGACTCGGGTGCTGCAACACCTTCAATGGCCCCCTTGCCAAAACGTGTTTTATCGTTAGCGAACCGTACCTCCGTTGCATAGGCCAGAAAAGCGGCTATAACGGTACCGGCGCCTGGTAGCGCACCAAGGAACCCGCCGATAGTACTGCCTCGAGCCATGGGTGCAAGGGTTGCTGTCATGTCAGTACGCGTTGGAATCATGCTGCGGGTGGTGACTTTCTCCATGACTTTACGTGTCTTGGCGCCGCGAATAGAGCTAATGACTTCTGCTACACCAAACAGCCCCATAGCCATACCGACAAGACTCACACCATCGCGCAATTCAAGAAAGTCAAACGTATAACGAAATTCGCCAGTCGTTACATCGGTACCAATCGTACCTAACAGAAGTCCAAGTACAACCATAATGAGCCCCCTTACAACGGAGCCACCACCAACGGTTACCGCTGCAACCAAGCCCAGTAGCATCAGCGCGAAATAATCAGCTGGTCCAAAACTCAGACCAACTTGAGCAATAGCTGGTCCAAACCCCATCAACGCTACAATGCCAACCGATCCCCCAACAAAAGATGCAATAGCGGTTATGAACAACGCAACACCAGCTCGGCCGTTCTTGGCCATTGGGTTGCCATCAATGCAAGTGACTGCAGCCGAAGGCGTGCCTGGCAGATTAAGTAGTATTGACGCGATGGAACCACCATACTCACCGCCGTAGTAGATACCGCCCAGCATGATTAAGGCCGTTGTGGGTTCCAGATAAAACGTCAATGGCAACAACATTGAAATGGCAGCGAGTGAGCCAAGGCCAGGTAGTACGCCTATAAACGTGCCAAGAAACACACCTGAAAAGCAATAAGCAAGGTTGGTCGCTGTAAAGGCGGTTGCAAAACCCATTGCGATGTTTTCAAACATGGCGACTAGAATCTGATTTGAAATAGTGGCAATGTCATGCCCAGCAATTGAGAGAACAACAACCAGGCACTGATGCAACTTACAATAGAAAGGATCAGGGTGGGTATCCAGCCGTAGTTGCTTTCAGATAGTGCTGATAGCCCAACTACCACCATAAATGCTGGTATTAGTCCAAATACGCGAATCGTAAAAGCAAAAGCTGCGACAGCGCACAGAATTGCGATGAGTGGTCGCCAGTCGACTGGGTCTGTACTATCAGGTTCTGGTCTTAGAACTGCACTGGCGCCTTCAATTAGGGCAAGTAAAAACAATACGCCGGATAAGATGACTGGAAAGTACCCAGGGCCCATGCGGCGGGCAGAGCCAAATTCATAGTCAAGCCCAATTACAAACCCGGTTAAGCCAATTGCTGCAAGTATTGCTGCGACGACAGGGCGAAGTGGTAATTGAAGCATAGAGCATTCCGATACCAAAAAAATTGGGGCGGCCGATGCCGCCCTCGAATGGTAGAGTACGAAAGCTTACTTCGTCTCAACACCAGCGGCTTCAATAACGTCTTTCCATTTTGATCGTTCAGAGGAATGAAATTCTACGGCTTCTGCTGGTGACGTTAGCGTCGGGGCTAAGCCTTTACTGGCATAGGCTTCAAGTACAGCTTCATCTTGCATAGCGGCATTGAGTGCCTCAGACAGAGCTGCTTGCACATCCGCTGGCGTACCTTTTGGAGTAACAAGAAGATTCCAGAGTGTTGCCGTATATCCATCGAAGCCACCTTCAATGACCGTTGGAACGTCAGGCATGAGTGGTGAGCGTTCAGGAGAAGATACAGCGAAGGGTTGAATTCCTTCAGCACGAACCTGTTCAGCGGCACCAGGCGTTGTCAACATGGCAATATCAACATGCCCACCGAGTACATCGTTCATTAAAGGTGTATTTCCCTTGTAAGGAATATGCAGCATTTCAACACCTGCCACGCTTTTAAGATATTCCATCGCTAAGTGACCGGGTGTGCCCACTCCCGAGCTGCCATACGTTAACGCTTCGGGGTTTGCTTTTGCAAAAGCCATAAGTTCGTCTAGCGTGGTTGGCTCAAGACCGTTTCGACCGGCGATAACCAGGCCCAATGTGCCCATCACACCGATGATATCGAGATCGTTGTCGATGTCATAGCCCGTATCACGGCCAAGTGCTGTAATGAGAATGGATGCGCCAACACCGCTCACACCAAGTGTGTGTCCATCAGGTTCGGAGCTGGCTACGTGTCCTATGCCTATCGTGCCACCGGAGCCGGCTCGATTTTCTACCAGTACGGGTTGGCCGAGTGTGCCTGTCATATGTTCAGCAAGAATACGTGCAACCACATCAGTGGATCCGCCTGGCGGAAACCCAACAACCAGCGTGACAGGTTTGCTGGGATAATCAGCAGCAACAGCAGCAACAGCAGATAAGATGGCAGCGCTGCCTAAGATTCCGGCGGTCATGTTGCGCCAGATGGTGACCCAGTTAAATCTTGACATGATATGAAACTTCCTCCAGTTGCGATCAGCGTAAGGGTGGTGTTTTACTGAGCGATCTATTTAAAGCTAGTATTATGGTTTAATCAGCTAGACCCCCGTTGTAAACCAATCTGTTCTTCTATGCAAGGTTTTTTGGATAAGCAAGACGCTCGGGAAGCTCAGTAGCCCTGCATGCATGCGGGCGTAAATGTATGAATACTTAGCCTGGACTGCTGTCCCGTGCTTTACGCATTTCAGCTAAGAGCGCCATACGTTTTTGTCTCGCAGCGTTAGCGGTCTGATCATAAATACTATTACCGCGAGCATCAATTCCAACAGTCAGTGGACCCAGGCGCTCGACTTCGATTCGTGCTATTCGGTAGTGTGAAATTAATTCTGGCCAACCAATGCCAGTGACTTTCCGAATGCCTGCTGTAATAATTTGTGCGCCGCCTCCGAGGAACGATAAATAGACACAACAATTTTCAGCCATCGCGCTTGCACAGGCAGCGTCTAATCCGCCTTTACCGCCCGTTGCTCGTAGCCCAAGCCCTGGAATCAATTTTGGCATGTGACTATTGAACCGGGTGCTGGTCGTTGGGTTCATATACACAATGCGCATAGAGCCATCATCGTCTTCTTCGTTAAGGCTGCCAAGGTGGAATAGGGCGCTGCCATTCATATCAAACGGCAGGGGTTCGTCTCCTTCAAGGCACTTGAGCAATCGATCATGTGTTGGCAGGCCTGCGGTGGCATAGATTTCGCCCGTGAGATAAACAAAGTCTCCAACGTTGAGCTTCAATACGGCTTCATCTTTTAGTGGCATCTGTAGTTCATGTTCAGTCGCGCTCATTCTGACCACTCCATACGACCATCTCCCCACATACGAACACTGGCGCGTCTGTTTATCCAGCAATTGAAGCAAACAGCAACCGGGGTGAAACCATGACCACTGGAATAATCAATATGTACGCCGAGAACGGTTGTATCGCCGCCTGTACCCATTGGTCCGAAACCCAGTCCGTTTACCGCTTTTGTTAGACGCACCTCCATTGCTGCAAGTGTTGCATCGGGGTTCTCTACACCAACGGGACGCAAGGTTTGTTTCTTTGCCAAGCCTGCGCAGTGATCAAAACTACCGCCTATACCGACACCCATGATAACGGGCGGACAATGCTGCGCGCCTGCTTTAATGGCGACATCAAGGATGTAGGTTTCAATCGTATCCAGAGATGGGAACGTGAACAGTTCTAATGCGGCCCAGCGACCGGAACCCAATGCTTTAGGTGAGCAGAGTATCTCTACATAATCAGCGCCGCTTTCGAAGTCGTAGGTAACGATGGGCATGTCTTTACCATGATATCCCCGCTCTAGCGTGATGGGGTTGGTTACGTGCTTAAGCAGAGGTGGCTCAATGGTGTCAACAAGAACCTCGTAGCCTTTTCTGATTGATGCCTTGAAGTCGCAATCGAGTTGAGCTTTGCTTCCAATCTTTACAAAATAGGTCGGAAAACCGCTATCAGAACAGACAAAACTATTGTTGGTTTCTGCAAGATCTGCACTTTCTAACTGAAGTTTAAACGTACGTCGAGCAGTATCGTTGGTCTCTGTCTTCATTGCTTTGGCAATGCCCGCCTTTGCATCTTCGGGTACTTTGCGCAATGAGCGCGAATAAAGCGTTTTAGTCGCCTCGATGATCATGCTGTCTGTAATGGGCATAGCTAGTCCGTCCGTTATTAACGTATTCTTGCGCTAGCGCATCAGACGCTGCTTGAGCAAGCACGGCGCTCACAATGTGCTTTGAGTCGACAATCAATAAAGCTAAAAGTATCACTTTATGTTATTGGTACGTCAACAAATCTCAATGGCTTTTTTGGTCAAAAATAGAAAGTAGACAAGTATATCGTGTCACTGTAAAGTTATAAAGATGATTTAATGGTCAAAAGGGGGTTTTTCAACCAATATGCAGCAAAGAAGCGATAAGACAATCATCGACGGGGTTTTGGTCGGCGGGGTTTTGGAGGTATTGCGTTGGGGCATCCTGTGAAAGTGGCGCTGCCGGATGGTGGATATCTGTGTGCGCAATTCAACGCTGGTCCAAAAAACGCTTCAGTTATCGTGCTGTCGAATTCTGTTTTAACCAATATGAGCATTTGGGAGCAGCAAGTTAGCGTGTTAACTCAGGCTTATTCTGTGCTGCGGTACGACCAACGTGGACACGGACAATCAAGCATTCCTTTAGTGCCGATGACGTTCGATGATTTTGGGTCAGATGTTTTGGCGCTGTTGGATGCGTTCGACGTGCAAAGCTGCATTTTTGTCGGATTGTCGATGGGAGTGCCAACAGGGCTTGCCGCCTTGGCACGAGTCCCGGAACGGTTTGTGGCATTCATTGCAGTCGACGGCGTTGCTAGGAGCGCCGCAGGTCGTGAAGCCTTCTGGAGTGAGCGACGCGATACTGCACGCAAACATGGTGTGGCGCAGCTTGCCGATGACACTGCAAAGCGCTGGCTACCGGGCGAAAGTGATACCGCTGAGGTGGTTTTAGCGTTAACTCAAATAATTTCAGCAACGCCTGTGGAAGGCTTTGCTATCGCAACCCATGCATTGCAGCGTTATGACTATTCATCAGTATTAGTAAAGCTTGCTGTGCCGTTTCTTGCCATAGCAGGTAAAGAAGATGGTGCGATGCCTGATGCAATGCGACAACAATTCAGTGATGTCAAAGGCGCGCAGTTCGGCACAATCGAGCAGGCTGGGCATGTTCCCAACTTCCAAAATGCGGATGCATTCAATAAGGCTGTTTTGAATTTTCTAACATCGATAGATAAATTGAATTCTGTTAATAAGGTTGAACAACTATGAGTGGCCCGCTTTCCCATATCCGAGTTCTTGATCTTAGCCGCATTATGGCCGGACCGTGGTGCGGTCAAGTCTTGGCAGACCTTGGTGCAGAGGTAATAAAAGTGGAACGTGCTGGAGCAGGCGACGATACACGTCGCTGGGGGCCTCCGTTCCTTAAAGACAAAGATGGTAAGCCGACGCAACAGTCTGGCTACTATTTATCGGTGAATCGAGGAAAAAAGTCAGTAGAGCTCGACCTTAAAAGCGCTGAAGGTCAGGCGGCTGTGCGCGCGATAGCTGCTGAGTCAGACATTTTGTTGGAAAATTTTAAAACCGGTACGCTGGATCGGATGGGACTGGGGTATGACGATATTGCCAAGGTAAACCCACAGCTTATTTACTGTTCGATTACAGGATTTGGTTTAACGGGTCCCAAAGCCAACGATGCGGCCTACGATTTCATGATTCAAGGAATGGGCGGTCTAATGAGCGTTACCGGTGCGGCAGATGATTCACCAGGAGGCGGACCACAAAAAGTGGGTGTACCAATCGTCGATATCATGACCGGCATGTATGCGGGTATTGGCGTACTTGCGGCACTTGCAAACAGAGATAAAACTGGAAAAGGCGAACATATCGATTTGGCTATGCTCGATGTATCGGTCGCGATGCTAGCCAATCAGGCCATGAACCATTTGGTGTCAGGCAATACCCCCAGGCGTCTTGGAAATCGTCACCCGAACATTCAACCGCAGAATGTCTACCCTGTTTCTGATGGATTTATTGTTCTTGCAGTTGGCAATGACGAGCAATTCCGTCGCTTTGCCGCTGTAATTGAACGAGGCGACATTGCGGATGATGTGAGGTTTGTCAGCAATGCAGGTCGAGTTGAAAACCTTGATGAGTTGGAGGCTATTTTAATAAACGCGCTAGCCAACCGCACGATTACTGAATGGGTTGAGCTGTTTTCGGCAGCAGGAGTGCCCTCAGGGCCTATCAATACTGTAGATCGGGTTTTTGAAGAGCCACAAGTCAAGCATCGCGAAATGATGCGCAAAGTGCCGCACCCTCTCAGTGGCACTGTCTCCCAAGTCGTGTCTCCATTGAACTTTAAGAACTCACCGCTGAGTTTCGATCACTCAGCTCCGCTTTTAGGCGAGCACACACAAGACATTCTTGCAGCACTTGGTCTTGGAGACTAAGGCTATGAAAGATCAAGACGCAGGTTCACGAAAAGTTACATCGGTGAGCACCGGTAGAATCAGTTTTCCTGACCCGAAAACGATGAACGTGGCTCAGAAGCAAGTGTACGAACAGATTGTTTCAGGACCACGCAAGACCTTAGTCGGTCCTCTCCGGGCGGCACTACACAATCCAACGTTGGCAGATCGATGGCAACGCCTGGGGCAAGTTTTGCGATTCGAGACGTCGATTCCCACGTATTTAAGTGAATTAGCAATTCTGGTAACCGCCAGGCGCTGGAATAGTGACCTGGAATGGGCAATACATTATAGAGATGCTGAGCGAGCTGGGTTGACGATGAGTATCGCTGATGCAGTTCAGGATTGTGCCATCCCTGATTTTGGGGTAGATGATGATGCGCGTTTTGTTTATGAGTTTGCCAGGCAGCTAGTACAAAATGGTGACGTCAGCGATGAAGTGTATAGCGCCATACTTTCGCGTTGGAATGAGGTTGGGGTTGTTGAGTTGACCGCTATCATTGGTTATTACTCAATGGTTGCAATGACGTTGAATGTACACCGAGTACCATTGCCGGAAGGTATCACTGATACGTTGCAAGCAACACAAGCTGGATTAGCCGAAATGCCCGCATCTACCAATTAGTAAAACTAGGAGCCTGCGCGGCCGCCTCCGGCCGCGCAGGCTCCTAGGGTAAATAACCCTTTAACGAAGAGTGATGATACGTGAGTAGTTACGAAACACTTAATCTGAATGTGAGCGATTTCATCGCTACGATCACGATGGCAAGAGCGCCCGTTAATGCACAAAACAACGCCTTCCGTGAAGAGCTTGTTGGCGTTGTAGATCAGCTGGGCGATCGAACTGACGTTCGCGCCATTATCATTACCGGCGAAGGGAAAGCCTTTTCAGCGGGTGCTGATTTATCCGAACGCCCGACGGATGATGCTGGTCATTACACAGCGCACAATCGCCGCGTCAGGGCCAGTTTCGATTGTTTGCTAGAATGCCCTAAACCTATCATAGCCGCTGTGAATGGCGCGGCTGTAGGAGCCGGTTGTGTGACAGCGCTGTGTTGTGACATTTTACTGGTGTCAGAAAAGGGCTTTCTTCAAATGACAGAAGTTAATGTTGGACTGGCAGGAGGTGTGGCCCATGTTCGCAGGCACTTTAGCGAATCTGACGCAAGGCTGTTAATTTACACCGCACGTCGTTTCTATGGAGTTGATCTGTATCGCATGAACGTTGCATCGGCGTGTACTAAACCCGATGAACTATTGGCAACTGCACAGTCCATCGCCGCAGACATTGCCAAAGCCAGTCCATCCGCTGTAGTCGCTGCAAAGAAATCGTTTCAATTGACAGAAAATATGTCGATTTATGAGGGCTATCGCTTCGAGCAAACCCAAACCAAACATCTATCCACATCGAGTGATACAGCTGAGGCAATGGCTGCATTTAATGAAAAACGTGCACCTGTTTTCAAGAGCGAATAGCGCAGGGTATTGAGAGTTGTTATTAGCGACGGGTTCTAGCCTGGACTGAGCGTCCCCGTGATTTCATGAATAATACTAGCGCAGTTTTACTGATATCTTCATCATATCGCCGCGATAGACCCCGTTCGCAAGAAGAACGAGATCGCCAACTTGATTAATAGCCACTCGTTGAACTTTTGCTACCGGATCGCCTATAGAAATGTTGAGTGCCTCTGACGTCTCCAGATCGGCAGCACCAATAGTCACTGTTTGATGTGCATCAACAATTTTTTGGCCAGGAATGTCTGCAATTAAACGCATGGCAGTCATCTTTGTGTAAGCATTTTCCGGAATATCCGGGCAGACTCGTTCATCAATAAAAACATTGGCCAGTAGAAACGCAATACCATCACGTAAATGACGACGTTTTAAGTGTCTATAAGAGGGAGCTACATTTCCATCATAGCCGCTACGTTTTGGTAGTTGAACGTCTCGTACATCATCCAGAATTTCAATCGTTGCATTGTCGCGGGCAATCAGCAAGCCTGTCCAATCAGTTTCTACTTCGCACCAGAGATCATTGTTTGGTCGTTCTGTGACAAACGTGCCTTTGGCTCGAAATCGTTCGATCAACCCTTCTGCTTGCAAGATGTCCAACGACTGTCTAATGGTCATAGTAGCAACGCCGCATTCTTTCGCAAGAAATTCAACGTTGGGAATTTTGTCGCCAACATCCCATTCGCCGGATTCGATTCGGTTACGGAACAGGCTGGCAAGCTGAATATAGCGAGATACGTTACTTTTTTTAAGCGCGGTAATCGTCGAGTTTTCAGTTTTGGCCATGTTGTATCGCGACTGGTTATGGTTTACGTGGCCAACGTTATCTTAAAATCAATTTTCTATCAATCATAAAAACTAGTTTTTATAATTTAAGTAGTTATAGTCGTCATTTTTCACTAAGTAAACGTCAGTCGAGTCTCTGTTATTCGTGCACTGGTGGGATCATCGTCTACGGGTTTCGGGGCGGCGACAACTGACGGCCTTTGAGACAGGTCACGTTCCAACGAGGCGAGTGATGGAAAGTGCTTGCGCCAGATACAGTCGGGCCACCGAAAATCCAGTTGACCTAACGTGCAGGTTAATGCTATCTGTCCAATGCCGAAACACGCTTTTTCAATCTCTGTGGCTTCTTGTTCCAGCAGCAACATTGATGCGCGTGTCTTTGCTAACCAGCCGCTAGTGATTGCTTCCCACGGACCCGTTTCACGCGTCAACTCTGTACGCCACAGTAACAAATTCTCGGTTATTCCATCGGCAAGCGATTGCCAACGTAGCTGTTGAAATCGGGCAGTGAATTCTGATGGGAACAACCCTGATTCTGCTTTCGCATCAAGATATTCACAAATAACGCGACTGTCGTAAAGTGCAACCCCATCATCGATTATCAAGGTTGGGATTTTGTTTAACGGGTTGTCTTTTATCAGCGCCGAATTGGGTGGTTGGCTCATGGCAACAACCGTTCGAACGCAGTCAACATTGGCTGCTTGTCCGGTTTCATGCAGGACAATCATGACCTTACGTACAAACGGTGAACGTGGTGACCAATGTAGTTTCATATTGACTTTCTTTTGGAAATTGTAGTGATAGTCATGAGGCGTTATGTGGACTCAAGTGATATGGCAATACCTTGACCGACGCCAATACACATGGTGGCAAGCGCTCGAGTGCCTTCTCCCATTGATAACATTCGTGCTGCCGTTCCGGTAATGCGAGCACCAGTCATTCCAAGCGGGTGTCCCAGTGCGATAGCGCCACCATTTGGGTTCACATGCTCGGCATTGTCGGGCAAGCCGAGTCTGCGTAACACAGCCAACGCCTGACTTGCAAAAGCTTCATTTAATTCAATATAGTCGAAGTCAGATGGAGCAATACCAAGTGAGGCGCACAGTTTTTCGGTTGCAGGGGCGGGGCCCATGCCCATGATTCGTGGAGCGACACCGGCCGTAGCACCGCCTGTTACTCGAGCAAGAGGTTCCAGTTTATGGCGCTGCATGCCGTCAGTAGTGGCAAGGATTAAAGCCGCAGCGCCATCGTTTACACCGGATGCATTGCCGGCTGTCACTGAGCCGCCTTGCCTGAACGGGGTTTTGAGTGCGGCGAGCTGATCGAGCGTCGTCGCTCGAAGGTGTTCATCCTGCGCAAAGATAATGGGGTCACCACGTTTCTGAGGAACTGATACGGGTACGATTTCGTCGCCAAGTACGCCCTGCGCTATTGCGCGAGCAGCGCGTTCCTGTGAACGAAAAGCGAATGCATCCTGATCTTCACGTGAAATGCCAAAGTCTGATGCGACATTTTCAGCAGTTTCTGGCATTGAGTCTGTGCCGTACAAGCGCTGCATTTCCGAGTTAATGAAACGCCAACCTATTGTTGTATCTTCAATAGCAGCTTGTCGAGAAAAAGCGCTTTGTGCCTTGGGCATAACGAAGGGTGCTCGACTCATGCTTTCTACACCACCTGCGATAGCTAAATCGCCTTCGCCTAGCGCCAGACGACGAAAAGCTGCCAGCACAGCATCCATGCCTGAGCCACAAAGTCGGTTGATGGTTGTGCCAGAAACAGTCTCTGGCAGTCCTGCAAGTAGCAATGACATTCGCGCAACTGATCGGTTGTCTTCGCCGGCTTGATTCGCACAACCATAGATCACATCGACAACGGCTTCCCAGTCAAGATGGGAGTGGCGCTGTTGCAGAGCGCGCAAGGGTAGAGCGCCTAAATCGTCGGTTCGAATTCCCGACAAGCTTCCGCTGTAGCGCCCAATCGGGGTGCGAACATAATCGCAGATAAAAACGTCTTTCATGATTTAGCTCTCGTTAGCAGCGCGTAGTTTATTCAGAACGTCTTTGACTGGGCCACGGCGGTGAGCATATCCGATCGCTTCTGACAGTGTATCCAGATCGGTTTGTAGTATTACCGGGTCCTGTCTTGAGGCCCAGTAGAGTGGCCCACCTAACCAGCGTGGAAATCCATAGCCATTGGTAAGCGCTACGTCCACATCTGATGGATGCTGTGCGATTCCCTCGTTTAATAGAAGTGCAGCTTCATTAATGATTGCCGCCAATAGTTGGCGTTGAATAGTAACGGTATTGATGTCAATCGGCGTTATGCCAGCAGCTTTACGTGCATCGTTTATTATCGTTTGAACGTCCAAGGATACTGTAGGTTTATTACCGTCATAGTCGTACCATCCGTTTGCTGTCTTTAGACCAAGTCTGCCAGATTCACACAGTCTGTCGGCTATAACGACATAACGTGCTTTAGGGTCTCGCGTTAGTGCATGTCGTTTTCGCATTGCCCAGGCGATATCCAGACCAGACATGTCTGATACCAGGAAGGGGCCCATGGCAAAACCAAATTCCTGTGCAGCGTTGTCGACAGATTCGGGTGTCGCACCGTCCAGTACAAGCAGTTCTGCGCGTCGACGGTAAGCACTGTAAATACGATTTCCGATAAAGCCTTCGGCAACGCGTGCAACGATTGGCTGCTTTTTCAGAGTGCGAGCAAGTTTAAGTGCAGTGGCAAGCGTACTGTCCGAAGTGGTTGCACTTCGTACGACCTCAAGCAAAGGCATGATATCGGCTGGGCTAAAAAAATGCAGGCCTACAAAGCGTTCAGGATGGGTCATGCCTGCGCTCATTTGATCGATATCCAGGTATGAGGTATTTGTTGCAATCGTGATGTTAGACGGCACGATGTTTTCCAGGCTAGACAGAATATCTTTTTTCACATCCATGTCTTCAAAGACAGCTTCAATCACCAAATCACAGTAGCCAAGGTCACTGAGTCTGGTCGTGCAATTGAGTGCTTCAAGGCGAGATAGATAGTCTTGATTTGTGAGATGCTGACGCGCAACACTTTTTTCCAGGTGTTGTCTGATTTTATCTTTAGCAGTCTGTAAGGTCTGTGCATCGCGTTCTACCATGGTTACTGAAAGACCAGAGGCTAGAAAAGCTCGTGCTATTCCTTGTCCCATTGTGCCGCCACCAACGACACCAATCACATTAATATTGCGGGCCATTTTCAAGTCTATGCCGTCTACGGTACTTGCACGTCGCTCCGCAAAGAAGAGATACCGCAGAGCAAAAGCGTCATCACTTAATCGAAGTTCTTGAAAGACGTCACGTTCAGTAGCAAGCATCTCGGCACCGTTGGCCGTACCTGCAGCTTTAACCAACTTTATCGCTTCAGCGATATTGGGCCGACCTTTTCCGCGAGTGATCGCTTTTTTTTCAGCCCTGTCAATTTTTGAAGGGTCCTCGTACGGAACCATCTGGCTTATCGATAATCGTTTTGTCAGCTGACGGGAGTTAATAAAGGTAATCGCACTTGCCAATAAGTCCTGTTCGGCCAGCGCGTCAATAAGGCCAAGGTCAAAGGCTTCGCTTGCGGCTATTCTGGATCCATTGCAAATCATTGTGATGGCGACGCTTAACCCGACAAGTCTAGGTAAGCGCTGTGTGCCTCCCGCACCTGGAACAAATCCCAGTGTCACCTCAGGCAGACCCAATTTTGTATCAGACATGGCAACACGATAATCGCAGCCGAGTGCCAGTTCAAGCCCGCCGCCAAGTGCGACACCATGCAGCGCTGCAATAACCGGAAATTGCGCTGACTCTATTGCCTTGATAACATCAGGTAGCTCAGGTGCGCAAAGAGGTTTGCCGAATTCACGTAAATCAGAACCAGCGACGAAGCAACGTCCCACACCACGAATAACAACCGCTGATGCGCTCTGTTGCCCAGCTTTTTCAAGTCCAGTCAGTAAGCCGTTACGCACTGCAACCGATCCCGCATTGACAGGCGGATTGTTGATCGTCAACACGGCAATCGTGCCGTGCATGCTCAAGCTGACTCTCGTGTCGCCATCAACAGAAGACGCATTGCTCATGGGCGCATTGCGCGTCTGGGTATTCGCCACGATTGATTGCTCGTGGGTTTTCTGCGGCAGATCAGCCAATGTCTAGCCTCCATTACTGTGAAAAGTGGGAATGGCGAGTTATCGCGGACTGTTTTTGAAATAACACTGAATCGAATTGGGACTGCTCTGGCGACGGTATTGTCTGCCGCGCAGACTTCTAGGTTACCGCAATTAAAATCATATATATAGTTTTAATTTTTTATTGGTGTAGCGGCAAATTTAACTGTTTAAAGGGCAAAACACTTTGGGATCGACGCTGTCAGGTTGATGATTAAAGGTATGTTATTGATTTTATGAAGAGGAGTGCCGATCATGCGCCATCAAAATTGCTGGGGGTGGCAGGTATAAATTGGATTACACCGATGGATTACACCGACACGACAGGCGTGCGCATTTGATGGCAGCGGATGCTACTTTTAGTCTATCTAGAGCACTTGTCTGGAATGCTTTCTGGTATTGGGCCGGGTCTCTTCAGGGATTCTCGCTGACGCCGTAGCGTTCAATCAGGGCCCACACAAGTGTGCAGAATTGTGCGCTGTTAAATCGCGGGATACCCAGAATGATTAGCGTAAAGACGTTGTCCGAAATATGCAGGGGCCAGAACCCGATTTCGCTATTACCAGCGGGGTCAACAACCCCGAAAGCGCGACTGTTTACCGCAAGGCGGTCAACCAGCAGGCTGTTTCGCGTCTTTGTCATCGTATGGAAGGCGGCGGCCATGACAGCAAGCTCTTCGGCCTCCTTTTTGCCTACCCCGCTGAAGTCGAGGTACAAGCCCTGAAGAGATTCTGTCAGAACCACCTCTTGTCGCTCTGATAGTGCTGGCAAAACATGTGGAAGCAGGCTGGTCAGATTGCCCTCGGGTAGTGTGACTGGCAGTTCACTTAATATGACGAAGCCTGACTTTTGCAGTTCGAAAATACTCTCCTTATCCAGACTGGCAAACACTGATAATTCAGGTGATATCTGGGTTCCGAGTATCCTGCGCAATAGCTGGCGGGCAATTGTCGGTTCGTTATTTTCAACTGCGTAATAGCATCCAGCCGGTGTGACTGTGACAAATTGGTTGGGCTCGGTATCCGCCTGAAGTAGCGTGGTGCTCATGCTGGCTGGCTCAATCGTGCTGCCGCCAGTGAAGCACGGATCAGGACGATAACATCATGGCGTGAGCGTGGGTCTGCCTCAAGTACTGGCACGCGCATTTGGCGTTCAGTAAAGTAGTCGCGATAGCGCTGCAGCTCTTTGTCGGTATCGCCGGCTAATCGTGTCACACCGACAACAAGCTGTCGTTTCTCTATCATGGCATCAAAGGCATCCAGATAGATCCGCATTTCTTCAAAGACGTCAGGGCTGTCGTTGTTGGCCAGTAACACCACACCTGCCGTACCCTTGGCCAGAACACTCCACATGAAGTCGAATCGCTTCTGGCCAGGCGTACCATACAGATGAACCTTGAGACCGTCGTCGAGCCAGACCACATTGAAATCCATGGCAACTGTTGTGCTGTTTTTCTGAAGATGTGTATCGTCAGAGGGCAACACTTCCGTTGTGAGAATCGGGGTGTCGCTGGCTGAAGCAACGGCGGTGGTTTTGCCCACACCGACTGATCCTGCGATCAGCACTTTGCAAATTTGCGTGTCTTCAGGTCCCATGGCTATTTTCTATGTTCATCACACCAATCGTTCGGGCGGCGTTGAATAACGACACAGCGTGCCGAGGTTCGCATCGCACCTGTTCCACTATCTGTGGCAGGGTTGCAGGCTCATGTGCCCATGCTGCGACTATCTCCAGACAGTCGGGAACGAGTTCCAGACGCGTAATGTTCGGCCAGTGACGCAAGCTGCATACAGTATCGATATCAAAACCCAGAGGTAATCGGCCTTGCGAGCTGAACAGCGCACTTAACCAGCAAAATGAGTGGGCACCAAACCCGTATCGTTTGGTACGGTTAAGAATGTCGATAACACTGTTGACGTCGTTCTTGTCGTACTTGAGGACGGTCATTTCCCCTTCTTCCCAATCCTGGAACACCAGGTTGACATTGCGTTTGTATTCGAGCGACAAGGAGCTGTACACCTTGTTAAGCGTTGGCAGAATGAAAATGTCCGAATCGGGCAATTTCAATTGCGCAGCTCTCACTGCCGGTTCGGAACGGAAAACGATGGACGCGATGGTCTCACTAAGACACCTTGCCGGATCCACTCTGTGCTCACTACTGTAGGGATCACGTAAGTCGTCGAGGCTGCGAGGTGGTCCGCATAGCAGATCTATTTTTGCTTGGTAGCGCTCTATTTTCTTCATGGTAGACAACGTAGGCGGGCTGGATAGCGCCGCGTCATTGGTTCTGAAATAGGCCGGCGTTTTAATCACCTCTTCATCGATCTCGTGAGGACGTCGGGTCAGTTTGGGCAGAGCGTCCGTGCTGTCCGATTCTTGTAGATCTTCATAGTGGTTTACTTCGTGAAGAGCCTCGTTGAGCTGTCGCAAGGCTGTTTGTGCTGCGTCCTCCAGTGCTGTGCTGTCCAGCGGCTTGTTCACAATGATAGCGCCACGAACATGCGGCTGTCGTGCGGCGAGTACAATCAGTGCAACACCTGAGCGCCATTCTCCGGATTCAAGGCGTGCCTTCGTGCCGGGATGGTCATGATCAATAATAACTACCCTAGCGGTTTCGGTACTTTTGGCGATTGAAAACAGTCGGCTTCTGGTGTGTGTAATATAGTATTCGATAAGCGCACGCATGCGATCGCTCATCGCGGTGAGCGTTACCGTTAGAGGAAACTCCAACGCGCGATCAGAAGAGGCCATCATGAAGCGGGTGCAGGAGCATCGGTGACTCGGGAATGGACAAGAAGCTGAGTCATGGTGGGTAACACACGACCCTTGGTCAATACCTGCGCAAAGTGTTCTTCGTCGTCCAGCTCTGGCAAATGTACCTGTCCATTAACAGCTTTCAGGGATTCTGCCCTTAATCGCACCAACAGCGCGGTACCTCGGCCATTCAGCACGTAGGCCAGGTCGGCAATGGACCCTGCAAGGCGGTCGTTGAGTGCGTGTTCGTGGCAAAGTCGAATACGGCGCGTGTGCGTCAGTAAATCGTCTGGCTGGCGCACGATGCGGTAACTCAGGCTCTGCCAGAGCTGAAATAGATCCCCTGCATTTGCCACCGTAATGGGGAATTTGATATCCAGCCTGAAACAGGCGTGAACCGGATTTCTGTATGACTCCTGCATGTTGTTGACTTCTGTAAAGCTCCATGAATAGCCGCTTGAACAAATGGCACTGATTAAGGGCCGGGAACACAACCGTTGGCGATACGCAAGCGACAAACCTGCAAATGTTGTGCGTCAGACCATTGCTTACGCAAGGCTGACAAGGCCTGAATCACTGCTATTCGGCAACGGGACCACGACCGATTGGTAGAAAGTTCCTCCCCCATTATGAGGGATCGGCTACCCGAATGGCGAGCAACTTCCTGCAAGTTTATGAATAGGTGCCGGTTTGGATCGGTGTATCAGGCTGGCCAGACCTGGGTATCACGCCTGCATCAACGTTTTTTTGGCAGTTAGTGAGCGCTGGTGCGAAGGATCAGTAATCGATCAGCGTTTTTAAATGTTGCTAAATGTGACATTGCTACCAATTCGCAATAGATGTCGCCTTGCGATGCACGTAGTGCATTTGACTGGCAAACACACCGTAGCGTGTAGACTCCCACCCCATGAAATACGAATTCGAATCTGCCCCTTCTCCCGCGCAACCGATAGTGGTCTGCGATGGCATACAGTGGCTGAATATGCCTCTGCCGTTTGCATTGAATCACGTCAACTGCTGGCTTCTCGGTGAGCCGGATGAGCAAACACTGATTGACACCGGTGTTGACGACGTCGATACACGGGGGCACTGGCAGTCTGTTTTCAGCCATTTTGGCAGCTGGCCCCGGCATTTGCTGGCAACCCATTTCCATCCTGATCATATCGGGCTGGCTGGCTGGTTCGAGGCGCAGGGCTGTCAGAAATTCTCCGGTAGTGAAATCGAAATTGATATTGCTCACGCGCTTTGGGCAAGCGATGACCTTGCTTACGCGGAAATCTACGAGCGTTGGTATCAAGAGCACGAATTGCCTGATGAGGTTGTGCAAACCGCGCTCAACAATGGCAACACCTATCGCGGCAAAGTCCACAGGCCGCCTGCGAAGGAGCAGTGGAGCTATCTTGTCGAGGGCCAGAGGCTTGAGATTGCACAGCGTCAGTATCAGGTCATTATCGGTCGTGGCCATGCACCGGACATGATCATGTTGTATCGCAGCGATGATCGTGTGCTTATCGCTGCCGATCAGGTGCTGCCGGGTATTTCGCCGAACGTCAGCGTGATGCCGCGCTTGCAGGACAACAATCCGCTCGACAGCTTTTTGCAAACCCTTGAAGCACTTGCGCAGTTACCGGAAGATACGCTGGTATTACCCTCGCATGGGTTACCTTTTCGGGGCCTTCATGAGCGAATACAGGTGCTTCGTGAACACCATGATGTGCGCCTGCAGCAAGTCTGCGATGCCTGTTCGGAACCTCGCAGTGCGCACGCGCTGTTTCCGATCCTCTTCAGGCGCGCCCTGGATGCGCAGCAAACCTCGTTTGCTCTGGGCGAAAGTCTTGCTCACCTTCATTATCTGGAACATCAGGCAAAGATTGTGCGTTTGCAGGAAAACGGAATTACCCGGTTTCTGGCCACCTGAAAGAGTTACGCCGCTCAACGTTACGGGCACAACATATTGTCTGTGCCTGCGTGTAACGACACTGGACAACAGTGGCTGTGCAGGCGTACTATTCCACAAATTTTTCGACGGGGAAATCCGGCTTTCACGGCGGGTTTCTCCGTTTCTATATGCGCCTTCTATAAGGAAGCCCCAAAGCCCGTGTCATCGACCGATTTTAACAAATCCATGCGACCTGCCATTCTCGTGCTTGCTGACGGCACCGTGTTTCAGGGACGCGCAATCGGCGTCGACGGTATGTCGGTTGGTGAGGTGGTGTTCAACACCGCCATGACCGGCTACCAGGAGATCCTGACAGATCCCTCCTACGCTCAGCAAATGGTCACGCTGACCTACCCGCACATCGGCAGCACCGGTACCAACAGCGAAGACGATGAATCCGCCTCCGTCTATTGCACAGGACTGATCATTCGTGATCTGCCGCGTTTACACAGTAATTTTCGCGCAGGGCAGACCCTGCAGGGCTTTCTCGAGCAGCACAAGGTGCTAGCCATATCGGATATAGACACACGCGCCCTCACTAGACACCTGCGCGACAAGGGTGCGCAGAACGGCTGCATCATGGCAGGTGAGGGACTGGACATTGATGCCGCGCTGGGTGCCGCAAAAGCGTTTCCCGGTTTGTCAGGTATGGACCTTGCCAAAGAGGTAACCTGTCATTCGCCTTATCAGTGGACGCAGCGCACCTGGCAACTTACAGATAGTCAGGCAAAGGTTCGAGGCGAGTCTGCAAACACTCAGTGCGTTACGGACGGACCGCATATCGTAGCCATGGATTTTGGCGTCAAGCACAACATCCTGCGACTCTTTGTAGACCGTGGTTGCCGCGTCACCGTCGTACCTGCGACCTACACTAGCGATCAGATACGTGCGCTCAAACCCGATGGTCTGTTTCTTTCCAATGGGCCTGGCGACCCTGAGCCTTGCGATTACGCCATTCGCACCATTTCCGAACTACTGGCAAGCTCATTGCCCACATTCGGCATCTGCCTCGGTCATCAGCTCCTCGCGCTTGCCTCTGGTGCAAAGACGATGAAAATGAAGTTCGGCCATCATGGAGCCAATCACCCCGTCATGGAAAACGACAGCGGGCGAGTCATGATCAGTAGCCAGAATCATGGTTTTGCGGTAGATGCCAATTCTCTGAACAACACGCTGGCGGTAACGCATGTATCGCTTTTTGATCAGTCCCTGCAGGGCATTCGACGGGTGGATGTACCGGCGATCGGATTTCAGGGGCATCCTGAAGCGAGTCCCGGGCCTCACGACGTCGAGCAATTGTTTGATCGGTTTATGGACATGCTAGCCGCATAATCTATTGTTCAAGGCAGTACGCTTAGCGAGCTGCTTCGATCAAGCAAGCTTCGACGATTCATTGCCAACAGCAGTTCGCCTATTTCCCAAATTGAAATCATGCCAAAACGAACGGACATAAAAAGTGTTCTGATTATCGGAGCAGGGCCTATTGTTATCGGCCAGGCTTGCGAGTTCGACTATTCAGGTGCACAGGCGTGCAAGGCTCTGCGTGAAGAAGGGTACCGGGTGATTCTGGTTAATTCCAACCCCGCGACCATCATGACCGACCCGGCCATGGCCGATGCGATCTACATCGAGCCGATTGACTGGCGCGTGGTCCGTAACATCATAGCGAAGGAAAAGCCCGATGCCCTGTTACCTACGATGGGCGGGCAGACTGCGCTGAACTGTGCGCTTGATCTGGCCCGTGAAGGGGTGCTTGAAGAGCATGGTGTCGAGATGATTGGCGCTCGGCCTGAGGCCATCGACATGGCCGAGGATAGAGACAAGTTTCGTATGGCGATGACCGAAATTGGTTTGTCGACGCCAGCGGCGGCTATCGCGCACACGATGGAAGAAGCCTGGGCGGGGCAGGCAGATATCGGTTTTCCGTGCATCATCAGACCATCATTTACGATGGGCGGCAGTGGTGGTGGAATTGCCTACAACCGTGAAGAATTCGAAGCCATCGTCACGCGTGGGCTGGACCTTTCTCGCACCACTGAAGTACTGATGGAAGAATCGGTGCTTGGCTGGAAAGAATACGAGATGGAAGTGGTGCGAGATAGTGCGGATAACGTCATCATTGTCTGTGCCATCGAGAATCTGGACCCCATGGGAATCCACACGGGCGATTCGATTACGGTGGCACCAGCGCAGACCTTGACTGACAAGGAATACCAGATCATGCGTAACGCCTCCTGCGCTGTGTTGCGCAAGATCGGTGTCGATACCGGTGGGTCTAATGTGCAGTTTGCAATCAACCCTGAAAACGGGGCGATGATCATTATCGAGATGAATCCTCGTGTCTCTCGCTCCTCGGCACTGGCATCCAAGGCGACGGGCTTTCCGATTGCCAGGGTGGCGGCAAAACTGGCTGTGGGTTTCAACCTGAATGAGCTGAGAAACGAAATAACCGGTGGACTGACGCCGGCCTCTTTCGAACCATCGATCGATTATGTCGTCACCAAGGTGCCGCGTTTTACTTTTGAAAAGTTTCCGGCTGCCGACAATCGCCTTACCACGCAGATGAAGTCGGTGGGAGAGGTCATGGCTATGGGAAGAACGTTCAAGGAATCCTTGCACAAAGCCTTGCGTGGCCTTGAGATTGATGTGTGTGGTTTCGATGAGATGTTGCCCGAAAATATCTCGCACGAGGATCGTCTGGCAACGATCGACGCGGAAATGCGTCAGGCTCGTGAGCAGCGACTGTGGTACGTCGCCGAGGCGTTCAGAGTCGGGCATAGCATCGACCAGGTGTTTGCCGCTACCGCCATCGATCGATGGTTTCTCAGTCAGATCAAGGAGATTATCGATGATGAACTCTGGCTGGGCGGGCAAGCTCTGCAGTCCATCGATGCGCTGATCATGCGCCAACTCAAACGTGATGGTTTCAGTGATAAACGTTTGGGAATGGTGATGGATGTCAGCGAGCAGTCGGTGCGCGAGCATCGGCAGAAACTTGGGGTCACGCCTGTATACAAACGAGTGGACTCCTGTGCGGCAGAGTTTGCCAGCAGCACCGCCTACCTGTATTCAACCTACGAACAATACTGTGAGTCAGAACCTACTGATCGCAAGAAGATAATGATTCTTGGTGGCGGGCCCAATCGCGTTGGTCAGGGCATCGAGTTTGATTACTGTTGCGTACACGCAGCACTTGCGCTTCGCGAACAGGGTTATGAGACCATCATGGTCAACTGCAATCCGGAAACAGTATCGACAGACTTTGATACATCCGATCGACTGTATTTCGAGCCGCTGACACTTGAAGATGTGCTGGCAATTATCGACGTCGAAAAACCGTTTGGTGTTATTGTCCAGTACGGTGGACAGACACCGTTGAAGCTTGCTCGTGATCTGCTGGCGGCTGGCGCACCTATCATTGGTACATCACCCGACTCAATCGATCTCGCTGAAGATCGTGAACGTTTTCAGCAATTGATAGAAAAGCTGGGCTTGCTGCAACCGCCTAACCGGACGGCACGTAACGACGCGGATGCCTTGCGGCTGGCTGATGAAATCGGTTACCCACTGGTCGTGCGTCCCAGCTATGTTCTAGGGGGGCGTGCCATGGAAATCGTGCATGATCAATCCGAGCTTGCCCGGTACATGACAGAGGCCGTCAGTGTGTCCAATGACTCGCCGGTATTGCTTGATCGTTTTCTTAATGATGCCATTGAGGTGGATGTCGATGCGATTTGCGATGGAGAAAACGTGGTTATTGGCGGCATCATGGAGCATATAGAAGAGGCGGGCGTGCATTCGGGTGACTCTGCCTGTTCCTTGCCGCCGTTCAGTCTCAGTGATGGAGTGTGCGCGGAGCTTTCAAGGCAGGTAGATCAGATGGCGCGGGGCCTTGGTGTTGTCGGTTTAATGAATACGCAATTTGCCATACAGGGTGACACCATCTATGTTCTGGAAGTAAACCCGCGTGCCTCGCGTACTGTTCCGTTTGTATCCAAGGCAACGGGTGTTCCATTGGCCAAGGTTGCCGCTCGTTGCATGGCAGGCGAGTCACTGGCGCAACAGGATAAGCTGTCTTTACCGATGCCTGACCACTACAGCGTCAAGGAGTCTGTTTTTCCGTTTGCTAAATTCCCTGGTGTCGATACCTTGCTGGGTCCTGAGATGAAGTCCACCGGTGAGGTCATGGGATCAGGCAAGAGTTTTGGTGAGGCGTTCTTCAAGGCATCACTCGGCGCATCGGCAGAACTGCCGGTCACGGGGGTTGCGTTTGTCAGTGTGCGCGATCTGGATAAGGAGGGCGTCATACCGGTGGCACGCAGTTTGTTAGGTGCCGGCTTTACGCTGATTGCGACAGATGGTACGCAGCAGGCTATTAGTGATGCTGGCTTGCAGTGTGAACGGATAAACAAGATGCAGCAAGGCCAGCCACATATCGTTGATGAGATAAAGAACGATGCAATTAGTCTGATCATCAATACCACCGATGGCCGTCAGGCCATCTCCGATTCCTATCACATCAGACAACAAGCCCTGCGTCGCAAAGTGGCGTACACCACGACGTTGTCTGGAGCTACTGCTATTTGCGCAGCACTCGCCCATTCGGTCGATGGGCCCGTTTACCGGTTGAGTGACATCCATACGGAGACAGTATGAACAAGGTTCCCATGACGAAGCGTGGTGAGACGATGCTTCGAGAAGAGCTTGCCGATTTGAAGAGCAATCAGCGCCCGACCGTCATCGCTGCCATCGCTGAGGCGCGGGCACACGGTGACCTGAAAGAGAATGCTGAATATCATGCCGCGCGCGATCAGCAAAGCTTCATCGAGGGTCGCATCAAAGAGATAGAGTCAAAGCTATCAACGTCGCAGGTCATCGATGTGACTGCATTACCCAAGTCGGGAAAAGTAGTGTTTGGTGCCACTGTCAAGCTGATGGATCTGGATAGTGAGGAGGAAATCACCTATCAGATTGTGGGCCATGACGAGGCTGATCTTAAGGCACGAAGAATCAGTTTCGGTTCACCGGTTGCCAAGGGACTCATTGGCAAAATGGAAGGTGATGAAGTGGGTGTAACCACGCCCAATGGTATTCGTGAATACGAAATTCTGGAAGTGAGCTATATTTGACACGCGCAAGAAGGTGGTTACTTATCGTTTGTTAATGAACCGATAGGGCAATTTCTTGCTGAGCCAGTGCGGGGAGTGTAACAGACAAGGTTTGTTCAAGCTGCAGCCCTGACGAAAACAGGCTTGCGGAAAATGCAGAGCAGCTGCGCAAATAAACGCGACTTCTCAGAGAGTTTGATCACGAAACTACCCTTGTGACCCGTTGTAATTTGTCTTGTTGTGCATATTACCTCAATCCGGCACCGGGGCCTGTCCCAGTTCTGTGGCACAATGCAGGCGTATTTTTGACAGGATTGTCAGGTGGCAGAACCTGCCAGCAAATGCCTCGACATAAATGGAATCTATGAAGAACGACGACAGCCAGCAAGGCAACGATGTAATCGGCTCAACCGACGTTGTCACCCGTCGACAATTTCTCCGAACTGCCGGTGTGGCCATGCTTGGTACAACTGCTGCCGTCGGTTTGTCGGGCCCAACATTGTCTCATGCCAAGAGCACAGCTGCGTCGCGCCGCTCCGGACGGGTTCCGTTGATCGAAGGAACACAGGCCAGTGCCCTGCAGGGTGCTGTGGCTGATCTCGAGACAAAAATGACGCGGCGTTTGCATCTGGTCAATGAACATACCGGCGACGATTTCAACGTGGTGTTTTACACACACGGAATCTACCTGAACGACAATGTCTCGATGCTTAATCATCTGATGCGTGACAGACGTGCAAATCTTGCCACGCAAATGGATACCACCTTGTACAACCAGTTGTTTTTGCTGCGTTCAATACTGGGGACAGAAGAGCCCATCCATATTTTATCTGGATACCGCACACCGGAAACCAACGCCAAGCTGCGTAGTCGATCCAAACGCGTTGCCAAGTACAGTCTGCATATCGAGGGCCGGGCTGCGGATATCTACATTCCGGGCTATTCTGCCAAGAAGATCCAGAAGGCTGCGCTAACTATGCAAGCCGGTGGCGTTGGTCTCTATAGCAAGTCCAACTTTGTCCACATCGATACCGGTCAGGTGCGTCACTGGGGTGGTTGAGTTCAAGCAGGCCTTGCGCCTGACGCCTCAGCCATAACTACAGCTTTAGTATCAGCTTCTGTCGCCAGTGTGGACTGGCTAGCAAAGACCGATTTTCACCTGTGATTCTTGTCCCATCAGCGTATTTATAATTAGGCGCGTTGAATAAAGCTGTCATAAGATTGTCACTCAGACGCAGGAGGTCATGAAATTGACCCAAGCGCCAACGTCTAATGAGGTGACCATCTTGAATTTACTATCCAGAGTGCAACGATTTGGCAAGGCTACGTCGCTGAGTGCCTGTGTACTTATTGCCTGTATCGCCAACCCCGCCAGTGCAGCACAATTTGGTGTAAGGGTTGTCAGCGCTGACGGCATGCCGGTTGCAGGTGCCTCTGTCTGTTTTGGGCTACCAGGTAACTACCGTCAATTCGGCGCTGTATTTACCGATGTAGACGGGCAGGCGGTCGTTGAGGTGCCCAATCTTCCTTTCGTGGTCACCGTGTCTAAAACCCGTTTCAGCGGCATGCGACTCAGTGAACCAGCTCGTGGATATAATCTGATCAAACAGGTAACGCTCGCTGAAGGCACGCCGGGTCCGCGCTGCAAGGCCGGTACTACGCTTGCCGAGGCCACCAGGTCTTCAGTAAGAATTACCAACGTGCAGGTATCGTCTGATAGTCGATCAACGCAATTAATTCCTGAGGCGACAGGAGAACCGACAGAGTATCGCGTCAACGCCACGCCATATTTCGACGCATCCCCGTGGAAAAAACTTGATGAGTCAATACAGGTTTCCGCGTCCATGGCCAAGCGTGAGAAGCTCTATTTGCAACTACGACGCTACGAAGGCACACGCAATGGCTGGTTTGAAGCGCGATCGGAAACAGCCACCGTTTTTCTGTCAACACCTGAATCGTCTCTGTAAGCCTCCATAACCCTCAGGCTGAGCCTCAGGTCAGGCTGCCACCAAGCATGATGCCATACCCGATTCATCGTGTTCCATGTTGATCATCGGACTGTCAAGTGAACACATGCAAATACGCAGGGATTTTCAGGGCTTGTTGTCAAGCGCCTCAACTTCTTCGAGTTTCAACGTACGGGCTTCACTCTCCAGCATGACCGGAATGCCATCGCGTATCGGAAACGCCAGCGCCGCCTGTCGCGACCATAGCTCTTCCCCGTTCTTGATGAGTTTTCCCTTGGTGACAGGGCATACCAGAATATCGAGTAGTCGTTTGTCCATGACGCTTATATTAACCTCAATTGGCGCGCCCCGAACATTTCGCTAACCCGCAATCGGCAAGGCATAACTGGGTTGGTAATTGGTTGTAAATCGGGAAAGAATACCCTCTACCAGTTGCGCATCAGGTTGTTCGGGAAAATCAAATGTATCGATACCTGCTCTGGCCATGAACAGGATCTGATCGGGCCTGATGTCCCCCGATGCTCGCAGTTCACCGGAAAACCCCAGTTGTGTTCTCAGAAGTCTGGCTTGTGTGTACCCACGCCCATCGGTAAATACCGGGAAGTCGATTACCACAAGCTGCAGGTGAGTCAGATGCGCTTCTAGCGGTAATACATCGTCTTCGCTTTTCAACCACACACCTGACACCCGGTGTCGCATGCAATCTTCGAGTGACAGGTAGCGTTCGAGGCTACTGGCTACGGCTGCATCCGACGGGTTGCCCTCTGGCAAGGGCGCATCATCTTCTATTTTTATCCAGGGGTTGTTATCGACCCATTGGCCATTACGCAGCAGTGGCATAAACGCTCTCCTTGAAAGGTGTGGTGCCCAGACGCTGGACGGTGTCGTGAAAGGATTCTTCGGGCTCTCGTAAGTCGATATACGCTTGCAATAGCTGGTCAATTGCCTGTGCAACGTCGGTTTTGGCAATAGCTCGCCCGAGTCGTTGACCGAGTGCAGCGGCGTTGCCTGCATGACCGCCTATCGTTAGCTGGTACCACTCCACACCGCCCTTGTCGACGCCCAGAATACCGATGTCGCCAACATGATGATGCCCACAGGCATTCATGCAACCAGAGATCTTGATGCTGATGTCACCAAGCTCATGCATGTAATCAAGATCATCAAAATGCGTGTAGATCTGGTCGTATATCTCAAGGGTTCCCGCATTCGCCAACGAACAGTAGTCGAGGCCGGGGCAGACAATCATGTCGGTGAGCTTGCCCAGGTTAGGTGTGGCCAGGGTCAAGGCTTTGAGTTCGTTCCACAGATCAAACAGATCGTTCACGGGGACGTGCGCCAACACCAGATTCTGCTCGTGGGTGGTACGTATTTCACCCAGACTATAACGATCCGCCAGCGCTGCCAGTGATTCCATCTGCCCGCTGGTGATGTCTCCTGCCGGAGTCCCGGGTGCCTTGAGCGAGATATAGACAATGCGCCGACCCGAATCGCGATGCTCGCGCGTGTTCGACTGATACCACTGATTGAACAACGGGTTGGTAAACATCTGATCCGGTGGTTGACTGTCGCTTGAGTCAGGCTTGACGGAAGGATTCCGCTGCGCCTTGGGATCAAGCGCTACAGTGCCCAGGGTGGGTGCCGCAGGAAACTGCGCTTTGAGCGCCTCAATCCGAGCCTGTGTAAAGGTATCGTCGCTATTGTTTGCCTGCACCCATTGGTCTTCCACCTTGTTTCTGAAGGTATCGATGCCAAGGGCGTTGACCAGAATCTTTATCCGCGCCTTGTACATATTGTCGCGTCGCCCTTCAAGATTGTAGACGCGAAGAATTGCGGCCAGATAAGTCAGCAGGTGTTCGCTTGGCAGAAAAGGCTTGATGACCTGACCTATATGGGGTGTTCGTCCAAGGCCACCACCAACAAGCACCTCGAAGCCGGTGTCGCCGGCATCATTTCTGACAAGTCGCAAGCCAATGTCATGGACTTGCACTGCCGCCCGATCGCTCAATGCACCGGTAACGGCAATCTTGAACTTTCGCGGCAACCAGTTAAATTCAGGATGCAGGGTAGACCACTGACGGATCAGCTCACACCAGGGGCGAGGGTCTTCAATTTCGTCAGAAATGGCGCCTGCCAATGGGTCGGTTGTTGTATTACGGATGCAGTTGCCACTGGTCTGGATGGCATGCATATCGACATCGGCAAGCTCTTCGAGAATTTGTGGCACCTGTTCCAGCTTTGGCCAGTTGTACTGGATATTCTGCCGCGTAGTGATATGCCCATAGTCTTTGTCGTAGACACGGGCGATATGGCCCAGCTTACGCAGTTGAACGCTGGACAGCAGTCCGTAGGGTATGGCAACGCGAAGCATGTAGGCCTTGCGTTGCAGGTACAGCCCGTTTCGCAATCTGAGTTGCTTGTATTCATCTTCGCTGAGTTCGCCGCTCAGTCTGCGCTGTGTCTGTTCACGAAATTCGGCAACACGTTCGCGCAGGAAGCTTCTGTCATGTTCGGTATATTGATACATGGTCAGGCATCCCGAAGCAGCTTGTTCAAAGGTAATCGAACTGTGTCGGGCACTTCAGGAATAGTGTTGGTCAACATCTTCAAACCCCGGTGGCGCTCTTACATTAGGCGACCATTTGATCAGGGTCTCAGGGGTTAGGTTTAGTCTTTTTTGCTATCTCGTTATGCGTGCAGGTTATAAGCTGGTATCTGATGCTGGTTGTTGCTGCAAATGATTGATCCAACAGCAGAATGGCGGAGCGTAAAAAGCAATATTGCGTCCGGTGCTAGGTGTATTTTGACTAGTTGGGCCAGCAGCCGGTGTTTGCAGCAGGTGCCCGTATTCCTTGCTGATTGATAGTCAGCTCGGTGCAGCCCGTATCTTTTTCCTGCGTACCGGTGGCAGTGGCTTTGATCAGATAGGTAGTGGCATCAGACTCAAGCGTCAGGTTGTAGTAGCCTTCAGGCGACACAGCACTAGCCAGTGTGCAGTTTGCGTAGGAATAACTGACCGATTTGCAGCGTTCGATACTTTGCACAGCCTGAAGAATCGACACTATGCCATCAGAGCGACGGGCTTTTTTTACGTAGTCACCATAGGAGGGATAAGCGATCGACGCCAGAATACCAATGACGACCAGCACGATCATCAGTTCGATGAGTGTAAAGCCACGCTGAAGGTTCGCGTGACTAGTCGTTGTCATGGTTTTTGATCGGGACATCCGGCTTCTCCAGCCTGCGTAGAGGCTTTTGTAATATTTTCAATTAGCCCGTGTAGCGACCTGTAATAAGCGATACCTGACAGGCAGTGATGACACCGTCGACGGTTTGAGCAACACTTCACACTCTGTTAGAGAGTTACCGCTGGAATGGGGAAATATCGATTAGTCCTTTACAAGTCGTTCACTGTCGTTAATAGTCTGGCAGATTCATACTCGCTGACAGGATGACGTGGTGGGACTTCAACTTGGTCTGGATACAGGCGGTACCTTCACGGATGCCGTTCTGCTGGATGACGATCTCAAGGTGCGCAACTGTGCCAAATCGCTCACCACGCATCACGACCTGATTCAAGGCCTGCGTGGTGCTGTTGAACAGGTTGTGCGTGGACAGCCAGTAGAGCAAATTAACAGGGTTTGTCTCTCCACCACGCTAGCCACCAACGCGCTTGTTGAAGGTCGTGGACGCAGTGTCGCGTTGGTCCTGATCGGTTTCAGGGAGTCGCAACTGCAGCGGGCAAATCTGTCTGATGCATTGGCAGGTGACCCAATATTACGGGTGAGTGGAGGTCATCAGGCATCCGGCGCAATGCAGGACATACTCGATGTCAACGCTATCAAGGCGTTCGTTTCGCAAGTGGATAGTCGTGTGGATGCCTATGCGGTTTCTGGCGTATTCGCCGTGCGCAACCCCGAGCATGAAGTGCAAACGCAGGCGCTTATTGCCTCACTGAGCGGCAAGCCAGTCGCCTGCGGGCATCACTTGAGTTCAGGACTTGACGCGCCAAGACGAGCCTTGACGGCTTTACTGAATGCCCGCCTGATACCCATGATCAATGCCTTGCTGGACGCAGCCAGAGATCTGATGGACGAGACAGGTATCAAGGCACCGCTGATGGTTGTCAAAGGTGATGGGTCGTTGATAAGCGATAGCGTTGCCAGTCAGTACCCGGTAGAAACCATTCTTAGTGGTCCTGCGGCCAGTGTCGTCGGTGCGCAATATCTCTGCGCTCACGATGATCTGCTGGTATCCGATATGGGCGGAACAACCACTGACATTGCTCTGATCAGATCAGGACAACCACTACTGAGTGTGGACGGCGCAACCGTTGGAGGATGGCGAACCATGGTTAAGGCTGTTGATGTCCGAACCTATGGTCTCGGTGGAGACAGTGCCGTTCAATTCGATCGTGGCCTTCGTCGTCTTTGCATCGGCCCCAATCGGGTCGTTCCGTTAAGTCTGCTGGTACAGCAGTATCCAGACTGTCTGGCAGAGCTGGAAGCGCAGCTAACTTTGCCCATGAGTACCACTCACAGTGGCCAGTTTGTCCTTCTTCACGCAGCCAGTCCGACTGATTTGACGAGCCAGCAGCAAGAGCTGTATGAGCAAATCGCCAAAGGACCTGTTGCACTCCAGAGTTTGTTTGCTGCGCAGACGCTTGAGCGTGCCTTGCACCGCCTGGAGCAGCGAGGGGTCGTCATAAGGGCGGGATTTACACCGACAGATGCCTGCCATATCACTGGCGATCAGACGACCTGGCCTGCCACTGCGGCCATGCTTGGAGCCAGACTGCTAATGCGCTATAGCGAAGACAATCTCGGAACCGAGTACGCAAGCGAACAACAATTTGCCAATGAAGTGCAGACCCGTGTGTCCGAGCTGACCTCCCTGGCTTTGATCGGTGCAATCAGCGCAGTTGCAGGTGCTGCTATAACGACGTCTCAACAGGAACTTATTGAGAGGAGCTTCCGACGTACCGCTGAGGCTGGGTTTTCTCTGAAACCGCAGCTTCAGGTAACGTTGGTTGGGCTTGGTGCACCTGCTGCCAGTTATTATCAGGGCAGCGCCAACTTGCTCAATACCGACCTGAATTTGCCAGAGTTTGCGCATGTGGCCAACGCACTTGGCGCTGTGGTGGGCTCCATCCGGCAAGAGCAGCTAATCGTGATTAATCCGGCAGGCGGTGAGCGTGTATCTGTCCTGTTTCCTGAGGGACCGGTGGAATACGATTCGCTGGAAGAAGGTGCGCAGGCTGCCATTGCTCGTGCCTCGGAACTGGCAACCGAAAAAGCACGGCTTGCGGGTGCTCTGTACCCCGCCTTGACGGTCAATCGCGCAGATAACATTGTGAACAATAGTGGTGAGAACGTGTTTTTTGAGAGTTGTATCTCAGTAACGGCGACAGGACGTCCCGCATCTGCCATTTGAGCTGATTCAAGAAAGCAGTTGTTCCTCCAAGTTACTTGTACAGAGTAGCAATAGGCCTATATTCGCGTCTAATCGAGCCGATATAGGCTTATATATTACTTTTTTTTCACAAATCACCGGAGACAATGATGTCTGCCTCAATTAACAAAAAAACTGACTTCTTCCCTGCGCTCGAAGAAATGGGCGTTACCCGCGCTCATCAGATTTCAAGCTACACCTTGCGTCACGAAGGTGCTGACAAAGACGTTCTGAAGATTCGCTACAAGCGTGCAAAAGGTTCACTGTTGCCTGATAGCCGAACCTATAAGTTCGGTCGTTCACTAAAGACGGTGATCGCTGATGGCGGGACTTCACGTATGGAGCATACTTACGAGATATCCCCGTTTCTTTTAAAAGCCGTAGCAGAGCTGGATTCACTGGTGACGTCAAACCAGGAAACAGACAACACGAAAACGTCGCGAATTGGTAAAGAACGTGTGGCAGAACTGCTTAAGGAATTTGATGAGCTGGAGTCACTGGCCAACAGCCAGACGCCGGATACCGCAGCAGTCGCAGCACGTTTTTCCAGATTGAAAGCCCAGATTGCTGCGCTTTAAACAATCTTGAGCCTTCAACCTGCACGGGCCGGGTTTATGTTGAAGCAAACAAGATCCCCGCTTTCGCGGGATGATGTTTTTGCGACAAACACGGCTCCGAAAGGCTGGCGCTTTGTCAGTGAACACAGGTGTTATCGTCTGCCGCGCTCACCGTTACAGCTAGACGGCAAGTACGAAGCAAAACAGTCGCCACACGCTATCGGGTCTTTTTCGGCACATAGATGTCAGTGACAGTACCTTCTGCCACTTCGGCGGCAAAGTTCAGTGTTTCGGAGAGTGTCGGGTGCGGATGCACGGTTAGTGCAAGGTCTTCGATGTCAGCACCCATTTCCAGAGCAAGCACAGCCTCGGCAACCAGCTCGCCCGCATTCGGACCAACCATTCCCGCGCCCAGAACTTTTTTGGTGTCCGGGTCATACAAGACCTTGGTGAGTCCTTCATTGCGGCCCATACTCAAAGAGCGGCCACTGGCGGCCCACGGAAAGCTGCCTTTCTCATAGGTCACCCCTTGCTCTTTGGCAGCAGTTTCAGTCAACCCCATCCATGCCACTTCAGGATCAGTGTAGGCAACTGATGGAATAGTTTTGGCGTCGAAGTAGGATTTTTGTCCCGCAGCAACCTCGGCAGCAACCTTGCCTTCGTGAGTTGCCTTGTGGGCAAGCATCGGTTGACCCACCACGTCACCGATGGCAAAAATGTGCGCAACATTGGTGCGTTGTTGCGAGTCAACGTGAATGAAACCGCGTTCATCAACGTCGACCCCTGCGTTCTCTGCGGCGACGGATGCACCATTGGGACTTCGCCCAACGGCGAGCAAGACCCGATCAAAGGTATCAGATTCCGGTGCCTTACCTCCTTCAAATTGAACGGTTAGACCATCATCCCCGGCGCTCATACCCGTAACCTTCGAACCCGTGAAAATATTTTCAAATTCGTTTTTGAGCCGTTTTTCCAATGGTCTGACAAGATCACGATCGCAGCCGGGCATCAGTCCTGCAGACAACTCGACAACGGTGACCTGACTACCCAGACCGGCATACACGCAGCCCATTTCCAGACCGATGATGCCGCCGCCGATCACCAGAAGACGCTTTGGAATATCGGCCAGTGCAAGGGCGCCGGTTGAGTCCATCAGGCGAGGATCATCATAGGGAAAACCGGGAATACGGATGCTTTTGGAACCTGCCGCCACAACGGCGTGCGTAAAGCCTACCACTCGCGGCGTATCGTCCTGATCGCTTTTGATCTGCAATGCGTGGGGTGACTTGAAGGTGGCAAAGCCATGAGCGACGCTCACTTTACGTTGTTTGGCAAGACTTGCCAGTCCGCCGGTGAGTTTGCCAATAACCTCTTCCTTGAAACCGCGCAACTTGTTTACGTCTATCTGTGGTTTGCCAAAGCTGACACCGTGCGCTGCCATCTCCTGTGTTTCCTGAATGATCGCGGCTGTATGCAACAGCGCTTTGGACGGGATACAACCCACGTTCAGACAGACACCACCCAGATCGGGGTAGCGCTCAACAAGCAATACCTTGAGCCCCAGGTCGGCAGCGCGAAATGCCGAGGTATACCCACCGGGCCCGGCACCCAGTACCACCAGATCATAGCGCTCGTCCGTGGCTTTGTAGGCAGCATCGGCATCAGGTGATGTTGCTATCGATTTGTTGCTTGCCGGAGAGCGTTCGTTAGCGGATTTGGCAGCCGCAGGCGCACTGGCAGGCTCGGGTTTGGTCGATGTTGTTTGTGCTGATTGTGCGTTGCCCGAGTCCGGTTCTTTATCCGTGGCAACCGATGCAACGTCCAGCACCACGATATCACTACCCTCCGAGACGCGATCTCCTGTCTTTACCAGCAAGGAGGTAATTACTCCCGCTGTGGGCGAGGGGATCTCCATACTGGCCTTGTCGCTTTCGACGGTGACCAGGGACATTTCGACATCCACCGTGTCGCCAACGGCTACCAGGACTTCGATGATCTCGACATCATCAACATCACCGATGTCCGGAATCTTGATGGTTTGCAGTTCACTCATGAGACGTTTTTGCTGATCAGGTTATCGGTTGTAAGTACGTTATTGCTAAAGCGTCAAGCGCCGAATGTCGCTGATCTGCTTGACGTAGTAGGCCATGAAGCGGGCTGCGTCAGCGCCGTCGATAACCCGATGATCATAGGTAAGATCCAGTGGGCACATCAGGCGAGGTATGAATTCCGAACCGTTCCATACCGGCTGCATCGTTGCGCGCGTAATGCCAAGAATGCCGACCTCCGGTGGATTGACGATCGGTGTAAACTGAGTTCCGCCGATGCCGCCAAGGCTCGAAATGGTCATACTCGCGCCTTGCATTTCATCGGGTTTGAGTTTCTTGTTTCGTGCTCTTGCGCTGATGTCTGCCATCTCGATAGCGAGCTGGTTGATGCTTTTTTTGTCGACATCGCGAAACACGGGCACCACAAGGCCGTTAGGTGTGTCAACGGCAATACCGATGTGATAATACTTCTTATAGAACAGAGCTTCGCCATCTGCTGACAGGGAGCTGTTCATTTTAGGGAAAGCCTTGAGGGTATTTGCCAATGCCTTCATGTGAAAAGCCAGACCTGTAACCTTGGGGTCATCGTCGCGGGCTTCATTCTTGAGTTGTTTGCGAAACGCTTCCATCTCTGTGATGTCTGCCTGATCGTGATGGGTGACCATCGGCAGATTCAGCCATGCACGATGCAGATTGGCCGCACTGAGCTTGTTGATACGTCCAAGTTCAACACGTTCGATATCACCAAACTTTGAAAAATCGACCTCCGGAATAGGAGGTATTCCTGCACCACCTGCGGCAGGGCCGCTTTGTGCAGAGGCATAGGTACTCCCCATGCCTTCCATTGCCTGTTTTATGAAAGCGACGACGTCGTCTTTGATAATGCGTGCTTTGGGCCCCGTACCGCTTATGAGAGACAGATCGGCACCGTGCTCGCGAGCATAGCGTCTGACACCGGGACTGGCGTGTGCCTTGCGCATGTTCTCATCACTGATGTGAGCGGTTGGTGATGAGCTGGGCGCGGCGGTGGTGATGTTGGCTTGCTCAATACTCTGCTCTTGAGCTGAAGATGCAGATCCAGCACTGTTATCGACCGGTTTTGCGTTGGTCTCCGGGTTGCCCGGCGTTGACGCTGCGGGTTTTTCTGCTTCAGCGGCGCTATTGTCGTTACTCGCCTGAGTGTCTTCGCTGCCACTGGAAACACTCATCGTACCGACGATATCTCCGGCGTTAACGGTATCGCCAACCGCAATGGTCAGAGTTTCTATGACACCTGCGCTGGCGGCTGGTACTTCCATGCTGGCCTTGTCAGATTCCAGTGTCAGCAGTGAATCGTCCAGACCTACCTGATCGCCGGGACCTACGAGCAACTCAATGATTTCGACATTTTCCGAGTCGCCGATGTCAGGGATTACGATGTTCATGCTTGTATTATCTGTGCTCATCGACTATCCCTCAAATCTTTGCCGGATTCGGTTTGTCAGGGTCAATCGCATATTGTTGCACCGCCTTTGCCACTGTCGGTTTGTCAATCTCACCGTCCATGGACAGCGCATGTAGCGCCGCTACAGTGACATAGCGTCTATCGACCTCAAAGAACTCGCGCAATTTTTCGCGAGTGTCTGATCGGCCAAACCCATCCGTGCCCAGGGTCGTGAAAGTAGCAGGAACATATTCGCGTACCTGATCAGAATGACATTTCATGTAGTCGGTTGAACTGACTACCGGCGCATCGTCGTCACCCAGAATTTGCGTTATGTAAGGTACTCGTGGATCGTCATTAGGGTGCAGCATGTTCCAGCGCTCCACTTCCAGACCATCACGGGCCAATTCATTAAAACTGGTAACGCTATAGATTTCAGCGCCTATGTTCCAGTCGGTTTCGAGCATGGTGGCCGCTTCAATAACCTCGCGAAGAATGGTGCCACTGCCAAGCAATCTGACCCGCGTTTTAAATTTTTGCGCCTTTTTCTTGTCCCCGTCCGCTATCTCACGGAATTTGTAGATACCTTTGATGATGCCTTCTTCAGCGCCTTCAGGCATTGGTGGGTGCACATAGTTTTCATTCATTGCGGTGATGTAGAAATACACGCTTTCACGGTTAGTCAGCATGCGTGTCATGCCGTTGTGGATAATCACCGCCATCTCGTAACCGAAGCAGGGGTCGTAGCTGATGCAGTTGGGAATTGTGTTGGACAACACCAGTGAGTGACCGTCCTCATGTTGCAGGCCTTCGCCATTTAATGTTGTTCTGCCGGCTGTTCCACCGATCATAAAGCCACAGGCACGCATGTCACCTGCCAGCCAAGCCAGATCGCCGATGCGCTGGAAGCCAAACATGCTGTAGTAGATATAGAACGGCAACATGTTTACTCCGTGCGTGGAATAAGAGGTGGCCGCTGCCAGCCAGCTAGCCATGGCGCCGGCCTCTGTTATGCCTTCTTCGAGGATCTGCCCAGACTTGTCTTCCTTGTAGTACATGATCTGGTCGCGGTCCTGCGGCTCGTACAACTGTCCGACGGACGAATAGATACCCAACTGCCGGAACATCCCTTCCATGCCGAACGTGCGTGCTTCGTCGGGCACAATGGGCACTACGTTCTTGCCAATCTTCTTGTCGCGGGTAAGGATGGTCAGCAAGCGCACAAATGCCATCGTGGTTGACATCTCGCGATCACCGGAACCCTCCAGCACGGGTTGAAAGGCACTGATTTCGGGTACTTCCAGTGGCTCTGCAAATTTTTTCCGCTGTGGCAGGTAGCCACCCAGCGCCTTGCGTCGCTCCTGCATGTACTTGATTTCAGCGCTATCTGGGTCAGGCTTTATATACTCGTAGTTTTCCACCTGTTCATCGCTCAGGTTCAGGCCGAACCTGTCGCGCATTTTCAGCAGTGATTCGAGGTCCATTTTCTTTTGCTGATGGGTGGCATTGGTGCCTTCACCTGATTCGCCCATGCCATACCCCTTGACCGTCTTGACCAGAATAACGGTGGGTTGGCCCTTGTGTTCAACAGCCTGTTTGTAAGCTGCATAAAGCTTGTGTGGGTCGTGGCCGCCGCGATTAAGGCGCCAGATGTCCTCATCGGTCAAATTGGCAACCAGTGCCTTGGTTTCCGGGTGTTTGCCAAAGAAATGCTCGCGCGTGTATGCGCCACCCTTGGCCTTGAAGTTCTGGTATTCACCATCGACAGTTTCCATCATCAGTTGCATGAGCTTGCCGGAGGTATCGCGCGCCAGCAGCGGGTCCCAGTAGGAACCCCAGATGACTTTTATGACATTCCAGCCTGCGCCGCGGAAGACGTTTTCCAGCTCCTGGATGATTTTGCTGTTCCCGCGCACAGGTCCATCGAGACGTTGCAGGTTGCAGTTGATGACGAAGTTGAGATTATCCAGCTTCTCCCGACCCGCCAGCGATATCGCCCCGAGTGATTCCGGTTCATCCATCTCTCCATCGCCAAGAAAACTCCAGATCTGCCGATTGTCGGTACGCGCAAGGCTACGATCCTGCAGATACTTCATGAAGCGCGCCTGATAGATGGAGGTCAGGGATGCCCAACCCATCGATACAGTGGGAAACTGCCAGTATTCTGGCATTAGCCAGGGGTGAGGGTAGGAGGACAGGCCATTGCCATCAACTTCACGCCTGAAATTATCCATATCCTCTTCAGTCAGCCGGCCTTCCAGATAGGAACGGGCGTAGATCCCTGGGGCGCAATGGCCCTGAATCATCAGGACATCGCCGCCATGCTCTGGGGTTGGTGCGTGGAAAAAGTGGTTGAACCCGACGTCATACAAGGTAGCTGCAGAAGCAAAGCTTGCCAGATGGCCGCCCAGACCCGAGTCGTCTCGCTGCGCCCGCAGTACCATGACGGCAGCATTCCAGCGAATCATGGACCTGACACGATGCTCAAGCTCCTGATCGCCCGGACTCTTGGCTTCCAGGTGCAACGGAATCGTGTTGACATAGGCGGTGCTTGAATCGTAGGGCAGATTGGCTCCGGAGCGTCGTGCCTTGTCAATCAGCCTTTCAAGTAGGTAGTGCGCCCGCTCCGGGCCCTCTTGTTCAATGACCGCTTCCAGTGCATCCAGCCATTCCAGGGTTTCGATCTCGTCAGCGTCGAAGTTCGGGTTTGTCGCCATGTTGTTTTTGGTTGTCCCCATTAATACTGAGTATTGATTTGCCGGTATGGTACTCGTTTACGGTGGTTTTCGGCACTGTTAGCCAAAATTCCAAGTTACTACGTCTGTACTGGCATAAGTGCAATAGCCAGCCGGAAGGGCATAGGTCAAGATTTGTCAGTTTCTGCAATTAATTGCAGGCAACGGGCGAATCGAATATGACCAGGACGTTGGTCTTATCTGTAGAAGACGTTGGTCTTATCTGTAGAAAATGAGACCTGTTCGTAAGCACACCGGTAAATATTTTCGACCCTTCGAAGCGGGGTGTTATAACCTATGCGTAATATCCCTGTTCGTAAGTTCCATTCAAGGAAACCGCTGCCAACATGCCTCTCTGCGACCTTTCTCGCCCAATGTTTGTTCAGTACTTCGGCGGTCTTTACGAGCAGTCTCCATGGGTGGTCGAACGCGCTTATAATGCAGGCCTGACCCCACAGCACGATACGCCAGAGGTGCTGGCAGCCCAATTGCAGCGAGCCGTCGACGAAGCCAGTGAGGAAGAACGTCTGGCGCTTATCAGGTCTTACCCGGATCTTTTTGGCAAGGATGCTATTGCCGGTGCGCTGGGCAATGAAGCCAGCATCGAACAGATAAGCGCAGGCCTGAATGACTGCACGCCCGAGCAGCTTGAGCAGTTCGACGCATTAAACCGGCTCTACTGGTCTCGCTTCGGTATGCCCTTTGTGATGGCAGTTCGCGGATGCTCGCGGCAGGACATTGTCAAAGCGTTTAATGATCGGATGCGAAACGATCCAAAAAGTGAAATGGCCATCGCGCTTGCAGAAATCCAGAACATTGCACGTATGCGCCTTAACGCTCTGCTGCAGGGTTCTACCGGGCAATTGAATCGAGGTGTTGCGTCGGGTCAGGATCTCGCTGCCGGTGACAATGATCATATCGTTGGACCAGAGGGTATGACGCCCGCCCAGATGCGAAACCCTGACTATTTCCCGGGTTTTTTTCGCGGTGTGCCTTTAGGTATTCAGCATGTTCTGGCTATGTTTGTCAGTAACGTTACGCCCGCTATCATCATTGCTGGCGCTGTGGGATTCGGGTTTGGTTCGGCAGATACCTCTGACATTATTTACATGATTCAGATGTCCTTGTTGTTTGCAGGTATCGCGACGTTGATTCAAACCGTATCCCTTGGACCCGTGGGTGCCCGTCTGCCGATCGTACAGGGCACAAGTTTCGCGTTTATTCCGGTGATGATTCCTATTGCCAAGGTTTATGGGATGGCGGCGCTAATGGGGGGCATCGTTATCGGTGGAATCTTCCATTTTTTCCTCGGGACCATCATTGGTCGTTTGCGACACTGGCTACCACCGCTGGTTACTGGTCTGGTGGTGTTGATGATTGGTCTGGCGCTGGTAAAAGTCGGTATTCAATACGCTGCTGGCGGCGTGCCGTTGGTAGGTCAACCAGAGTATGGCAGCCTCGATCATTGGTCATTGGCGCTTATGGTAATTGCTGTCACCTTGCTGCTCAAGTTTTTTGCGCGCGGCATGTTGTCGGTGTCGGCCGTACTTCTGGGGCTGGTTGCCGGATACCTGTCGGCGTTCTGGTTGGGCATGATCAGCTTCGAGGCCATAGACCGTGCGGCATGGTTTGCCTTACCCAACCCGCTGCATTTCGGTCTCGAAATCAATACCGCAGCCATTATCGGGATGTGCCTGATGGGTGTGGTATCCGCGATAGAGACCGTTGGCGACATTTCTGGCATCACCAAAGGCGGCGCAGGGCGTGAGGCCACGGACAAGGAAGTCGCAGGCGGTACTATGGCGGACGGACTGGGTACGGCTGTTTCAGGTGTATTTGGTGCGTTGCCCAATACCTCTTTCAGTCAGAACGTTGGCCTGATCTCCATGACCGGACTAATGAGCCGTCACGTGGTAACGCTGGGTGCCCTGTTTCTGATCATTTGTGGTCTGGTACCCAAGGTGGGTGCTGCCATCCAGACAATGCCCATCGCTGTTCTTGGTGGTGGGGTTATCGTTATGTTCGGCATGGTTGCGGCAGCAGGAGTCAATATGCTGGCCGAGGTTGAATGGAACCGTCGCAACATGATGATTTTCGGAATTTCCCTGTCTCTCGGTCTTGGTCTTCAGCTAGAGCCCGAAGCCTTGCAACATCTGCCGGATACGGCCAGGGTTCTGATGACATCGGGTCTGCTACCCGCAGCGCTTATTGCGATTGTTCTGAATCTATTACTGCCGGATAACGCTGCAGTTGATAAAAAGCCAGCAAATTGATACCGAAAGAGTAACGGCAGCGCTGAAACTAACAGGATAGTGCAGCCTGTTTATTCAGAGTCTGGGTGAGTGAACCTGTCAGCCGATTGTTGTGGATGCCGGTAATGGTCGTGTCCGCAATGTGGTTGGCAAGATCAGTGTGATTCTGGACTATCACGCGCTGATAGTTCGGGGTATAGCCCTGATGCTGCCAGCGCATTCCAAGGGGCGTATCCACTTGTTTGCCGCGCTCGAACAGAACCGGAAACTGTTTTCCTTCAGAAGCCTGTAGCTGCTCTGTTTTCAAGGACTCTGCCAGCTCATGCAATTGTTTGCTGCGCTGTTGTCTAACCGGCATGGGAACCGGGTCTGGTAAGCTCGCCGCCTTTGTACCTTCGCGTTCGGAATAGGTGAAGGCGTGAATGTGACCGAATTTCTGGGTGGCAATAAACTTCAGCGACTCTTCCCATTCGACGTCGGTTTCACCCGGAAAACCCGCGATGATGTCAGTGGTTATGTTGAAGTGCGGCACGGCTTCTTTCAGTTTCTGTGTCAGTTGTGCAAAGTCTTTTGTCTTGCAACGTCTGGCCATTCTCCTCAATACAGTGTCACTGCCGCTTTGCAGAGGCAGATGCATGTGAGGCATTACCCGTGGGTTAGCGAAAAGATCAATAAATCCCGGTGACAGATCCCAGGGCTCTACTGATGCAAAACGAATTCTGGCGATATCAGTGTCTGCTACCAGAGCTTGCACGAGGGATTCCAGATTGGTGTCCAGATCTGAACCATACCCACCGACATGAACGCCTGTCAGCACCACTTCCTGTACCTGATTGGTGTGCAGCTGACGCACCTCGTCAACGATATCGGCAATGCTGCGGCTTCTTTCGGCACCACGCGCGACGGTCACGATGCAGAACGTGCAGCGATATCGGCAACCATCCTGAATCTTGATGAACGCGCGATGGCGATTACGGGTAAAGAGCGCTGATTCGGCAGGAAATGTTGCTGACTGTGGCATATCCGGGCGAATGAAGGCTTCGCGAGTCATTTGTACCAGCTCTTCCTTGCGGCTGTTGGGCACGACGAGGTCGATGCCGAGCTCGGCAAGCGCCGCCGGATGAGCCAACTCGCTGTAACAACCACTGACAACCAGCTTGGCTGAGGGGTTGTCACGTTGCAGTCTTTGTATTTTTTGACGCGATTTGCGAACCGCTTCACGTGTAACCGCACAGGTGTTCATTACTACGACATCGGCGTGCTCGACACTCGCCTCTATCTGATCACCCGCCTTGACAAAAGAGGCCGCCCATTGTTCCAGCTCTGCCTCGTTTAATCGGCAACCTAGTGCACTAAGATGAATCCGCAACGTAAAGTACCGTAGAAGTATGTTTATGGAGCACGTAGTGTACCCAAAGCCTGACATAATACTTGGCCTGAATAAGTCCACAGTGTGAGTTGCCTGTGCTACAGCATTGTGGCAGTGGGGTGTTTTCGCTACGATGTAGACTCAAATTCTTAAACCTCCAGTCACCGGACCCTATTTCATGTTCAGAGATTTCGAGAAGGCCCCAAGCAAGTCTTCCTATCAGTTGAAATTCATCCTCGCGGCACTGGCATTGATCGCCCTGATGGCCGCCTGGATCGCGCGTTCCAATTCGAACCATGAACTGAGAAGTACGCAGGCAGAGCGCGAACAGGTTGTCGCGTTGCTGGACGCACGTAATCTCGAACTACAAACCGCGGAGCGTGACATAAGCAACCTGCGTATCGAGCAAGCGGCTCTGGAAGAGGCGATCGCACTCAGTGAGGATGAGCTGGTCGATTTGCGTGGGCAGCTAACGACACTGGGCGCGCAAAGCACCGACACACAGGCGTTACTCGCAACTGTTACCGAATCCAGGACCTCTTTGGAAGGGCAAGTTACAGCGTTGTTGGATGAACTCAACGCCGCCCAGCAGAATCTTGTGACACTGGACGCTGAACGCTCTTCAGTCATTGGCGAACTAGAAGCGCAGATTGCCGATCTCAATGCTCAGCGAGACGAGCGTGTTTTGTCACTTGAGCAACAGCTTGCGCAATTTGACATTCAGGCCGATGAGCGGGTCATGGAACTGCAAACGCAAGTGGCGGCATTCGATTTGCAACGCGACGCGCGAGTACAGGTGCTGGAAGACGAGATAGAAATGATGAACGGCCGCATAACAGATCAGGCCGGTACGATCCGCGAACGTGTGCAGAGCCTGCGTGCTGCTAACGTTCAGCTACAGGAGTTGCAAGCGACCTCCAGCTCTGCGTCACTGGATCTGTCGAACGCCCAGAGCAGCTACAACAGACTGTTGAATCTCTATGACACCGATGTTGCGTTGCTTAATTCAGAAATAGGCGACCTGGAAGCCCGCAAGGCGGCATTGGAAGCTGATATTTCTGCGCTTGATGCACGTGTGATTACGGTGGAGCAGGAGCTTGCGTTTACCAGTGGCGACCTTGAACAGACGATCGCTGCACTGGTTGAGAACGAGGCATCTCTGGCTGAAGCACAGATTTCACTGGAAAGTGTTCAATCCGAAGCGTCTGTGTTGGAGGATGAGCTGGCTTTCACTCGCGGCAACCTTGAACAGACGGTAGCCGCACTGGTTGAGAACGAGGCGTCCCTGGTTGAAACACAGATTTCACTGGAAAATGCTCAATCCGAAGCGTCTGTGTCAGACGATGAGCTGGCTTTCACTCGCGGCAACCTTGCACAGGCCGAGACAAAACTCGTCGATACCGAGCTGGTGCTGGAAGATACACAGATTGAACTGGCGCAGACCCGCGAAAACCTTGCCAGCACGCAGAGCGAGCTTGACAGTCAGAATCAGGCCCTTGCCGAACTCCAGACAGAGTACGCCAACACGCGGACAGCGCTCGAAGATGACATTGCTGCGCAAACGGCAGAGCTGGCCAGAATCGAGTCAGAACTCGCTGATGCCTCCTCCGGTCTGGATCTTGCCAAGGCCGAGATTGCCGATCGAGACAGCAATCTGGGTGAGTTGAATTTTCAGGTACAGTCCCTCATGAGCGGGACGACACAACTGGATACCGAACTTAATTCACTACAAACCTCTTACGACGCCGACGTTGTCCTGCTGAATGCCGAGATTGGTGATCTTGAGGCCAGGCGTCAGGCTCTGGCGCTCGAAGTTGATGCGTTAACGGATCAAACCCTGACGCTGGAATCCCAAAAAGGTCAGCTTCAGCTAGCGCTGGGTGGTTTGCAAAACCGGCTTGATGATGTTCAGGCCAATGCGCGGGACGAGATCGATTCACGGACGTTCCAGATTCAGAGTCTGCAGGCCGAGGTAGGCGACCAGACCGCCACTCTGGAAGGTCAGATAAATACGCTTTCGACGGAACGCGATGCGCTACTGTCACAACAGGATGTCCTGCAGGCGCAGGTGGGAACACTCGAGGCCGACCTGTCCAGCTTGTCAGCAGCTCAACAGAACCTTGAGGCCGAGCGAAATGCAGCAGCCGAAACTATCCTTTCTCTGGAGGCAGAGGTTGAAGAACTTCAGGCGACCATTGACCTGCAGGTTCCAGCCATTGCCGAATTGCGTAGTCGTAGTGCATCGATGGAAGAGGAGCTGGCTCAGGCCAGAATCAATGCCGTTGCCGAGCTGGATGCTGCCAATGGTCAGATTGTTGATCTGCAATCCGCACTTGATGCGCAGCAACAAACATCAGCGGATGAACTGGCGGTGGCAACTGCCCGTGTCGAAGAACTGGAAGCATCCATCGCGTCAAGTAATGAGCAACTGGCTACTGCCAGCGCCGAGGTTGGTGAATTGCAGGCAACACTCGACACACAGACCTCTCTGGCGGAAGAACAGTTTTCCGAAGCCAATGCAACCATCGAGGAACTTCAGGCCACCATCGATCTACAAGTGCCAGCTCTTGCCGAACTGCGCATGCGTAGTCAGCAGCTGGATACGCAGCGAGCCGAGATGGCAATGAGTGTAAATAGCCTGACGTCGCAATTGGGTGAGGTGCAGTCTTCCGATAGCGCCGAGCTGGCCAACGCTCGAGAGCAAGCTCAGGAGCTTCAGGCAACTATCGATTTGCAAGTGCCTGTTATCGCTGAATTACGGGGTCGCAGCGCAAATCTGGAATCACAGGTTCTGGCGGAGCAGGCGCGAATCGCCGAGCTGCAGACTACGGTTGATTCTCAGGAGCTGACACTGGAGGAGCTTCGTGCGCGAAGCAGCGAACTTGAATCGCAAGTGGTCAGCAAGGATGAGGAAATCGCTGAACTTCAGTCCACCATTGATCTGCAGGTTCCAGCCATTGCCGAACTGCGCTCACGCAGCAATAACCTGGATGTGGAGCGCGCACAGATGGCTACGCAAGTAGGTGAATTGCAAGCGCGTCTGGAAACGGCAGAGTCTGCTGCTGCCGATGCCTCTGAGATGGATCAGTTACTGACGCAGAAAGCTGCGTTGCAACTTCGCCTTGGCGACTTGCAAACCTTGTTTGAGACCACTGCTGAGGCAACCGACGGTGCTGTTGCCGAACTGGCGGCCAGCCGCGAGCAGTTCGATACACAAAGAATTGAGCTGACGCAAGCGAATGACGAGCTGGAAGGGCAGATTGCAACGCTCGATGAGGCCAACGGCTTACTCAAGAATCGGGTAGATGTACTACGTGGTGAACGCGATGCCGCTCTGCAGCAACTCTCCGATCTTGAGACGGAGCAGGCCTCCCTGAATCAGCAACTGGCGCAACTGGAAACGCAAAATGCTGATATGACCGGACAGATTGAAACGCTCGACGCTGACAGAGCAACGCTGATTGAACAGTTTGCCGTTCTGGAAGGTGATAAAGCGCAATTGCAGACGGAACTGGACGAGACCCTGCAAGCTGCGGCTACCGCACTGGAATCGAATAACGCGGTTCAGTTGCAGGCCAGCGACATATCGGCTGAGCTTGCGCAGGTGAGTGACGAACGCGATTCCCTGCAAGGCGAGGTAGGAGAGCTCGGCGCACAGGTCGAGGATCTGGAAGGCCAGCTTGCTGTGTCCGCCGAGGCCAGCGCTGCTGCTGATCAGGCCAGGCTCGAACTTGAGCAGCAAATTGCGGATGCACAGGGACAGGTTGAGACGCTTCAGGGAGAGCTAGCAGCCGTGCAGGCTCAGATCGGAGAGCTCGATACGCAGCTGACTGCGGCCAATGAACAAAATGCCACATTAGAGGCGGATCTGGCCACTGCTAACGAGCAACGTGCAGCGATGGAAGAACAACTGGCTGCCGCTGCTGCTCAAACAGAGGCACTCGATGGAGAGCTTGCGGTGTTGACCGAGCAGAACAATTCCCTGCAATCACAGCTTGCCGCTTCTGGTGAGCAGCAAGCTCTGCTTGAAACACAACTGGGAACCCTGCAGACAGAACTCGATGCAGGTAACAACCAGATACAGACACTGCAATCAAGTATGGCATCCGATACCGGCGCGTTGAACGAGCAGCTTGCCTTCGTCAATGCAGAAAAGGCGACTCTGGAAGCCCAACTTGCTGAATCAAACGACGCTCTTGGCGCGATGGAACAAAGCGTTGCTGAAAATCAGGAAAGCATTGCCCGGCTTGAGGCGCAAGTTGCGGATGCCACAGCATCAACCGAGTCGCTGGAGTCACAGCTAACCGAGCTCAATGTTGCCAAGAACGATCTTGAGGCGCGTCTGGCCGAATCGGAAACCGGCGCCGAGGCACTGCGATCCGAAATTCAAGTGGCTCAGAGCACCGCCAGTGATCAGCTTGCACTGGCAGAAAATCTGGCGGCGAAACTTGCTGAGGTTCAAGACCAGAGCTCTGATGTCGTGCAACGTGCTGCGGCCCTTAGCGAGGATATAGATGCCAGTTTGGCCGCTAACGGTGTTGATAACGTGGATGTTTCGGTCAGGGATGACAACGGTGTGGTTATCAACCTGCCGAGTGGTGCGTTGTTTAATTCCGGTCGTGCACGTTTGAGTGCAGATGGAAGAAATCTGATGACTCGTGTTGCTGCTGCGCTTCAGGATGTTGACAACGACATTGTTGTAGAGGGGCATACTGACAGCATTCCGGTAACCGGGGATCTGCAAACGATTTTTCCGAGTAATTGGGAGTTGTCAGTAGCGCGTGCCGCGAACACGGTTAACTTTCTGGAGAACAGTGCCGGTGTTGGTGCAGAAAGATTGTCCGCTACAGGCTTCGGTCAACAGCGTCCTGTTGCACCGAACAACACCCGAGATGGCAGAGCGCTGAATCGCCGAGTGGAGATTGTCGTACTACCTTGAATAACGATACGGAAGCCCCGGACGTCAGCGAGCTTGACCGAGCTGACGCACCACTAGCACCAGACGGGGTTTCCGATAACAACGCAAATGGGATTGCCGGTTATCGCAAGACCATTTGCGTTGCAATGACCGGCGCGTCGGGTATTCAGTACGCACTAAGGCTCATTGAATGTCTTATCAAGGCGAACTGCGAGGTCTATGTCCTCATGTCCAAACCGGCTCAGATAGTCATGGGTATGGACACTGAGATACCGGTACCCTCGCGCACCGCAGATATACAAAAGCAGTTCTCGGCCATGTATGGCGCAAAGGCCGGACAGCTAAAGGCCTATGGTCAGCAAGAGTGGACATCACCCGTTGCCAGTGGTTCGGGTGTACCGGATGCTATGGTTATCTGCCCATGCACCACAGGTACTCTAGCTTCAGTTGCGGCAGGCACCTGCAACAACTTGCTGGAAAGAGCAGCAGACGTGGTTATCAAGGAAGGCAGGAAGCTGATTGTCATGCCACGTGAGATGCCTTTTTCCCTTATTCATCTGGAGAACATGCAGCGACTTGCCAGAGCGGGTGTTGTTATCATGCCGCCGAACCCGGCGTTTTATAACCTTCCCAAAACCGTCGATGAACTAATCGACTTCGTGGTTGCCCGTGTCATGGATCAACTGGAGGTTGAACAGTCACTGATGCCACGTTGGGGTATAGAGGAGTAGCGACAATGCAATTGCCCTTGTTTCCGCTTTCAAGTGTTGTACTGCCTGGCGGGCTCATGCCGTTACGATTGTTCGAGCGGCGCTATATCGATATGGTAAAAGAGTGCTTTCGCAATGGCAGTGGCTTCGGTATCTGTCTTATCAGAAACGGACGCGAAGCAGGTCTGCCTTCAGAACCTTTTCCGATGGGGACAACAGTATCGATTATTGATTTTGATCAAGGTGCTGATGGCCTCCTGCAAATTACCGCACGAGGCGAAGAGGAATTCAAGGTGCTTACCTACACCTCCAACGATGCTGGCCTGATTATTGGCGACGTGGAGATACTGCCGCCAAAGGAGGTCACACCCATGGTGGCAGACTACGAACTACTGGCGAAAAAACTGGAACTGATCCTGAGCTACCTCGAAACTGATACCCGATTTGAGGATCAGCAATTGGATGATGCTGACTGGGTCTGTCATCGCTTGCTGGAGGTACTGCCGCTGGAGCCAGACGCCAAGTATGAATTACTGCAAATGCCTACCAATGCGGATCGTCTGCAAGCGCTGAGTGGCCTGCAGATTGAAATCGCCGAGCGCTAGCCTGGACTATTCATGAAACGCCTGATTCTTCCACTGGAAGGCCAGCCCCGCAGACCCTTTTTCTGTAGCTAATTCTGAGAAGGAGCGGAATACAGACTGTATTGCCGACTGAGCAGGATTCGCTACAGGAAAAGGGGATGCGGGGGCCGGCCTTCCGGAAGAATCTGGACTGGGCGTCCCCGTGGTTTCATGAATAATCCAGGCTAGGAGCTCAGAGCAGTACTTTCTGGTAAATTTTCGAATTACGTTGCCTGTTATAGCTAGCTCGTTGCGGTTGGGGCAGGTCGTCGGCTGCAGTTTCGGAATATCCTCGTTCGACAAACCAGTGTCCGGTGCGGGTGCTCAGAACTCGGGTAGCGGTGAACCCTTGCTGTCTTGCGTGAGCTTCCAGATGACTAAGTAGTTGATCAGCGCGACCTTCGCCCCGATATCTTGGGTGCGTTGCAATGCAAGCGATCTCCATGCATGCCGATAGCTCATCCGGGTACATAGCGGCACACGCGACAACCATGCCGTCTCTCTCGCTGACAACGAAATGCTCTATGTCCAGCTCTAGCTGTTCTCGCGAGCGGTTAATTAGTGTGCCATTTGCTTGCAGAGGCTCGATGAGCTCGATAATGCCCCGGACATCCAGAATGGTGGCTGGTCGAATGTGCTCCCAGCGATTGGCTGTCACCAAAGTGCCACTGCCATCCCGGGTGAACAATTCGCTCAGCAAACTGTTGCGATCACCACTGTGCAGTAAATGCACACGCTCCACGCCACTGCGACAGGCTCTGACAGCTTCCGGGATGACGCTTTCAAGTTCACTGTCACCGGTAGACTTGAGCTCAGGTCCAGCTAAGTGGCCTGTTGCTTGCTCGGTCTGGAGTTGTTCCAGCCTGGGGGCGCTGGCTTGACGTAGCATTTGTCCCTCCTCATCTACAGGCAGCTCATCAACCAGAAAAACCAGCTTGTCTGCCTTGAGGGATATGGCAACTTCGGCCGCCAGCTCATTGACCGTGACATTGAAGACGTCACCGGTCAACGAATACCCGAGTGGCGGAAGCAGTACCAGATGCCCTGCATCCAGTAGCGTCGTAATAGCCGTTGAGTGGATTTCCCTGATAGAGCCCGTGTGCTGGAAGTCGACACCATCGTGGACGCCGAATGGCTGGGCAGTGACATAGTTGCCGGACGACACTGACAGTCTGGCACCTGCCATAGGTGTGTTGGGTAGACCCATCGACAGTCGCGATTCAAGCGTATTGCGGGTTATGCCCGCCGACTCGATGATGGCGTGGAGTGCGCGCTCATCAGTTACCCGACGCCCATCGACGATAGCGCTTGGAAAGCTGTCTCGCGCCAATGCCTCGTCAACCTGAGTACGAAGGCCAAAGCAGACGACTAACCGTAAACCCAAATGGCTTAATAGTGTGAGGTCATGAGTAAGTGTTGGAAGCAGATCGCTACGCAACCATTCGCCGGGAAGCGCCAGCACAAGCGTCTTGCCCCGGTGGGCGTTTATGTAAGGAGAGGCAGCGCGGAACCAGTCAATCACGGTATCCAGTGATGTTGATGCCTGATTTTCCAATGCTGTTTTTGTCTTGCCGTGGGCCTTGCTCATGGCGGAGAACGGATCCGGTGTCGTTGGGAAGTCGGTATCAACTATAGTAAACCGGCAGACTGCAATTTGTGAAACTCGATTTGCGAACCGTGCTGTGATGATTTTCCTGCGCTTTTCCGCTGATAGAATCAGTTGCAATTTGTCATACGCAGCGATCTATCATGTTTTTTCAGTTCTTGTGGAACAGTTGTTGCGCACCTTAGTAAGCCATGCGGGTAATTCTGCCGGTGGTGTTAACGAATAACCTGTGTAATCTGCTTTGGCGGATAACCTATTTTTCCCTTGAGAATGCCCTGTGACATCGACTTCCTGTAAACGTCCGAATCTGTCGCTCATCAGTAATTGTTCTGTGAGAAGGCTCTTTATGCTGGCGATAACTGCCGCTTTTTCCTTTTCCGTAGCCTATGCAGATACACAGGAGGCAGGCTGGGCGAAAACGGTATCGCGTGTTGCTGACTCGGTCGTCTCACTGCAGCTTTCACAACTACGCTCTTTTGACGACACACCTCAGGGCAATAGCAACGCAACCGGGTTTGTGGTGGACGCAGAACAAGGCATCGTTTTGACAAACAGGCATGTGGTGAGTTCCGGTCCTATCCGGATTTCTGCGACGTTCCAGAATCAGGAACGCGTGGATGTTGTGCCCTTGTATCGCGACCCCATCCACGACTTTGCCTTCGTACGCTATGACCCAGCCAGGCTGGGCTATGCCAAACCCGCGTCTCTTGCCTTGCGCCCAGACAAGGTACGAACAGGCATGAATATTCGTGTCATCGGCAGTGATGGGGGAGAACAACTATCGATATTACCCGGTACGATCGCAAGACTCGACCGTGAAGTTCCAAGTTATGGCCGATACGGCTACAACGATTTCAATACGTTTTACATGCAGGCAGCCTCCGGCACCTCTGGTGGAAGCTCCGGTTCACCGGTTATTGATTTCGATGGCGATGTGGTTGCACTGAACGCCGCAGCCAATACAAAAACTGCCAGTAGTTTCTTTTTGCCGCTGCCACGTATCAAACATGCGCTTGAGCGACTACAGGCTGGTGAGCAGATTCAGCGTGGTGGTTTCCAGACTCTGTTTTCGCATCAACCGTTTCGACAATTGCGGCGGCTTGGTCTGGATGAGCAGACCGAGCAGAAAGTGAGAAAGAACATCAGTGATACCAATGGCATGTTAACCGTGTCGCAGGTTATTCCGGGAGGCGTTGCAGACGGCGTTCTCGAACCCGGTGATATTCTGGTGAGCATCAGCGGCGAATTGATTACTGATTTCATTGCACTGGAATCAACCCTTGATGCCTCGATTGGTCAATTACACTCTGTTGACGTAATTCGGCAAGGTATCAGCCGTACCGTGGATATATCGGTAGCGGACTTGCACGCCCTGGCGCCAAAACAATTGCTGGAACTGGGCGACGCCGTATTGCAGGATATGTCAATTCAGCACGCGCGAGCCATGAACAAACCGCAAAGCGGTGTTGTGGTCATGCAACCGGGTTATATCTTTACCCGCGCTCAACTGCCCAATGGTGCTGTCATTATCGATGTTGAGGGACGGCCAGTGAGCGATCTGCAAAGTTTTATTGCGGCGGTTAATGACACTGGAAATATCGCCAGAAAACGCATCCGCTATATTGTTCCAGGGCGTGAATTTAGCACCGAGCTTGGGCAATTCCATATTGACAATCGCTGGTTTGGACATCGCCTGTGTTCGCGGCAGGATGATGTGCGCTTCTGGGATTGTCAGAATGTGACTCTGGCTACATCGGATGAACTTGCTGAAGTTGATGATGTACAGGTGCCGGCATTTCGTGATCCTCTCCTGAACCGAGTGGCTCCGGCGATGGTCAAGGTGGACTTCAGTATTCCCTACGCCGTCGAAAACGTCTATGCCCGTCATTTTAAGGGTGTGGGTATTGTCGTAGATGCAGATAACGGTATTATTGCGGTGGATCGAAATACAGTGCCGGTTGCACTGGGAGATGTTGAACTCACTTTTTTCGGTTCCACCCAGGTTCCCGGTCGCGTTGTATTTGTTCATCCCCGACACAATGTAGCCTTGTTGCAGTACGACACTAGCCTGCTGCAGGGAGTGGCTATAAAGGCGCTCAAGCTCAGTGATGCTACCAACGGGCAATTACCTGATGAGCTGACGATGGTGGGTTATCGTGCTGACGGTACCTTCCGATCACACCCGATAGACGATATCAGTGCGTTGACAGTCAACCTTGGTCCACCCGGACTGCCGCGATTTCAGCAGTCCACACTGGATGTCTTCGGCATTCCAAACGTGCCACCCTCTCTTGGGGGACCACTGATTGACGCCGACGGTGTCGTACACGCGGTTTACATGAGTTTTGCCTTTGAGGAAGGTCGGGAGATCAGGCAACGAGAGTGGGCAATGCCTTCCTCTGTTGTGCTGCAAGCGTTGAATCTCTATCAGTCGCAGAAACCTTACTACTCGATAGATGCAAAACTTGCCTACAGGCCATTGTATATAGCTCGGCAGTTAGGTCTGCCGGGTGAGTGGCTCATGCGTTACAACGCGCTGCCTGCTGAGATGCGCCGGGTGCTTTACGTCGATCAGGTAGTGCCGGGCACCGATGCACAAGACAGGATCTATACGGGTGATGTGCTTCTTGCCATCAACGGTGATCTGGTTTCGGATTTATTCGTTGCGGAAACGCTGGCACAGGCTGAGGCCGTCACAGTTACGGTATTGCGGGCGGGTGATGTTCTGGACGTCCAGCTGCAACCCTCCGCGCTTGATCCAATGGGTACCGGACGCGTGGTCAGCTGGGCTGGTGCGTACTTTCAGATGCCGTTCACTGATATCGGTTTCCAGAAAAGCGTAGATTTTCCCGGTGTTTATATTGCTGACACTGACGATGGCTCTCCGGCGCTTTGGGATGGTTTGTATCGCAATCGCTTTGTTGTTGCCATCGATGGAAAACCTGTCAACAATCTTGATGATTTCCTGTTGGCTGCCAGTAAGAAAGAACAGGACGAGATTACGCGCCTGACGACCATATCCATGAGTGGGCGCAAGAGCATTGTTACGGTGGAGCCAGAATATAATTTCTGGCCAACCTATGAAGTCAAGCGTGATAGCGAAGGCTGGCAAAGAATTGATTATAATCCGCAGTGAATGCCCAACTTGTCGTAGCATGCTCTGAAGTAAACCGGTCAGCACAGCATGCGCGTACAAGTTTTAGGTGCGTACAACAGGCCAAGGCCTGATTGTCTGCTTAACGTCAGGCCGCAGGAATTCAAGACAGACGAGCAAGACAGACGAGCATGGGTAAAGACACAGACTACGATGTCGTTGTTGTGGGTGGTGGAATGGTGGGAAGCATGCTCGCAGCTTTGCTTTCCAGGCATTCCAGCCTGCGTGTTGCGGTGCTTGAACAATTAGAGCTTGAGCCTTTTGAGTTGGGTAGTGACCCCGACTACGATATCCGCGTATCGGCATTGAGTATTGCCACGCAGCATATGTTTGAAAGTGTGGGCGCGTGGCAAGGTGTGCTTGACAGGCGTGCCTGTAAATACCGTCAAATGCTTGTGTGGGATGGTGAAGAATCCGGCAAAACGCATTTCAGGGCTGAGGATATCGGAGCCGATGCGTTGGGCTACATTGTTGAGAACCGGGTCATTCAACTGGCTTTGCTCGACAGCCTCAGGCGCGCTGACAATATCGATTATCTGTGTCCAATGCAGGTCCAGGGCTATGCGAGTGAGCCTGACCATCTAACCCTGTATGTTGGCTACGTTGATAACGAGTCAACCATAACCGACGGGGCGGTGAACGAAGATGAAGCTCGACAAACAATCACCACACGCCTGTTGGTAGGCGCTGATGGTGCGCGCTCAAGCGTACGCCAAATGGCAGGAATCTCCATGCAAAGTGATGCTTACGATCATCATGCGCTGGTCGCTACTGTCGAAACAGAGATGCCTCAGCAAGACATTACCTGGCAACAGTTCATGCCCACCGGGCCACAGGCCTTGTTGCCCTTATGCGGTTCGCGGGCATCAATGGTCTGGTATCACAGTGCAGACGAGATCAGCAGGCTCAAGGCCTTAAGCGATGAGGCCTTTTTGGATGAAATGATGACAAGCTTTCCTCAGCGATTAGGTGTCATTCGCAAGGTTTATCAAAGAGGTAGCTTTCCGATCACCAAGGCTCATGCTCAGAGCTACATATCTGATCGGATGGCACTGATAGGAGACGCTGCGCATACGGTCCATCCTCTGGCGGGGCAGGGAGTCAATCTTGGTATGCTGGATGCCGCCGCGTTGGCGGAGTTGCTGTGTGACGCGATGCAGGCCGGCACCGACATAGGCTCCCGGCGACTACTCAGGCGTTACGAACGGTGGCGCCGAGGTGACAACGCCATTATGATTTCCATACTGGATGGGTTCTATCATGCTTTCAAACCTCAGCCTGCACCTGTGCGTGCTTTACGCTCAGCGGCGCTGGGTATGGCTGACAACGCAGGCCCGCTCAAGCACCTTGTGATGCGCTACGCCATGGGCACGGGCAGCGACCTGCCGCGGTTTGCCCGATAGTTCATAACTGTGGTTATAAACTTCATAGGCAATAGCCACCAACAACGAAGTGCAGTACTACTCAGTTATCGGGAACGAGCCGTTTGCCAAAACTCCTGACCTCGTCGTCAACAAACCCGATGGCAATGTAGAAATCGATAACGGAGCGGTTGGACGCTCTTACCTGCAAATTGATTTTTGGACAATCCAGGGCCAGTAATCGTGACTCGACCGCCTGCATCAGGCTCCGGCCAAGGCCTTTGTTGCGTTGTGAAGGATCAACGGCAAGATAGTTGATCCAGCCACGATGGCCGTCATAGCCTCCCATGACACTGCCGACAAGCAGATCACCGTCTTCGGCAACAAGGAACAGCTCATCCGCTACGTCTAGTTTGCGCTGGATGTCTTTGTATGGATCATTCCATGGTCGGGTGAGTTCGCATGCCTGCCACAGGCGAACAACCTCCAGAGTGTCGTTAGCGACAAATGTGCGGATGGTTATAGTCTTGGCCTTAGTCATCGTCCGATTGATTTTGTCTGTTTTGTCTCGGCTATAACCCTATCAGTAATCAGGGACTGTAGAATCGAAATGACAACCGTAGTAAATCTGATTTTCAGAGCATGAATCATGAATGACAAGACCAATCCGGCAACCGTCCTGCAGGTATTAAGAGCCGAGACACAAAGCATTTTGCTGGCAACACTCGGCGATGATGGCAATCCGCACACGGGTTACACCCCGTTCGTATTTGAAGGCAGGGACATTGTTGTCTTCGTTAGCCAGCTTTCCCTGCATACACGCGATCTGCTTGCTAACGGCAAGGTATCAGCCATGTTGATTGCCGATGAAAGTCGCTCAGAGCAAATATTTGCGCGTACGCGCGCTAGCTACCAATGCGTTGCCACTGTCGTTGCGCCTGATGACGAAAGCTACGCTTCGCTACTGGATGCCATGCAAACGCGCCATGGAAAAATGCTGGGAGTCCTGCGACAACTGCCCGATTTTGTCCTGTTTCGATTACAGCCTGAAAAAGGTCAGTTTGTTATGGGTTTTGGTCAGGCCTATCACCTGAGTGGCGACAATCTGGACGAATTCGAACACGCGACCAGCGCCTAGCCTAGCCCAGCCCAGGCCAGAAAATCAGAGGTCGCCGCCCACCGCGAAAATCTGAACAACTCAACGTATGAGCTGCAGTATCTTCCAGATCGTGTGGTATGCGGTGCCGTTTTCCGGTCTCGTTCAAGTAAGCCACGCAGGCTGCCGCTAGTGGGTCACACGGGCGGTTCGGTAACAGACATGTCGTTTCCACCGTCGTCAGAACAAGGCAGAAAAGCGACGCGTATTGGGTATACGGGGAGCTTTTCTAACGCTGGGCTGGCGGCGGTGGGGATGAGTGTGTTGACGAATTAACCGCGTGCCCCACTAAGAGCTTTGTTCGGTAGCTAACCTGCAGGTATAAGATGAGTTCGAGTATCCTATTGTTGATCATCATTGGCCTATCCTTACTGGCTGGAACGGTCCTCTACAACCGTCTGATCAGTCTGCGCAATCGATTTCTAAATGCCTTCTCACAGATAGACGTGCAGCTACAACGGCGTTACGAGTTGATTCCCAATCTGGTTGAAACAGCAGCGGCGTATATGAAACATGAAAACGAGACGCTCACCGCCGTTACTGAGGCGCGTAACACTGCGTCGGACAGTTGCAGTAAAGCCGCCAAAGACCCTGCTGATTCCTCACTGGTCGGTGCGCTGGCAAACGCTGAGAAAACGCTGAATAGTGCAATGGGAAAATTCAATATGGTGATGGAAAACTACCCTGAGTTGAAAGCGGATGCACAGATGCGGGATCTACACGAGGAACTGACATCAACCGAAAATCGGGTTGCCTTCTCGCGTCAGGCCTATAGTGATGCTGTCATGCAATACAACACGGCCCGTGAGCAGTTTCCAACCGTGCTGGTGGCCGCGGTGTTTTCTTTCAAGAACGGTGACTTGTTTGAAATACCCGATGAAGAAATGAAGAAGGCGGTGAAAGTGAGTTTTCCGCCCTCACGCGCAGCTTGAGCGCGCAAGTGTGGCCATCGCTAGCCCGATGATGCTGAGGTTACGTAACCTTGACCGTGGTCGCGGTGGACTGACATGATAATAAAAGCTCAGGCCTGACAAACAGCCGTATGGATTTTTATTCACAACAATCGGCCAGACGTTGGCATTCAGCGGTGCTTCTTATCGCCTTCATGCTGGTTTTACTGGTTATGGGTGTATTGATTCAAGCCGCCATAACCGCCGTTTTTCATATTCTTGGGCAAGGTGGATCGTTCGCCGAGCCATCCACACCCGCCATGGCCATGATCGCCCTGGTCTGGCTGACGATGATAGCAGGTAGTGTTTTTCGGCTGATAGATGTCAGGTCAGGTGGGGCGGTGCTAGCCAGGCGCTTCGGTGCTGTGCATGCGTCTGATCGCATACGACACGGCAAGGAACAGCAACTACTCAATGTTGTTGCGGAAGTATCCATAGCCTCAACGACACCGCAACCGGATGTTTTCGTATTACGCAACGAGGACAGTATCAACGCCTTTGTTCTTGGCAATAGTCGCTCCCGAGCTGTCATCGTATTGACCGATGGCGCACTGGAGGCGTTTGACCGTGATCAATTGCAGGCGGTCGTCGCTCACGAGTTTGCGCACATTAGCAATGGTGATCTGATTGTCAACATGCGGCTGCTGGTGACGATGGGCGGGCTGATGGCGATCGATGAAGTGGGACGACTGTTGATGAAGCGGCTCTCCCGTGACTCCATTCATCCGGGCGTATTCGTCGGCGGGTTACTCTGTGTACTTGGCACTGTGGGAGTAGTCTCCGGCAAGCTGATATCGGCCGCCTTTTCACGCCAGCGTGAATATCTTGCTGACGCCACTGCTGTGCAGTTCACCCGCAATCCCTATGCACTTGCTGCGGCACTGGATGTGGTGCGTGAGCACAATGACGAGCCGGCGCTTCACGGGGTGCATGCGCAGGAGCTTGCACATTTGTGTTTTCAATCTGGCAGGATGCGCCGCTGGATGAAAAAACAGCGCTGGTTAAGTCGTTTCTTTGACAGCCATCCTGATATTTCTCGACGCATAAAAGCTATCGAGCCACACTACGAAATCAAGAAACGCAAGGCCGGGTATAAAGACTCGATGACGTCATCAACGGGTGGCTCTGGTGGGGCAGCACCGGTCGCTGGTATCAATGCCTTTTCTCAATCTGTTGGTATTGATGCCGAGTTGGGGCTTGCCAACAATGTTATAGAGATTTCACCCGCTACCGCGCTGTCTGATCGAATCCTGCTCCTCTTGCCAAACGAATCTATGTGTCTGGCGGCGCTTTTTGCACTCTTTGTGCAAGACGGGGACGCCCAACGGCGCGAATACCTGAATGCGCTTGGATTTACCTTCAATGATCAGTTTACTGATGATGTCAAGAAAGTCATGAATTTGATCCCTGATGAATTGGCACGGGATCAGCTTGGCATAATTAAGCACACAAGTGAGGTATTGAATAAGCGCCTGAGTCTTGAGCAGCGACAGAAGGTTGCGTTAAAGCTTGAGCAATTACTGTGTGTCAACGGCAACTATCATTTGATGGACTACGCGCGAATCCAACTGATTCGGCGAAAATTATTGATCGAATTTCCGATTATCAAGTCAATAGCGCGTGATGACAAGCCCCATGCAAAGGCACGAAAGGTCAAGAGTTTCGATTCGATGGGGCGCGAATTTGCGCTTTTATTATCATTGATGGTGGAGTCTTCAGGCGCTTCGCCGGCTGATCTGGATGAGCAATTCAAGCGGGTTCTAAAGTGCTATACACAAGATGATTTTCCGCGGCGTACCGCTAATGAGACAGGCATTGTTGATGAGCTTGAGGCGGCATTTCAAACCCTTTATGTTCAATCACACGCCATTCGCCATGCGTTTGTGCAGCACTGCATTGAAATTATGAAGCACGATGGCATCATCATGCCAAGCGAGAGGGCCTTGCTGGATTTGTTTGCTGCAAGCCTTGGTTGCGAGGAATTGATTGCGGCCTGAGGCGTAACAACTTCGTGAGTCAGGGCGTTGCGTATTCTGGCGCTCTTCCCAGCAACTGGCTGGCAATATCAACCCGATCGGTGACCAGACCGCAGGCATTGCGCTCGATCAGGTGTTGCATGTTTTTCACATCGTTGATTGTCCAGAACACTGTTTTGATTCCCCGGCTATTGGCATGCCGGATAAAACTGCGCGTGGCAAGTGGTATCCCCAGGTAGTTCATGGGGATTTGCAGGTACTGAAAATCTGCGCGTTTGTACAAGCCGCGCTTGAAATACAACTGTGCAACCTCCGCCTGGGTTGCGGCTGTCGTCACCTCTGGCAGGCGCTGTCGAAAGTGATTCAGCGCCATCGAATGAAAGCTCCCTACGTTTACTGTATCGATACAATGACTATCTTCGATGACCTTGGCGACCGCCAGCGCGGCCTCCGCAGTGTTGTCCTTGATATCAATATTGATCGGGATGTGCGGTATGCGTTCAAACAATTCTGACAACGATAGTAATCGTATGCCAGTTCCCCGGTAGGCACGACCTGCAAGGTCGATAAAGTGATACCCGGCATCCAGTTGCCTGAGTTTTGATAGACGCATATCGTAAACTCGACCCTGCGCGTTACAGGTTCTGTCGACGCGCTCGTCATGGATAACGATGACCTCACCATCTCGACTGAGCCTGACATCAATTTCCATGATGTCAGCGCCATAGCCAAGCGCCAGCTCAAAAGCTGGCATGGTATTTTCTGGCGCAAGTAGTGTTGTGCCACGATGTGCGTACAATTTAAAGTCCTTACCGGCAGTTGTATTGCCAGTGTTCTTGAGGCTGCTCATGGCTAGGGCGTACGGATTTTCGGGGAATGTCCGGATGTATGACTAGAGTAAAGTAACGTTTGCAAGCTTATCCGACGTTGACTCGCTGCAAACGAGATCTGATTGCGATCTACGCGCAGTATAAGCATGCATGACTAAAGAGGCAGATAGCGTCCCGTGATTTTCCATAAATACCATCGATCGTCTGGCCACATTCTGGCCAGTACCTCGCTCGCATTGCTCGCCGGCGTGCTGGGGAGTGTACTGACGCTGCTGATTACCGGCAATCTGCCACTATCAAGCGGGCAGGTTTCTGCGCAAATAACGGCAGTTGATGCAAGCCCGGAAATCGACCAATCCCCAGCGGAATCAAGGTTAATGCGGCAGGACACCGCCGTTGCCGAGAGGCCCGATCTTGAAAGTGAGAGCTACACACAGTTATCGCAGGTGCTGGATGAGGCGAGCGAGGAGCGCGCTCAATTGGCACAGGTTCTGGCTCAGCTAACACGGCAGATCGAAACGCTCGAAAGTGATTTCATCAATCTGCAAGCCATGAACGCGCTCGACAGTGCGACTCAGCCTGACACGCAGCAACCGGGCATGCCGGAAGGCCATTCTGGTGGGCGGGGAAACTTTGGTAATTCAGGTAATTTCGGACCGGGGATAAACGCTCAGGAGAGGATAGACACGCTGGTCTCGGTGGGCGTGGATCTTCAGAGTGCGCAAGCCTTGCAGGCCCGGCAGGATCAATATCAGCTAGCTCGGCTGGAATTGTTCGATCAGGCAGAGCGTGAAGGCTGGATCGACTCAGAGCAATTCTCGGATCGTCTGACAGAGCTCAATGATCAACGCCTTGATCTTCGTGAGGAGCTCGGGGACGAGGCGTATGATCGCTATCTGTTCGAGGCTGGCCAGAGTAATCGTGTGGTTATCGCGTCGATCATACCCGGCTCTCAAGCTGATATAGCCGGTCTGCAGCCCCTTGATATGGTCATTGCGTATGCCAATCGCCGGGTTTTTTCAACAGGTGATCTTCAGCGTGCCACCCGTGCGGGCGTGCGCGGTGAGCAAGTCCCTGTAAGCGTTGAGCGACAGGGACAATCGTTGTTTTTTGAGTTGCAGCGCGGCCCCCTGGGTGTGACGCTCAATCAGGATCAGCAAAACCCATCCTGATACTCGACAATCGTCGACACTGACACCGCTTGTCTTACGTCCATCAAGCAATAACGCCGTTGCAATAAATAACGTGAACGATTTCCACTAGTCGTGCAGACGGGCCTCTATGGACATCGACACGGTAAAATCTTCTCCGGCTGGCAGTATGCGGCTACCTGAATCAATCCCTGCAGCGTCCAGGTTAAACGCATCATTGGCGTTGGTGACTGGCTCGACAGCAAAATGAGGCATATCCGGATTGAAAAGCACAAGAAATCGACAAGCCTCGCTGGCCACCATGACAAGCTCGATGCCCGCTTGTTGCCAATGAATGTGGCAGGCCCCTGATAAACCCGCCAGACAACAATCGATCCTCTGGTCCGGATCAAGCCGTCGTGGCCGCCTGAAATCCAGTGCATCAAAAAGTGGGACAGCAGCACCATCGGGCAGGCAATCACCCGCCTCGTCGGGAAATACCGATTCGACAGGTAGTGTCAGAGTAGGCCCTGATTGTCCGATGTTGCGAACAAAATAAGGATGCCAGCCGGTACCTGCCGGCATATCGGACTCACCCAGGTTGCGGATGGTGATGTCGCTGGTCAGAGTAGCACCGCTCACGCGCTGTTCAATTCGCGCCAGCATGGGCCAGGGCCAGTTGATGGGGCCGTCAGTGCGGCTATCAAACTCACAGATCAGTGACCCAGAATCTGATTCGATGACTTGCCAGGGTAGTTTGCGCAAGGCGCCATGTATTGAGTGAGTCTGGCCGTTTTCCAGTTGAACGGTCTCACTGTTGAACGTGAAACGTCCGTCGCGAATGCGATTGCTGTAGGGAATCATGTGGAAATTAGCCGCGGGCAGGGGGGCAGTGGCTGATTGACCTGCTGCGGGTTCCGGCGTCGTTTCTGCGGCGGCATGATTGGATGCTGGCCTGCAATCAGGAACAACATCGTGCCAGACATCGCCTCGTCGGACCTGTGCAGCTAGCCATTGAACGCCGGTGGCTGGATCGCTCCAGAGACGCCAGTGACTCGATTCAATGAGAATCATAAACGTTGGAATCTGTTGATCAGAATTAGAGCACAAGCGTATACCAGCGGGACGACTTTTGCTGCTAAACCACGCTGGTGCTGACAGCGGGTCCGATTCCGGGCGCTTAATGCGGCAGATTCCTTCCTTGTCATGCGTGTATCTCTTGTGACGGCGGGGATGCGCACCTACACTTATGCAAAGGTGCAAACCTTGCTTCAAGGTCTGCTACATAATTCATTTCGGGTTGACCCCCGGACATTTTTTCAACTCTCGATTTTTCAACTAAAGGAAGTTGCGTGATTTCATACAGAGAACGTTGTCCGTCTCGCACACTGCGCCCTGTATTGGCTAGTTCGGGCGCAGTTGCCGGCGTTATGCTTGGGCTGCTGGTATGTGGCAGTACATTGGCCCAATCTGACGGTGGCCTGAAGCTCGGGCAACCAGCAGAACAGGCACCTGTGGAAAAACTGGATCTTGGTGCGCCTGCACCAGCAGACAGGCCCACAGAAACAGCGCCGCAGGCCAATACCGCAGCGGGTCAGGCCAATGCAGCAGCGCTACAGAGAGAGACCATTGGTGCCTGGGAAGTCGCTTGTCCGCAGCAAGGGACCAATTGCGCCATGGCCCAGATAGGTAATGATGAATCAGGCACCCCGGTTCTGGAGATGGTCATCCGCAAGCTGGAAGAGCCGTTAGAGGTTGGAGAAAGAACCGCCATTGCGGTTCTGGACGTCATTACCCCTCTGGGGGTGGTACTAACCGAAGGCTTGTCGGTGACCATTGACAATGGCAACCCGGAATCTGCACCGTTTCAGATCTGCACCGAGCAGGGGTGTCTGGTACGTGAACCGATTGACAACGCCTTGGTGGCACGCTTCAAGCGTGGCAACAATGCCGTGGTCACCGTCATCGCTGCCAATCAGGGGGAGGTGTCGGCCACCTTGTCTCTGACTGGGTTCACCAAGGCATATGACGGCCTCAAGTAGTGCTGAGCGTTGCAATAGTCGGGGCCAGCGGCGGAATAGGCGCCGCTATCCTTGAAAACCTGATTGCACATGAAAAGGTAGATTGCATTTTTGCCACCTATCACCGATCGCTTGCTGCCGGCAGTACAGGTAACGTTGCAGGCTTTGCTGCGGCTACCAAGGTGTCCTGGAGCAAGTTGGATGCCTCTGATGATGAACAGGTCAGGCTATGGCTGGCGTCGCTCGGCCAGGTGGATTGGTTGATCAACTGCGCCGGGATGCTCCACGATGAAGAACACGGCCCTGAAAAATCCATCAGCGCGTTCTCAACCGAGTACTTTGAGAAAAGCATGGCGATCAACTGTTTGCCGACGCTGTTACTGGGCAAATATGCCAGAGCGGTGCTGAAAGATTCGTCTGCCGCGGTGTTCGCCACCATCTCGGCTAGAGTAGGCAGCATCAGCGATAATCGGCTGGGAGGCTGGTACAGCTACCGGGCCTCAAAAGCCGCTTTGAACATGGCGCTTAAAAGCCTGTCGGTTGAATGGTCACGAACGGCAAGGTCGGTACGCGTGGCGGCCCTGCACCCGGGTACGACAGACTCACGCCTGTCAAAACCTTTTCAGAAGAATGTACCCGAGGGAAAATTGTTTTCGCCTGAGAAAACGGCGGCATTGCTGGTTAAGCAGATAGAAGGGCTACACGACCGGGACAGTGGCTGTTTCATTGCCTATGACGGCGAAGAAATTCCGTGGTAGGCATGTTGCACGGTATCGCTTTGTCAGCCACTACGTAGCATCACCGGAATCCCGGACAGGCTGGGGACATCAAGCTCATCGTCGGTTAGATTGGTGATGCGCTGGTTTTTATCGAAGTCGTAAAGCTCCTTGTCCAGCAGGTGCGAGGGTTTGACGTTACTCATGGCCTTGAGCATGGAGGCGATGCGCATCGGATCCTGTTGTTCCCACTCAGCCAGCATCTGCTTCATGTTCTGGCGTTGCAGATTTGGCTGCGAACCACAGAGTGTGCAGGGAATAATGGGAAAATTGTTCGCACTGGAGTAGGTGATGATGTCTTTTTCCCGGCAGTAGGCCAGTGGTCTGATGACGACATTACGGCCATTGTCGGCGTGCAGCTTGGCGGGCATGGTTTTTATCGAGCCACCATGAAACAGATTGAGCATGAATGTCTCAAGCAAGTCATCGGCATGATGCCCCAGAGCGATTTTAGTCGCGCCCAGTTCATCCGCAACCCGATACAGAATGCCGCGCCGCAAACGCGAGCACAGTCCACATGTCGTGCTACCTGCGGGAATTTTCTCTTTGACAATGCTATAGGTGTCTTCTTCAACGATACGAAAGTCGACGGACATGGCTTGCAGATAATCCGGCAAAACGTGCTCTGGAAAACCGGGCTGCTTCTGATCCAGATTGACCGCGATGAGCGAAAAATCGATAGGAGCAACGCGTTGCAAGTGCAGCAGCATGTCTAGCAATGTGTAGCTGTCCTTGCCACCGGATAAGCACACCATGATGTGATCGTTGGGCTCGATCAGGGAAAAATCGACTACCGCCCGCCCGGTCTGGCGCTGCAATCGTTTGCTGATCGGATCAGGTCTGGACACGGATTCTTGACTGTTTTACCCACTGAAGTCGCCATTGTAGGACAACGCGGTACTATAGAGCCATCGCCCGGCTTTCCAATTTGACATGTATTCCGTTTTCAAGGGAAATATGGCGCTTTAATACAGTCAGACTGTTGGTCGTTATTTGTTGTCACGTGAAGGGGATGGCGGTATGAAACTGTTGATTGTGGACGACCATACGCTGTTTCGCAGCGGGCTCGCTCACTTGTTGCAGAGTCTTTCACCTCAACCGGTTGTCATCGAATCAGCAGATCTCAGCACTGCCATGCAATTGCTTGGTGAGCATCATGATCTGGATCTTGTACTCCTCGACCTGAATCTGACCGATGCCGTTGGTGTCGACTCTCTATTGACCCTGCGCAAGCACTCACCAGAGATCCCCATCATCATCCTGTCGGGCGAACAAGACCCGCAGGTGATACGCGGTTGTATCGACAACGGTGCCATGGGTTTTATCACTAAATCAGCAACCCATGACGAACTGTTAAGCGCTATCCGGTTAATTCTCAAAGGTGGAATCTATCTGCCACGAGATGTTACAAGGCATTCGGCGCACGGCAACCTGCAACCGGAAAGAAGCGATGTTGCGTTGCTAGCGTCGTTATCGGACAGACAACGTGAGGTACTGACCTATCTGCTGCAAGGCAAGCCCAATAAAACGATATCCAGCAATATGGCGATATCCGAAAATACCGTCAAGGCTCATTTGTCGGCTATCTTTCGCACCCTTGGCGCCAGAAACAGGACTGAGGCGGTGTATTTTGCCGCCAGAGCCGGCGTTCCACTTGACTAGTGGGTCGTCACGCGTTTAGTGCGCGCTCAACAGCATCGGTGACCTGTTGCAAGCCTGCGGAGCCACCGAGCTCGACAGTACGCAGATCGCCCGAAGCAAATGCCGAGTCCACCGCCTTGACCAGCCGCTGAGATGCCGCACGTAAAGTGGGGTGATCGTGGCGATTACCCAGCCATTCCAGCATCATGGCACCCGACAGAAACATGGCTGTGGGGTTTGCAAGTCCTTTGCCGGCAATATCAGGTGCGGTACCGTGACAAGGTTGGAACACGGCATGGTGATCGCCAACATCGGCTGATGGGGCATACCCCATACCGCCTATTAATGCGGCACCAAGATCTGAAAGAATGTCGCCGAACATGTTTTCAGTGACCATCACGTCGTACTCCCATGGGCGAGTGACAAGGTTAAGGCTCATGATGTCGACGTAGGCATGGTCAGTGGTCCACTGGTCAGCGGTTCCGGATTTATCAAAGGTTTGCGCCCTGTCGGCTGCTTCGTAAAACAGTTTTCGAAAAAATGCAAACGCCTGAAATACGTTGGCCTTGTCAATACAGGTAATTCGTGGCCGGCGATTCTCTGCGTTGCCGTTGCGCGCGTGGGCTCGTTCTGTGGCGAGTTGGAATGTCGCGTCAAACAGTTTCTCACTGACCTTCCGGGTAATCACCAGCGTTTCCTCAGCCTGATTATTGTCGATCATTCGGCCTGGAGCCGATGGTGCAAACAATCCTTCGATGGATTCGCGTACCAGAACGAAATCAATGTCCTTTGCGCGAGGATCAGACAAAGGCCCAGGCACGCCCGGAATGCTTCGAACGGGGCGCAAGCCGGCATACAGCTCCAGCTCGAAACGTAAATCAATCTGCGGTGTCAGCTCAGTGCCGTCGGGGTAGCGAATGGCCGGATCGCCCATCGCTGACAACAGGATGGCATCGGCGTTACGCGCCGCAGTGACCGACAAGGCGGGCAGGGCATCGCCACAGTCCAGATAGGCAGCGGCACCGGCGGGAAGGAAGTCATACCTGAGTTCGATGGGCTGGTCGGGGTACGTCTGGTTGGCAAGCCGACATGCCTTTTCCAGTAGATGGCAACATGGAGCGGTTATCTCCGGTCCGATTCCATCGCCTTCAAAGACGGCGATAGTGAAAGTTCTGCTCTTGGTCATGTTGATTTTGGAATCGGTGGTTTGTGAATGCTTGAGCGTGGATGTTTGTCTGAACAGAAGTTTTGCATGAAATTGTCAGGGTTTCTCTGCACCGTCTATGTAGTTTGCCAAAGGGCCCAGCGGCGTATCCCAATGGGGCATGACAGCGCCAGCGGTATCGACATCGAGGAACGGCACGGTGTCACCCAGCAAATTGCCGATGTATAACCTTTTGCGATCAGGGCCGCCAAAGGCGACGTTGGAAATGTTTTTCATACTGCGTGAGTGAGCCCTGTCGAGATGCTCGCGTCCCAGTTCATTCTGCGTGTACGCCGCTTCGGTCCATTGCAAGTGCGAGTCACTGGAATCCTCAAAGCAAATCCGCTGTTTGCCATCTGGTTCAATGCGTAGAATTCTGTTGCTGATAATGCTGGTGACCCACAAACAACCTGCTTCATCGAGTGCCAGTCCGTCAGGGTAGCTGCCGTGCGTAAAGTCATGAATACAGTGTTTGTTGGTAAGCAAGGGCAACTGTTCGCCGCGCATATCAAAACGTGACAGCCTCCGCCCAAACGTCTCGTTGACGTATACACGGGAATTGGCTTCATCAATTACGCATTCGTTGGCGTACCCCAGTCTGTCGGCCACAATCGTGGCCTCGCGCTCACCGGGCAGGGCAACAGCGATAAAACCTGTGCTGGCATCGGCTCGGTAATCGAGCGCGCGTGGAATTTTACGGGTGCTGACGGTTATCCAAAGTCGACCAAGTGAATCCCTGACAACGAAGTTCGCTGGTGGCATGGGTTCACCATTGACAGTCATGATGTACGGCTCGGCACGTCCATCAGGGAAAAGTCTGTAAATTCCACCTGTCTCATCTCCGAGGTGGGCGAGCAACACACTGCCGCCCGGTTCCAGTGCGATGCCGTTGGGCCGGAGCGTCAGGGGGCTGCTTGTCAGGATGTGATGGGTCTGATTGTCAGGTGTGATCAGGCTGATGCCACCCTTGCCAGACCAGCTGGGAACCAGGATGAGCCCGGATTCGTGAGCAAGGACACATTCGGGACGATGCAGTGCCGTGCCGACGCAGCCATTCACGGTTTCAGCAGGTGATTTTTCTGGTATCACGTCAGAGCGTTCGCTGGCACTGTCAGAAATAGAGCCGCTACCCCATAGTCGCGTGTAACGGCAGACGCTGACTAGTATAGGCCGAAACCATGCGATAGCGCGCAGCGTCGTCTGCATCGCTTTTTCTTCCGTACAGGCGAGGTAACCTGTACAAAATGACATGGCGTACTGGTGGGATTTGCCAGTGCAGGCACCTTCGACGTGCCAGGCAAGCGCCATTGTTCTTGTTATTGTGTATCTGGAGTGAAGCTCATGAACAAGTCCGCAGAAAACATTGAAGTTGCCGATCTGGTCGAAATGGACCGTGCCCACCTGTGGCATCACCTCACCCCTCACAAGCCCCTGGAAAGCAAGGACCCTCTGGTTATTGTCAAGGGAAAAGGGCTTCGCGTCTGGGACCAGAACGGCAAGGAACATCTGGATGCAGTATCTGGAGCCGTCTGGACGGTCAATCTCGGCTACGGCCAGGAGAGCATCGCGAACGCCGTTCGGGATCAATTGGTCGAAATGTGTTATTTCGCCGGCTCTGCTGGCAACGTACCAGGCATCAAGTACGCCGAAAAACTCATTTCAAAAATGCCCGGAATGAGCCGGGTGTATTACTCAAACTCGGGTTCCGAGGCTAATGAGAAAGGCTACAAGATGGTCCGCCAGATATCGGCAATCAAGCATGATGGAAAAAAACACAAGATCCTGTACAGGGATCGCGATTATCACGGCACGACCATCACGGCGTTATCGTCATGTGGGCACAACGAACGGCGAGATCAATTTGGCCCTTTTACGCCGGGATTTGTCGAAGTACCTCACTGCTGTGAATATCGCAGCCAGTTTCCTGATTCATCCAACTACGGTGTGAAAATAGCTCGTGAAATAGAGAACGTCATCCTCAGGGAAGATCCGGATACGGTCGGATCCATTGTTCTTGAGCCGATTACGGCCGGTGGTGGTGTCATCACACCACCAGAAGGCTATTGGGAGACAGTTCAGGAAATCTGCACGAAATACGGCATCCTGTTACACATGGACGAAGTCGTCTGTGGTTTAGGTCGTACGGGTAAATGGTTTGGTTATCAGCACTACGGTATCAAGCCTGATATCGTCACCATGGCAAAGGGCGTGGCGAGTGGATATGCGGCGATAGCCTGCACAGTGACCACTGAAGAGGTCTTCAATCAGTTCAAGGCAAGCGACGACACCATGGGCTACTTTCGCGATATCAGCACGTTTGGAGGCTGCGCTGCAGGTCCAGCCGCAGCGCTTGAAACCATGCGAATTATCGAAGACGAAAATCTGCTGGAAAACACTGTGTCTATGGGCGACTACCTCATGGAGAAATTGCGTGGTCTGCAAAATAAATACAAGGTGATCGGTGATGTTCGTGGCAAGGGGCTGTTCTGCGGTTTTGAGCTGGTCAAAGACCGCCACACCAAGGAACCCGTTGATGAAAAAATGTTGCTAGCGGTTGCCGCCGATTGTATGGAGCAGGGTGTGGTTATCGGACGCATGAATCGCAGCGTCACTGGTATGAACAATACGGTGTGTCTGAGTCCTGCGTTGATCTGCACCGAAGACGATATTGATCAGATTGTTGTTGCCCTCGACAATGCAATGAGCCGGCATGCCATGATTTGATCAAGCTTACGCATGCGGCTTTGCTCGTACTGTGGATGGCTTGTGGTAAGGAGAAAAAGCGCCGTTAGCTGCGCTTTTCTTTAATCCCGTTACCTTGACTGTTCTGCTTGGGATCACGTGTCTGAACCACCATCCGCAATCTGCAACTTCTGTAGTGATCCGCTTCTCCAGAGGCGTTTGCCGAAATACAGTGCGTGGAAAAGATCGGTCACACTACACTAGGTTTGCTGGCTCGTGTCTCATCGTTGCCGCCGGGGCGCACCTTATCCAGCTTTTCGAATCAGTTCACCGTGTCAGGCAATTTCTTCAGCTGGGAGTCTGCGGGGCCGCCTCCGGCCGCGCAGGCTCCTAGCTCAAACTGATCAATCGGCTACTGACCAGCCAACCGCATTTTGACGCTGATAAAAACACTCGGACGCCCGATCCTGATCACTTCCAGTGAAAGGATCAGGCGGGCGCCTTTCGCGTTTCATAGTCAGATTAGTTAGCCAGACTTTTCAGCGTCTCTAGCATCGGCTCCACGACAGGTGCCAGAACTGAACCCGTGCTGTCGTTGCCCAGTGCCGTGTCGGCCATTGGCTGCAGTCTGTCAATGCCTCTACTGATCACGCTTTTCAACGGATTCATTACAGAGGCGGGTGCGTCGCTCAGAGATTCAGCAACCCCATCAAGTGTCTCGTTCGCAGCCGTCAGCCGTGGCAACGCCGCTTTTGCAGATGCTTCGTCAGAGACGCTTGAAAGGACTGTTGATGCTGTTCCAAGAACCCCGCCCAGGCTGCGGCTGATACCTGCCAAATCAAAGGAACCTCGATCGGCTGGTGCGGCACTCGCCTCGCTTGTGTCTGTTGCTGTGTCTACGGCTTCAGTCGCAGAAGTGTCAGCTGCTGTCGCAGCATCAGTGGCATCTGTCGCTTCTTCCGCAGAGGCAGCTTCTACTGAGTCGGTGACTTCATCAGCGGCTGTTTCTCCCGCTTCGGCGTTGTCCGGCATGTCATCAGTAGCAGCGTCGACGGTCTCGCTAGCTTCGTCAGTGACAGCTTCAGCGTTGTCTGCCGTGGCAGTTGCAGCAGCTTCAATCGTGTCAGTTGCGTCTTCGGTGACTGCGTCAGCTGTGTCTGCGACTTCTTCAGCAGCAGTTTCGACCGTCTCCGTAGCTTCGTCAGTAACAGTCTCGGCTGTCTCGGTCACAGCATCAGTTGCGGCCTCGACGCTGTCTGCGGCTTCATCAGTAACAGTCTCGGCTGTCTCGGTCACAGCATCAGTTGCAGCTTCAGCGCTGTCAGCGGCTTCGTCAGTAACAGCTTCGGCTGTCTCGGTCACAGCATCAGCTGCGGCTTCAGCGTTGTCAGCGGCTTCGTCAGTAGCAGCCTCGGCTGTCTCGGTCACAGCATCAGTTGCGGTCTCGACGCTGTCAGCGGCTTCGTCAGTAACAGTGTCGGCCGTCTCGGTCACAGCATCAGTTGCAGCTTCAGCGTTGTCAGCGGCTTCGTCAGTAACAGCTTCGGCGGTCTCGGTCACAGCATCAGTTGCGGCCTCGACGCTGTCAGCGGCTTCGTCAGTAACAGTCTCGGCTGTCTCGGTCACAGCATCAGTTGCGGCCTCGACGCTGTCAGCGGCTTCGTCAGTAACAGTCTCGGCTGTCTCGGTCACAGCATCAGTTGCGGCTTCAGCGCTGTCAGCGGCTTCGTCAGTAACAGCTTCGGCTGTCTCGGTCACAGCATCAGTTGCGGCTTCAGCGCTGTCAGCGGCTTCGTCAGTAACAGCTTCGGCTGTCTCGGTCACAGCATCAGTTGCGGCTTCAACGCTGTCTGCTGCTTCGTCAGTAATCGCTGCGGCCGTGTCGGTGGCGGCATCAGTGGCCGCTTCAACGGTTTCTGCAGCCTCGTCAGTGATAGCCGATGCAGTGTCAGTCACTGCATCGATGGCGGCCCCGGCTGTCTGCGTCACTGCAGCT
>JBGCGC010000023.1:0-31516 GCA_045110475.1 Granulosicoccus sp.
AGCGGTGCACGTGTCTCCGAGATCGCAACACTCGAGAGATCACAGGTTCACTTTGGCCTTGAAACCTATTTGCAACTCAACGGCAAAGGACGTAAAGAACGAACAGTTCCATTGTGGCCAGAGACGGTGAATACCCTTAAATCCTGGTTCCGGGAGTTGGCCGATCTTGAATCGCCAGCGGCCTTCCCCAGTGCGCGGCTACGACAAATAAGTCGGCATGGGATCAATCATATTCTGCAAGGTGCCGTCGAGAAAGCGAGCGAGAGATGCCACGGATTGCGGGATAAGTCTATAACTCCGCACATCGTGAGACACACAACAGCTGTTCACCTTCTGCAGAGCGGAGTCGATGTCGCTGTGATCGCACTGTGGTTGGGTCACGAGAGCATTGAAACCACTCATGTGTATCTGGCAACAGATCTCGAAGCCAAGGAAAAGGCGCTTTCGAAGTTGAAACCAGGTGTAGGTCCGACAGCTCGATACAAAGCCGATGATGCGTTGTTGACGTTCTTGAAAGCGCTCTGATCATGTTGAGTAAATCTAGCCAGAAGCAAGGTCCCAATTGCCGTTCACCGCCTAGCTCAACATGATCCGGAACTCAACATAATGTGGGAAATTCGTCAATAGCTCCTCACAGCTGCCAGTCAATGTACCCGGTGTTGCGGGGCTCAGTTGGGCAATACTCGCACTCGTCTTATCACTGTCCGAGCTGCAAGCGCCAATGGCAACTGCGCAGATCATTGCTGTCAAAGCCGTGCGTGTCTGATGGCCACTGGGTGTCGTCCAGCGTGTTGGAACGGTGTTGTGGGGCGGTTGCCTATCAGTGTCGAGCTGCCTTGCCGCAAGGTTTTGTATTTACTTCATGATTCTGGATACTCCTTGATGGTTGGTTTTTTCGATGGGGTAAATGTCGATCACTGGCGTCAGTGTCTGGGTCATGCGTGGGTACAGCAGCAATTCGATAGTGGTATCTATCCAGTCTGGCGCATGAACAAAGAACCGGCCGAGCTGGCAATTGGCATTTTCGTGCCGGGCTGATCGAATCACTCTGCGGTTTTTGGCGATGCAGATGGCTTTCGATCGGGGCGTTGCCTTGGAGATGAAAATGCACTTTACGTAGCTTGAAGCACGTCAAGAGTAACATAATAATCAATAAATCATATGATTGACTTTTACGCTAAAAAGTGGCTAATATCTGCGTTGACCTTGCTTGGTCAAAATTCCCATCAAGACCCGGAATGCGCTGAAACCAACGCACCCTGATCAGGATGGTTGCTTGCACTTGGCTCAACGCGAAAGAGGAAGTTAATGACAAACTCAAGCCCGTTGTTTCCGCGTAATCGGGGAAAGCATCCCGTCATACATGACCCCGAGGTCAAGACAACGATTATCCTCGGTCCCAAGGAACCGCTGCTTTCCATGGAAAGCACATTGTCCGAAGAAAGAGGTCCTCGATTCGGGCATGGCATCATCGGCCAGCTCGACAACAATCTGATTACCAACTACACACAGGGAAAAGCAGACGCTATTGGCGAGCGCATTCGAGTGCATGGCCGGGTTGTTGACGAAAACAATCGGCCGATTCCGGATACCCTGGTGGAAATCTGGCAAGCAAATGCTGGTGGTCGATATCGCCACGCCACCGATCACTACCTAGCGCCGTTGGATCAGAATTTCGGTGGATGTGGACGAACGTTGACCGATCAGAATGGGTACTACGAATTCCTGACCATAAAGCCAGGGGCGTATCCATGGCCCAATCGAGACAACGAATGGCGCCCCATGCATATCCATTATTCGATTTTTGGTCACAGCTTTGGTCAACGCCTGATCACGCAGATGTATTTCGAAGGTGATCCGCTCGTCGATCGCTGTCCCATACTCGGAACGATCAAGGACCGCGCTCAGGCTAACCAACTGGTTGCCGCTCTGGACATCAGAAACTCCAGACCCATGGATTATCTTGCGTATAAATTCGACATTGTGCTTCGCGGACGGAGGCAGACCATGTTCGAAAACAGACTGGAGGGATTGTAGGATGGCCCAATTAATCGAGAACATCTACGAGACCCCTTCTCAGACTGCCGGTCCTTACGTGCAGATCGGTTGCACTCCCAATTTTGCCGGTATCAACGGAGTCTTTACTGAAGACATCGGGCTACGGGCTATCGAAGAGGGAGCCAAGGGCGAGATTATCACCATTCGCGGGCGGGTTTACGACAAATTCGATGAGCCCATGTTCGATCCGCTAATCGAAAGCTGGCAGGCAGATGCGTCCGGAAAATTCCCAGGCCAGACAGATGCTGACCCGATGGTAAACGGATTCTGCCGCTTCCCGCTGGATGTCAAAACAGCAGAATTTACGCTAAAAACCGTCAAGCCGGGCAAGACGCCGAGTAGAAACGGCGGCTTCCATGCGCCGCACATCGCTTTATGGATAGTTGCACGGGGCAATAACATCGGACTCAACACCAGAATCTATTTCGAGGACGAACAGAAACATAACAAGGCTGACCCCGTGTTGCAGCGAGTCCGTCCGTCAAAGCGACTGGATACTTTGCTCGCACGCAAGGTAGGTGAGCGTTTATACCAATTCGATATCAGGCTGCGTGGCGAGCAGGAAACAGTTTTCTTTGACATGTAGCGCTTACCACGTATCCATCTCCTAGCCTTCCAACACCTGAGTATGACCATTCTTATGAAAAGATACGCAAATTGGCTTTTGTTGTGTGTCTTCATGACAGCAAGCCCCGTTAAGGCTCAATTGTTCGAGGGGTGTCCGTCGAACCTCATTTTGAGTAAATTTCAGGAATTCGGCAAGACAGGAATGATGCCACGTGATCTGGGTCAGTGGCTGGGTGATGTCGATGCACAGCGTATCGAGCCATGGTCAGCTTTTGACAACGCTGATTTCGTAGGTATCTGCTGGGTATCTGCCTGGCTGATTCATACCGAAGATGGTGTCGTACTCATTGACACATTATACGGTCCATTTGTTTATCAACTGCTTGAGAACATTGCGGCTATGGAAGTGGATCCTGCGGACATCAAATACGTGCTGATGACACATGGTCATTTCGATCACGCAGGCGGTGCTGCCATTCTCAAGTCCCGACTTCCCAATGCGCAGTTTGTAATGACTCAAGCTGGATGGGATGAAGCTTTGAAAAATGCGGCCGATTCTCAGAACGGTAGACGGGCTTGGCAGATGCTTCAACCGGAAATTGTACTTGCTGATGGCGAATCAATAGAGCTGGGTGGGAACACCTTTACCGCTATGGAAACGCCGGGCCATACATGGGGAACCACTTCCTATTCCTACAATGTGCTGGATGGAGGAAATTCTTACAGAGCTATGACTATAGGCGGTCTGGGACTCAACGCAATCGAAAACTCTGCACAGGTTGAGGCATATATCGAAAGTATCGACAAGATAAGAGCTGCCGTCAACAATGCTGAATTGCCTGTCAAGGTACATCTGAGCAATCACGGGTTTTCGAACAATCTGACCGAAAACCGAGAAAAGCTGGCAGCACGGCAACCGGGTGACGACAATGTATTTGTCGATCCTGATGCTTTGCGCGAACAGATCAGCGAATTGAGAAAAGGCGCTGTCGAGCGTCTGGAAATTGAAAAGTCCCGATAAACCTGACCTCTGTGAAACTAAGGTCAATACCTGTTTCATTTCATTTATAAAACTGTGTTACTGCTGGAGAAAAACCATGTCCGAACTTAAGCTGTCTCGTCGAAAATTTATCGGTGGCATGGGCGCCATCATGGCCGCCCCTGCTATTTTGACCAGAGCACACGCTGCTGAAGTCACTTTGCGACTACACCACTTTCTGCCGCCTGTCGCTCCCATGCACAGCAAGTTCTTCGAGCCCTGGGCTCAGGAAATCATGGATGCTTCAAATGGTGCAATAGACGTGCAGATATTTCCGGCCATGCAGTTGGGTGGTAAACCTCCACAACTAGCCGACCAGGTAAGCAAAGGAATCGTCGACATCGCGTGGGCACTGCCTACCTATACACCCGGTCGATACCCGGTAGCCGAAACCATGGGCCTGCCTTTCATGGCGACTACTGCAGAACCCACATCAGTTGCGTTGCATACCTTGCTGGACGAATTTTCCGGTGATGAGTTTTCACGAATGAAATACCTTGCCTGCTGGAGCCATGACGGTGGCAAACTGCATATGCGCGACACAGCCGTAAGAACGGCTGCGGACCTGGTTGGAATGAAGATTCGAAGCCCAAATGCAGGAGTTGGCAAATTGCTGTCCAAACTGGGGGCAGAACCTGTGTTCTTTCCCGTCACCGAGATGGTGGTAGGACTAAGCAATGGCGTTATTGATGGTTGCTGCCTACCCTACGAAGTCGTACCTCCATTCAAGCTTCAGGAGCTCACCAAGTATTCCTGCGAAGCTGCTACTGCTGCACGTGGTATCTATGCAAACACCAACGTGCTGCTGATGAACCAAAGAGTCTACGACGGTCTTTCCGATGACATAAGAGGCGTGATTGACGCGAATAGCGGAATCGAGCTGTCTCGACGTATTGGACGTACGTTCGATGAATTCGAAGCAGTCGGCAGAAGCATCGTCGAGAATAATGGCAATGAAATCGTGGAAATCAGCACTGAAGAACTCGCGATATGGAGAGAAGCCTCGGAGGAAATTTACGCAGAGTGGCAGAAGGAGCTTGATGATGCCGGTCATGATGGTGCTGCCATCATCGCTCGTGCCAACGAGCTTCTGGATAGCTAGATGGTCAGCTGGTCCAGTATTTTTCCCAAGCAGGAAGGTGCGAGTGCCAGTTATAACTGGCTACTTCGCCTGGCAACGTTTTCAAGCGCTCTGGGTGGTGTCGTAATTCTCTCGGTCGCAACAATTGTGACCGTGTCGATAACCATGAGAAATATTGGACTGCGAGGTATCTCTGGTGACTTCGAGCTGGTGGAAATGTCCTGCGTATTCGCAGCAGGGCTTTTTTTACCGCTTTGCCAGCTGAATAAAGGACATGTCATGGTCGACCTTTTCACTGCCCGAATGCCGCGGCGAATCCTTGAGTCAATGGACAAATTCTGGACACTCATTTTTGCCATTGGCTGGTTCTGCCTTTTTTACTACATGTTCCACGGCATGAACGAAATCAGGGAGTACGGTGATCGATCCATGCTTCTTAAACTACCATTGTGGTGGGCATTTGTGCCCTCCATACTGGGAACGGGACTGTCTGGTCTGATTGCTCTTGCCCAGGTTTTTCTCTGGCATGACCATGCCACTACTACGGACAGGCACTGATCGTGGACCCAACACTGGTTTCCATTCTGATGGTCGCTGCGCTATTGGGGGCCATATTTCTACGCGCTCCCATTGGTCTCTCCATGGCACTGGTCGGGGCTGTCGGCTATACATCACTATCGAGCTCTGCAGGGCTTCAGGCTTATCTGACCTCGGCCTGGCCCGATCGATTCCTATCGTATGAACTGGCTATCGTGCCACTGTTCATCCTGATGGGAAATCTGGCTACCCATACCGGGATTTCTGCAGCCCTGTTCGGCGCCTCGAATGCATGGATAGGCCACTACCGTGGCGGACTGGCCATGGCGTCTGTTGCCGGCTGCGCCATGTTTGGTGCCATATCCGGTTCGTCCATCGCCACCGCGTCCACGATGACGCGAGTTGCGTTACCCGAAATGCGCAAGCACAAATACTCGGACGCTCTGGCATCGGGTTGCCTTGCAGCCGGCGGCACTCTCGGGATACTGATTCCGCCTTCCATCGTACTGATCATCTATGCACTGTTGACGGAACAGAACATCGTCAAGCTGTTTCTGGCTGCAACCATACCTGGCGTGCTTGCCGTGATCGGTTTCATGCTGACGATTGCCATCTATGTAAGGCTGAGACCCGATGAAGGCCCCTCCCAGCCCAAAGCCAGTCTCAGCGTCAGACTGAGAAGCCTGCGAGAGGTATGGCATATCGTCAGCATATTCGTCATTGTACTGGGCGGTATCTACGGCGGCTTCTTCACACCTGCCGAAGGAGCCTCTGTTGGTGTATTCCTGACTGCCTTGGCAGGTTTTCTGACCAGAGTGCTGACACTTGAAACCCTGATCATGAGTTTGATCGAAACAGCTGCGGCCACCGCGATGATATTCGTCATCATCTTCGGTGCTGATCTGTTCAATGTTGCTCTGGCGCTATCACGCATGCCGACTACCCTGGCGGACTGGTTCATCGCCGCAGAGATGGCACCAATGACGGTACTCCTGTGCATCGTGGCATTCTATCTGGTTATGGGTTGTGTCATGGACAGCCTTTCACTGATCCTGCTGACTGTGCCGGTTTTCTTTCCAACCGTCATGAGTCTGGAGTTCGGATTGTTGCCCGAGTATCAAGCTATCTGGTTCGGCATTCTGACGCTGGTGGTTGTCGAGGTGGGGATGATAACGCCGCCGGTGGGCATGAATCTGTTCATCATCTCGGCGATTGCAGGCGATATCCCGACCCAGACCATATTCAAGGGAACCATCCCTTTTATCGTCTCCGAGTTCACGCGAATCGCGCTGTTGATCAGCTTCCCTGCACTGAGCTATTGGCTGGTGTCCGTCTGGTAGCCAGACGAATCTTGCAATCATTCCAGAACATGAATTCCATTCGGAAAACACGATGATGAATCCAGAAACACTCGAGGTGGCGGTCGAGGACTATATTGCCAGAGTCACCATCAACCGTCCGCCCGTTAATGCGCAGAACAACCAGTTGCGTGAAGAGATACAGCTGGTGATGGATAGCCTCGGAGACCGCACGGACGTGCGTGCGATCATCCTGACAGGTGAAGGCAAGGCGTTTTCTGCTGGGGCTGATCTGTCCGAGCGACCTACGCAGGAGCCCGGTCACTACACCGCCCACAATCGCCGGGTCAGGGCCAGTTTCGATTGTATTCTGGAATGTCCGAAACCGGTTATCGCGGCGGTGAATGGTGCGGCGATCGGTGCTGGCTGTGTGACAGCACTTTGTTGCGATATCCTCGTCTTCTCGGAAAAAGGCTATCTGCAAATGACCGAAGTCACTGTCGGACTGGCAGGTGGTGTGGCACATGTGCGGCGTCACCTTGGAGAATCTGATGCACGCCTGATGTTGCTCACCGCACGGCGCCTGTATGGCCCCGATCTGCTGCGAATGGGGGTTGCCTCTGCCTGCACCAGGCCGGAGGATCTGATGGATACAGCTATGGGTATTGCTAGCGATATCGCCAGGGCCAGTCCCTCAGCCGTGCGTGCTGCGAAGGCCTCCTTCCAGGTCACGGAGAATCAGTCGGTATACGAGGGCTATCGATTCGAACAAAGTCAGACCAAGGCACTTTCCACGTCCACTGACAGTGCCGAGGCAATGGCTGCATTTCGCGAAAAACGGGCACCCGTTTTCACTCCGTGAACTGATCATCGAGATCAGATGCCTGCTTGGGGCTTGAGTTGTAGAATCTCGTCGAGCCCGGAGTGGCTGGAGCTGATATCGACAGCCTCACGGGTCCTGTACAACGGAGATTGTCCTGCACCGAGTCAACTCGATGAAGGACATTCAGCGCGTAACCGATTCAGACTTTCTCCAGCGCAATCGCTATACCCTGCCCCACACCGATGCACATGGTCGCCAAAGCACGTTTGCCACCATTGAGCTGCATCTCGAGTGCGGCTGTTCCGGTGATCCGTACTCCCGACATACCCAGTGGGTGACCCAGTGCGATAGCACCACCATTGGGGTTGACTCGAGGGTCGTCATCGTTGATACCCAGAGCTCTGAGCACGGCCAGTCCCTGCGAGGCAAAGGCTTCATTCAGTTCGACGATATCAAACTCGCTGGGCTTGATGCCGAGCCTTGCGCACAGTTTCTGAGTGGCGGGCGCCGGTCCGAAACCCATCAAGCGGGGTTCCACACCTGCAGTAGCCGCACCGAGAACACGGGCTATTGGTGTCAGACCGTGAGCGGCGGCAGCGGCCTCCGAAGCAATGATCATTGCAGCTGCGCCGTCGTTGACCCCGGATGCATTGCCTGCCGTGACGCTGCCGTTTTCACGAAAGGGTGTTGGTAAGGCCCCCAGTTTCTCCAGGCTCGTCGAGCGCAGGTGCTCATCGTGCTCGAAGACAAGCGGATCACCTCGTCGCTGCGGTACCTTCACAGACACGATCTCACGAGCAAAGCGTCCACTACTCTGGGCGGCCGCCGCCTTCTGCTGGCTGCGCAAGGCCATTGCATCCTGATCCTGGCGGCTGATGTCATAGGTCTCAGCCACATTCTCGGCCGTCTCCGGCATCGAATCGACACCGTACTGCGCCTTCATCAGCGGATTGACGAAGCGCCAGCCGATGGTCGAATCGTGTATATCGGTATTGCGTGAATAGGCACTTTCCGCCTTGGGTATGACAAAGGGCGCTCGCGACATGCTCTCGACACCTCCGGCAACAATGATATCTGCCTCCCCCGACTTGATCGCTCTGGCAGCGTCCATGATGGCATTCATGCCCGAACCACAGAGTCGGTTGACGGTGCTTGCCGGCAAGGTCGTTGGCAAGCCTGCCAACAGCAGGGACATGCGTCCAACGTTGCGATTGTCGTCGCCGGCCTGGTTGGCACAGCCGTAGATAAGGTCATCAATCGCGTTCCAGTCAACGCCTGGATTGCGCTCCTGCAATGCGCGCAGTGGCACGGCTCCCAAATCGTCAGCCCTGACCGGAGCCAGTGATCCGCCAAAGCGGCCTATGGGTGTGCGGATATAGTCGCAAATATATGCTTGTGTCATTGCTTGTGTCTAGCCCTGATCGAATAATCGAGTAACGTTGCTTGTCAAAACTGATTCAAGTATTCGTGGAGCCGCACAACAGACCTAGCGCAGACTCACGAAAGTAATTTCATTCCAAACCGAACCTTGTCACCGCGGTAGATGCCCTTGGCCACCAGTATCAGCGTGCCCTTGTCATCCAGTGCCTGCCGTTGAACCTTGGGCACCGGATGACTCAACGGAATCTCCAGCTGGCTGGCCGTTTCCATATCGGCACCGTCGATGGTCAGCACCTGATAGGCATCTGCTACCTTCACACCCGGTAGATCGGATACCAGTCGCATGGCGGTTGTAGTCGTGAAGTGCTCTTCGGGTATGAGGTCACTGATCCGCTCGTCGACATAAACATCGGCCAGTAGAAAGGGTTCGTCATCCCGTACATGTCGTCGTTGTAAATGCCGATGAGACGGTGCGACCGTACCGACATCAAACTGGTCCTGATCCAGAGAAGTCAATTTTGTATCTTATTGTAGTTTTTCGGTTATTCCACACTTGGCGGCAAGTCACTCAGCGCATCGCGTCGACCCGGTAAGGAACATTCCATGTCTGCAGGTAGCGGCACCTGTTGCGAATTGAGGATCATGGCCACCATCGAGTAATAACCGATGACCGAAGTCAGTTCCACGACACCCACCTCATTCCAGCGCGTGGTAACAGCAGCATGCGCCGAGTCGCTGACGTCACCGTTCATCAACAGCTCTCGCGCGTAGTCATAGATTTCCCGGCACGCGATGTCTTCTCCGAAATCGGGCGCGGTACCTGTTCGAATTGCCTCGGCCAGCTCATCTGGCAGACCGGCGCGAGCGGCCTCCTGCGCATGAATGGCCCATTCCAGATCACTGTTCCAGCGACGCGCCGTGACCAGAATAGCCAGTTCATTCAGATGGGCAGGCAGGGAGGTCTCGAATCGCAATACCTGACCGAATCGTTGCCAGCGATCTGCCAGCGTTGCATTGTGCAAGACTGCGCGCAGTGGCCCAACCAGCCTGCCCCTTGGGCCTGTCACGATATCGTCGTAGACCGCTCGCTGGTCCATGGACATCGACTCCGGTGTCGGAAAACTGATGCGTCCCATGGATCAAGCCTTCGTTGGTGTCAGGCCCAAGCGGGCCAGAATATCGTTGGTATGCTCTCCCAGCAGTGGTGGTGCATGGTCGAATGCTAGCGGTGCTGCCTGAAATCGCATGGGAGAGACCACTTGTGGAACAGTGCCGGATAGTTCATGTGGCAAGTGTCGGAGCATCTCGCGGTGTTTTACCTGCGCCTCCTCCAGTACCATCGGCACGGTGTTGATGGGCCCACAGGGCACCCCCTTCGCTCGGAACGTGTCAATCCAGTGGGCAAGATCATCAGCCAGCAAACGTTCACGGATCAGAGGGTGGAGGGTCTCAAGATTCCGGACCCGCTCCACGTTCGTCGCGTATAGAGGGTTATTCGCCAGTTCTGGCGAGCCAATGGCTTCGGCGAAACGGCTAAATTGCTCATCGTTTCCGACTGCAAGCACGATGTGACCATCCCGAACTGCAAAGACATCCTGCGGCTGAATATTGGGATGCTTGTTGCCCTTGCGGGTCGGAACGGTGCCCGACACCAGAAAGTTCATGGCCTGATTGGCCAGCATGGCTACCGATACATCCAGCATTGCAATATCGATCTGCTCTCCACTGGCACCATCGTTCCGATTGGCGAGCGCCGCCAGCACGGCAATGGTGCTGTACATGCCGGTCATGATGTCCACGATAGGCACACCCATCTTCTGTGGTCCGGCACCCGGTTCACCATCAGGCCCGCCGGTGACGCTCATGAGACCACCCATCGCCTGAATCATGAAATCATAGGCCAGCTCCTTGGCCTTGGGTCCATTCTGTCCAAAACCGGTTATGGAGCAATAGATCAAATCAGGGTTGATGGCCCGCAGTTGCTCTGCCCCGAGCCCATATCGTTCCAAGGTGCCGACCTTGAAATTTTCCAGCAGTATGTCACTGGTTTTCGCCAGTTCACGAATGACTTCCTGACCGCTCTCCGAGGCGATATCGACCTCTACCGATTTCTTGCCTCTATTGACAGACAGGTAGTATCCGGACTCGGCCGTATCGTTTCCCTCTTCGTCTTTCAGGTACGGAGGGCCCCAGCGCCGCGTGTCGTCGCCAATACCAGCGCGTTCGATCTTGATCACCTCCGCACCCAGGTCCGCCAGTATCTGGCCTGCCCACGGGCCAGCCATGATTCGGCTCAGGTCTAGAACACGTATATGTGATAGTGGTCCGGCCATAGTCTTAGTCCAGTCTGAAATTGAGGGGATGAGGCACCGGTGCTGATTCTTCATCAACAGGTGGAGGCACTGACTGCAAGGAGGCACGCGTCTGCCAACGCTGATTGAGCGCAGACAGTTTCGGGAAGCGTTGTGTCCAACCGCTGTCGGGCCAACGAAAATCCAGTTGACCCAGGGCGCAGATCAGCGAGACATGACCGATACCGAAAGGCGCGTCCTGCAACTGATCGGCTTCGGATTCCAGGCGGTGCATGACAGCGCGCACCTTGGCATCATAGCCGTTGGTCAGCACATCCCAGGGGCCGCCATCACGATTGAGTTCTGTACGCCATACCAGCAGCAGGTCCGACAAGCCATCCGCCATTGTCTGCCAGCGCAGTTGTTGCATCCGTGGAGCAAGGCTGTCCGGAAAAAGCCTTCCACCGGTCTTCATGTCCAGGTATTCGCAAATCACGCGGCTATCGAACAAGGCTGGTCCTTCAGCGGGAACAAAGGCCGGTATCTTGCCCAGCGGGTTGTCATCCATGACTGCCTGATTAGGCGGTAATGTCGTGGCTACCAGGCTGTTGACCAGCTCGATGTCATCTTGCTGATTCGTCTCAGGCAGAACGATCATGACCTTGCGCACAAAGGGCGAACGAGGTGACCAATGGAGTTTTGCAGTCATGAGCGCGCCCCCCTCTTTTCCAGAAAGGCTGCGATGGCGTCGTTGACGGCCGATGCTTGTTCATAGCAAGGAACATGGCCCGAATTTTCTATGGCATGAAATTCGGCATTGGCAATTTCCCGGCAATAGCGCTCCATGGTCTCGGGCATTGCTCCGTCGTTCGCGCCAGCCAGAGCGAGCACGGGTACCCGGCACGCTGCGAGAACATGCCGGTAGTCGTAGCCTTGCAGTGCACCTGCACAGGCCTTGAAGCCCGAGAAATCCGTTGCTGCAATCATGTTCGCCAGCCTGTCCAGTTTGTCGGCATGACTTTCTGGCATCAACCAGCGGCTGGCGGTAGCTTTCCCGAAGGCTTCCATACCGTTGGCCTTGGCTGTGTCGATTCTTGTCTGCCAGGTGTCAAAGGCATTCACTGCTGATGCCGCTTGTCCGTCCATCAGAATCAAGCCATCGAAACGGTCAGGCGCCACGTTGTAGGCAGAAAAGACAGTGGGCACACCCATGGACAGTCCCACGGCAGTAACTGTGTGAATGCCGACTGTATCCATCAAGGCAAGCAGGTCTGCGCCCAGTGTGTCGAAGTTCAATGGGGTGTTCGGTATATCAGATTGGCCGTGACCCCGTTGGTCATAGCGCAGCAGGTTGAAGCGTTTGCCAAACTCAGCTGCCTGTGCATCCCAGATGGAATGATCCGTAATCAGCGAATTGGAAAAGACCAGCCAGGGAGCGGTTGCTCCCGTACGTTCGACCTTGTAGGCGATACCGGTTCCATTGATGAGTGCCTTGTCCATATCAGCTACCCGCCTCTGTCTTCATGGCACCGAGTACCTGTTCGACTGGTCCAGCGCGATAAGCATGACCGACCGCGGCTTCAAGCGCTTTCAGGTCCTGCTCAAGCCGAGATGACTCTTCCAGGCTCCCCCAGTAGAGAGGGCCACCCCGAAAGCGCGGAAATCCGTAACCGTTTGCCAGTGTCACGTCAACATCGGATGCGCGTTGTGCGACTCCCTCATCCAGCAGGCAGGCAGCTTCATTGACAATGGCCGCCATCAATTGGCGTTGAATGGTTTCGGCGTCATAGCTCTGTGCCACGATCCGATTGTCGGCGCGTATCTCTTCAATCAGTGCGTTCACCAAGGGGTCGGGTGTCTGTGTGCCCTCCGAATAGTCGTACCAGCCCTTGCCGGTCTTGCGGCCCAGTCGGCCCATCTCGCACAAGCGATCAGGAATCGTCACATAACGGGCGGCCGGATCCCGACTGGCCGCCTTGCGCTTGCGCATTGCCCAGGCTATATCCAGTCCGGACATGTCGGAGACTTCGAACGGACCCATGGCAAATCCGAAATCCCGAGCGGCCGAATCGACCTGGTCCGGCATTGCGCCGTCCAGTACCAGCAGTTCAGCGCGTCCCCGGTAGGCGGCATAGATGCGGTTGCCGATGAACCCTTCGGCAACTTCAGATACAACTGCCTGCTTGCCGAGCCTGCGCGCCAATGCCACACCCGTGGCCAGCGTCGTGTCTGATGTGCTGGCGGTTCTGACCACTTCCAGCAATTTCATCAGATCTGCCGGACTGAAGAAGTGCAGGCCGATCACGGACGCAGGTTGTCGCAGATCTGCCACCATTTCATTGATGTCGAGATAGGAGGTGTTGGTGGCCAAGATTGTCTTGTCGGAAACCACGGCTTCAAGCTCCTTGAGCAGTTGCTTCTTGACGCCCATGTCCTCGAAGACGGCCTCGATAACCAGATCACAGCTGCCGAGCCCATCCAGCCCGACCTCACCTCGCAGGCGTTCCAGTCGTTGAGAGGCTTCGCTGTTCTTCAGTCGACCTTTCCTGACGAGTCCCTGGTAGCTGCTGGTGACGGACTGCACGGCGACATCTCTGGCGTCACTGTCTCTTTCGACCAGTTGTACGTCCAGTCCGGCGGCCAGCAGCGCTTTCGCAATACCCTGACCCATCGTGCCACCGCCGATGATAGCGACCGACGAAACCGGCAAAGCCAGGGATTTATCCACGCCTTCGATGACACCTGCCTTTCTCTCGGCGAAAAACAGATAGCGCAAGGCGAAGGCGTCGGGACTGACTCTCAGTGACTGAAATGTTGCACGCTCATCGTCCAGTGCGTTTGCCGCGGGCTGTGTTGCCGAGGCCTTCACCAGGCGAATGGCCTCCAGAACGTTGTGGCGAAACCTGCCGCGCTTGCCTGCGGTCTGTTCGGCGCTCTCTACCGCTTCCCGGTTCTCGTCGGGTACCGGCAGTTCGATGGTCAATCGCTTGGGATGCGCAGCATCACTCAGGAAGGCAATGGCAGCCTCAAGCAGGTCGCCTTGCACCACTTTATCCACCAGTCCGGCACTGAGTGCTTCCTGCGCAGTGATTCGCTGCGAGCCACAGATCATGGCAATGGCGCGGCTCAAACCGACCAGCCGTGGCAGGCGCTGAGTGCCTCCAGCCCCGGGGACCATGCCCAAAGAGACCTCTGGCAAGCCCACTCTGGTGGCTGGCGTGGCCAGGCGATAATCACAGCCAAGAGCCAGTTCCAGTCCGCCACCCAGAGCAACACCGTGCAGCGCAGCTACAACCGGAAACGGGCTGAGTTCAACTGCCCGAATGACATCGGGGAGCTGAGGCGAAGTCAGTGGCAAGCCGAATTCCTTGAGATCGGAGCCGGCAATGAAACTGCGCCCCTCACCGATCATTATGGCGCCAGTGGCTCTGGAGTTTGCGACTTTTTCCAGGGCGTCGATCAGTCCTGCACGAACGGCTATTGAGCCGGCATTGACCGGCGGATTGTCGATGCGGATGACGGCCAGTGACCCTTGCATCTCAAGCGTCACCTTCTGATCGACCACCCTTGCGTTGTTATCTGCTTGTAGTGACATACTCATCTTCTGATTGAAATTTACGGATCAAGACGTTTGCAACTACCTTCATGAATCAGGCTTCACGCTCGATACGCATCTGCTCGATGATCGATGCTCGTCGTGCATTGGCAGCATCTCTGGTCGAGTCATAGATACTCTGTCCCTTTGCATCGATCCCGACGACCAGGGGGCCCAATCTTTCCACTTCGAGTTTTACCACCCGGTAGTGAGAGATCATTTCAGGCCAGCCAACCGCCACGATCTTGCGAATGGCCGAGGTGATGATCGGTGCTCCACCCCCCAGAAAGGAAAGGTAGACGCAGCCGCAGGCGCGCATGGTCGCGGCGCAGGTTGCATCCAGCCCTCCCTTGCCGCCGGTAAAACGCAAGCCCAGTCCCGGTATGATACGAGGCATGAAGCCGTTGAAGCGGGTACTGGTGGTGGGGTTCATATAGCGAATGCGCATATGCCCATCGGGAGATTCTTCTATCAGGCTGCCCAGATGAAACAGGGCTCCACCAGTAAAATCGAAGGGCAGCTCTTCCTTGCCATTCAGACACTTCAGCAAACGATCATGCGTCGGCATACCTGCGGTGGCAAATATCTCCCCGCTCAGATACACACTGTCTCCGGCATTGAGCAGTTCAACCGCTTCGCGAGACATTGGCAGTGCCAGTTCATAGTCGGCCATGGCTTATTCCATCCTCTCGATACGACCGTCACCCCAGAGTCGAGCTCGGGTACGACGATTGATCCAGCAGTTGAAGCAGACAGCGACCGGGGTAAACCCGTGGCCCGATGAAAAGTCCACATGCACTGCCAGCGCGGTGGTGTCACCGCCGGTACCCATCGGGCCAAATCCCAGGCTGTTGACCGCCTTTGTCAGACGCTCTTCCATGGCCGCCAGTTCGGGATGCTCATTGACTGAACCGATCATTCTCAGCGTCTGCTTTTTAGCCAGCGATGCGCAGGAATCAAAGGTACCGCCGATGCCAACGCCGATGATGACCGGCGGGCAGTGCTGTGCACCGGCCTTGATGGCGACATCCAGCACATAGGTTTCAATCTCTTCCGGAGAAGGAAACGTGAACAGTTCCAGAGAGGCCCATCGGCCGGAGCCCAGTGCCTTGGGGGAGCAGGTAATCTCGACATACTCTGCGTCACTTTCCAGATCGTAGGACACGATCGGCATATCCTTGCCGTGATAGCTGCGTTCCAGGGTCAGGGGGTTGGTAACGTGTTGCAACAAGGGTGGATCGATGGTGTCCACCAGAATCTCGTAACCGGCACGAATGGATTTCTTCAGATTGCCACTGATCGGTGCCCGGGTGCCAATCTTGACAAAGTAGACCGGCACGCCACTGTCAGAACAGACAAAAGTATTCTTGTCTTCAGCCATCTCCGCGCTGCGCAACTGCATGGCCAGCGTCTTGCGCGCCGTTTCGCTGGTCTCTGTTTCCATGGCGGCAGCCATGGCCGCCTTGGTATCGTCAGGAACCTTGCGCAGTGCCCAGGAATACAGGTCGGCCGTTGCCTCGCGAATCATTTCATCGGTGATAGACATGTGTTACCCGGCTAAAAACTGTATAAGCTAACTTTATACTTTATTGTTATCACTTGTCGAGTCTTCAGTGCGTTTCTTTCACAATAAGAGGCGCTCTGTAATGCAGATACCTTGATGCTCAGCTTGGCTGCAAGGCCTCTTCCCATGCAGCAATCTGCGCAGCTACCGCAACGGGTTTTTCATCCGGTAATGCATGGCTGGCACCTTTGACGGTACGAACGCTGACTCGATCCCCCAACTCGCGGATGAAATCGTCACGGTTGCCCGGTGCGCGAAACGGGTCCTGAAGCGCGATGAGGTCCAGCACCGGCGCCGTACCACTGTGCCACCAGCTGTCTTTATCGGTGGCTGTTCGTGCTGCACGCTGCATGGCAATCACATCCGCATGCCACCCTTCCAGCCAGGGTTCGGGATCACTGCCTGCGGCAAAGAAAGCCAGACGCAGCGCATCCAGACGCTGTTCTCGCGTGGCCTCTTCGGAGGCCAGGCAATCAATGGCCTTCGACAACTCTGCCGGCCATTTGCCTGACCCGGCAGCAATCAGTACGAGTCCACGCACCAACTCGGGATAGCCTGCGGCGACGGTTCTGGCAAGCCAGCAGCCGAATGCATGTCCGGCAATGATGACGCTGTCGGTTTCGGCTCTTATTGCCGCAACCGCATCGGCCGCCAGATCATGGAAGTCGATACCCGTCATTGGCCCCGCACTGCCGGAGATCCCGCGCGGCTCGGGCAAGATGACCTTGAAGCCACGCGCCACCAGTGCATGACAGAGTTCCGTGAAATCCTTGCCACTGCGCCCCGTCGATGGCAGCAGGCAGATAGCTCGCCCCTCCCCCATCACGTGATACACGATGCTGGCCTCACCTGCCACGACACGTCTTGTTTGCATGATTCCCATCCTGATACTGTTCTGGCGTTATGCCCTGAGCGTCTTGCAACGCAAGCCTGATGATGGAGAGCGGCCATGGAGCCCCTGAGTTGCTGGTACGAGTATTGACAGACCATTCTGCAGAGGTGCGCAGCAGCATCAACCCGGTTGAGTGGCGAATGAATCACGCGGGCAGATCCAGACTGTAACGGGCCAGCACATCGCGCATGATTTCGGTCGAGCCGCCAAAGATGGTCGTAGGTCGTGCCGCCAATTAGGTGCCTGCCACATCATGTCGTCTGTCTCCGTCGTCGTCCAGTCGCACTCCCGCCAGACTGCCTGTTACCTGCATCAGCTGCCTGGTTGCGTCCAGCCCCATGCCGCCGAGCGACTGCGGCCAGGTCGGAGCGAGCCAGTCCATATCGGCTATGGATGCCCAGACCTCGCGAGAGTAGCCTGGCTCGATCCAGCGCTGCGATCTCACTCGTGACAGATCGCCGTCCACCGGCACGATTGCGCCAGCACTCTCGGTCAGCATCCGAACGTTCTCGACCCACTCCTCGGATTCACTTGGCAAGGTGTCTTGCTCCGGAATAACACTATAAACTATATTAATAGCTTATAGTAATACTGATTAAAGTTGGATGCAATGATCGAACACAGATGGTTTGATAAACATTGACACCGCTTGAGTTTCAAAGCGGTAAGTACAGCGACAAACGTGGTGGCATCGAACGCAAGGACTCGCGTCGCCTGATCATGAATGCGGATGGGACACAGCAGTTTTTCGAGTATTATACTGCAAGGCTGCCCCTGGGTAGGCATGGCAGTGCGCGCACTACCGAAACATCAGGCTTCACCGACAGGCATGTCCGTGATGCGACGTGCCTTGAGCAGGTTCTGCACGCCGCTGAACGCCGCCCATTTCAGCAGAAATGCAGACAGGGCCAGTATGGAGCCTGTCAGTGGGTCGGCGATCAGACGGTAGGGGTCGCGCGACATGTCCTTCGCCAGTCGAACCTCGGTGGAATAGGCCAGGGATGGGGCAATGACAGTGCCGGCTCCAGGTAATGCACCGAGAAATCCTCCAATGGAGCTGCCGCGTGCCATCGGAGCGAAGGTCTTGCGCATATCATCTCGTGTCGGCAGCATGCTGCGCATCGATACCTTTTCCATGATCTTGCGTTTGCCGGCTTCCCGAATCGAGCTGATCACTTCTGCCACACCGAACAGGCCCATGGCAATGGCCACCACGCTGACGCCGTCGCGCAGCTCGAGAAAGCCTAAGGGTGTAACGGAATTCACCCGAGGTCACGTCGGTACCCACAGTGCCCAGCAGAAGGCCCAACACGACCATGATAAGGACTTGAGCATGGATCCTCCTCCGACGGTTACGGCTGCAACCAGACCGAGCAGCATCAGGGCAAAGTAGTTACCTGCCGCGAAACTCAGTCCGATAGGGGCAACGGCGGGCCCGAAACACATCAGCGCCACGACACCGACCGAGCCGCCGACGATTGAGGCACATGTGTGGTGTGTTCGAAGATAGCATTTGATCATTTTTCCGGAGGGGAAACTGCGGCATTTACGTCGGCTATTCCAGCCATAATTGCAAGCATAGTTGTGTTCCCCTATGTCTACAGCACGACAGGTTTAAATCAAGGTGATCTAAATTTCGGCAAGTGGGCAATCGCTTTCCAGAATGGTTTTTTTTTCAGCCATCCTCGATCTGATAAACATTGGTAATTAGATTCGCGTTGTGCAGGTGCTGACACCGATGTAGGTATTGTTGCATCGCACCACCAGCGCCTACAATGACTCAATGTCAGTGGGCAGAGGTAAGGATTATCAACAGTGGCAATACACATAGCATCTAGGACTTTGAACAACAGCCTGGCTGGATAAGTGGAGACTGGTAACAGTCGCAGCCAATCCGATGCAGTTGAGGTCCAGGTATCTATCTCGCAAACAGTTTTTCAGTAATACGGTCGCCAATAATATCGACTTCAAGCGTTGTCATGATGAACAGCGTGCGCTCGTGCACGGCGGGTTCTTCGTCGGCCATAAGCTCAGCGGTCTCGATAACTTAGTCCCACTGCAGATTACTCAGGCGGCGCACGGGTGCCTGGTTGTGATCTTTGCGTACCTACTTGCTTTTTTGCCGAATCAGTTTGATCGGATTGACTGTGACCAGTGACTCCTGTGCCAGGAAATCGTAGAACGAGGACAGTGCCGTAAAGGTTGCCTTGATAGTGGACTGGGTCTGCGTGTAGCGTGTGGTATCGACCACGTCACCGTCTCGAAATGCTGATTTGGACACCGAGGTGACAAACGGACGCCACTCAGGATTGGCAACGCGGTGGCCATCGAGGCGCATGAATCGGGCGACGTTCTTGGTGCCAATCCAGGCACGTGGTGGATTGAGCGTGAACTGGACAAAGGCCTCGATGTCCTCACATGCCATTTCCAGTATGGATGACTGTCGAATATGCCAGCTCCACTGACACAGGCGCTCAAGTTCACGCTAGTGGGCGTTGAAGGTCGCCGTGCTGCCATCGTAGCTGCGCAGAAAGCGCAAGACTACGCCGTGGTCCTGCGGTTCCTGCGCAGCGATCCTAAGGTGTATCGAATACAACTTGAGGCTCTTTAAACCGGAACGCATCTGACCACGGGAGTACTATACTCACGACCGGGCTGTCATCACCATTGTCGTAGGTCACTATAAATGTGGATTCGTCGCCGCTATCGGCAGACATGGTCAGTCGGTACACATCACTGAAAGTACCAGTTGCAGTAATGTCGATCTGGCCAGAAACAAAGTCGCCTTCTACGCTGTCGGAAGTAAATGGGATAGGCATTTGAACCATGATAGGCGCCACATCAAAACCAAACGACAGGTTTAGTCCGCCGTCCAGTGCTACGCGCTGACCTGATGGCACTGGTTGAAAATTCAACTGTCGGTTGGCCCGCACTGTGCGACTGAACTGCAGGCCGGTTCGCCCGAAAATGTCGTATTCAAACCGGCTTGTGACAACAGGAAAGCCCACAAAGCGCCCGTAGCTAGAACTAGTCACCTCAATGGCAACATCAATCAGCCCGGTGGATGAGGCCACTCGAATGCGGTCTGCTCGAATGGAAGCATTCTCCCTAAGCCCATTGCCTCTATCAATCATAAGCCCAAAGCCGACAGTCTGTTCTGGATAACCGTCCGGATCAGCTACCAGGTGACTGTAACTCGAGTTATAGGTGTTCTCTCCTACAACGCAGTCCTCAAAGCGATGGGATGGTGCAGCTTCGGGATCTGACTCGATGAAGAACTGCGTATCCACCCTTCCTCCACCAGGGCAGATCCACGCGGCATTGTAGGCACTCGAGATGGGACTGGTAGACGAAAACCCGTCCGTCAAATCAAACATGGCTCGCTCAACGGCTCTAATTTCATCAATAATCAGGCTCATGTTGTCAAACTGCAGCAGCTCGATAATGCCTGCCAGGTACGGTTGAATATTTTCTGACGTCAACGCGGCAATCTTAAGTACATCAACATCCAGAGGCTCTGGGGCCTCACGATTACCACTGAAAGGCCCGGAAGTGACTGGACTATCTGAAACTGACGGAGCTCCCAAGGGGGATGTTACTGGTAATGAATTGCTGCCAGAGCCACCGCCTCCACACGCGGTCAGAACAAGTAGACATAACAAATACCCAACTGATTGACTATGCATAGATGATTGGTTACGGCTGTGGTCAAAAGACGATGAATGAGAGGTGAATAATTTGCCATACTAGATCACATATCTACTTCACCTCAACGGTTGGCATGCCTGATGGAAAGTGAAGGATTACATTACTCAATTATAGAACAACATCCTTAATCTACACCACCGACGCAAGCAGCTACATTCACTTCCTCCGGCAAGCTACTAAAGAGTACTTTGCCGATTTACCAAATAAATGTTCACTCAGCTATTACAGCAGCTGAAAGCGACTGCGCGGAACGCTCTGACAGGCGTAGCTGCGTACAGGATCGTGAGCACGGCAAACGGGGACGAGCGATATACCAACACCAAACCCTCTTAACCGTGATTATACCTAATATCGGATATTTGACTGCTACCTGCCCGTTGACGCAAGCCGCTTATCATGGAAGCGTTGCCTATTGGCTGTCGGTCTTAATATAATCACAGTACCGATAATTAGTACTGCCCCTACCCCCGACCGATTAAACTGCAGCCGGCCTTGCTAAGCGTCAAAAGGCACATTAAATTTAGCGAGTCACCTCATTCCGTTGGACGTTTTTCTTCTGTTCAATGAACTCTGTATCGTGGCAAGAGTACTCCTACACTATGCGCATGTCAGATGAAAACTCAGTATCTACAATCAGCACTGATTTGCTTGCGCAAATTCGGGAATTAATTGACTCCAGCCGTCTCCGCGTAGCAGCTACTGTCAATTCCGAATTGACGGTACTCAACTGGAGTATTGGTGGCCTTCTCAAGCAACACCTGCAAATTGAGAATCGAGCGGCCTATGGTCAGCAGCTGAGGCATTGTCTGCAGTTAGTGGAGACGTACCCTGATCAGGAAATTGTCTACACACTGTGTAGACAATTAAATTGGAGTAAAATCAGAACGTTCATGTACATTGAGGATCCGGCTAAAAGAGATTTTTACACAGAAATGGCGCAGTTAGAGAGCTGGAGTGTGCGACAGCTTCAAGAGCGCATTTCCTCAATGCTGTTCGAACGCACGGCTATCTCGAAACAACCCGAAAAAACGATCTTAGCTGATTTAGAAAAACTGAAAACAGGAGGTCAAGTTTCGCCAGATTTAGCTTTTCGCGACCCCTATGTGCTGGATTTTCTGGGGCTAGCAGACTCCTACAGTGAGCGCGATTTAGAGTCAGCTATACTGGCGCAATTGCAACGCTTTATTGTAAAGCTAGGGTCTGAGTTCGCCTTCGTCGCACAGCAAAAACGGATTTCCATCGACAACCGTGATTACTACATCGATTTGCTTTTTTTCCACCGTCGATTGAAGTCCTTAGTCGCGATAGACTTGAAGCTTGGTGAGTTCAAGGCTGAATTCAAAGGCCAGATGGAATTGTATTTACGGTACCTTGAAAAGTACGAAACTATTGAGGGTGAGCAATCACCTATCGGGTTAATTCTCTGCACCGGTAAAAATGAGGAGCACGTCGAATTGCTGCGTCTTAGCGAATCGAACATTCGGGTTGCTGAATACTTAACTGTACTGCCCAGTCGAGAGTTGCTACAGCAAAAATTACACGATTCGATTAAGTTGGCAAAGCAGAAACTCCAGTTAGATGTGGACGCTGACACTAGCGAACATATCTAGTCCAATTGACTGACTGAACCAACTGACGGATATGTCACCCTACTGTTCCTTAATTGAACAAAATATTCTGATATAAATCCGGCGAATTCAATTTGTAAGTGCAACTCAACCTGCTGGGCGTGAGGAGGCAAGCTGCGATAGCATTGCTACCAATCGTTCCGGCAAGAATGAGTGGCATCAATGCAACACTATTCGCAGCTCACCAGTGAGCAACGATATCAGATATCTGTGCTCCTGAAAGCAGGCCATACTCAAAGCGAGATAGCTGAGCTTGTTGGCGTGCACAAGTCAACGATTAGTCGAGAGATTTGTCGCAACACGGGTGGGCGTGGCTATAGGCCGAAGCAAGCCCATGCCAAGGCGTTACAGCGACGCGAGGAGAAGATCCGGTTCGGTATTTTGGAAAGCACCTGGCTGAGCGTGACAACGGTATCTGATGGCCTGCTGTTCGCACTATTTGATGGTCATCCGAGCAAGTGTTGCGTGCTCAAATGACCGGCAGGAATTCGTCAGAACCTATCTTGCAAGGTGTCAGGTGTCGGCAGGTTTAACTGATGTTCGCCTTCGTGCAGCTCCTGGAAGCGTTCGAGTCGGAGTCGCTGCAATGTTTGAGCATAATGCGATTCATACGCGTCAATCAATCCATAGAGCATCTCCAGCAGATCCCAGACGGCCTCGTCCCCCAGCTCGGGCATGCGCTCGAACAGCGGCGGATGATGTTGACGACTTGTGTTGGGTTGATAATCGCTCATGAAGCTTTGCGCGCTCGCTTGGGATGACGGGCACTGAAGTGCTCCAGATAGAGTTTCTCGTCCAGTACCGAGCTCTCCTGATGGGCTGTTGCCGCCAGTAATTCTGCGCCGGTTGCGCACAGAATGCGCGGGTTGCCCATGGCATGTTCTGCCAATGTCTTCATCAGCTCAGGAGTCATGAGGTTGGCATTGCCAGCCTCACTGACCAGATGCACCAGGAGTCGTACCAGCGTGTCCCGATCGCTGGGCTCCAAGGCCAGGCGGATACGGATGCGCGAACTCAGAGGCAGCAGATCCTCGCGCATCAGTTTGTTGTTCAGTCGAGCGCCCCCCGGCCAGGATAATTGTCGTCGAACACGCCAATGACTTAATAAAAAGCACAACGACCTTATCACTCAGCCAGTCATCGCTGATCGTGTTGCCGAGATACAAGCTGCGAAATGCCGGCCCCTCTCGCAACCCACTATTGATTAACCAGCTTCGAATCGCCTCAACAGGAAAATAGGGAGACCCAGATTCTGCTAACGTTGGCACCACAGCCCCAACCTGCTCCTGATCTGTCTTGCTGCCGTTGACCGTCACTAGCAATCCCTGATCAACAAACTCAAGATCCGCAATATCCAGTGCCACCAATTCGGATCGACGTAGCGCAGCGGCAAACCCCAATAACAGCAATGCCCGGTCGCGTCGGCCTTGATGTGACTTGAGATCAATCAGGTCCACCATTTGCTTGATCTGGTCAGCGACCACGGGCGTCGCTTGTACCGTCTTGCGCTTACGTCCACGACGGATACCTTTCATCACTTCGAGTACTAGATATTCCGCGTGCGGTGACCGGGACGGACCCTGATGCGATGTGTTTAAGCCGAATGGCGCACAACCGACGCGCAATGGTCGACACCGCTAATCCACAGAAAGCGCTAGACAGGTGCGATATCGATGAGTGTCAATAGAGCGATTGAGACATTGCTTCATAAATTCACTCATGCATCGCCGGCGATATTGACGCAGGACTCCCATAAATTGTATTGCTAACTATGCCCACTACTCTGTGTAACCCAAATAGCCCATGACTGCCCTCATCACACGCATGCGTAGGTCCTCGAAATCAGTTTGCCCGGATTGTGTTGCCGCATGCGTAATACCATGTGATAGAGCGACAAGGTCAAACGCTGTTTTTTCAGGGTTTGGCACACCGCGATGGTGCAGAACATTCACGATAAGTTCAGACATCGCTTCTTTGAGTACTTGGGTTTCTTCATCAAGCGGCAGTTCATCTTCAGCTTTTTCCAGGCAACGTGTCAGGTAGGGATTTTTAAGGTGATGCTATAGCGCTGCCGACACCAGGGCACCTACAGCAGACCTGAGCGTCGTGTCACGCTGATTGTCTATAGCTGACTTAAAGTCCTCCAGCATTTCACTTCGCATGTCACGAACCAACCTGGCCAGGATGGCCTCTCTCCCGGGAAAATATTGATAGACCGAGCCAATAGAAACACCTGCCCGCTCTGCAATACGATTAGTGGTTAGCTCAGCGAGACCATGCTTGCAGATCAATTCTATGGCAGCTTCCAAAATCACAACCACCGTATCCTGACTGCGCTTCTGGCGCGGTTCCTTACGAGGCTTTACTGCAACGGCATCTACTTTTTTCACGCGGACATCTCCAGATAACAAAGGATACAAAGCGTAACTGGGTACTGAACCTCAGCCGCAGAAATGTGAGCGCGTACACCAGAGAACGATAAGTGATTCTAAATAGCCATGTAAGTTTATGATATTAAACATATTTTCTACCCTGACAATATTGAGCAAACGCGAATATTCGTTGGCATAACGAAAAGATAAGCTTACGGGGAAATATCATTCAGTAATAGCTTCTATGTCAGATCCATCTCCCCATCAGATACAGCCAAAGAGAGAGCGAAGGTTACTTTGGGGGAGCAGCGTTTTCTATCTATTGATAGCATTCGAATTCTTCTATATGGCAAGCCCGTTTGCTGCGTACCTCTACTCTGTCTACGGTCCTGGTCTGGATAGCTTGCAAAACTTCGGGCTGTCCGGCTGGATGATCTGGTTTTTCCTGCCGCATCTTGTTGCAGAAACTCGATCCAGCTTTGTAGATTATGCCGAAGCGATCGGCATCACACTGTTCGTTGGCGGTCTTATCAGCTTTTCGGTAGGCGCTTTTCAAGTTTACTGCGCCAAAATACGAAAGATTGGAATGGTCGGAGGTGGCATTTACCAATACATCCGACATCCACAATATGCCGCATTGATGATTGCCAGTTTAGGTTTGCTGCTGATCTGGCCGCGATTTTTGGTTTTGTTCAGTACCGTTACTATGATTTTCGCCTACGTAGCTTTAGCTCGCGCGGAAGAGCAAATTTGCGCTGTGAAATTTAGCGGCTATTCAGCGTACCAGGCCCGCACGGGCATGTTCTTGCCACCGTTCATTCCAAAGATTCCCCTACCAAACGTTCAAGGGAGGGTAAAGCAACTGATCGCGTGGACCTTCGCATTCCTGTTTGTCATTTTGGTAGCGACGTTAGCCGCATTTGGCGTGCGAAATTACGCGATTGAATCTCTCTACACATACAAGGTAGACGAAGGGATTTACCTGTCTGTCACAAAACTATCCGACAACGATATGGCACGGATCGCACAAATCTCTCGGACTCAGCCTGATGTAGTCGACGTGCTTGCGACACTTAGCTCAAATGATCGTTTCATTGCCTACGTTGTACCAACGCAGATGTATATATCGGAAATTCCTATGCAATTGCCCGCGGAGAAAAAGTTTACTCACTCTGTTCCGAAAGCGCGTGATTCAAACCGGTACAAGGTTATTTTTTCTCGTGCAGATTTTCCCAATTCGGGTCTACCGGTAGGGGGCGATATCCTCAAGCATGCGGTTCACAAACACGCGCTGATCGAGGTGCACATCCAATTGGGCAGTCTAACTGTCGAGCGTGTATTGCCTCCACCAGATCTTAATTACTATCCAGACGTTCAGGTCCCGCTTTTCTGAAGTAACCACTCACAATTGTAAGCTGAGATACCTTTCGATGAAACGCCTTCTCCCTCCAATATTTTTTGTGCTTTGCCTTGTTGCCATGGGGTTTTCGCACCTGTTTTTCCCAATAGCTCAGTTTTTCTCATGGCCAGCAAGTGCATTCGGTGCAATTCCTTTGATGCTCGGTTTGTTAATCGCCAGTAAAGGCGCTAGACAATTCAAGAGAGAGGGCACTAACATCCGAACGTTCGATGATCCTGATAAATTTGTCACCGAAGGTCTGTTCAGATATAGCCGAAACCCGATGTACCTTGGGTTCGCATTAGCCGCTTTCGGAGCGGCCATCGTCTTCGGGTGCTTAACATCGTTTGCTATAGCACTCACACATTTGGTGGTACTGGATCGATGGTACATTAGGTTCGAGGAGCAACGCATGGCCATGCGGTTTGGGGAGGAATATCGGATCTACAAGAGTCGTGTTCGGCGTTGGCTATAGCTCCACTTTCTCGCGATTGTTTTACACATTCCGTCAGTTGTATCAAGGCAGGAGTGGTTCGCCAGAGGAATGCGAAGCGAACACTGGGCAAACACGATCTACAATGGGCACGCCAGAGACGATTGTCATCAATCGTGGGCAGCATCAGTTCTGCAGACCGACCCGAGTTCCCTACGCTGCTATGCAACCGGTTAAGTTCGGCCGATACCTAACAAGTAGGCCTATTTTTTTCTAACGTCTCCTGCCGAGCAGATTGGGACCTCAGGGTCCACTCCAACCTCAATTGCCTACCCTTGCGATTCAACTTGCAGACGTACCATTTCAATCAGCTGCTGGGCTCCAAAGTCGAGTAACGGTCGGCCGTCGACGAAGAACGTCGGCGTTTGACGGACTCTGACAGTTTCAACATCCAGTGCATCTTGGGTGAGTACATTGTTGATCGCGTCTCTATTCATTTCCGCACGTGCCTTCTCAACATCGAGCCCTGCTTCAGCTGCTGCCGCCCAAGCGATATCCAATCTGGCACCTGAGTGATCGGCCCATTGAGGTTGTGCGGCCAACAGCGCCTCCAGCACCGGTTCGAAGACATTCTGTAGGCGAGCAGTTTCGAGTATGCGCACAGCGATGTCAGAGCCATCATGGAAAGCAGCGTAGCGCATGACGATGCGTACCTCTGTTGGATACCGTTCGCGAATCTCGGTAAGCACTGGGTGCATGGCTCTACACGCTTCGCAGGCAGGGTCGAAGAATTCGACAATCGTGACTGGTGCGTCTTGTGGGCCAAGCACTGGGGAGTGGAAGCGTACGAGTGCACTACCCACAGGTGCCTCGCTTTCAAGAACAGGTGGTGCCGACCGCTCAACCGCAAACCATCCACCAATGAACAATAGAGCCGCAATGATGGTTGTGCCAACAACGAGTGTACGTCGATTCATGACTGAAGATCCGAGTGTCGATGGGTGAACTGAAAAGTGGCTAAGAAAACGATGATTACGGTAAAGCACACGAATGAAAGATAAGGAATGGGCACATTACCAAAGGTCAGCATGGCGCTATCCGTGCACGACGGACCGTTTCTTTGGCAAGGTACGAGCGCCTCTTCGACAATGCCAGCGTACAACAGACTGTGCCATAGAGCGATAGCAGCACCGATCAGAGCAAGCGGTAACGCATACTGTCCTACTCGACGATCATTCGTCAAACAGGCGACACCGAGTATCCAGGTCAACGGAAACATGGCAATGCGCTGATACCAGCACAGCACACAAGGTGTTTGCCCCAGCACCTCACCAATAAACACTGCTCCGAGGGTGGCTGCAAGTGAGGTAAGCCAGGCGGCATAGAGACAGAGCGACGTTTGTGCTTGTGTATTTTCTTTAGTCATTGATGTTAAGTAGGCCTACTCGCCTGCACACTGTGTGGGGAATATCGCAAGCATCCAATTCTTAGTCCGTTTTGCTGACTGACGTTGAATCCGAAAAGCGTGGAAAAAATGCGCCGGTTCGGGACACGTATTGTCGATAGGTGTCCCCATGAAGTTTGAGTAAATACTGTTCTTCAATGTCTTTGACGTATTCACGAACAGCAAATTAGCCCACCATCTCTATAATAAAAATAGTACATGTGGTGCTAATGGAAGCAAACCCGTGCCGAAGACACTAACCTACGTCATCATTGCCCGGTGTTACGAAGACTGGAATTGGATGCCATACCGAATTGAATGCTTTACCAGACGCTTATTCAATGTCCATAGCTCACACCCTGTAGTAAGTAAGCATGACGCTAGTAAAGAAACATCTACCCAACCGCAACCTGTCCCGAATAGATCATTCTGCTCAATGAAGTCGAGGGTTTCTGCACTGGTGGCAATCTGCACACTACTTAAGTGCTTCAAATACATCAGCGTCATTTTCCGATCCGGTGGCGTTCCGCACGCCAGTTCACCTATAACCAGTGGATGGATGCAAACCTGGTCGTTTTCGAGCAATCGCCTTAGGACCGTATTGTCGCTGCGAAAGTGGTCAATCCAGACAGACGCGTCAACTAAGACTTGCATTAGTTAACTTACATTAATTATCTGATTTATTCCGACGACGAGGAATGGACGCCATTTCAGGTGCAGTTCCTCCCAACAATGCGAGCCGTTTTGCCGCCTGAATGCGCACATATGTGCGCATTGCTTCACGAAAAATGTCGGATTTGTCCATATCTGGATCCGCTAGAGCCAGCGCTTCTGAGTAAAGATCGTCATCAATAGTGACTGTTGTTCTCATCGTAGCTCTCAGTGCGCATCAATTTTGATGTCATACTGTATCAAAAATGTCATCATCCTGCTGTCGAGGTCATTCTGGTCGAGCACTGGAGCACGGACATTGCGAAACTAGGAATTTCTGGTCATGACGACCAAAGAGTTGGACCGCACAAAAGTCTTTGAGCAAGTTATAGAGCGACGATTGACGGCTGTAGACGCTGCACAGCAGTTAGGTTTGACAAGTCGCCACATAGGCCGTCTGGTAAAAGCGTATCGCGAAAACGCTACGCAAGGCCCGTTGTCTAAACAACGTGGCAAACGCAGTAATCGTGCGTTCGCAGAACCGTTCAAGCAGCACGTACTTTCTATCGTACGTGATTGTTATGCTGATTTCAGACCAACGCTTGCCGCTGATATGAAGAAGGCCAGCGGAGAGCCCAATTCCGCAGTGTCATCGTTGTAAAACAGGTCAGCTTTCGCCTAAAGCGGCCGTAGTAAAGAATCTGCACCGTCGCTCCATCATTTCATTAAACCCAGCATGGAGTACAATTATGGGAAACGTATTTCGCATAAGTAAATTCGTGCGATTTCCTTGCCCTCGCAGCTAATGTTTGAGCAACAGCTGGCCATGACCCATGACATCGCGTTCCTACACACAGCCAATGTACATATCGAGACCTTTCAGAAATTGGTAGAGGATGCAAACCCTTCTATTCGGGTACGTCACGACGTAGACGAGAGTCTTTTGTCAGAGGCTTTGAGTGAAGGAATTACCGAAAGCCTCTGCACGAAGATTGATAGAGCTATGACGACTGCAGCCCAGACTGGATCTCAGGTTGTTGTTTGTACCTGTTCAACGATTGGAGGTGTCGCAGAAAATTCGCCACAAAAAGCTCCTACTATCTCAGTACGAATTGATAGAGCCATGGCAGACACAGCGGTAAGCATTAGCGAAAAAATACTGATTCTAGCGGCAGTGAAAAGTACTTTAGAGCCCACCCAAGAGTTGCTATCGTCATCGTCCACACGCGCAGGAAAAACGCCCAAAGTAAACTTGCAACTGATAGACGGAGCATGGACGCACTTTGAACAAGGCGACATGGCAGCATATTATGATTGTATCGAGAGTCACATAAACCTGAATCACAGTGGTTTCGACAGTGTGATTCTGGCCCAAGCCTCGATGGCTCCAGTGGCAGGTCGCTTCCTTAATAGTGGAATCCGTGTTTTGGCGAGCCCCGAGATAGGTGTCAAATCAGCCATTGATAATATTCAAGCTGTATGCCCCTATCCACCTCACCGAACAACGTAACAACACCGGTGTTGACGGTCAATGAACTTACTCAGAACATTCGATTTCACTGTGGAGTTTGAGCACGTTGTTTCCACTATCTGAATCGATGTAATAGGCAGGATCATCCTTCGAACCATGCCGGGTGACGTCAGTTCCATCAATCTTTCGTGTGGTTTTCTCAGTGAACGCACTTTGGATTTTTCCATGTCCATAGCCTTCACCCCACTTCCAGCGTACTCTGCTGCCCTCTTCAAAAACTGTTACATTGGCCGAAAATACTGTCTATAGCATTGTTGTCACGTACAACCCGCAGGCGTCGGTGTTAATGGAAACCTGTAGCGTGGCAGGAAACCGATGTATGGAACTTTACACCTAGCCAGTCAGACGGGCATTTGGTTAGAAGCGGTAATTGTCAGATGACACTGAACCGCAATACGACATTTTTGTCTGACGCTACCAATCCGCTGCGCCTTGCTTCCCTTGCCCCCCCTACTGTTGTTACTGGTAAAACAGATCAGATTTTACAGGGGAGGGGTGAGTCATTGATTCTTATGGGAACTCACAATGGACTCTTAGACTAGTACGAGGCTACTAATGCTTGTTTGCTTTTATCTGTCTGACTAATTTGATTTTGCAAATCGGCCAGTTCGTATCTGTTCCATGCTGACCGTACTTTTTTTTGTACTGGTTTACATTTTACTTTCTCCTTGGTTTTTGTACATACTGAAAGCTCATTTCTTGCACTTAAATATTGAATATACGCCTTACCGCGCGTAGCTTCCGACTCTGCCTTTGTCAGTTGAATTGCGCTAGCAGGTACACTAAATGCCTTTTCATGATCATTGCTCACCACCTCTCCGGCAAACGTGATGGACGATGACAATGTTAATATCGCTATCAATAGAATGCGTTTCATATTTATATCCTCAATATAGATTTGTTATCTTACTTACAGTTTTAGCACTATTGCTAAACGTAATAGCACAACGTTTTGAAGCTAACGACAAATAACTATATGGCTCTGCTATCTTCCGCCCAACTTCACGATCAGACTAGATCAACCTCGCTCTTGTAACAATTAACCTATAGGGATACCCCTATAGTAGAGCTGTAGGTTTATAAAAAATCGAACATCAAATACCAGTATTTATCTCCTTATCACTACATGACATACGATAATTTAGGCACTTCATGAATAGTCCAGGCTCCTAGCCTGGATTATTCATGAAATCACGGGGACGCCCAGTCCAAATCCTTCCGCATT
>JBGCGC010000024.1:0-10846 GCA_045110475.1 Granulosicoccus sp.
GCCCTTCGGGAGACCACCAAAACACCCTCCGCCGCGTTGCTGTTCTTGACAAGGATCCCGACCTTGCCTGCGAACAGCGCCTTGCTGAGGGCGTTTTGGTGGTCTCTGTTTGAAGCGTTTGAAGGTCACACTACACTAGGATGGTGCATGATCGATAGTGCCAACATTGACGAGTCTGTCTACTTCGTCATTTTGTCGAAACCCCATATGAACAAGGGTGCGTCTGGCAAAGCGCGACACGCAAACGATTCTGAATTGACACGCCACCGTCTTTAACCAACTCCGGCGCATCTTTGCTACGCGCGGGAGCATGAATCATATTACAGATGGCTTGGCTTTCCAGTGCCGTCGTATCCGCGACAGCGATACAATCCATCTCAAGCAGCACCACATTCAGGTTTTGCCCACTCACTGCTGCAGGCGTCGCCAATGAACTTTGTATTAATTTGTGAAGTACTAGACAGAAGTTAGCGCACGGATAAGGCCGAACAGTGGCGTTATTAACAAACGTTGCACAAACCGTTACTATTGCGCGACAGGGTATTCGATCACCGAGCGAAGTGTCCCCTTTGCTACACAACAGTAAATCAGGGTTCAGGACTAACACCATGGATGATGGCGCAGAACAATCATCTGCACTACTGGCGCGCCGACGACCTAGCAAGGCCCTTCGGCAAGCAGGTAGCCAGAAAGGGAATCTAAAGGTGTTCGATTCTGCACTCCCCTCAGCAGAGAGTGCAAAACAACCGAGTCAGACGGTTACCGGCGAATTTGTAGAATATCTCGCGCTCGACGACCACAACGAACTGAACGAAAAACTCTCACCGGAAGAACACGGTGCGTTGGATAGGCCGGTTGCGGCCCCGGAACAAGCTGTCACACTCAGTGAACCTGATGAAGTGGGAAAAATCCGGACACTCGCCCAGCCTTCGTCGCTGGTAGAAATCCCCACACTGTTCAAACACGATTCACAGGACAAACAGCCCGTCGTCGGCAAATCGCCTACTGCAAAGGCAATCCTTACGCCGGATAAACCGCTTACTGCAGACAAAACCCCTGCGCCGGGTAAACCGCTAGCTGCGGACGAGATCCTTGCGCTGGATAAACCGCTTAGCGCGGATGAAATCCTTGCGCTGGACAAACCGCTTAACGCAGACGAAATCCTTGCGCGGGACAAATCGCTTAGTGAGGACGACCTGTCGTGGTTGGGCGACTATGATGTGAAGGATAGCAGCCAGACAACGCCTGACGCTAACAAGATCAGGCCGACAGCGCGCTTCGATGACGGACATGACTATTACCCTGCGCCAGAAGCGTCAGTGCATGAGCGCAGTGTTGCGAACAACGACGCCGATGAGACAGCAGCAACAGGGGTCTACAACAGAGTCTCGTCACGGTATCGTCTTGCCATTGCTGCAACAGGTTGTTTATGGATAGCAGCCCTGACCGGCTATGTTTGGTCTCTGTCAATTAATAGCGAGCAGAAAGAACCCAGCCAGAAAACCAACAGAGCGGTGGCACAAACCGTTGCACCATCAACGATTGCAACTCAATCTGATGAACGTATCGTCAGCCAGACCCTACAGCCTTCATCCAAGGCCAAGCCGATAGCCGCAGCGACCACCAGCGATGCAAGCACAAACGAATGGGTGAACAAGGAAGAAGAATATCTGGAAGAGATCATGTGGCTTAGCAACCAGAATAAAACCTTGCAGCGCGAAGTACACGCATTAAACGAAGAATCTGCCAACCTCAACAGTGAGGTATTGCAACTTGACAATGAGCTGTTGCAACTGGAGCTTGACGTCGTATCCATGAAGTTCAAGTTGGAACAAACTACTGAAAAACGTGTGGTTTACAATTTTGTCGATGTACCCATCAGCGGGCAACAGCCTACTTCGTCCAGCAATCCGGGATCGCTCGCAAACGCAGGGCGTTCTGCACAAAGCCGTACCTTGCCGGGAACAAATGATCGGCTGGGTGTTCCACGTGATAATCAGATATCTGATCAAAGGTTCATGGAATCAGAAGAAGACTACACGGGTCCTGACAATGATTATCCGTACGCACAGGATGGTTCCTCCTATGAACAAGATGGCAATTCATACGCGCAAGACGGCTCGTCCTATGTTCAGGATGGCAATTCATACATGCAAGATGGCCCATCCTATGTGCAGGACGGCTATTCATACTCTCAAGATGGCTCTTTGTATGCACCGAATGATGACTCGTATGCAGCGGATAGATACGTCGAAGAGGCGTTTCTTGAAGATCAGGAGATGCTGGAGTATTACAACGGCGGCGAACCTCCCAACTCCGAGATTGGCTACGATCCGGAAACAGGCTTCTACATCAATGAACAGTATATAAATTACGAAACTCAATACGAAGTTGACGGAATTAACGCAAACTAATCTGTCCGCGAGGCCCACTAGCGCAGAAAGCGATCGAGCGAGAATAGCCGATTGATTTCTGCCGCGCAGACTCCTAGCGTAATTTAAAGCTGACCGGAACCGTGATCTTTTTAGATAAACCCACGAAAGAGTCTGGAAACGCTTCGAATTGATCAACCTGGGCGACAGCAGCTATCGCTGCCTCGTCTAACGAACTGCTGCCAGAGCTTGAGATGATCTGAATCTGGCTGATAGTGCCGTCGAACGCTATAGTGAACGCAATCTCCACCGTCCCCTGCTGACCCTTGCGGCGTGCCTGACGAGGGTAGATTCGATGACTTGCGATTCGGGCGCGCAGGCGATCGAGGTAACCCTGTTCTGCCTGACTATGATCGCCAGGAACTACAAACTCGGCTCTTACAGGTTCAGGTACAGACTCCAGCTTCCCAGACTGCTCGATTACCGTTGATACGGGCTGCGGCTTGAGGCTGGCGTTCGGTTCAGGCTTCGGTTCAGGCTTCGGCTCAGGCTCAGGCTTCGGTTCGGGCTTCGGTTCGGGACGCGCGTCGGGTTCGGAAATCTCCTCCTTAATCGGCTCCACCTCTTTGAAAATGGCCATATTCAGTGACACTGTGGATGCCAATGGTGCTGCAGCGCTAGACACGTCAACGCGATTACCGACCCATGCGCCAATCAAGACACCATGGAATACAACAGAAACAAAGTAACCCGCAAACCTGGCGCTCAACTATTTGCCCTGGTCAGAACCGACACGTTGTCGAGAGACAAGAGTTTCAATAAGTCGATAACTTCGACGAACACCTTGAATTCCACCGATTCATCCATCAACAGTAAGATCGGCGTGTCTGTAGAAAGTGATTGCAATCGCAGCTCCGCCTCTTCCAGTGTTAGCCCAATGCCGTTAATGAACAAAGCGCCTTCCCTGTTTGCAGCAACTTCTACACGTTCGATAGAGTCTGACACGGCACTCGAATTTGAAACAGTTAAATCAATATCGAGCTGACTATTGGCAACAAAGGTTGCTGTTGTCAACACTATCGCCAGCAACACCAACATGATGTCGATAAAGGGAATCACGTTGATAGAGTCAAATTTGTTCACAAGCTGGTGTCTACCAAGTGATGATCAATTTTCCACTCTGATATAAGACGCTCTGCTCTTGCAACCAGCAAGTTATAGAAAATCATGGACGGAATAGCCACTAGTAAACCCAATGCAGTAGCTTTCAATGCCAGCGACAAGCCAACCATGACAGCATGGGTATCAATCTGGCCGCTTTGACCGATATCATAGAACGTTAACATGATGCCAAAGACCGTACCGAGCAATCCAACATACGGAGCGTTCGATGCAACAGTGGCAATCACTGGCAAGCCTTTGTTCAACTCCAGCTTCAACTGCTCCAGTTGCTCGTAATCAACCACGTTTATTCTCTTGTAACTAATCAAGCGCTCTACCGCGTAAGCCATGGCGAGCATACTCATTAAACCCAACACCGTAAAAACACTGATATCCAGGTACTGCCCAAGCATATCCATCTTCAAAACGTTGCCTTGAATCCAAACGAAAAATCATCTGTTATCTGTGTATCGAGCTCTCTCTCGGAATAATCCGCATTGTAGTCATACTCAAGTGCGTTCTTCGTACCCAGAATATTGAATAGCTCAAAGTACAGGCTCGTGGTATTGTCTTTTTTCCGCCTGAATGTTCTGTCAATACGCAAGTCCACCCGGTGGTATGTAGGAAATCTATCTGAATTAAGCTTGCCATAGACAGGGCGAAAAAAGCCTGGACGCTCAGTGTCTTCCACTGCCCCAACAACCGGCGTAAATGGTGTGCCGCTATGAGCCCAGAGCTTGGCACCGACAGACCACTGTTTATTTAATCTATAATTTCCGACCAGACTGACATTGATTGGCTGATCATAGTCAAATACAAACGTCTCACCCGTTCTTTTATCTTTGCGTCGGGCTCTTGAAAGAGACACTGCGGCCCAGCCTGATATCTTGTTGGTGAGATTTTTTCGTATCAAGGTATCAAGCCCGTAGGCATATCCTTCACCATCATTGGAGAAATTATTAATCAGATCACTGGTTATAAGATTATCCAGTGCCTTGTAAAAAACTTCCGACTTGATCTCCCAGTTGTTGCTTAAAAACCTCTGCACACCAAACTGTGCATGTAGCGCATTTGAATAGTCCAGATCCGGATTACCAAAAACCCTGTTACTCTCAACGAAGTCCGGGGCTTGCTGATATTGACCAATACCTGCGCTTAATAAGGTGCTTTCACTCATTGCGTATTCCGCTGCAAAGCGAGGCTCTATGAAGTGCTTGTCCAGATAATCTTCGTGTTGAACAGCAAGTCCGGGAAAGAGCGTAAGCCGATCGGTCACGTACCAATTATCCTTTACAAAGGCACGAGTGCTAACTGAGTTTATTGTTTCTGTCGTGCTCTGCCTGTCACCCCCTGTTGAAAAGCACTCAACATCCAGCTCACCACAAGGCGGAAGCACGATATTCGCATCCACATCTACCGTACCCCATAACACCTGACCACCGGCGCTCAGATCGTGCTTGCTGTTCAAGGTATAGCTGGAATGGCTTTTAACCAGTATCCGCTCGTCTGAGATATCGTAGACGCCTACACCACCTAGCATGCCGCTCTCTTCATAATAACTATGTGACAACAGCGATTTAACTTTGAGCCTCTTACTAACGTTGTGATCCCAGACCAATGCCTGCTCATGAAACAACTCATCGAAGCGCACTGTTCCCGCAAACAATGGATCAGTATCAATAACTGTAGAATCCTCGGCAATCTCAATTTTCGCAAGATCACTAGCACCATTGAATTGAAACGTCAGGCGATTATCGTCAGTAGGTGCCCACACGTACTTACCTTGGTAATCTGTGTACTTGGGAAATTGTTTGAATGCGATTCCGTCGTCATCTTCCTCCTCGACTCCTTCTTCATCATCCTGAAAAAACCTGTCGAGATAACTGACACGACCGGCCAGATAGAACGATTGTGTCTCGGTAATGGGCCCTTCTACCAACAAGCCAGCTTGCAGCAAGCTGACATCAACGCTTGCCCTGAAGCGATCGGTTTGGGGATCGCGCAATTGCACATCAAACACACCACCTGTTACACCAGAGAACTCAGGTCCATAGCCAGATTGATAGATGTCAAACGACTTGATCAAATCTGAATTAAAGACACTGATCATACCGTCAAAGTGAAACAGATAGCTTACCGGTGCGAAATCTGTCTGAAAATAGTTATCTGCCGGGCGAGATCCTCGGACAGCGGGCAGCGCTTCTTCATCATCGGCATAAATAAAACCCGGCAGTGACTGAAGCGCACGCACTGGATCACCCGCTGAGCCTGGAGTACTGCGTAGCGTGTTACCGCTCATGCCAATTCCCAACGGCAATTGCGTTTCTGGTTCACCTGAATCTTCAACAATAATTTCACCAAGCTCAGTGGTATCAGAGATACTGGCTTGCGCAACAACGCAAGGACTGAAAAGCGCCAGCACCAAAGCGCAAGCAATTGACCAAACGAGTGTCGTCAGCGTCGCCCCACTTGCATGCTGCAAATCTCCAGCACGAACGTTGTATTCCCGCTGCAATGTACACATTGTAAATTTTCATCCTCACGATCAAACGAAACACTAACGAATGTTGTGTTTCGGATTAACTTTATAGAGGATTCGGCAAGTAGGTTCTGTAACAGAATGTAGGCTTTAGAGATCGAGCTATTAAAAACAGAATTAGCGATCAACCAAACAGATGTCTTTTTTCAAAATATTTAGACGGTATCCATTGAAATGGAATTGTGTACCAATAACAAATCACAGAAGCTGGTTGACACGCTGAACTACCAACAACTTCGATACACTTCACGAAGAAAATTCTAACTTCTCGACACATACCTTAAGACTCTGCGAGACAGTAGCGATAAACAGTATGCTTGATTACAGCGTTGCAACAGGCAAAAGCTTTTATACAGAAGTACCAACCGGCGATTGGACTTGTTCGTTCTTTGTATCATCGCGTAATCAAGATGAACTGACACCCTGCATGTGATATCCAAGAGCTTTGGTGCTCTGTGTGACACAGGCATTTCTGACAGCGTCTACTGACGACGCACATACAGTCAGAAAAGTTGTTATACTAATGATAATGATTCTCATTACCATCAAGTAACCCATGAAATTATCACTCCAGATCCTGTCACTAACAGCCATAAGCCTTTTCAATGCAGCTAACGCCGCTCAGGCCTCCGAGGTGACGCCCTCAGATGTCATCGACACCTACGCCAATATCGCACAGGCAGGCTATCAAGACGCGTTATCCACAGCTCAGGCCCTGCGAACAAGCATTCGGACGCTGATCAACAAACCGTCAGAAGACTCTCTTGAAAATGCACGTTCAGCGTGGAAGGCGGCCCGCATCCCGTACCAGCAAACCGAAGTCTACCGATTTGGCAATGCTGTTGTTGATGACTGGGAGGGCAAGGTAAACGCGTGGCCTCTTGATGAAGGGTTAATCGACTACGTCGATAGTAGCTACGGTGCCGACTCCGAAGAAAACGGGTTCTATACAGCCAATATCATTGCAAACCCGTCAGTCTCCATCAACGGGCAAGTGATCGACGCAAGCACCATAACACCTGAGCTACTGAGCTCTGAGTTACACGAAGCAGGAGGCATTGAATCAAATGTGGCTACGGGCTATCACGCCATCGAGTTTCTCTTGTGGGGTCAGGATCTCAACGGGAGCCATGCGGGTTCTGGCAGCCGCCCGTACACTGATTACGATATCAACAATTGCACCAATGCGCATTGTGATCGACGCGCTGAATACTTAAGCGCAGTCACCGATCTGCTAATCACTGATCTGAAAACTATGGCTGGAGCATGGTCGAGTGGCGGACAGGCACGCACCGCACTGCTGGGTAAAGGTGACGAGGCCGGACTTGCAACTATCTTGACCGGCATGGGCTCTTTAAGCTACGGCGAGCTAGCAGGGGAACGCATGCAACTTGGGTTGATGCTTCATGATCCTGAGGAGGAACATGACTGTTTCGCTGACAACACGTCGGCTTCGCATTTTTATGATGGCGTAGGTATCCAGAACGTTTACGCTGGCCGTTACGAAAGAGTCAATGGTGATATCGTCAGCGGTCCATCAGTAAAGGATCTTCTGGCTGCCACCGACGCCAGCTTGTCCACTGAATTGGGTAGTGATCTGCAAGCCAGCGTGGATGCATTGCAAGTGCTTCTTGATAGCCAGCATGCAGGCCAGGCCTATGATCAACTGATTGCAGAAGGCAACACCGCAGGCAACGAGTTGGTTCAAACCGCGATAGACGCCCTGATATACCAGACCAGAAACATAGAACGAGCTGTGGTGGCACTTGGCGTTTCCGGTATACAGTTTGAAGGATCAGATAGTCTGGATGATCCCTCTTCGGTATTTCAATAACCCGCGACGCAAGTCAAAAACACAGTGACCGAAACAACACCAGGACAACACTTAAGGGTTAAGCCACTAAACTATTTGATCACTGTCATAGCTGTCGCAGTGGCAGCAATAGGGATCGTTGCTGCTGATACCCCTGATCGGATAACACAGTCGATAACCACCAACAATACACCGGACGAAAACCTGGTACCCAAAGAAGTATGGGAAGGTAACGATCGCGTCCGTGGCATATTGCAGACTAGCAAGGACTTTTCACGTCCCGAGAAATTCGAGTTAATGCAAGGTGGCGCCGGCACCCAAAAAACCAACATTGACCGCAATGCTTACTCCCAGGAAACATCGACGCTAAGCTTTGAACACCTGCAGAGTTTCAAGCTGGGCAACGCCTTGTTTAACAAATTATGGGTCACCTCGCCGTCGTCAACGCAGGCATCAGACGGACTCGGCCCGTTCTACAATGCAAGAGCCTGTCAAGCTTGCCACATCAAGGATGGCCGTGGCCAGTTGCCGCTTTCCGGCGAAAAAACAAGCTCACTGGTACTACAGCTTAAAAACGCAACCACAGGACACTGGCAACCAGATCCTGTTTATGGAGCGCAGTTCCAGACCTCAGCGGTGCCAGACGTCAGGGCAGAAGGACTGGTAAACATCCTCCATGAGCCCATTATCCGAACGTTTTCTGATGGCTCCACGCATGCGTTACTCAAGCCCATCTATACAATGGAACAACTCGCTTATGGCGAGATTCATCCGCAAACCCGAGTATCACCTCGACTGGCACCCGCGGTTCACGGATTGGGACTTCTGGAAGCTATCCGTGACACGGACATCCTGGCATACGCAGATTCGGAGGATAGAGATGGAGACGGCATTTCCGGACGAGCCAACTGGCAAATACTTGAAGAAGGTCAACGAGTGCTCGGACGCTTTGGGCACAAGGCAGCTATGTCGTCTCTGCGAGAGCAGAACGTCCATGCACTATTCACCGACATGGGTCTTTCATCTGCAGCTGATGCACTGGCTAACCCGCACGGCGACTGTACACCTGCGCAAACAGTCTGTGAAAATCTTGCCCACGGCGAACAGGTAAGACTTGGAAAGGGTGAAGCTCCCGACACAGTGGTAGATCTGATTACTTTCTACACCAGTAATCTTGCCGTTCCTGCTCGTCGCGATGTGTCTGATCCTCAAGTGCTCGCCGGCAAGCAGCTGTTCTACGACAGTGGCTGTGCTAACTGTCATGTTCCCAAACATGTCACAGCCAGAGACGCAGAACAGGAAGAATTGCAGTTTCAGCTTATCTGGCCCTACACCGATTTACTACTTCATGACATGGGGCCTGATCTGGCAGACTATGCAGGTGAGGGTGACGCCAGTGGTCGGGAATGGCGAACTGCTCCGTTATGGGGGATTGGCCTGGCCCAAACGGTCAACCCGAACACCAGTTTTCTGCATGATGGGCGTGCCCGCACACTCATGGATGCAGTGCTGTGGCATGGTGGCGAAGCACAAGACTCACTCGATCAGGTTCTCAATATGACAAAAATTGATCGTGCGAGGCTGACGCGCTTTCTGGAGTCACTATGAATTCTGGAGTTACTTTGAAGATGAGTAGAGTGAGCATGAGCAGATCGCCCAAGGCATGCGCACACAAGGAAGTTATCGCTGACAGATCACGATCGACTCTATCACTTGGCAACTTGCCAGCAGGATGTATCGTTTTCTTGATACTGGCGACGACGACGCTGTTAGCGTCCTATAAAAACGCACAGGCTGCTGATTCGATTTACACCTCCGAGATATTTCCAGCCGCTATCAAAAACGTGTTTCAGGCCGGTTATGTTCAACTGTCTCAATCGTCACTTCAGTTACTTGAATCCGCGCGTGCTGGTTGTCACAACAGCAACCTTAAAACGCTGTCTCAAATGCAAGATGAATTTCGCTCAGTCGTTTCGGCATTTGCGCGTGTTGAGATGTACCGTCTAGGTCCTATGGTGGAAGAGCTAAGACAAAACCGGCTATTCTATTGGCCCGATAAACGTCGGGTGGGAGAGCGCCAGTTGCGTAAGCTTCTCAAGGACCCGACAAGCAAAGAATTGACCGAGTCCCGCCTTGCCGGCAAAAGTGTTGCGCTTCAGGGTTTGCCAGCACTGGAACGCTTGTTGTTTGGCAAAAGCGCAGTAGTTAACATAACGAACAATACGGCTGCCGATTGCCATGTAGTAACCGTCATTGCGGAGAATATCCACTCAATGGCCAATTCGATTGAATCAGGATGGAATGATAAATCTGATCTTGTGATCAGCATGCGCAACCCGACTGCAGATTCTGATGTGTTTCGTACCGAGCAGGAGGTTTTGACTCGCCTGGTCACTCAGATCGTTATTGGGGTTGATACTGTTCTTAATCGCAAGATCAGGCCACTGGTGGGCACAAGTGCGAACATTAGAGCGGCGCCGCTGTGGCTCAGCCAACAGACCATGCCTATGATCAAAGGCAACCTTGAGGGGATTAGAGCACTACTCATCGATTCAGGTCTGGCGGCAGACACGAACCTTGAAGACGAATTACAGTTTGAATTCAGATCGGCAAACACCATGCTTGAGCGGCTGTTATTACTGCCCGACCTGACCGACGCATCGGGCAAACTGACAGACGATGCTAACTCGCTGACCAAAGCGCTGGCGGCTGTAGTAACCGGAATACACGTGACACTTGATGATCGGTTTCTAAGTGCCCTGGGTATCAGTACCGGGTTCAATAGTGAGGATGGTGACTAGGAGCCTGCGCGGCAGAAACCAATCGGCTACGAGCAGCCCACTTTTGGCCAAATTTTGTGCTCATTTTCGTCACTTAGCCAGCTAAACTCCTCAAATGAGCACAAAATTTGACTCAAAATTGGACTACTCTCGCTCGATCGCTTTCTACGGGGCCGCCTCC
>JBGCGC010000025.1:0-55643 GCA_045110475.1 Granulosicoccus sp.
TGCGCGGCCGGAGGCGGCCCCGTAGAAAATACCGTCGCGAGAGCAGTCCCAATTCGAGTCAGTTTTATCGCTCATTTGAGGCGCTTAGTGGGCCTAAGTAACGAAAATGAGCGGTAAAACTGGCCGAAGTGGGGCTGTTCGCAGCAGGGGTTTTCTGCCGCGCAGGCTCCTAGGGTATGGGATAATCAGACATCTCAATCGCGCGCAAAGATCGCCATGTCCGCTCTGATTTTCAGACTTCGCCACGTCCCTCAGGAGGAGGCAGATGCCATACGCGCCTTGCTAGACGTAAATGGCATCGACTGGTATGAAACCAGCGCAGGCAACTGGGGTATCGCCATGCCGGGCTTATGGGCGGCCAATCCCGAACAGGTAGAACAAGCCAGCCGTCTGATTGAAAAATATCAGCAAGATCATTCAGCATCACAACGCAAGCTTCATGAGCAGCAACGCCGACTCGGTCAAAGCCCCACGCTATTGCAACGTTTGTTTGATCACCCGTTACGCTCTGCAGGCATTATCCTGTTCTGTATTTTCATACTCTATGTATCCATACATCCTTTTTTGCAAATGATTGAATACTCGCAAAAGTAACGTGCACAAGCTGTACGCATACCGAGTCATCATTACGACAAAAATGCCAACTAGCGACAAGGCATCGTCGCGAGCAGCGTAATCTCTGCATTTTTACACATCCTCTTTCAGGCTTGTAATCGGATAGAACCCCCCAGTGACGGTTCTATGCGTACAGCCATACATTGCTTTCATATACTAAAGCCACGGTAATAATCCCGTTTTTGATAGACGGCGATTACCTGTTTCGGATGCACGGGCTTCTGCAGAAGTTCGCGAACCTACCCTCACAAGCTGCACACGGTTTGAATGCGTGTTGACAGTCAGGCATTGCACGGCGGTATTCGCTGTGCAAAACCGGACATCACTAACGACAACCAGAAGAAAGAGAGCATATGCGTAGTGTCATAGTAGCGGTATTTACCTGTCTTTTCGTTTTCTCGTTACCCGCTTTTGCTGATAGCAAACGCCCATCCAAAGTCAGTAGCGTCAGCGCGAAGGGGACTTCGGGCGCGGCGATCGTCGTTTCGTGGAAAAAGCCCTCGGACAACGTCGGAGTCGATGGTTACAACATCTACAGAGACGGTGACTACTTCAAGACCGTAGGTAAGATCACAAAATATACCGACAAGAGCGTCAAGGAAAATCGCGAATACAGCTATGCCATCGTTGCATTTGACCGCGCACGTAATTACTCGGTTAAATCCAGCTCGGCCAAAGCGAAGAGCGGAAGTGGTAATTCAAACGCAGGCTCTGACCCTGTCGCCCAGAACTCCACGTCCACAACAGCTACAGGAAAACCAAACGCACCTGGCAACGTCAAGTCGTCAGTGTTGAGCTCCTCATCAGCCGAAATAACCTGGAGTGCCCCTTCCGGTGGGGCAGAGGGCTACAACGTTTACAAAAATGGCGACTACTATAAAACCGTAAAAGGTAGCAGGAAATATAAGGCGACCTCACTGAATAGCAGTACAAGCTACACATTCAGCGTTGTGGCTTTTCGCAACAATAAATATTCGAAAAAATCGGCAAACGTGTCGGTGAGAACTGGCGGAGGCGCTACAACAACGACAACGACAACGACATCAACCACGCCCAGCCCACCCCCACCCGTATCAAGTGGCACGCCGGCACCGCCGGCAAACTTCAAAGCTTCAGTTGAAAATGGTACCTCTGCAAAGCTGTCCTGGAACGAACCTTCTGGCGGTGCTGAGGGCTATAACGTCTATCAGAACGGTGACTACCTCAAGACCGTTAAGGGTCGCAGGAATTACACCGTGGAGTCACTACGCAGCAATCGCAATTATTCATTTCAGGTGGTGGCTTTTCGTAACAACCGCTTCTCAAGAAAATCATCCACCATCACGGTTAGAACGGGCGATGGTTCAAGCGTCACTACAAACAATCCAAGCCCTCCCCCGCCGTCAGGAAATTCTGATGATAGCGCAGTACCCGATGGCTACAAAATGGTCTTCAATGACGAATTCAATAGTCGTGGAATTAATTCTTCCAAGTGGAATACCCGGTATCGATGGGGAGCAGACTGGATCATAAACAACGAAAAGCAATACTACATTGACACGCTGGACGATCCGGACTTTGGAGCAACACCCTTCAGGCATAACGATGGCAAATTAACCATTCAAGCCACCAAGACACCTTCCCGGCTGCGCGACAAGGCCAAGAACCAACCGTATCTTTCCGGTGCAATGACAACGCACAAAAAATTCAAAATGAAATACGGGTATGTCGAAATACGTGCACGGCTGCCGAAGGGCAAAGGCCTCTGGCCAGCATTCTGGCTATTGCACGAAAGCAACGATAAACGCAAGCCAGAGATCGATGTCATGGAAATGCTTGGTGACAACACACGCGTTGTTTACCAAACCTACCACTACTATGACAACTCTACACTTCGTTCCACTCCCAGCTTTAAAGCACCGGGACCAGACTATTCAAGGGAGTTCCACACCTTTGGTATGTTGTGGGAGAAGGGAAGCATCACGTGGTACGTTGATGGTACGAAAACAAACCGGTATAAAAACAGCAAAGTATCAGACGAAAGCATGTACCTGTTGATGAATCTGGCTCTGGGTGGCTCCTGGGCAGGAAACCCTGATAGCAGCACACAGTTTCCAGCTAAATTCGAAATTGACTACGTAAGGGCGTATCAAAAGCGTTAATGGACAAGGCTCAGAAGGCAAGCAAGACAAGTGGTGTCTTGCTTAGCCTAGCCTGGATTATTCATGAAGCCAAGGGGACGCCCAGTCCAGATTCTTCCGCGGTAAAATCGTCAATAATACCCACTAAAGCGAACTTTCCACACTTGTTTTCAGAAATAGCGCAAGCTTTGACAGTCAGGCAGTGACACAGAAACGTCAGCTACGTTACTGTTAGCGAATCTCTTACCTAACAGATTTGCTTGTCAATGATTTCAGATACTTTGCGTCGAGCCAGACAGACGAGCAATAACAACCGGTACCCGGTGTTGCTAACAACTTCTCTGATGCTGTGTGTCGTCGCGTTGAGTGCTTGTCAAACTTCATCACCTTATACTGCATCTTCCGACGTCAACACGACATCAGGGGCTGCTACAGGGCAACTGGCTGATTTGGCCCAGGCACCGGCCGATTCAGATGCTTCGCAAGCTACCCCCGTCAGTGAGTTTGTCGCTGACCCCTGGATCACGACAATCAAGGCTGACTTTGCGCTGGCCAGGTATCTCGTCGAAAAACAACTGAACATTGATCTCAGCAGCATTGAACTAAGACTTGTCGACGATAGTCCCATCGATGCCGAAGTAGCCTACGAAACGCAACGTCTGGTAAACAAGCAATTCGGAGAGTCGGACTTTTCCGAGCAGTTTCTTGATCAGGTCATGAAGCCACTGAGCGGTACCTACGCCGCACTCTACAGCTCACGATTGGGTGCTGTAATGATCAGTCGCTCAATGTTGACAAGCTATGAAAAGAGTTTGCCAGCTGAACACCAGGGTGCAGTAAAACGCTCGGCATTGCTGGCACTGCTTGTTCACGAGCTGGTGCATGCGGCAGATGACCTTCGCTTTCTAATTCACGAAAACCGTGAATTAAATTTCCGGGCATCCTTTGCACAATCTGCCACGTTCGAAGGCCATGCTCAATGGGTGACACGGCAGATCTGCGAACAAGCGGATTGCATTGAAGGGCTCGAGGCACTGGACAATTTCATGTTCAGCACTCACCTCGAAGACTCTCAGTTTGCCCAGCCGGTCGAAGCCGTAAGCCGAAGTGTTCTCGAATACTCCTACATAGAAGGCGAACGCTTTGTCGCAGGACTCGCCACTCGCAAGAACGGCAGGCAACTTATCGAGAATCTTCTGCGTTCTCCACCCCTTGATCCTGTCCAGATACTGGCACCGGAGACCTACCCGGATCTGGATAGAGAGAGTCGAAATCAGAATCTTATCGATGCCACCCGAAACGTCTCTCATCCGCTGACCCTGGCACCCTGGATTGGCGTAGAAACTTCACCGTTGAAAGGCATCGATCTGCGCGCTGATCCAGCTCGCCGAAAGGCCGCAGTCGATGGCTTTACAAGACTGATACAAGGCATGATCGCCATGCAGTTTTACGATCAAAGCGCACCGCAAGCCATGCCGATCGAGACAACCGTACTCAAGGCAGAGTCTGACCACACAGCGCGATTATTCGCCACCATGCTGCACGCAAACACGCAGCAATCAGGGGCAAGAGTCAGCGATGAGCAACTGGACTTCTCTGACCAGACAAGTCCGACAAATACAGGGCTGAAAATTCATCTCTATCGCACGGCCATCGATACCGACACAAGCTTCCGCACAGCAGTTGCTGTTGCAGGACAGCACGTCGTGCAGGTATCCGGAAACACCGCAGGACAACTCTTCCTGGATGATTTTGCGATTCGGGTGTTGCTGGAACTCAACGAAAAAGGCTAAGCCAACGGCAAATAAGGCTCTGGAAGCGAGTTTGTGTGCAGCCTGGCAAGAGACTGTTCAGGCAAACACCCGACCATTAGAGGAAAAACGCGTCTTCAGGAATTCCATCTGATCAGCTAGTACATCACGGTTTGACAGATAGAAAAATTCATATCGGTTGGGTGCGAAAGGCACGGCCAGCAGCTGCATATTGGCTTGTTCGGGAGTCAGATTGCCCTTGCGGTTGTTGCATCGTCGACAGGCCGTCACGCAGTTAGTCCAGACGTCACGCCCACCGCGTGATGTAGGGATGACATGATCGCGTGACAGATCGGCCACCGGGAAATCCTGCCCGCAGTACAGGCACAGTTGCTGGTCACGCGCAAACAACAGTGAATTACTGAGTGCCGGCGTAAATTGATGGTTATCCACCTTTCCGTCGCAGGCAATGATACTGGGCAATTCCAGCTCCGAGCGGATGCCTTGATTGTTGTAACCGCCTCGCACACGCACAACAGTCTCGCCAATGCTCCAGATCACTTGCTCCTTGACAAGCAGCGTGGCTGTCTCTTGCCAACTGAGCCAGGCGATAGGCGTGCCAGCCTTGTTCAAACGAAGTACTTTGCTATTCATGGTTAGATCAGATACTGGGTGATTTCTCCATCGTCCCTTTGTATATCACATTGAGAGGCAGCGGTTAAGTCACCAGTGTGGCCATAAAAGCGCTATCCGAAGGCATCCGGCATTAAAAGACCTATCCCAAACCGAGAAATCCGCCCGACTGCCGCTCCCACAAACGCGAGTACAACCCACCTGACTGGATGAGCTGCTGATGAGTACCGTGCTCCACAATCCGTCCTTCATCCAGCACGATTAACCGATCCAGCGCAGCTATTGTCGAGAGCCGATGCGCCACGGCAAGTACGGTCTTGTTACTCATCAGTCGCGTAAGCTGCTCCTGGATTGCCGCTTCCACTTCAGAATCCAGTGCCGAGGTAGCCTCATCCAATATCAGAATTGGCGCATCCTTGAGGATGACTCTTGCGATGGCAATTCGTTGCCGTTGTCCACCTGATAACTTCACGCCACGCTCCCCGACAAACGCCTCAAGCCCTGTGCGCCCCTGAGGGTCGATCAATTGCGGGATAAAACTCAAAGCCTCTGCTTGCCTTGCAGCCTCCATGATCGTCGCATCAGACGCATCTGCACGGCCGTAGCGAATGTTCTCCCGGATGGATCGATGCAACAGTGACGTATCCTGAGTCACCACCGCTATGGCAGATCGAAGGCTATCTTGCGTCACATGGGAAATATCCTGCCCATCGATCTGAATTAAACCGCTATCAAGATCATGAAATCGCATCAGCAAGTTGACCAGCGTGGATTTGCCAGCGCCAGAGCGTCCAACAAGCCCGATTTTTTCACCGGCTTCAATCTGAAAACTACAGTCGGTGACCACCGCTGCTGAACTCAACCGCTTGTCATTTTCAGCATCATAGGAAAAACCAACAGACTCGAACGTTATCCTGCCATTGATAACCTCTAGCGGCTTTGCGTCCTGTTTATCGGTGATAGACAGAGGCTGAGCTATCGTCTCAATACCGTTCTGCACAGTGCCTATATTTTCAAACAGTGAGGTAATGGTTCTGAGGACCCAGCTGGACATCTGGTTAAGACGGAAAACCAGACCGTTGACGACCGTGATCTCGCCCACTGTTACGGCTCCATCGAGCCATAGACTGATCGAGATGGCAGCTGTCGCAGCGATCAACAAGGTGTTTAGCACGGTCAGGGACACTGTCATGTTGAGTATCGCTCGCATCAGTGCTCTGAAAGCCTGCACGTGCAGCCGAATGCCTTCGCGGGCGAAATCCTCTTCGAGGGAGTGATGGGCAAAGAGTTTGACTGACTGTATGTTGGTGTAGCTATCCACCACCCGCCCCATCACGCCGGATCGGGTCTCTGACAATTTCGCGGACTTGGTGCGTACCGGCGGCACCATGAAAATAATCACAGCAACATAACCCGCCACCCACAACAGAACAGGCCACAGTAGCTGGGGATTGGCCTGCGAAAAAAATATCGTGATGCCAACGACATAGATAACCAGCATCCAGGCACCGTCAACGATGTTCAACACAGCATCGCAGGCTGATGCGCCGGTTTGCATGACCTTCTGGGCGATACGGCCAGCAAAATCATTCTGAAAAAACAGCATGCTTTGACGCAGCACGTATCGGTGATTCTGCCAACGTGTTGCGTTGGCGATACCCGGCGACAGCGCCAGGTTGATCAGCGCACGGCTACCGAGCACGGCCAGTGGCCGGATAATCACCACCACAGCAAACATCCAGGCCAGATCAATCCCGTGGGTGGCGAGAAACGCTGTACGTTCTGCGCTAGCCATCCAGTCGAGAATTCGGCCGAGATAAATGTAGACGTACAATTCGCTGATCGAGGCAATCCCTGCCAGCAACAGTGTCACCATTAGCACGCGGCGAACGGGATAAAGATAGAACAGGAAAAACGCCAGCGTACCTTGTGGCGGCTGCTCGGCAGACTGATCTCTTAACGGATCAATCAGTGATTCAAAATAACGATACACGAGGCGTCAGTCGCTATGGGCTCTCTGGGAGTCTGCGCGACCGGAGGCGGCCCCGCAGAAAGCGATCGAGCGAGAGTAGTCCAATTTTGAGTCAAATTTTGTGCTCATTTGAGGAGTTTAGCTGGCTAAGTGACGAAAGTGAGCGCAAAATTTGGCCAAAAGTGGGCTGCTCGTAGCCGATTGATTTCTGCGGGGCCGCCTCCGGCCGCGCAGACTCCTAGAGTAGCGCATTGACACGGAGGGGGTGCTGCACAGCAGGTTAATGCCTTGCATTAAGACGAAGACAGCCTGTACGCCCATACCACTACCTGCAAGGGGACGATGGATGCCGTGTTTGGATTCCTAGTGACCGTCTGCGACGGATCGGCTCGGCGAAGGCAGCCACACTCGGACTACCCTCGCCCTACAAACGTGACTCAGGATGATTGGTCAGCCGTTGTATTACGTAAGGATTTGCTTGAAGGAGAAGAAACAGACCAATTGTTCAGCATCTGCAATGGCGAACGAAAAAGTTGTTTACCGATTGATGCAAGCGCCTGGCAGCGGAGGAGTTTTGCTTGTTTGATATAGCAATCGACTTGAATTTGTGTTGGAACTTTGTTTTCTTGTGACATGTTGATGAGCGGTCTCTAGTATGCTGTTAGTTACGTACATGTTATTACCCTTTTTTGAGAGTACAATCACCCTCCTGTTACCAGTAATCGTGACTGAAAAGCATAGATAGACATGGATAAATACACAGAAATGCTGGTGTTCTCAAAAGCTGCTGATATGGGGAGCTTTTCAGCCGCAGCCCGTGAACTCGATCTCACTCCTTCAGCAGTCAGCAAATTGATTACGCGTCTCGAGGATCGTCTGGGAGCCAGGCTGTTCCAGCGCACCACCCGAAAACTGAGCATGACGGCAGAAGGTCATGCCTTCAACGACCGCTGCGGCTCGATACTTGACGAGATCAGACAGGCAGAGGATGCGGTCATGGCCTTGCACGACAGGGTCAGCGGCACATTGCGGGTAACAACTGTTTCTGCATTTGCCCGCCTGCAAATGATCAAACTCATGCCCGAGTTCATGGCCCTGTACCCAGAGCTGCGAGTGGAACTTGAATTGAGCGAACGTGAAGTTGATCTGGTGGGTGAGAGCGTTGACGTCGCCATCCTCATGAGCGACGGTCTTACTGATGAGTCGCTCGTGGCTCGACGACTGGCGGTCAACAAACGCGTTATCTGTGCATCCCCGGACTATCTGGCCAAATACGGTACGCCGCGCACACCAGAAGACCTGCTCAATCATAACTGCCTGACCCATTCGGCAATCAGCCACTTTAATGATTGGGAGTTTTCAACCTCTGACGGTATTCGTGTTCAACGTGTAAAAGGTAATTTCCACACCAACAGCGCCTCAGCGTTGCACGAGGCGGTCAAGGCCGGCATAGGTATCGCGCGCCTGGCGACCTACGTCGTCCAGCCCTCACTAAAATCCGGTGCAGCAATACCGCTGCTGCAGGAACACTCTGCTGACTCCTCAAGCATCCAGCTTGTCTACCCGCATCGCCGCCATCTGAGTAACAAGGTTCGGGTGTTTACTGATTTCATGGTAGGCAAATTTACGCCGATGCCACCGTGGGAGCAAAAAGAGTAATCTGTCCATCGCTGAATTCGACCTTGCGGGTTCCAACTGCTGTGCGCTAGGAGCCTCGCTAGTTCGATTTCTGTTGCAACAACAGCCGCTCCAGTCGATGAAACAATGACAGAAGCTGATCAACCTGCTGATCTATCTGCTCCAGAGCATCGTCAAGCGCTTGCGGTGACGCGTCATCATCCAGTAACTCGAGAAAAGCCAGCCCGTCGCTATGGACTTTTCGCATAGGCTGCTCGATATCGGTGAACTGGTGATACTCGCAGAGCTTCTGACCAATGCCAAAGTACCATCGACCCAGACGCGATTCTGAAACATCAGCGGACATGGCGGGATCGGACAAGGACTCCAGTGCTACCCCATCACCAAGCCGGCGACAGAAAGCCACATCCAGCAGACTTTTCCTGAATCTCAACAGGTTAAGCGAGGCTTGATGTACACGGCCCAATTGCGACCCACCAAAATCATGCTCCTGGTTGATAAATACCTTGAACTCCTGAAAAGACATGGGCCTGGCAATAAAGTATCCCTGTGCTTCATCACATCCATGGGCGATTAGAAAATTGTAGGCCTGTTCGGTCTCGATGCCCTCAGCAACGGAAATCATACCGAGCTCACGCGCCATCGAAATCGCCGAACGCACCACATCCAGATTCTGATGTGACGTACCCATACGCTTGACGACGCCCTGATCCAGTTTCAGCGCATCGAATGGCAACTGACTCAATCGATCAATGGAAGAGTACCCTGTGCCAAAATCATCCATCAGTATCTTGATACCGCAAATCTTGAGCCTGACCAGATCATCGTAAACCTCATCAACGTTACCCATCACGGCACTCTCTGTGATCTCAACCTGAAGATCTGCAGCGTTCATACGTCCCTCGTCCAGCGCCTTGCCAATACGCTGACTGATGGCATTGGAAGCCAGATCGCCGGGCGCTACGTTGATGGATAAGGATAAGGCCGGCTGATGATGATCGGGCAGTTGGGCGCTGGCATCAATAACCTGATCCAGCAACTGCAAGGTCAGGTCATGCAACAGGCCGCTACGCTCAGCCAATGGAAGAAACTCACTGGGGGACACAATGCCGCTGGCACCGTCAGACCAGCGAACCAGCGCTTCAGCACCGATGACATCTCCGCTGAGCAAACTGACTTTCGGCTGGTAATACAACACGAGCTCATCGTTGAGCATCGCTTTCTGCAATATCGCTTCAGTTAATTCATCACTCACAACTGACAGTCCATGGTTGCGTTTTAAACGCGTTGCAAGAAAGCCAGGTCGCGAAGCACGCCGTCATGGCGCTACATGCAGGATAGCTGTTATCGATGATAAGCCTTGAGAAATCGTGAGTTTAGCGCATCTCTGACAGCACTCTTGACAGGACCCGCTTTTATCCACTGATGCTCAAGCTTTTTCAATGTCTGTTTGGCATCATCTATGCCAGCGGATGTCATTCCCTGTTGCAGATTTTCCAGTTGATACTGCATGCGCCGCGACTTGTCTTCTGCCGGCGTATCCACTCCTGCTGCCACTTCCATACGAATAAGAAGATCACGACGCAGTGTCTCATTCGCCTCGTAGTCAGGCTGGGTGCCTGCCTTGATATGACCCAATGCAAGATCACGACGCGTTTTCAGCGCACTATCCAGATCTGCTTGCACTTTCACTTCACTGGCATCCCAGGCATGCGATATGTCGTCTATTAGAGTGTCAGCGACAGCATCTGGAGTCTCTATGGCGACTTCGAGTTGCTCGCATAGACCTACCAGACGCCGAGTCTCTTCATGACCTGCTTGCAGCCGACGCTTTGATGCATTTTCTTGCACTCGAGAGCAAGCATCCATTGCTTGCCGATAATCGCGTAGCAGAAACTTCTTATCCCGTTCAGGAAACTCTGCCAGTGCCAGAAACTCAGTTGAGAGGGTTTGTACTTCTCCCTCCTCCAGGGAGTCGGCACGCGCAAGTGCCTTGAGACGCTTGATAATGTCTTTTGCACGAAACACATGCTCGAGGCCGGCACGCTGCTTGTCACGCTCTACTTTGTGTTGATGCTTGAAAATCGTTCCCAGGTGACCATTAAACACCTCCCACAGTGCCTGATCTTCCTTGCGGCGCATGATACCCACAAGCTTCCAGGCACTAAGCAGGCTTTTGGCCTGATTGGCTGCGTGCTGCGTTATCTCCGCCTCAGCCAACGCCTGTACCTTGGCTACCAACTCCTGTTTTGCGGCGGCATTGGCTTCGTATTGCTCAGCCAGACCCGTTTCGAACGGTTTTAGCGCCGCCGAGAAACGGGCTTCCAGAGCTTTATCAGGTTTACGGTCCGGTACACGATTGCGTGACCACTCGCGCTTGGCATTGTTTACCCGTTTGAATACAGCTCGCCAGTCAGTCTCACCGGTCAGGCTATCGAGCTCGGTTTCCAGCGCATCGCACAAGGCAGCTTTGGCATCGAGTTTCTGTTTACGCTCCTTCTGCTTGTTATCAAACCATGCCTTGCAAGGCTCGTACGCCGTATCACCTGCCGTCTTGAACCGCGACCATAAGTCGTTGGATGCTCGGCTAACGCCGAGAGTTTTCCAGGCACCTTGCAGTTCACGTACTTTTCTGGCTAATTCCTCGGGACCGAGCTCCAGCGCTGGCAGGGCTTCCATGGACTCGCACAGGGCTTCAAGCTTGGGTCTGGCGGCAAAGTCCTGCCAGTCAGCCATCTCAGACAACTGTTTTTCAGCACGCTCTAGCTTTTCGTTCAAAGAGGTGCGTTCGGAAGCCTCCATGGCATCAATCTTTTTCTTCAGCCGGCGCATCATGCTATTCGCCGGGCCCCATTTGCCCTCCTTGATGATGCCGGAAAGAGCCGCGAACTGGCGATGAGTGGCCTTTATCCTGTCAGCAGACTCCTGCTTTGCCTTGCCCAGACGATCTTCCAGAATACCTGCATGGCTTGCCAGCTCTTTGACATAGTTGTGTTCCGAAACGTCTATCCCCGGCAGAACCCTGGGTGTATCGAGTAATGCGGATACTCTTTTTATGCGTTGCTGCAACGCACCAGGACGCGCCTTGTGAAGATCGTAGGGTGGATCGAAAAGTACGGTAACTGCGTGACCATAAGCGAGCAATTGCTGGACAGGCTCTGACACGTTTTCGGCGTCTTTCCCGTTGGAATCACCTAACGCTGTCAGACGTTCACTCAACTGTTCAATCGAGCTGTCAGCAAGCTTTTGCATAACCGGCACCAGCGCCGGATCGTCAATGGGTTCAGGCGTTGGTTGATCATTGGACGGTTTGGCCGCCGGAACACTGGCACTGAGCTCGTCCGGAGAGGCAGCGCCCGAGTCGGGTTCTGAACAGTCCTGTGCTTTAGGGGTATCGTCTTTATTTCTCTCGGCATTCTCCAGAGTGTAATTCTGCAATTTTTGCTCTGCGCTGCTAATCGCCTGAGCGAAACTGGCCTCATGTTCTTCACGATCTTCGGGGGTCAGACTCGCCCACTTTTCGCTTAACGCCTGCAGCTTGCCGGCGTGCTGTGGCGTCCACACGCCATCACTGAGCGACTGCGTTGACTGCAGCGTCGTGTTCACAGCATGACGTCTGGCAATCAGTGCCGCTTCGGCTGCAGCCTCTGCATCCAGGCGCTGCTGCAGCTGTTTGGCAACCACCTTGTCTCTGGAGCGAACAGCACTCAACGCCGAGCGCAAGGCATCGTGATGGGTTAGCCGCAATGCCGAAGCCAGACGTGTGTCATGAAACCGTGACCGCTGCACAACTGTGACAAGCGAAGGCTCGTCTTTCAGCGCGAGCAACGCCATCTCGCGTTGTTCTACGATTGAGCAGTGGGAAGCTATGGGCACAGCAAGCCTTGCTGCATGTGTACTGAGTAAGGCTCGGACGGCAACATCACTGACTCGACCTTCTGTCAGTTTTGATACAAGACGAGCTTCCGCAGCATCACTAAGCTGGTCAGCATCATCTGAACTGGCGTCGAGCAGTTCACGTAGCACGTTTAAATCGTTTATTTTTTCGATCGCTGCCAGACGTACCGCGAGGTCCGGATCCTCTCTGGCGATGAGACACAATGCCTCTTGGGCATCATCAGCCCCTGCCTCAACTTCATTGACGTATCCAAGTCGTACCTGAGGATCCTTGTGCTGGTGTGCAGCAGTCTTGAGAAAATTTTTCACGCCGGGATCATGCAATTACTCGAGGAAGCTGTGGGCAGTATACCAACTCGGCCAAAACCACATTGCGCTTTCTCCATACCGCCATATACCAACGGCAGGTTGATGAGCAGTTGGATCACTCAATGACTTCGGCTCGGCAGGATTTGCGAGCCAGGACGCAAATCCGCTAGTGCAGCGATGAGTCGCATCCAAGCGTCACAATGTTGCTCCTTGCTGGCCGATACACACTCCGATACGACAAATCACAACGAACACCATGAGCCTCATAGCACAAAGCAAGATCAGCGACCTGTTGCCCGAACCTGCCATTTCCGACGTGACCGCACAACTCGAAAGGCTGCTGCTCGGCAAAAGTCACCAGACCACTCTGGCGCTGGCCTGTCTGCTCGCGCGCGGGCATCTGCTAATAGAGGACGTACCCGGTGTCGGCAAAACCACCCTTGCACACGCATTGGGCGCTACGCTGGGTCTTGACTGGAAACGCGTCCAGTTCACCAGTGATCTGTTGCCGGCAGACATTGTTGGCGTTTCAATATTTAATGCAGAGACACAGGCATTCGATTTCAAACCTGGCCCTGTTTTCACCTCGATTCTGCTGGCAGATGAAATAAATCGTGCGCCACCTAAAGCACAAAGTGCACTGTTGGAAGCGATGGAGGAAAAGCAGGTTAGCGTGGATGGCGTCACGCACCCGCTCAATGATGATTTTTTTGTCATAGCCACACAAAATCCTAGCGACCAGCTTGGCGCATTCCCGCTGCCTGAGTCTCAACTGGATCGCTTTCTGGTCGGTATTGAAATCGGTTATCCAGACGCTGCGACCGAGCGGGAGCTGCTGGAGCATGGCGACCGACGGGCCAGCGTATCGCAACTGCAGGCCCTGCTGTCATCGCAACAGCTTAAGCAGTGGAGCGAACGATCACAGAAGGGACATATCGCCGCTCCGGTATTCGATTACATACAGGCTCTGATCCTTGCCACCAGAAACGCCGGCACAGGCCTGAGTCCACGGGCCGGACTGAGTCTGGTACGACTGAGCCGAAGCTACGCATTCATCAAGGGTCGTGATCATGTATTGCCAGATGATGTAAGCGATGTGTTTCCAGCCCTTGCGGGTCATCGTATGACTGGACGCGTTGGCACAGGCAGTCGCCGTGCACTGGATATTCTTGAACAGGTCGCCATGCCTTAGATCGGAATACTCATGAAGCCAGGTATCTCCAGACTTCAGCAGAGCGATCTGTGGCAACGTCTCTTTCGTTCCCGTGCAGAGGATAGCCTGCCGCACACTGTGGAGCACAAGCGCGTCTATATAATCGCGAGCAAACGCGGTGGCGCATTCCTTGTGACCTTACTGCTCATGTTGGTTGCATCCATCAACTATTCGCTGTCCTTGGGCTACGCGCTGTGTTTTTTGCTTACCGGGCTGTTTGCCAGCACATTGCTGCACACCTATCGCAATCTGGCAGGCTTGAGTGTTAGCACAATCTCCAGCCACGATGCCTTTGCCGGTGACGATGTCACATTCACGATCAAGCTCGCAAACTCACACCCGCACCTGCGTCAAGGTATCCGTGTCAAGGCGGGCAGTTATAGTGCCATGGTGCAGATACCATCCAACTCAATGACAAACGCCGAACTTGCCATCAAAGCCGAGTCCCGCGGCCTATGTCGGCTAGGCAGATTGACTTTGCAAAGCGACTGGCCACTGGGCTTGTGGACCTGCTGGAGCTATTTACACGTCGAAGCACAGGCACTTGTCTTTCCTCGGCCCGAGGAAGAAGCGCCGCCGCTACCCGTTGTTCGCGGTGAGGACGAGGGCAAGCCGACACACAGTCTTGTGTCGGGAGATGTGTCCGGGCTACGCGATTATCAGCCAGGTGATTCGATCGGCTCGATCGCCTGGAAAAGTGCCGCTCGCGGTCTGGGTCTGAAGTCCAGAACCTATGACAACGATGAGGCCTGCGCTACAACGAGTCTCGATCTTCGGCACGCGACTGTCGCCGGTGTGGAAGCCAAGTTGTCGCGCCTGTGTGCCTGGGTTTTGAGGGCCGAGAACACACAGATCGATTATGCGTTAGAGCTTCCTGATTTTTCGCTGGATAGAAATCGTGGCAAAGAACAACAGGCTCAGGCCCTGCGCGCCCTTGCGTTGTTTGACCAGAACGACAAGCCTGCATGAACGCTGCTGCACTGCCATCGTGGCGCCGATTACTGCCGAGTATCGGCAGCCTGCATGCCGATAATGTACCGCCTCGGACGCTATACGCATTGGCAATTCTGCTGATGTTTGTGAAGTTACCGCATCTTCCACATCTTCCGCTTTGGGTAAGCGCTGCCGGTATTTCACTGGTCACCGCCAGACTGGCACTACTCAAATATCCATCGGCAAAGTTGCTGCAAGCCATACTCTCACCGCTCAGCGTAACCGTGGTGGCGGCGACCAGTGCAGTTATCATCAAATGGCATTATGGCTACTTTCTCGGCCGGGATCCCTGCGTTGCCTTTCTGTTCATCCTCGTGGCAGCAAAGTATGCAGAAATCCGGCGCACCAGTGACGCCACACTACTACTGTGCCTGTGTGCATTTTTGCTGTTAACTCACTACTTCTACTCACAGTCAATAGTCTCAGCAATCCTGACACTTCCTGCGGTAACCGCACTTGCCTACAGCCTTTGCGTGCTGCGTGACGCGAAAAACCCGGAGAGCACTGCCAGACAACTGAAATTGATCGGGGTACTGATGATTCAGGGACTACCACTGGCTGCGCTGCTGTTTGTTGTCTTTCCTCGTCTGCCCGGCCCTCTTTGGTCACTGCCAGAAGACTCCATGGCAACAACCGGCCTGTCCGGTTCGATGTCCCCCGGCTCCATCGGTAATCTCTCTCAATCGGATGCGGTAGCGTTCAGAGTCGAGTTTGACGGTGCTGTACCCAGTGCGGAGCAGCTGTACTGGCGAGGTCCCGTACTGACAGAATTTGACGGCCGTAACTGGGATGTGAGCAAATTCAGATTTGAGGCGAAACCAAGCTATAACGGACCCCGTAGTGACGTTCTCGACTATGTTGTGACGTTGCAGCCCCATCGCCAGCGATGGTTGTTCGCTCTGGAAAACGCAGCCTCTTTACCCAGCGCCTACAACACGGCACAGGGCGTTGACAGGCTCTACAGCCAAGCCATCGGCACGATGTACGGTGATGGTCAGATCCTGGCGGACGACAACGTTTCACAAGCGCTCAGATACCGGCAAAGTTCGGTTCTGAGCAGCAGCTTCCCGGCAGCGGAAAAACCGCGCCGGCAGACACTCCACTTGCCTGGCAAGAACCAACGAACCATTCGCTTTGCGAGACAATTACGATCCGGGCACAGCAGTGATACGGCCTACGCAAATGCGGTTATGCAACATTTTTACGATCAACCATTCAGCTACACGCTTCGGCCACAGCTTCTCGGCGACACACCCGTTGATGAATTTCTTTTTGATAGTCGCGAAGGGTTCTGCGAACACTACGCAGCAGCATTCGTCGTCATGATGCGAGCCGCCGGCATACCCTCTCGTGTCGTTACCGGCTATCAGGGCGGTGAAATGAATGAGGATTATATGATCGTGCGCCAGTCCGATGCTCATGCATGGGCTGAGGCCTATCTGCAGGGTAGCTGGCAACGTTTCGATCCGACCAGCGCAGTCGCGCCTTCACGTATCGAGAACGGTCTGGCAGCCGCTTTACCCGGTGAGGCATCAGTACCACGACTGGCGCGTCAGACACCGGGGTTTATCCGGGACATGCAGCTACGCTGGGATGCTATCAATCATAACTGGCAACGACTGGTCATTGACTTTGACAACGACTCACAAGCGAACTTGTGGGAACGCGCAGGCCTGGGGAAACCTGCGCCATGGCATATCGCCCTTGCGGTTATCGTTCTGGCCGGTCTGTGGAGTGCCTTGGTACTGGGCATGCCAGCGCGCAGAACACGAGACCTGACGGCGCAAGAACGTTACTGGCAGCAGCTGAGTCGCCTGCTGCAATCGCGAATGACCCATCGCCGACACAACGAATCGTCGGGCGAATTCCTGCGCCGGGCAGCGGCGCTGTGGCCATCACAGAAACTGCGTTTCGAGAGACTGGATGCAAGCTTTACACGCTCACGATTCATGCTTCTTGATCGGCAGGAACACACAACCCTCATAAAGCAGATCAGAAAGGATGTGTTGTCGCTGTATGTCATCCTGCCGTTAAGTCGCAAGTTACAGAGAGCATGAATGTGGGTCTCTAGTTCCGCCTTTGCATCAATGAAAGACATCGAAGAATCAGGAATCTAATGGATCGTTCTGCATCTCCAGATGCAAGCTTGCACCATTATATGGATTAGCCCGTGCAACGCTTTCATTGAGCTCCACACCAATGCCTGGCGCAGTGGGTGGAATCACGTATCCGTCCTCCCAATGCATGGGGCTGTTGAGAATACTGGCATGGAAGCCTCCCCAGTCTTCGATACTCTCAAGAATCAGAAAATTTGGCGTACAGGTTGCCAACTGAACATTGGCTGCACCTTCTACCGGACCACAATACAAGTGCGGTGCAATTTGCGCATAATAGGTTTCCGCCATGCCGGCAATCTTCTTCGCTTCCAGTAATCCACCCACTCGACCCAAAGCCATCTGCAAAATGGAAGCAGCCTGCTCTTCCAGTACTCTGGCAAATTCATATTTGGTGGTCAGTCGCTCACCAGTGGCTACGGGAATGGACGTCTGACGCGCTACCCGAGCCATCTCTTTCGGGTTTTCAGGTGGTGTCGGTTCTTCAAACCACAGAGGATCGCTGGCTTCCAGTCGTTTTGCCAGACGGATAGCACCGGCTGCCGTGAATTGACCGTGCGTACCGAACAACAGATCTGCCCGATTACCCACCGCCTTTCGCAGGGTTTTGACAAATAGCTCACAACGCTCAAGCGCCGCCAGTGAAGGCTGACGACCGTCAAACACGGAGTAGCCACCCGCCGGATCAAACTTCAAGGCGGTAAATCCCATAGCCACATACTCAAGAGCGCGTTCGGCAGCCAATTCCGGATCGCTGTATACCGAGTTGTCCTCGCCCTTGCGAGGATAGATATACGTATAGGTACGCAGCCGTTCATGCACACGGCCACCCAGAAGCTCGTACACCGGCTTGTCTACCGCCTTGCCCACGATATCCCAGCAAGCGGTCTCAAGACCACTGAGTACGCTCATGAGGGACACATCGGGTCTCAGGGTATATCCTCGCCCATACACGCGGCGCCACAGACGTTCGATATGAAACGGATCTGAGCCTTGCACGTGATGTTCAAATACATCGCGCACCATCGCCTCCACCACCCGCGGCGCAAAAGTGGCGGTGTACACCTCACCTATACCCACGACGCCATCTTGAGTAGTGAGTTTGACGAAGATGAAATAACGCCCACCGTAGTGCGGCGGTGGATTGGCTACAACAAAGGTTTCCAGATCCTGAATCTGCAACTTACACCTCGGCTAATCGGTAAATGTGAGGGTTTTTCCGGCAAGCGACATCGCTCAACCGAATTCAATTTCCGGCAGCACCGCCGGTTCATGATATTCGCCCCGGTCGCCGCGCCTTGCTATCATCCGCGCATGAACATGAAACATCAATATCCCGGCAGCTCGTGCGAGGTGCACCGATGACTATCGTGCTGATTGCAGCGGCTGCACTGCTCGTTGCGTTGACATTATTACCGCTTTCCTCAAGCCGTAAATGGTACATCCGCGCAATGGATTTTCCCAGAGTACAACTGGCGATTCTGTGCGTTGTATGGCTGGCAGTCATGGCATTCGGTGAACCATCAAGCCACTTCCTGCTGAGCTTGAGTGCCGTCGGTGTTGTTGCTGCACTTGCCTATCAATGCTACTGGATCGTGCCCAATACACAATTGCACGATGTCGAAATACAACGCCACCTGCCAGAACGTCAAACCTCCCTGGGCAACATCAGGATCTTGAGCAGCAATGTATTGACACACAACCGCAATGCGCAGGCGCTACTGGATCTTGTTCACAAGCACAAGCCGGATATTCTGATAACACTTGAGTCTGATCACTGGTGGCAGGAGCAACTGGACACGCTAGATCAATATCCTCATCGGGTTCAATGCCCACTGGATAACCTCTACGGCATGCATGTCTATTCACAGTTGAAACTTGAAAATCCACGCATCGAATTTCTGGTTGAACCCGACAAGCCATCCATGAGTATGGACATCAGCTTGAACGAACATCAACAGACCAAACTGTATGTGGCGCACCCTGCACCGCCTGCACCAGACGAGAATACTGAGTCCACAGAGCGGGATGTGGAACTGATCATTATTGCCAAAGAAGTAGCCCTGCTTACAACACCGGTGATAGTTGCAGGCGATCTCAATGACGTGGCTTGGTCAGCGACTACGCGTCTGTTTCGCGAAATCAGCGGTTTGAAAGACCCACGCGTTGGGCGTGGCATGTTTAACACGTTCAATGCCTGCCACTGGTTTATTCGCTGGCCACTCGATCATGTCTTTGTGTCAAAACACTTCAAACTGCACCAGTTGCAACGTCTGCCACATATCGGTTCTGATCACTTTCCGCTATTGGTGGAATTTGCGCTCACAGAAACCCATATCGATGCAGGATCGCAAACACAGACGCCTACAGATACAGACCTGCTGGAGGAGACACTTGACACCGACGTTGCCCGTCAGGCAGCAGTGCCACACTAATTGACGGCTGCAAGCGTAACAAATGGCAGTCAGTTATTTTCGCTGCCCATTTCCATGACACCCACCATCGTCTTGCTGGTCTTAATCGTCCAGGCTATTCCCAGCGCAAAGCGTGTTTGCTCAGTAACGTCAAACAGGGGACTACTCTGGTTGGCAGCACCATCATAAAATCCTTGTATAACTCCCGCAAATACACTCACTTGAGGCAGCGGCTTAACAAACAACCCCACAACCAGTGTCGTTTCAAGATACCCGCCGCTCGCGTCATACAAAGGCCGCGTGTCAGTAACGAACTCCGGATCAACCTGATAGAAATAGTCATGTAACGGCTCGGTTGCAAAACTGACATCAAGCCCCGTTATCAGCGTAATACCTGTGTTGGCAATATCGGCTACATCGACACCTATTCCGGCATCGGCGACCACCCCTTGAGTATCAACTCCTCGAAAATCCGTGGAGAATACGGCCCGCAGCTCAGAGCTGAACCAGCCTTGAAGTCGCGCACCAGATGCAAGCGGGCGATCAAACAATTCCACTTGCAGCTGTGGCCCCACCTCGAACAGAAAATCCAGATCAGGCATATCTTGTCTGGCACTATTGCCCTCCGAACTGGCGTTTAGCGATCCACCAATCGATAGATCCAGCTTGAAACGCGGATTTTGAACGGCAACCGCGCTCAATCCGCCGTCACCGAGTTTCAGCAGCGGTGTTCGATAAACAAAAAACGGCAGTGCGATAGCGCGCTCGTTAGCATCGCTCGACGCAGGGTAGTCGAAGCCGGAAAAGTAACCACCAGCCAGCCCAAGCTCCCATCGAGGTTTCTGTGTAAGGTTTGAAGCAAGGGACAGCTCAACTGGCGTTTCGTCGACCACCGGCGTGTCGGTTTGTTCAGCCATCAGCGGATGGCTGAAAAACGCGATAATCAGCGATGCGACAAAATTGATGTTGCACTTACGACTGGCGACGGTGTGTGCAATCACGCAGCCTGAGTGTTCGCTTCTGTTGGCGACCGTAGTGTTCAAAGTAGTCTATCCGTGTAACAGGAAAATTAAGGGAGCAGGGCACATGATCCAGCACAATCAGTACCGGAAGCGATTGTTGAGAATAAAGATCTCATCATGTCATGATGATCAGGCCACCCGGCTTGCCACACCCCATGCACTGAATTGTTACTCGTTTGTTTGTAGATGGTTACATACTATCCACTGATAGATCCAAAAACTGAACAAGTAAAAACGCTTACCGCCCTATCTTTACGATGTACATCTGCACAACCGGGCAGCCAGATTACACGGATCAGACAAGCGATAGCTGTCTCAGGCGACGTATACTTCACCCCTGTTTCAATTTTTCATCCACGCCATGTTTTACAGTCAGAGCAATATTGATCGTGCCGATCATCTCAGAAAAGACGCCAGTGCCATGCAAGCATTGCGTGAGCGCGATAATGCACGTCTCGTTCCCGTGTGTGATGGAAAGTCACTAATCGCTGCCGATTCAAGCACGCCCGTGGCCCTGTTGCTGCCGGCACAAGCAACAGGCGATCTCACCGAGATTTTTCTCGGCAAAGATAACAACCACAGCTATTTTGCAGTCGATATAAGCCCGCTGAACGAGATCGCTCGAAACGCACTGATCGCCAGAGCAACCGATGCGTTCGGAAATAAACACCCAGGGTTATTTCAGGACCTTCGAAGCGTCGGGCCTTTGCTGGCACAACACGAAGGCTCTTTACTCGCCTATGCCCGAGGTCTTGTCTACTGGAACAATCAGACGCGTCATTGCATACAGTGTGGCCATACCTTGTCGTCTGGCAATGGCGGGCATGTAAAAACCTGCAACCAGTGCGAGCATGTAGTTTTCCCCCGAACAGATCCGGCTGTCATCATGCTGGTGACCTACACCTGCAAAGATGCGCCCGATCTTTGCCTGCTTGGGAGGAGTCCGGCCTGGCCAGAAGGTGTATTTTCAACTCTGGCAGGTTTTGTGGAGCCGGGTGAGTCTCTGGAAATGGCTGTGCAACGGGAAGTGCTTGAAGAGGCATCTATCAAGACAGAGGACGTACGCTACATAGCCTCACAACCCTGGCCGTTTCCTCGCTCCATCATGCTCGGATTCGAAGCACGCGCAATCACAACAGACATTCGCTGTGATCCCACTGAGCTCGCTGATGCTCAATGGTTTTCTCGCGAGCAGATACGGACCTTCGGTAACTGGGCCGATGAAACCGAGGGCTACAAGCTGCCACGTCCGGATTCCATTGCAAGACACCTGATCGATCACTGGGTCGATCAGGCACAGTAGAGGCTACAGCCAGCTGTCAAACCCATCAGGCAAGGACGTCAACGGGCCCTCTAGCGACCAGGCTTCACTATTAGCTCGCTCAATCACGGCACCTACCCGGTCCTGATCCAGTGGATGAGTACTGAAAAAGCTATCCAGTGCCTTCGGGGTTCCGCCGTGAGCACCACGCGCATCCTTGAACAGGTCGAACAAGGCAATTGCGCCATTGACATGGCCATAGCTTGCGTTGAGCGCAGATAACGCATACTCATCAGCGGTTACTTCCATGCCTCTGGTAAATTGCATGCCAGTGATTGTGCCGGCACTACCGAATACCGAGCCCGCCATGCTCGAACCAAAACTGCCGGTGAATGCCAGTAGTGCAAGCGTGCTGGCCACGCCACCGCCGAGAGAGGCGACCGGATCACGGTTGTAAATATGGGCTATTTCGTGTGCCATCACCATGGCCAGTGTGTTTTCGTTGGGCATGTTTTCCAGTAACCCCCGATAAAACATCAGATTTCCACCAACTGTGGCGAAGGCATTAAAAACATCCTGCGGATTGTAATGCACTGTTATCTGCATACCTTCTGGCAGATCCATATGGCTAGCCACACGCTGAGACAGATCGTTGAGATACTCAGTCATCTGCGGGTGGGCCTCGGAGTTGCCCAACGTGACATCCAGCTCTTTCATCAGGGCAAGCTCAAAGCTGAACGGCACGCGTTTCGCTAACCAGCCACCGGATACCTGCAGTAACACCACGAGTACGACCACCAGAATCAGAGCCCCGACAACCAACTGAAAAAACTGTTTTAGCGGATGCTCCTGCGAAACATTAATACCTTCTTTTGGCTGTCGATTTTCATACTGCATGGAGCGTCTCGCTAATCAATACTTTTCGCCAATTGAGCGTATTCGGTCTGATCGGCACGAGCAGGAATCATCGCTGTACCGTAGGCAAGAACTTCCATGGCAGCCAGACGACCCGTGGCAACACGCGTGGTATCAAACTTGATATTAAAGACATGACTGGCACCCACGCGCCTGGCTTCATCCTTCATACGTAGTACGGACTCGCGCCGAGCCCGGTCCAGCATCGACTCGTACGGAGTCACTCTGCCACCAAAGATATTAAACAAACCGGCAAGAAAGCTCTTGAAATAGTCCGAGGAGACAACGACACTGCCGCTGACAAGTTGCTGAGCGTATCGACGATCCTCAGGCGGGTAGCGGCTGGCAATTACAGGCAAATCAAGACCCTGGGCCTCGCGGGCGATAATTCGCTTGTAATGCCGCTTTTCTGCGATTGACCCGAAGAGATAGCCGAGTATCAGCAGCGAGACAACCAACCCGGCCTGAAACAGATAACTAGACATTGCCCGCGTCGTCGTCAGCTAGCTCAACGGCTGTCCCGTAGACAAAAATCTCAGCGGCTCCAGCAGCAATACTGGACGTGCTGTAGCGGATATTGAGGACAGCGTTTGCGCCTATACTGGCTGCCTGCTCGAGCATTCTTTGCGTTGCCTCCTCGCGTGAATCGGACAACAATTCTGTGTAGCCGCGAAGCTCACCGCCAAAGAAGTTCTTGAGCGATGCTGCAATATCACGCCCGACGTGCTTGGAACGCACCGAACTGCCCTGCACCAACCCCAGATGCCTGTTGACCTTGCGACCCGGTAGAAATTCAAGATTGGATACCAGCATGTGTTTTCCTGTTCGTTTCACGGTGCGCCATCGCCACACGAATTATGCGGCTCCAGAATGAACACCCATTGCCAACAAACTTCTAATCGGGTTGAAGTCAGGTGTACAGTAGTATCAAAGAGCAGCTCGCCAATCTATCATTGTAGCGCCAACACCCGTCTGAATGACTCATGAAATTACCCAATCCTTCCGGAAGCCCGGCGCCCTCACCCTGTTTTTCGATAGCAAATCCTGCTCAGGTGCGGTGGGTGGCCTTCCACGTTTCGTAAATAACTCAACTACCAGCTAATTTTCATGTCGCGTCTGTGTATCGTAACCGCCCTTCCAGCTGAGACGCGCCCTTTGCTCGATGCATTGACATTGCGACAAAGCAAAGCCCGACACCTGCGATTGTATGGTTCACCAGACTATTTGTTGCTGGAAACAGGCGTTGGCAAACTTAACGCAGCGGCCGCTGTCGGGGCTGTCCTGCAGGCTCATCCGGAGATCGACATGGTAGCGAATCTAGGTATTGCCGGCGGTCTGTTCGACTACGCCGACGTGCGGGTCGCGCATCATGTCAAGGACAACGCAAGCGGCGCACAATGGTTCCCCCATCTGCCACACGACAAGGCGTTCAGGGACGTAGCAACCGCCAGTGTCAGCACACGGGATACGCCAGACACGCAGTATTGTGAAGGCGTGCTATTCGATATGGAAGCAGCGGGTGTTTTTAATGCCGCCTGCCGGTATTTATCCACCAGTCAGGTACACAGCATAAAGGTGGTGTCGGACAACCCGGAATGTGACATCACGAGTGTGACCAGCAAATCAGTGATAACGCTTGTCGAACAAGCACTTCCCGCTATTTTACCTTTGCTTGAGGCTTTGCAGACGCTGGATCTCACGACAGGCCATGAGCAAAAGATCCGCATTGAAGCATTCATCAACCAGATTACTCACACCACTCACCATAGCGTTAATGATAAGCAGCTTCTCACGCAACTGGTACAACAGCATGTTGCCATTAGCAACGAACTACCCAGTATTGACAATCCAACAGGCAGTGCGAAAGACATCAGAAGGACCTTGAAGAGATCGCTCTCCCTGTTGTCTTTCGTCTACGGCAGTTAGTCACAATGGATACGCTCTACATCGAAAATGCAGTACGGGATCATCCACGCACGCTTGCCATTCGCGCAAGATATCCACGCGCATGCATCGTCCCTGTCGAACGCTACGGAGATGTCTTTAATGCCCCGGCGCAAAACTTCAGGCATCAGAAAGGTAACCCCGCTCTTATCCTCGCCAGCAAGCCTGGCAGACGCGTATTGCCTACACCGCCCGGCTATCACATCGGTGGAGAACACAACTATTATTTCTCTCACATGCTTAATTGCATCTACGATTGTCGGTATTGCTTTCTGCAAGGTATGTATCAATCTGCCAATTACGTCGTCTTTGTCAACGAGGAAGATTTTTTCTCGGACATGGACAACATCACCAAAGAGCACAATGACAAGGTCTGGTTTTTTTCAGGATATGACTGCGATTCACTGGCATTGGATCCGGTGACAGGCTTTGTCGACTCCTGTTTGTCTTACTTGCAATCCAACCCGCTCGCGCATCTGGAACTAAGAACCAAAAGCACACAGATTCGTCCATTGCTCAAACAGCCCGCAATCCCCAACGTCGTGGTGGCGTACAGCCTTTCCCCCGAGGCGGTAGTGCAGGCCGAAGAACACGGCACGCCCACTTTGGTCAAGCGTCTTGATGCACTCAAACGTTTGCAAGAGCATGGATGGAAAATCGGCCTGCGGTTCGACCCTCTGCTGTACGCTGATAATTTCAACGAACTCTATGGCAACCTGTTCGATCAGGTTTTCAGCGCTCTGGACATGAGCACTGTACATTCCGTCAGTCTGGGGGTATTCAGATTGCCGAAGGGATTTCATAAAAAACTGGTACGGCTGTATCCGGATGCCAAGCTACTGGCAGCACCAATAAGCGCACGGGAGGGCATGATGAGCTATCCGCTGGAGACTGAACAGTCGATGCGTAGCTATTGTCAAGAGTGTCTGGAAAAAGCCATACGGCCAGATCAGTTCTTTCCATGTAGTTAGCCAATTTTCTTCCTTTTCACTTAACACGCTGTCTAACAAGGAAATGCTGATGAACACACCTGCTTGTGTCATGGTGACCGGAGCAAGCCGAGGAATCGGTCGGGCTTGCTGTGATTTGTTGGCGAGTCATGATATCCACACGGTGTCATTGTCCAGGACACCTCCCGCATGCATTCCAGATACGGAAACACATTACCCAATAGACCTTGGCGATTTGCCCGCCACTATGGCGCTTGTGCGCACGATTCTGAAAACACACCTGATAGATGGCGTTGTCTGTAACGCAGGACGCGGTGACATAGGCTCATTGGAAAACTTCTCCGCACAGCAGATTCATCAAAGTATTCTTTTCAATTTGATCAGCCCGTTAAGTCTGGTACGAGAATGCCTTCCACATCTGCGCAGTCGCTCGCGTAGCAATATTGTGTTCATCGGATCAACCAGTGCTTTGCAGGGTGCTCGTTACGGCACTGTGTATAGCGCGGCAAAATTCGGGCTCAGAGGCGTCGCTCAGGCTCTGACGCACGAGGTGGCCAGCGCAAACTGCCATGTGGGTATCGTCAATCCAGGCAGTGTCAGTACCGATTTTTTCAATGAACTGGATTTTGAACCTGGCCCCGAACCGTCTCACAGCCTCCAGGCAAACGATGTTGCGCACTCTGTGTTGCAATTATTGCGTTCGCCAGACAACGCTGTAGTGAGCGAAATTAATGTGCAGCCACGACAACACGTTATACGAAAACGCCCTGCCGCAAACTCTGCACAGGATGACCCAGAGCGCAATAATTAAGCTGACTAGGAGCCTGCGCGGCCGGAGGCGGCCCCGCAGACTCCTAGTGTTCGACAACGAAACATGGGCTTACAAAATCGGACAGCCAACTCGCACGACCCACTGAGCCATCAACGATGTCACCCGCGAATTAAGGTAAATCGCCGAGTGTCAATAGTGTGACACAGTGATACTTTAGTCTGATCAAGATGACATTCCCATGAATGTGTCCGAAATTCTACAATATCGTAATTTACGTTTCCTGCGATCTAACCTTCTGTTTTTATTCGTTATTTATATAGTCTGCAGAAATTACACCCGCCCAGAGCTTAGTACTTTTCCAATCTATCATCGTTCTCCAGCGGTAAATAGCTCACCGTAGTTCGTTCTACGGTCCTAAAGGACCACTAACTTTATCAGTACGCAGTCCCGAAAGAGCACGAGATGTCCCAAGCATCCTTCGGAGACAGCGACAACTTCTCTGGGTACTCGTGTTCAAAATAGATCGCGCATCATGGATTATCATTGGTCTGGTCGGGGCATTGTTGCTGTCCACCTGGGCGGTATTTAACCGTCCCGACTACGTTCCGGAATGGCCGGATACCATCAAGGGGGTGTCGTTCTCACCCTTCCGCGCCGGCCAGTCGCCAAGAGAGGCGACCGACTACCCCAGTGAAGAACAGATAAGCCGAGATCTGGCACTGCTGTCAGACAAGGTAGATCGGGTTCGTACCTACTCTGTGGAAAGCACACTGGGTAGCGTACCGAAACTCGCTGCAGAACAAGGGCTCAATGTCATGGTCGGGGTATGGATATCCGATGACATTGAACGCAACTGGGAAGAGATCGGTGCACTTCGGCGTATCGTGGAGGACAACCCGGGCAACATCATCGGTATCGTCGTAGGCAACGAAGTCCTGCTACGACGAGAAATTACCAGCGAACAGCTCGCCAAGTATGTCGATGTTGTGAAGAGCATGGTCGGTACCATCCCGGTGACTGTGGCGGAAACGTGGGATGTGTGGTTGAAAAATCGCTCATTGGCCAAGCACGTTGACTACGTCACGGCGCACGTACTTCCTTACTGGGAAGGGGTGCCTGCCTGGCGCGCACCAGATTATGTATTTGAACGATACGATCAGCTTCAGCGTGAATTCATCACAAAAACCGTTGTTCTGGGTGAGGTCGGTTGGCCGAGCGAGGGCCGACAACGGTTTGGATCCATACCGTCACTACAGAATCAGGCAAAATTTCTGCGTCAGTTTCTAGCGCAGGCCGATGCCCGTGACGCCAACTACTTTGTACTGGAGGCCTTTGATCAGATATGGAAAACTGATGAAGGAGCTGTCGGACGTTACTGGGGCATTTTTAATGCTGATCGCGAACCCAAATTTCCATTTGCCGAACCGGTAACGCCGGTGCCCGAATGGCGAGCCATTGCAGGATTCTCCCTTGCATTTGCCGTTCTGCTACTAGCGTTGCTTTTGCGCGACAGTCGCGGACTTGTTCACGGGGGCCGCGGCTTTCTGGTCCTTGTCTCCTATGCGATCTCAACCGTGGTTGTGTGGATGGTCTATGACTATTCACAAAAGTACATGACCTGGGAGCAGGTCATACTCGGTATTGGGCTTCTCGCTGCCGCCTTCTGTATCACCATCATACTGCTCACTGAAGCTCATGAATGGGCAGAAGCAATATGGAACCGACAGCACCCCAAAAAGCCTGCCGAGCTCGGTGCAAGACGCGCAAAAGAACCTTTGAAGGTCTCCATTCATGTCCCGATACACAAAGAGCCACCAGAGATGGTCATCGAAACTCTGGCAGCGCTTCGCAAGCTCAACTACCAGAACTTCGAGGTAGTCGTTGTAGACAATAACACTGACGAACCCGCTTGCTGGATTCCCGTGCAGCAATGGTGCAACCGTCAGGATGACCGATTCAAGTTTCATCATGTCATTCCGCTCGAAGGCTTCAAGGCGGGTGCGCTGAATTACGCACTGAAACATACAGCCGATGATGCACAACTCATTGCCGTCATTGACAGTGACTATGTTGTCGACCCTGACTGGCTCGACGATTGCACCGCCGCATTCGATGACGAGAAAATCGCTATCGTGCAAGCTCCACAAGACTACCGTGATGCCGACGATAGTCTTTTTAAATCCATGATCTACGCTGAATATGCCGGATTTTTCGGTATCGGCATGGTAAACCGTGATGTCCGCAACGCCATCATTCAGCATGGCACGATGACTATCGTTCGCCGCAGTGTGTTGCAAGAGGTTGACGGCTGGTCAACGTGGTGCATTACCGAAGATGCCGAGCTGGGTCTGCGTATTCTTGAAAATGGTTACCGCGCCTCGTACATTCCAAAATCCTACGGTCGAGGGCTGATGCCTGACAACTTCCTCGATTACAAGAAACAGCGTTTCCGTTGGGCCTACGGCTCCGTGTTAATTCTGCGGCATCACATGCGGTACTTTCTCAAGCTTAACCGCTCAAAACTCAATCCTGGCCAGCGGTATCACTTTCTGGCCGGCTGGCTACCCTGGATGGCGGACGGGCTTTGTCTGATGTTTAACTGCATCGCGCTGATGTACTGCGTGCTGATGGTTCTGTTTCCGCATATCTATGATCCACCGGAGATCATGCTTAGCCTCCTCCCGATCGGCTTCTTCGTTTTCAAACTATCAAAGATGCTTGTCCTCTACCGTTGGCGAATGAACGCTAATCTTATTCAGAGTATCGGGGCAGGTATCGCGGGACTGGCCGTATCACACACTATCGCCCGCGCGATGCTCGCCGGCTTGCATACCACGCGTATCGGTTTTTTTCGTACCCCCAAGATGGGCGAGGCACACACTTGGCGTCAGGCTCTAATGGATGCAAGGGAAGAGGCGCTGATCGCCGCCGGTTTACTGACCGCGGCCATCGCTATCTGCTTGCGCGATGATGCTTACCTGAGTGACACACGCATGTGGATTACATTACTGGTGGTGCAGAGCACGCCTTATATTTCTGCCGTGATGTTGTCACTAGTGAGCACCTTCGAACAACTGCCAACAAGACTCATCAGCGGTGAGCGCTCCAAAAGCCTGTTGGAACATTTGCCGAAGACGCTTGTGAAAGTAGAACAGTAGATGATTTCCCATGATATGGACATCTTCCTCAGCAACCGTTGTTCGAGTGTCGTCGGAAACAATCGCGTAGTCGATACGATGCGTTAATCGGTAGGGAAAGAATGCTCAAAATGATCAAGGCAGGTACGCTGCTCGTCGTGTCTGTCCTGCTCGTGACCTTCCTGTGCAGGGCCGTCATCACTTATGGCTTCGATGTCACGCTGGAACCCGAATACTGGTATCGGGACTTTGCAGGTAATCTGGCAGTCACACTTGTGGTCGCCTTGCTAGTACGGTCTTTGCCAAAGACCTTGATACTCGCTGGCGTTGTTATCGTTATGTTCCAGCTCAGCAATGCCGCCAAGCTATCGGTGTTAGGTACGCCTGCAAGCCCTGACGACTTGCTCAATGTCCAGAACGTTTTTTTTCTGACTGACGGCTGGCGTCAGATTGCACTTTTTCTGGTGGCAGGCATGCCCTTGATACTTGCCATTGCCTTTATTCCCTGGAAAAAAATCAGCCTCTGGCTAACTTTGTTGGCACTTGGTCTTGCAGGGTTTGCCATCAATGCTCAGAGCGAGCCTTTGCGTGTCTTGCTGGACAAGCAGTTTGGAAATTCCGTATGGAACCAACCGGCTAACTACCGCCAGCGAGGTCTGGCGCTGCACCTTGCACAAGAGGTAGTCCGCACGATAAGCAAAGTGGAAAAACCCCCTGAGAAAGAAGAAGTAGCGAGCGCACTGGATACGCTGGCTTTCTCGTCGCCGGACGATAACAGGCAAGGAATCCTTGAACCTGACTTTCAGGAAGCTCTGGGTGATATCAGCATCACGTCTGAAAGAAACATCCATATGTTTGTTCTGGAATCCTTCTTCGATCCGGTATCGCTCGGCGAGCAATGGGTCCCGGAAGACCCACTGCCAGAGGAGTTCCGCAAACTGTGGAAAGAAACAGGGAACACGGCCACTCTGTCTCCGGTCTTCGGAGGCTATACAGCCAATGCTGAATTCGAGGTGCTATGTGGTTTTCCCGTTACCCGCAATGCAGTGTTTTTCGAAGGCTGGTTACGCAATACCTCACCCTGCCTGCCGCGCTTACTGGGACAGGCCGGCTATCACACGCTTGCATCGCACCCTAATGTGCCAGGATTCTGGAATCGTACTAACGCTTATCAACTGGTGGGCTTCGATGAATACCTGAGCAAGGCGCAGTTCGACATGACAGATTCCATTGATACACTTCTGCTCGACCACAGCATGTACCAACAAGTGTTTGAGCATATCGATCAACTGGATCTGCCAGGACCTGTGTTCAACTACATGCTGACGTACCATGGCCACCTGCCCTACCCCAGTAACGAGGCATACCCTGATCAAGTCAAACCTGGAAAAGAGTCCGTGTTATTAAATGGCTATCTAAATCAGATATGGTACAAATCAAGAGACTTGATGGAACGGCTGGCTATCTTGCGCAAGGCAGACCCCGATGCCCTGATCGTCATATTTGGCGACCATCTACCTTTTCTGGGACCCAACTATGGCGTATACACCGAGGCATGGGCATTACCGGAAACCCGATCAGATTTCACTGGCGAACATCTGGAGAAACTGACCAGCACACCACTTATCGTCATTGATGGACAGCGTGGCCCATTGAACCTCGGAAAGATACCGCTGTATCGCTTGCCTTCCTTACTGATGTCGTTGCTTGGCACCGATCAGCAACTGATGTTCGATGCAAGTGTCAATCCAGGTGACAAGGTTATAAGGCCTGTATACGGCATGCACTACACGGTGCAGGAACAGGCAACCACTGCCTGTACCGAAGACAACACAGGAGCACCACCGTGCAACACTACCGAGCCATGGTTGAATCAGATCAAGGTCTTGATAGGCGACTTGTTTACGGGCGAGCAATTCAGTTTGCAATAGTACTGTCATGAATGATCTGGACTAATCAAATCTGCCTCGGTTTCGAGCAAGGCTCTCTTACGCTCGATACTCCAGCGATAACCTGACAAACTACCATCGCCCCGAACCACACGATGGCAAGGCACAAGCACCGCCACAGGGTTTGCAGCACAGGCTTTTGCCACAGCACGTGCAGCTTTTGGCTGGCCTATGGCCTGCGCCACCTGCGCATAAGTCGCCGTTTGCCCGGCTGCGATATCACACAGCGCCCGCCATACCTTTTCCTGAAAGACGGTACCTTGAATATCCAGAGGAATCTGTATTAAGCTCTGCGGCTTTTTGATTTTTTTAACCACGGAAGCCAGCTGCACCTGAACGCCTTTCTCGTCATACTGTAACCGGGCCTTTGGAAATCTAGTGGCAAGATCCTGTACTAGTGCTTCACGCGACTCGCCAAACAGCACTGCACAGACGCCCTTGCCGGTTTGTGCAACGATGACCAGCCCAAAAGGCGTGTCCGCAAAACCGTACCGGATAGCTACTTCAGAAGATCCATTGCGCAAGGTAGTTGCTTTCATTCCCAAACGTTTATGTACATCTGCATAGAAACTTCCCATGCTCTGATAACCGGCATCCAGCAGAGCCTGCGTTATTGACTGATCAGCAATGAGATTGCTACGCAGCTTATGCGCTCTGATCGCTTGTGCGTAAGCCTTTGGACTTAGACCAATCGTCTGTTTGAACAATTTTACAAGATGAAAACGGCTAACACCCAACGATTCTGCTATGTCAGCTATGCGCACGGCTTCCAGCGATTCATCAATGTGCCTGCACGCATCAATAACCAGCTGTTGGTTACGAATTGCCAGAGGCGGTAAATCAGTACGGCAACGCCTGCAAAACCTGAACCCTGCGGCAAGTGCTTCATCGACATCATGATAGAAACGCATGTTTTCTGACAATGCTGCGCGCGATGGACATGACGGATAACACACCACACCTGTGGACAGGACCGCGTAGACAAATTGCCCATCGGCTTTCGTGTCACGTAATCTCACAGCCTCCAGACGCTGTGTATCGGATCGGTAACTTGTCACGTAAACTTGCTCGCTTGCTGTTGGTTTAGCTTACCCTTGCCGGGACTGCGAGGTCTACTCTAGACGATCAACCGATGTAACACTTTTAAAAATGTGTTTTCAAAAAAAATCAGGTACCCCGGAGAGGCTTTGCGAACTTGTATCTGGCGTCACCCACTAGTGTAGTGTGACCTTCAAACGCTTCAAACAGCTGTTGAAGGTCACACTACACTAGAATATCTCCACCGCCAGGTTCACACTCAGGGCAGCTTCCAGCTCATCGTCGAAGGTATTTAGAGGGTCGATCACCGTACTGTTGAACCGGGCCTCATATTTCAATTTCAATGACACCGGATCACGCAGCTTCCAGGTGAGCGATGTTTCTGCCTCCGAGTACCGGTTTTCACTGCCAAAGTCAGAATTTAGATCGAATGACACTGTCATCAGATCATTGAGCTTTCGCTTGTACCGGAAAGCCAGATAGCCAATAGCCCCCTGCTCACTGGCACCAGAGACGTCCACACGCTTTTTCCTTCCCACACCAATCGCTGCTCCCAACAGATCACTTTTTCCGCGGTAAAGCTTGTAGCCGACACCCGAAATCTGTCGGGTGGACGACTCCAGATTAGCCGGTGTATTGATATCCAGATCGGCAATGGCAAACAGGTAGTGCTTGGATGAAAAAAACCAACGCGTCTGGCCGCTAATAAATCGCCGGTTATTGGTGGTGCTACTCACCAGATCCTTGATCTCCTCGTCGTTCACGTCACGCATGATTTCGCCGTCAGAATCGCGCCTGGACACCAGCGCTTCACTGGCGCTGCGATACCATTTCGAGTCAAGCTCGTGTTCCCACCGTGCGCTTCGAAAACTGATCGTGGTTCGCGCAGAAATAGCGCTTGAGTCGGTAAGGCCGTAAGTGGCCAAAGCACCCAGCTGTACATCCCCATCCCAACCTTGTTTGAGATTTTTGGGCATGTCTTCATACGCATGTGCTGCTGTCGATGCCAACAGCACCATCACAACAAGCGCTATCTGGCGCTTGTCATCGAGGAAGGTACGCAAGCATTCTGCTCTTTTTAGAAGACCGCACATCAGACTCATGACATACCTTGTTTCTCTTATAGCGCCTCCAGAGCCTGAGAAATATCGTGAATGATGTCATCCACATACTCTATGCCAACAGACAATCTGATCAGATCCGGTCCAACGCCTGCCGCTACCTGCTGCTCTTCATTAAGCTGCCGATGCGTGGTTGACGCTGGGTGGATAACAAGTGTCTTGGCATCGCCAATATTGGCCAGGTGACTCAGAAACTCCAGTTTTTCAATAAATCGGATACCGGCCTGCAGTCCACCTGCAATACCGAAACTCATCAAGGAACTACATCCCCTTGGCATGTACTTATCGGCCAGTGCACGATATCGGTTATAAGGGAGGCCCGGATAGTTGACCCAGCGCACTTTTTCATGCTGCTGCAGGAACTCAGCCACTTTGACCGCGTTTTCACAATGCCTTTCCATGCGCACATGCAAGGTTTCAAGTCCCTGCAAAAAGGTGAACGCGTTAAAGGGGCTCATCGAAGGCCCCATGGTTCGCAGATATTCCATGCGCGCTTTCATGATGTAGGCGAAATCGCCAAACGTCTCATAGAACCTTACCCCATGGTACCCCTCGGATGCGTCGACCATATCGGGGAAATTGCCATTGTCATAGGGAAACTTGCCCGACTCGATTATCAGTCCGCCAATGGAAGTTCCATGGCCGCCAATGTATTTTGTGGCCGAATGGATGACGATGTCAGCACCATGCTTGAACGGTTGGCATAAAAACGGGGATGGCACCGTGTTATCCACCATCAGGGGAATACCGTGTTCGTGTGCGATATCTGCCACCGACTGAATGTCCAGCACATTAAGTCCCGGGTTACCCAGGCTCTCGGCATAGAGCATTCTGGTATTCGGGGTTATCGCTTTCCTGAAGTTTTCCGGATCATCAGGGTCAACAAAATGCGTAGTGATTCCCAACCTGCGAAAGTTGACATCAAGAAGGGAGTAGCTACCCCCGTAAAGGGTGCTGGCAGCAACGATCTCGTCTCCCGCCTTGCACAACGTCAGCGTTGCAATTGTCTGGGCGGACATCCCCGAGGCGACCGCCAATGCAGCTCTGCCACCCTCTAACGCTGCCACCCGCTCCTCAAGCACCGCATTGGTCGGATTGGATAGGCGCGAGTAGACGTTACCAAAGGTCTCCAGATTAAATAAACTGGCGGCGTGATCAGGGCTATCAAAGACATAGGAGCTCGTCTGATAGATGGGCGGTGCCCGGGAACCGGTTAGCGGATCAGGAATTTGCCCGGCATGCAGGCAAAGAGTTTCCGGTGCGTATCGACGATCAGCCATGACAGGGGATTCCCATGAATTAAGCAGGTTTAGACAGTGATTGTTGCAAACAGGAACACCAGAGTACCGTCCATTACAGATTGATCTTGCGAGGCCTGCGCGCGCTGATGATGCCGGTATTGACTCCAGCCCAGTTAAGCCCGCCAAACAGTCTGGCATGCTCTATCTTGGTACAGCGATTCATAACCACATCCAGACCGGCATTTTCGGCAAGCGCTTTGGCTTCATCGTTCTCGACGCCCAGTTGCATCCACAGGCAGGATGCGCTGATTGCAATCGCCTCGTTGGCAAGCTCCACCATCTGATCAGATCGTCGGAAGCAATTGACGGTATCGACCTTGTGCGGGATGTCGGCGAGCGTTGGGTAGCTTTTTTGTCCAAGTACCTCATTGATAGTGGGGTTTACCGGTATGACTCGATAACCGTGATCAAGCAGATATTTACCCACAAAGTAGCTGGGTCGGTGAACTTTGTCCGACAGACCGATAACCGCAATTGTTTCTGCCCTTTCCAGCAGATGCCGAAGCGTTGATGAATCACTCATGGCAGGAGGCGGCCCCGTAGAAAGCGATCGAGCGAGAGTAGTCCAATTTTGAGTCAAATTTTGTGATCATTTGAGGAGTTTAGCTGGCTAAGTGACGAAAATGAGCGCAAATTTTGGCCAAAAGTGGGCTGCTCGTAGCCGATTGATTTCTGCGGGGCAGCCTCCTAGTTGGCCTCATTTTGACTATCGATGGCAGCCTGTCGCTCAAGCGCCGCTGTGGCACGCTTGCCAACAAACCAGGCAACCAGTGCAGTCGCACCAAGCCCGGCAGCGCCTAGCACCCACTGTAACGTGCTGGCATGACCGATAGCCTGTCCTAGTGAACCAATGTACACGTAGAGTGCGGTTGCCGGCATGATGCCAATCAGCGTGGCGAGAAAAAACGGCACAAAACCGATGTGAGTGACCGAAAAAAGATAGTTTTGCAAACCATAGGGAATGATGGGGCTGAGCCGCATGAGCCCGACCACCCGCCACCCTTCTTCAGTAACAGCACGATTCAACGCCAAGAGCCTGGGTTTGTTTTCTATCCAGCGATTGACTCGCCGGTGTGCAACATAACGCCCCAGTAGAAAAGCCACAGCCGCAGCGAGTGTTGCAGAGATGACTACAAGGGGAAACCCCCAGAACCCATAGGCAAGTCCTGCCATGAGTGTCAGACCCGACGCCGGACCGAGCACCACGGTCACCACAATATACAGGGCTGTGAATGCGACCACACCTGCCACGCCAAGAGAGACGATCCAAAGCCGAAGCTGCTCGATCAGATGGGCCGCCGGCACCAGAGTCCAGACCCAGACAAGCAGGGCTAGAATCACGATTCCACCAGCAAAGCGCCACCTATGCCTCATGAAAGGTAACTGCACACTCACCTATCCCGGTTGATTTCGAAAAATGGTGGTCGACACTCTGAAAACAAAGGTTGCTTTCATAGCAGGAAATTAGGCTATCGAGGACGCTGAATACTAATGAGATCGCCCGCCAGTATGTATTCACCGCCACCAAGCCGTCCAATGGGATCCAGTTTGTCAGCCATGACTTTCAAACGTCCCTTAGCGTCGCTTCCGGCAACCGACTCCTCCAGATAGAGGTGCGTCAGCTCAAGAAAACCTATCCAGTCATGGCTTATTTTTTTGGTATCGCGCAGGGTTGCCGCATACGCTACCCGGCAATCTGCGAGACGCGGCAAGTCTGTACCGGGCATCTCGGCCAGGGCCAGGTCCAACTCGCTGAGCTCTGAGGTATTACGGGGCAAGGTCGCGGCTGTTGCTGTCATCTTTTCGGCCATTTCACGATGCGCAATATGTATGACACATTGGCCACGTTGCTCCAGGTTATAGCGCGTATCCTTGGTGGAACCGTCGGGTTTCATGCCGGAAGAAAACATGATCATGGGCGGCGTGCTGCTCACAACATTGAAAAACGAATACGGGGCCAGATTGTAGTCCTCGGTATCGTTGCGTGTGAGGATCCACGCCACGGGGCGCGGTACGACGGTCTGCGTCAGGGTGGAATAGGCTTCCACAGCAGAAAGCGAGGACATATCGACGTGCATGGATGAACAGTTTTCCCTGGTTCTGGCATGTAATGAAACATGAAGGTGGTAAAAGCTGCTGGCAGAAAATCAACCCGATGCGATAATTTCACCTCGAATAATTAACGATACGCCGCAGGCTGACACTATACTCAATCCATGCACGACAAACTCACCCAGGTTCACAAGCCCGATGATGATGCACTGCATCAAAATGCGGACTCGCCTGCTGTGAAAGCCATGCGCCACGCTGCCGTACTTATTCCGCTCATCAGACATGACAACCAGTGGCAGATATTGTTCATCCGTCGGGCTTACAATGATCGCGACCGTCACAGCGGGCAAGTGGCCTTTCCCGGCGGACGCATAGAGCCAACAGATGAAAACGCGGTAGCTGCAGCACTTCGTGAGACCCATGAGGAAATAGGCCTGGCTGCTGATCAAATCAAGGTCATCGGAATTATCGACGCTTACGTCACGGTGAGTAGCTATGAGGTTACACCGGTCGTTGGTATCGTTGATTGGCCTGCCAAGCTCAGCCTGCAAAGCTCGGAGGTTGCTCGCGCTTTTCTCATTCCCCTGAGCTGGCTGCGCAATCGCAACAACTTTACCTTTCGGGCACGCCAAAACATGGACCCTCAGAGCGCTCGTCGTCACCCCATCGTCGTCTACGAACCGTATGACGAAGAAACGCTCTGGGGCGCCACAGCCCGCATGACACTGAACTTCATCAAGGCTGTGGACGACGGCAACATCCTCTTGCCACTATCGCGGTAGTTAACCAGCAGACGCTAAGCCTTTAGTGAGGCTACCGCTGCCTGCATGCGCTGGACGCCTTGTTCAAGGGTTGCACGTGGGCAGGCGAAATTCATCCTTACGTACTGCGACTGCCCGAATTGCTCACCGCTGGACAGGCCAACGCCATGTTGTTCGAAAAATCCCTTGGTATCTTCAAGACCCAGACCTGTCGCATCAATCCATGCCAGATAAGTTGCTTGTATGGGTTCTACGACAAGGCCTTCTGTGGTGCCAAGGCTCTCTTTAATAAACTGATAATTCCCTGCCAGGTAATCCAGCAGTTCCTGTCGCCAGGGTTGTGCATCCCGATAGGCCGCAAGTGTCGCCTCATAAGCCAATGGTGGAACCATGGGCACAATCGACTTGGCGCTTTGCCGAAATCTCTCCCTGAGCTCAGCGTTGGGGATGATGGCAAACGAGCAATTGAGACCAGCAATATTCCACGTCTTGCTGCCGCTCATCAAGGTGATCATCCGATCTGCCATTGCCGGTACCGCTGCTGCGGTTGGATAGTGCCTGGCCTTGCGATCGATTACCAGATCACAGTGAATTTCATCGGACACCATAATGACGTCATGTTCCTTGCACAACTGCGCGAGCGCTTCCAGCTCCGATGGTTTAAAAACTGTGCCAGTCGGGTTGTGCGGTGAACACATCATCATCAGTGATGTCTTTTCGTTAAAGGCCGAGCGCATGGCATCCATATCGTAGGTCCACCGATTATCCTCACGCTTGAGTGGCACACGAACAACTTCCTGACGGGCAAACTCGTGAGCGTCAAAGAAGTGATGATAGATGGGCGGGTTTACCACAAGCTGATGCCCATCAGGACAAAAGGCACGACAACTCACCGCCAGGCCGGTTACCACACCAGGAAGCCAGACAATCCAGTCAGGATCCACTTGCCATTCATACTCGGCTTGCAGCTGGGCGATAATGGCCTCGCCTAACTCAGCCGGAGGCAATGTGTACCCGTAAATACCATGCGCGATACGAGCCTCCAGAGCTGACTGGATGGCTGGAGCCACGGGGAAATCCATGTCTGCGACCCAGAACGGCAGGACATCCTGGCCCTTGTACAAATCCCATTTGAGACTGGCCGTATTGGCTCGTGAAACTACGGTGTCAAAATTAGTCATGTTGGCTTAATCATCCAGGGGTGTGAAATTCTGACGAGCCTAAACTGGACTATTCATGAAACGCGCAATCCTTTCATGGACAAGTCAGGCTGGTCAGTGTCGCGATAAACACTTGAGCTGACCAGTCTGAACCACCTGTTGACTGGTTACAAGTCATCAAACCCACCCTATCAGTCCTGCTTGTGTACAGACCACCTGACGGTACATGGAAGTTGCACAAAAACGATACAATACGGCGTTCAGCCTGACCCAGAAACAAACTCCAGTGATATCGACCGCCAACCTCACAATCCAGTTCGGTGCAAAGCCGCTATTCGACAACGTCTCCATCAAATTTGGTGAAGGTAATCGCTACGGCCTGATCGGCGCGAATGGCAGCGGAAAATCAACCTTCATGAAAATTCTTGGAGGAGAACTTGAGCCAAGCTCGGGCAATGTCACTTTGCTACCCGGGATTCGCATGGCCACCCTGAAACAAAACCAGTTCGGCTACGAGGAATTCACCGTGCTTGACACAGTCATCATGGGACACAAAGAACTATGGACGGTCAAGGAGCAACGCGACAAGATCTACGCCATGCCGGAGATGAGCGAGGATGACGGTATGCGAGTGGCAGAACTGGAAGTTGAGTTTGCCGAAATGGACGGCTATTCAGCCGAGGCTCGTGCTGGCGAACTGCTCCTGGGCGCCTCTATTCCGCTAGAGCAACACAACGTGCTGATGAGCGAAGTTGCCCCCGGCGACAAGTTACGGGTACTCCTGGTACAGGCGCTGTTTGCTGACCCCGACTTGCTGTTACTCGATGAACCCACCAACAACCTGGACATCAATACGATTCGCTGGCTGGAGTCGGTGCTTAACGAGCGCAACAGCACCATGATCATCATCTCTCACGATCGACATTTTCTGAATAGCGTGTGCACACACATGGCCGATCTGGACTATGGCGCTATCCAGATCTATCCGGGCAACTACGATGACTTCATGCTGGCATCAACACAGGCACGAGAGCGTCAGTACGCCGACAACGCCAAGAAGAAGGCACAAATCGCCGATCTGCAGGCATTTGTGGAGCGATTCAAAGCTAACAAATCGAAGGCAAGACAGGCAACCTCAAGGCAAAAGCAGATAGACAAGCTGGCTGTCGTAAAAATGAAGCCGTCAAGCCGCCAGAATCCCTACATCCGCTTTGATATCGACAAGAAGCTGTTTCGAAATGCGGCAGAACTCGAAGGCGTCAAGGCTGGGTATGATGATCACACCGTGTTAAAAAAAATGGACCTGATGATCGAGGCAGGCGAAAAAGTCGCAGTCATTGGTCCTAACGGTATTGGCAAAAGCACGTTCGTGAAGATGCTGGCTGGAGATCTGGAACCCTCAGGTGGAAACCTTAAATGGGCAGAGAACGCCAGTCTTGGCTACTTTGCACAAGATCATGAGGAAGAATTTGATCAGAACATCACTATTCTTGAATGGATGGGTCAGTGGGGCAACAAGGAAAATCATGATGAACAGGAAATCCGCGGAATTCTTGGCCGCTTGCTGTTTGGCAAGGACGACATCACCAAACCGATCAATGTGCTGTCAGGTGGTGAAAAAGGGCGGCTGCTCTTTGGCAAACTGATGTTGCAATCACCTAACGTGATGATTCTTGATGAACCGACAAACCATCTGGACATGGAATCTATCGAGTCTCTCAATCTGGCGGTCGACCTTTACCCTGGCACCGTCATCTTCGTCAGCCACGATCGCGAATTTGTCAGCTCTCTGGCCAATCGCGTCATTGAACTTCAGGAAGACAAGTACACCGACTATCGGGGTAATTACGAAGAATATCTAGAAAGTCAGGGGATAAACTAGTCATCATGCAATGACCTGCCTACCAGCAGTCTGTGTCTTCCCCGCCGGTATTCGCTCGGCTACCGGTTGAATCAAGCGTAAATACATTGCATTTTGTATCTTTGGCCTGCCTGCCACCGACAACAGGCGTCGCACTCAGTATGTAGCGTGTGTTGTTGATTGTTTGGATACTGACCGTGTAGTAGCCTTCGGGGCTCAGGCTGGTGTCCTGATCGCCGTAGCCAAGATCTGACATCGCATTGGCGTAGGCATTGTTTTGTGAAAAATAGCGTTGTTGCTCTCCCGCCACCTCAGAGAGAAAACTGATCGCATCAGTACGATTTGCGTTGATTACATAGCGCGAATAGCTGGGTATGGCAATGGCTGCAACGATTCCCAGAATCGCAACCACAATCAACACTTCTATCAATGTAAATCCGGAATGGTATCTCTTGTTATTGCATTGGTTCATATTTTCAGGTCATTCATTCTAGTCATCACAACAGGGTGTTGATTGTGGACTGTGGTAACGCACGCTAAGGAAAGCTACTGAGTTCTTCCATGGTTCATGGATAGTCCAGGCTAAGGAACAGGGCAATTGCCAGTGCGGCTGGTCTGAGGCACCTGGAATCGAACACGACGAATATGATCAGCATTTGCACCAGAGCCTGCGACGTTTACCACACTGTTGATATCCACAAGTACCGCAGCAATCTGACCACTGTCCAGAGCGGCACTCAGGCTGGTACCAATAGGCTGTACTTCACCGCAAAACTGCACTTGAAGAGTCCCTTCAATGTCCACACCTCTACCGTCGGTGAGTATGTCGTAACCTGATTCAAGATTCGAGGTAGCATCGGTCAACATAACCGGACCGGGATCATCGGCTGGCGCCTGCGGATCCGACGTTATGGCGCTGAATAAATCATCGTAATTGAAAACAGATTGTATGGCTGATTCGGCAGCCTCAAAAGCGATGGACTTCTGTTGAGTATTGCTGGCAATTTGCTCATTAAGGCGTGTCCCCGACAAGGTGGCGATACCCACAATGGTCATGACAGCCAGCAAGATGAGGCTGACGACCAGTGCCACCCCACGCTGCGAGCGCTGATGTGTATTGACAACACGGTTTGCACGTCGTGCAGTTTTATTTTTTACCTGGCTCATAAGCTGATACACGCGCTGTTATTGCGTAGCATCACCGTACTACTGAACACTTCACGTGCCAGCTTATCGTTGTCGCTGTTGTAGGTTTCATCGAGTAATACGAATGTCTCGGAGGTGTTGCGCGTGCGAATCGGCCTGCCTGAGTTAACCAGCAACGCAAAGCGAAGTGCGACAACCTGTGACGATTGCAGCGTCGGGTCAAACGGTACATAGCGCTGCGGCTCGCACGTCGCCGGATCATCATCCACATCAATGCCGTACAGCACTCTGAATTGCTCAACACCTTCCACAATGGGCATGCTGTCGCTATCTTCCTGATTACCCGTGCACGTAAGCTCGTTTGTTGCCGTGTTTAGCGTATAGGCATTGATCGCGAGTCCATCGGTCGAGGTCGTATCCTGCCCCGTGCAATCAAAGGGCTGTCGTGTCTGAATAACAATGGTGCTTTCATCACTGTTCTCAAAGTCAAACGCCTCTATCTCACCCGCTATACCGCTTATCGGTGAATAACCAGCCAAACGAAAACTGCGCTGCAATACTGACACCGCATAGCGACCATTTTCCTGTATGGCCTGCAATCCATCGGTGAAACGTGCAGAACGAACGTTGCCCATATACATATTGAACACCGCCGCAATCAGTATCAAACCCACCACAAGGCTGATCATCAACTCAACAAGCGTTATGCCTCGTTGACGCCCTTGAGGCGCTTGACAACCCGATGTGTGCTGGGACCGCATTCGCAGTTGACTGCTCATGGTCGCAACCTCATCTGTACGCGGCTGGATTGCGTGGGCTCGGCGGAAGAGGCGTTCGGGTTTTCAGGCCAGGTCACACTTAAGGTGTAGCTGGACTCATTGGTACAAGGAACATCGTCGCAGCTAACCGCAAGGCTTGCACCATCTGGCAGCATCTCTTCAATACCACCACTGGCACTTTGCCCATTCCACTCACCACAGGCAACGGAGAACATATCAAAATCAGCGAGCTCTTCAGCGGTGCAGATTCGAGCGTCAGTTGCCCCATAGGACTGACAGTACGGATCAGGTTGCGTGTCACAGCTCAGATTTATTGAATCAAATCCGTTATAAAATTCATTAGCGACCCCGGTCCGATTGAGTCGCATGCGTGCTGTCATGCTTTCGGCGAGCATCACCGCTTTTGCTCGATTAAAACCACTGGTGCTTTGCTTCATGCCGGTCAGTTGAAGACCCGCCATACCCAATACGCCGAAAGAGATAACGATCAATGCGACCAACACCTCCAGAAGCCCAACTCCACGTTGTCTCGATCTGATGATGATGTTTTTGCACACTGTTGGATGTACGTTGTTCACTAGCCGTCATCCTCTTCAGTATTGATATTCGCCAAGGCAGACGAACTTATTCGACCGCTGGCTGCAATGCTGATAACCCGTCCTTCTTGCTCTCCTGCATGGCTGACAGAGATTCTGCCACTAATAGGAACACCGGCAACATTAATACTCACACCCGAGATACTGAACGTTACGCCATCACTGAACAGCATATCCGGTGTTATCGAAAAAGCACGTGACAAGGCTTCGCTACTTCGGATGAGCTCATCGCCGGGTGCATCCAAAACACCATCACCGTTTTCATCAATAAACACGATCCAGCCTTGAGTATAAGTTCCACCACACGCCGGTAGTGCTGCCTCAGGATCAGCACTGGGGCAGAGACTTACAGGGGTAATGCGCTTGATAGCTTCGGAACGCGCGCTTTGCAAGCCGAACACCAGCTGATTGCTGGTTGTACTCAACTCGGACCCACTCAATATGCCGCGCATTGACGGGATGGCAAACACTGCCACGATGGCAATAATAGCCAGAGTCAGCATGAGCTCCAGCAGATTAAATCCTGATTGTTGCAATCTCGGGCTGAACATGAGCAAAGTCGATACCTTGAAAAACGCGCAAATCACGAGCGAGATTCGCCGTGAAGCTTCTGCTACAGGTATCTAGCGACCAGTTGTCCAAAGGGTTAAACTTGCAACCCGTCAGCTCGAAAGCTGTGTCTATCGGAGTGTGACAAGCTCCTCACTGCTAGTGGGGTGAATGGCGACCGTATCATCGAAGTCTCGCTTGGTTGCCCCCATCCTCATGGCGACGGCAAACCCTTGCAGCATCTCATCCGCAGCAAGGCCAATCATGTGTATACCAACCACCTTCTCATTGCTTCCGGCACAGATGAGCTTCATGGCTGTTTTGCTCTTGTGACTGGTAAACGAGTTGTACATGGCCGTAAACGCCGTCTGGTACACCGTGACATCGTCAGGGTACTCGGCGCGTGCCTGCGCCTCGGTAAGTCCTACTGTGGCCATCGGCGGATGCGAAAACACCACGGTGGGGATAAGATCGTATTCCAGATGACGCCCCTCCTGATTGTCGTATAAACGATCTGCCATGCGACGGCCAGCCGCTATGGCAACAGGTGTCAGTTCTGCCTGGCCGGTGACATCGCCAATGGCAAAGATACTGGGCACGCAAGTCTGCTGAAATTTATCCACCGGAATGTAACCACGAGTATCCGTCTGTATGCCCACATCCGATAAGCCCAGATCGTCAGTTGCCGGAGACCGACCGATGGCGAAAATCACGGCATCAAAGCCTTCAAGCACCTGTCCCTGCTGCCCCGTTACCTGAATGCCGTTATCGAGTTGAACCAGACCGGTGGCGCTGAATTGCTTGGCGATGGTGACACCGTCTGCAAGCATCTCCTCTGTGAGTTTTTCCTGCAACATCTGATCAAACTCACGCAGGAACGAATCCTTGCGTATTCCCAGCGTGACCTGTGTGCCCATTGCCTGCAACATGCCGGCAAGCTCTACAGCGATGTAGCCAGCGCCGAGGACCAATGCCCGCTTTGGCTGGGTCTTGAGTTGGAAGAAACCATCCGAGGTGATGGCCAACTCCTTGCCAGTAATGTCCGGCAGGCGCGGGGAACCACCGGGCGCCAGCACAATACGCTCAGAAGTGTACTGCTTGCCGTCTACCGCGACCGTATGGGCGTCCACCAGGCGCGCACGGCCATGCACGATTTGTACGTTGTTTTTACCCAGATAGCTGGCGTAAGCATTATTGATATTGCTGATGTAATTTTCGCGTTTTTCGACCAGATGCTCCCAGCTGAAGCCGTTAACGGTGATATCAAAACCATAGCCTTCCGCATCTCGAAGACCGTGCGCCATTGCACCTCCGTACCACATGACTTTCTTGGGAACGCAACCGCGATTGACACAGGTTCCTCCCAGCACGGGGTCGCTTTCGATGACCATGGTTTTAGCACCGTATGAGCCTGCCCGGTTGCAGGTGGCAATGCCACCACTACCGCCGCCAATGGCAATAAGGTCGAAGTCAAAAGAGTGGGACATAGCTTGTTCCTTGAAACGGGTAGACGGGAAACACACTCACTGGAGCGCTACTGGTATTCGACAGCCGGGCCCAACTCCCGAATTCGAGCGCTATCAGGCAACAATCGCGATACTATACCTGCCGACCAACCATATTTCATCTTTCGAATCATCAGCGTGAATAGCATTAACCTTGGACACAAACTACCCGCGTTTGTTTCATTGACGCGGCTGAACAGACCCATCGGCATCTATTTGTTGATGTGGCCCATGCTGTGGGCTTTCTGGTTTGCAGCCGATGGCGCGCCGCACCTACCCACTTTGCTGATATTCATCATTGGCACAGTGCTCACTCGCTCGGCAGGGTGCGCGATAAACGACTATGCCGATCGGGATTTTGATGGACACGTAACACGCACCCGTAACCGACCTTTGGCAACCGGGGCACTCAGCGCCACAGATGCGCTCTCAGCCACCGCCGTTCTCATGGCACTGGCCTTTGCACTGGTGTTATTCACCAATACACTGACGATCAAAATGTCTTTTGTTGCGCTGTTTCTCGCCATGCTCTACCCGTTTACCAAACGGTATACTCATTTTCCACAGCTTGCACTGGGTGCGGCCTTTGCCTGGGCGGTACCGATGGCGTTTGCGGCACAAATCAACACTGTGCCTGGCATCGGATGGTGGCTATTTGTTGCAGCAGTAATCTGGGCTATGGCCTACGATACGCTCTATGCAATGGTCGACAGAGACGATGATCTGAAGATCGGTATAAAGTCCACGGCGATTCTTTTCGGGCGTTCTGATTTACTCATTGTCGGTTTGTTACAGGCTGTCGTGCTGCTCATACTGACGTACATCGGATTACAGCAAGGCAGGGGTGGAATCTATCTTGCAGGTTTGTTTTGCGCCGCAGGCTTCGTTGTCTATCAACTTTGGATAAGCCGCCACCGTGAACCCGCTCCCTGTCTGCGAGCATTCCTGAACAACAACTGGCTGGGGATGACCGTGTTTGTGGCCCTTGTGATCGACTACATCGTCAAACCATGACAACACTTGCAGGTCATGTCTGGGTCTCACAGCTGGCAAGGCGGTATGAACAAGCTCTTGAAAAAAATGAAGGAGCACAGACTGCGCTTGCACGGTCGCTGCCTACACTGCAGATAGCCAGCGCAGCGCTCCATAAACTAGACCTGGATAAGCAGTATCCCACTCACCAGGACCACCTTGCGATACTGGGGCCGACGCAATCAGGCAAAAGTACCTTGGTCAATGTGCTTCTCGACACCCCTGCTGCCTCCGTTAGCGCGCTTGCGGGTTTCACAGTACATACACAGGGATATGCAAGAATGATCGATGCCACTGATTTTACCTATGTAGACAGTCTGATGGCACCGTTAGTCAGAACACCGGCAAACTCACTGACCGGTGATCAGCTCGATTGCTATGTGCTAGAGCAGGTTGCCACTGGCAACAACAGCATGGTTAGTCATTCCATTATCTGGGATACACCCGATTTCGATTCTATCTCCGCCAACAGTTATAGTCTTGCCGTGTTGAAAACGGCAGCGCTTGCCGATGTGGCAATTATTGTGGTGAGCAAGGATAAATATGGTGACAAGCGTGTTTGGGACATGCTTGCACTGTTGCATTCTCTGGGCAAACCACTCATTGTTTGCATCAACAAACTGGATGATAAAGACAGAGCCGTAGTAGAGAACGCATTTTCTACCCGATACCAAGAGCTATTTGACGCACCACTGCCTACGCTTGTCATGCTGCCCTTTATAAAGCTTGACGGTAGCGCGCAGTCTTTATCGCTGGACGCCACGACAATACTGGCATTGCAAGAGGCCATTAACACAGTGCGAGCAAGCACTGACGGTGTGCAGCTTGTAAAGCATTACCAACGTTTTATCGAAAAACACGAAGCACAATGGCTAAAACCATTGGTTACCGAGATTGATGCTCGGGAGCGCTGGATCGACATGGTGCAAAGAGCCGTTGAAGAAGCTGATCAATATTATGCTGACAACTATCTTGATAACCCGGACAAGTACGAAACATTTAATCGGGCACTTGCCGAGCTACTGACCTTACTGGAGATTCCCGGGGTCGCCCCTGCATTGGCAAGGGCCAGAAAGCTCATCACCTGGCCGGCCAGACAACTGCTGGGTGCGGGCCGTAACGCGCTGGGAAAAACACCAGAAGTTAAACGAGACGCCAATGGTCAGGTGATGGATCAGGAGATGCTGGTATTGGAGCAGATTCTCGATACAACCATTGCGCGCCTGCAACGCGAATTACTGGAAACATCCAGCGAACCATGGTGGCAGGCACTTGATAGCCAGATACGCTCGGAGTTACCAGCTATCAGAGAGCATTTTGATCAATCCAGTGAACAGGTACGACGCGAATTTGAACCTGAAATTGAAAAAGCCGCTGCCAAACTCTACGGGCAGTTAAAAACGCAACCTGCGCTTCTCAATACACTGCGTGCTGCAAGAGCCAGCGCCGATGCTGCCGGTGTTGCATTAGCCGTCAAGTCTGGCGGCCTTGCACCAACTGATCTTATCCTTGCACCTGCGATGCTCTCCGTAACCACTCTGCTCACCGAAAGCGCCCTTGGTCGGTATCTGGATTCTGTCAAACGAGATTTGAAACAGCGGCAGCAAGCGCATATTCGATCACACTTGCTGGAACAAACCCTGGCAACAGACCTGCACAATGCAGCCATAAAGCTTAATCGAACAGATGTCCTGTCGCATAACATCGAACCGGAGCTTGAGCTACGATTAAATGAGTTGCGTGGAACCGTTTAGATCACGTGATCTACACGTTAAATTCATCGTCGTAAACCCGAAGGTTTCGCTCTTTTTTGGCGCAAAGAAGTCCATCACCGCAGCGTAACCAGCTCTTCCGTTGTCAGGAGAACGTAAGTATGGGCGAAGTAAAAATAGGCAATCGCACAATATTATTGTAGGACGGGGCAGCCGGACTCAACCTGCAATTGACATTGTTTACTCAGCCCTTAACGACATCACTACCTGACCCCAGTATCCGCTACCTACCCTCGATTGTGATTTCCAGCCAGATCGCTTGAGTTCACGAGTTATCAAACGATTCATTACGCCATGCCCGAAAACATAAACAACAGCATGTTGTGAGGCGCGTACTGCTAGCAGTGCTGCCGCGTTTTTCGCCCTTGCTATATCGTGATTGATACCAGAAGCATTTGCATCATATCCGAACAGCCATCCTAACCGACAAACCACAAGCAGAACTGACCACGGCAACGGAAAAAGGAGCCTATCCGGGCAAGGCAGTTCAGATTCATTGAATAAATCGGATACTTCAGGCTGAACAGAGTGACAAAGCAAAGAGGAATCCCGGGCTCGTGCTAGCCCACTACACATAAAATGTGGCTGCACAACATCGTCATAAAAAACATGATTACCTACAGGCCCTGCTGTGACTCTGGAGTGTTTGTACTCTTCCAAAGAATTGCGAGCGCCATGGATTCCAATCCACTTTCGTGTATTAAACTCAGGCTGTCCGTGCCTGATTAGAACTATCTTGGCATCAGACTGCATAGTAGTAGTTAAGTGATTCTTGCTTGCAGCCGCAAACACCTACGAATGCAGCTGCACATGCATAGATTATTTCACTACAGCCTGATAGTCCTGCGCTGCGCGAGTAGCGACAAGATCCAGATCATCAATGGGCATGTATCCTTCTTTTGCCAGACTTTCTGCAGCTTCAATAACGGCTGCAACATATTCACTCTCGTCAGCGTAGCGTTCGTCAAGCCCGGGTCTGCTGTCACCTTCGACAGTTGACGGCGCAAAAGCGATGGAGCTTCCAGTGAGTCCGCACAAGGCACCACCAGCGTATCCTTCGTTGCGAATATTCCATCCCCAGTGAGTCGCCAATGGAGCTGCGATTCGTGGTAACTGCAGCCCGCCCTGAGGGTTTCCATCTTCATCGGTCTGAGGCACCAAAACCGGGTAGGCACGTCCACCGACCGGAGGCACGGTGCTGTGATCACGAAAACGTAGTTCGTTATATACCGGGATGAGGTTGTCTTCAGGCATGTCTGGTAATGCCAAATCACTTAGCGCAACCAGCGTGCCGTCGGCAATGCTGGGAAAACGCGAAGCGGGTGGTTCGATGTCATCCCGAGCCCACTCCGCCAAAGATGTCACAAGCGCACGCAGGACGGGCATAGCTGCCACCGGGTTAGTGGCAAATCGACAAGAGTCTCCCATTGAGCTCTGTGCCGAGAAAGGAGCGAAGTGTTGTAGTCCTGCCAGAAAATACAATCTGACTGTATCAGGCATTTCAAGCGCTGTGCCGTCTGGCGCGGTGGACACTAGCGCAGCACGCGCCTGCCAGAATTCGGTGGACGTATCGGTATGCATGACCTTTGGACAGGTGTCTGTCTGCTCACAAGCACTTAATACGCTTTCGGTAAGACCGCTGATAGGATCCTTGACCTCAGCATAGGAGAACGGAAACTGGTCTCCCGGAAAATCATGGTCTTCATGCTGACGCGAATACCGACCCTGCTGCGCAAAGCGGTAATTGACGAATGTCTTGCGGGATCCTGCGATGTAGGGCATAACCGCATCGAATACTCGCGTCTTGTTTTCGTCTGCATTGAATCCCTGATAAACAAAATCCCGCAAATAGCGACCCGACTGTGAGATGCCAAGAGCAATCGTAGCATCGACTCCTGAAAGCGGGCTTGTCGTATCGTGCCCTTCGTTGCCTCGGAGAAACGAGATGAGATCACTAGTGGCCGTAAAGCCAAGACCTGTTGGTAACGCATCCTTTGCAGGGTAGATAAACTCGTAGATCGCCCCGGCATCAAGCCCTTCCGGTCGTGTTATCTCAATCTCACTGTCATTAACATAACGAAACCCGAGCCCCGGTGCAGTCGATCTGGAATCATTGGTAAATTGTCTTACCGATAAAGTAGCATCCTCCTGATCGGTACTGGCAGCCGGATAAGATAGCTTCAAGGTGCCTGTCGCCCCCACCTTGTCAAAGACAATCTCTTCACGACTGGGACCAGTTACACCTTCCAGAGTTGGCACATTCAGCCCAATCCCCTCATCTGGAAGACCTGTTTGCCAACCACTCCAGACAATGGTGTGACCGCTCTCCATCAGAAAACCATCACCAGCTCTCTCTGCCGAGTCCGGTGGTGTCGTTCCGTCAGCCTGCTCCAGCAATATAAAGCTGAGCACACGGCCCCTATTGGGCACATCATAAAACAACACGCCACTTCCTTTGCTTTCATCAGAAGGGCGCAGAATAAATACCTCGGTTGAGTATCGAACCAATCCATCCTCACCAACCGGTGCATGTTCCAGATCAACGACCATCCGGCCACGTTCGCTGTCTGCGTCAATGGCGAAGTGGGCTATCCCATCGATCCGCTCATAGGTGCCGGTCTCACCAAATTGCTTACCCTCAAAGGCAGGCCCGGAGTCAAGTACCTCGAACCGCTCTACTTTTGCCTGGCTTTTCTGTGCAAAAGAAAACGCAGCTATCGCTGTTAACATCAAAAATACTGAATACTTTTTCATACACTACTCCTCGTATTGTGTTTTTTTGAGAATACTGTGGAGGCTCGTGAAAACCGATACATCAGCAAGTGGGAGAACACTATAGCAGCGGGAACTCGTATATATCCAGAAGAGACACCCTCTTTGGATTGCGCTGACATTTGATCGATGTAACGTCTATCTTTAACCGTTTGACCCGCATTTGACGGGGCAATGGGAAACGACACCGCTGCTTTATCAGCACAATGGTAGAAATATGTAACCGTTACATCACAGCTCTATGTAGTGAATTTCTATGCAGTGAATTTTGTGAGTGTGTAAACGACGCAAGGCGGACATACGTGGCGACGGCGCCCATAGTCTTTAATTCTGCCGAAATAATTTCCAGACTATATTGTCAAGACTATACGACGGATTCATCGTTATAGAACGTCAGCACTCACCTTCAATGTTACGAAAATACTGTACCACCATTCACATCCAGATTCGTCCCGGTCATGAATGAGGATTCATCAGAGGCGAGAAAGCAAACAAGATTAGCAACCTCCTCTGAAGTACCTTCGCGTTTTAACGGTGTCGCCTTGGCCACATTGGCTCGTACTTCGTCCAGTGTAAATATATTGTGAAAATCCGTATCAATCATGCCGGGACATATGGCATTAACCCTGATATCAGGCCCCAGCTCCTTCGCCATCCCGCGAGCCATGGTCAACACTGCGCCCTTGGATGCAGCATACGCTATGGCACCGGGCCCACCACCATCCCGCGCAGCCTGAGATGCCAATGGAATAATTGACCCACCAGCAGACATATGCGGCAACGCAGAGCGCACAAGATGAAGTAGCGACGTTGCATTGAGATCCATGACAGCTTGCCAGTGCTCTACGGTAAGTTCTGGCAGGGCTTTACGTGCTATCAGGCCACCAGTTACGTGCACAAGACTATCTATACTGCCATATCGCTCAATCGTGGCTTTTACCAGAGCATCTACCTCATCCGGCTTTGTCATATCTCCCTGCAGGCAAAACGCCGAACCGCCAGCCGCCTCAATTTGCGTAACGGCAGACTCCGCTCCGGCACTACTGCTGTGGTAGTTAATAGCAAGCTGCGCTCCTTCTTCTGCCAGACGCATGACGCAGGCTCGTCCTATATCTCTCCCACCGCCAGTGACAATTGCTGTTTTACCTTTCAGTTTCATAAAGACTCCGATGTAGCACTAGTGGGCCACTAGTAGATGTAAAGATGGCACTAAAGACAACGCAAGCTCATAAAGGTAAAAAACGGTCTACTTAAACGTCGCGGGCATGAGCATTTTTGGTAACCAGAGCGCCACCTCAGGGAAAACGATAACAAGCATGAGAATAAGTGACATCGGCAAAAGAACGATAATCACATCACGCAGAACCTGTGCGACGTTTAAATTGGCAATGGATGCTGAAATAAGTAAGCACAAACCATATGGCGGAGTCACAAGGCCAAAGGCTAACGAGATAATGCCGATGATGGCAAAAGCCACAGGGTGAATATCCGCAGCCTGAGCGACAGGTAGCAATACCGTGCCCAGAATGATGATGGCAGGTATGGCATCAATAAACAAACCAAACAATAAAAACAACAAGGCAATAATCAAGGACGTACCGAAGCTACCAAACTCAAGTGCTGTCAACGTACCGACAATCAGGCGCGGCACATTATAAAAGGAAAGCATCCAGCCAAACGCAGATGCAGTGCCAATGGCAAACAGGGAAATGGATGAAAAACGTCCGGTGTCATACAGAATACTGACAACGTCACGCGCATTGATTGTGCGATAGATAAAGAACCCCAGAAAAAACGAATAAAAGGCTGCGATGATGGCTGACTCTGTTGGCGTGACAATGCCTCCGACAATGCCTCCAATAACAAAAATCGGGGTTAGTAAAGCCAGGCCTGCGCCCTTGAAAGCATCGATGAATTCGCGCACGGACGGCTTGCCCGCAGTGGGGTAGTCGTACACCTTTGCATAGCCATACACAGTACCCATTAGTGCTGCGGCTATCAACAAGCCGGGGATGGCACCGGCAAGAAACAATGCGCCGACAGAAATCGACATCACCCCTCCCCACACAACCATCAGGATACTGGGTGGAATAATCACACCCATGACCGAAGAGCACGCTGTTATCGCAACGGCAAAACGCGGTGCATACCCTTTCTTTATCATCGCCGGGATCAGAATCTTTCCGCAGCCTGCGGCATCGGCTGTCGATGAACCGGAGATACCGGCGAACAACATCGACACTGCCACGTTAACTTGCCCTAAACCACCCGGCATCCAACCGGTGAGCACGCGAGCAAACTCGATAAGACGATCCGTCATACGTCCGGCATTCATCAGGTTGGCAGCGAGCAAGAAAAACGGCACAGCCAGTAGAATAAAGGAGTTGTAGGATTGGAACATCCGATCGAGAATCAGAAACGGTGTGAGGCGTAAATCAAGCGCTACAACAGGAATAGTGGCAATACCCAGCGCGAAGGCCACCGGCACGCGCAGCAAAACCAGAGTAATGAACGTACCAATCATGATTAGGCAGGCAACACCTGCGGTGAGAATCATGAAAGAAGCCTTTCGCGGCTACGGTAAGTATCGACAAGCTGCCACAAACGAAACAGGGCAAACACCGCCCAGACAAACCCTGCCAAAGGTACAGTGATATAAATCCACAACAAATTGATCTGCATCATCACTGAGGTTTGTATGGATCCGAATTTGGCGTAATCGATGCCATAGCGGGCAAACAGCAACGCAAAGACACTGACCATCACCAACACAAAACCTTGCTGAACCAATTTGCCCAATGGCGATGATGCATCAGGCATTACCTGAACATCAAAGTGCGTGCCTTCCCACACGGCGATCATGGAACCGAGCATTACAATCCAGATGAAAATGAATTTGGCTAATTCCTCGGTCCAGAGGTAGGTGGGGATAATGCCTGTATAGCGAGCCAGAACCTGCATGAGCACTGGAACTATCAGCGCAGCAATGAGCAACCCTGTCAGGATACGCAGTAGTTGGCAGAAACCTTCCAGAATTTTTTCGATCATGATGCAGGGCCTGACATTTGATTCCGCAGGTTCTCTATTGCCGAAGGGCACTTGCGCGCAGAACGTTCTCGCGCAAGTGCTCTAACAGAGCGTTATCGATCTTATTTGGATCGTATGGCTTCAAGTAATTCTTCTGCACCCAGCTCTGCTGCATAGGCATCCTGTACAGGAACCACAAGTTCAAGCAGCATTTCGCGATCAGCAAAATCGGTTACCTGAATCTGACCAGCGTCAGCCATCTGCTGAAGTTTTTCTCCATCTTCCTGAGACTCTATTGCGCGACCATAGTCGCCAGCCTCTTTTCCTGCCTTCAGGATGACCGCTTGTAGATCTTCCGGCAGTTTGGAAAATGACTTGTTGCTGAATATGATGGGGCGCACCGTAATCGAATGTTGCGTCAAGGTGATGTTTGGCGCTACTTCAAAGAACTTGTATTGAAGCAGACTGGCAGCTTCATTCTCGAGGCCATCTACCACGCCTGTTTGTATGGCGTTATACACCTCAGAATAGGCAATAGCAGCGGGGGCAGCTGTGGCCGCTTCGAATACTCGAGCCTGGATAGGCGCACCCATCACACGCATCTTATGACCTTCAAGTTCTTCAAGATTTGAGATGACCTTGTTGGAAATCAGGTTGCGTGTGCCGCCACCGGCATAGCCGATAACTCGCACATCGGCCTTGTCCAGCAACACCTCTTCAAGAGGTGCAAGCACATCGCTTGAAAGTACGGCATTCCAATGATCCAGATCGCGAAAAACAAAAGGCATATCCATCAACGGCACTGATGGTGCGAAGCGCGCAAGATTAGACGGCGCAATAATGGCGTAGTCAATCGCAACACCTTGAGTGAGGAAGTTTACGTAGTCTGGCTCTATACCCAGCTCACTATTACCGCGTAAATCAAAGGTGACTTCGCCGTCATAGTACTCGTTGACCAGCTCGGCAAACTTTATGAGCGTTTTGCTGTATGCGTGGTCATTGTCGAACAAGCTGGCACCGCGTAAGGTAATGTCGGCTGCCTGCACACTGCCAGCACTCAAGGTAACAGCACCAGCGACTGCCGCGATACAACTTAGTTTTCTGAAATGATGAAACATGGGATGAAATCCTCCGGTGGTTGGTCGAACCTGACGGCCCAGGCACCTGATTGCGATTAGGCCGACTAGTATACCAGTAGACCACAAAAGCGGAAGGGTTTCAATATTATTCAGTATGGATGTCTGCACCGTCGAGGGTAGCCGCCCTGTATGCGCATTTTAGTAATGTACGGTTTCAGCAATATAGGGGTCTGAGGTCCAACGGTACGGAAACGTCAGCCAACGAAGAAAAACTGTCTCCTAAATTGATTAATAGACAGCGTTGTCTACCAATTGCTGAGAATCGATATAAAAGATGGCTATTTGACTCTGATTTCAGCGTCTGAAATATTGTTATTTATTAGACACTTATGGCTGAGCGTACGTTTTCGACCCGCTGAACTTCAGACCCCCAAGCGTGTTGTACTTGTCCCTATTACGCATTCGCCGCCAAC
>JBGCGC010000026.1:0-22201 GCA_045110475.1 Granulosicoccus sp.
GCTACGAGCAGCCCACTTTTGGCCAAATTTTGCGCTCATTTTCGTCACTTAGCCAGCTAAACTCCTCAAATGAGCACAAAATTTGACTCAAAATTGGACTACTCTCGCTCGATCGCTTTCTACCGCGCAGACTCCTAGGAGCCTGCGCGGCAGAAATCAATTACTCAATAATGGCCAGTTGGCCACACCAGATAACGTGCGTATCAGGCTCGGCGGCCTGTTGTGTGCTTGATTTCCCTTCATTTTTCAATCTATCCGTAATTACAGCACCCCACTATCCGTGAAAACAGAATCCCTAGCTCGTTGGCAACTGGAATGGTTTGGCAATATCCGGGCCGATATCCTTGCAGGACTTGTCGTCGCACTGGCGCTAATCCCCGAAGCTATAGCCTTTTCCATTATTGCAGGCGTTGATCCAAAAGTGGGGCTCTACGCCTCTTTCTCCATTGCTGTCATAGTTGCCATTACCGGGGGACGGCCTGGGATGATCTCGGCTGCCACAGCGGCCACCGCCGTCTTGATGGTCACCTTGGTCAAGGAGCACGGCCTTCAATATCTGTTAGCTGCCACCGTTTTGGCTGGCCTCATACAGATAGTAGCCGGCATGCTCAAGTTGGGCTATGTCATGAGGTTTGTGTCGCGATCGGTTATGACCGGATTCGTCAATGCGCTGGCAATACTGATTTTCATGGCGCAATTGCCCGAACTAGTCAACATACCCAACCCGTTGCTGACATACGTCATGGTCGCTGCGGGTCTCGGTATCATCTATCTACTGCCAAGACTGACGAGTGTGGTGCCTTCTCCGCTCGTCTGCATCATTGTGCTTACGACGGTCTCACTGCTTATGGGCCTTGACGTACGTAACGTCGGCGATATGGGGGAGCTGCCTGATTCGCTGCCTGTATTCCTCTTGCCAGATATCCCCTTAACTTTCGAAACACTCATGATTATCCTGCCCTACTCGGTTGCTGTTGCGGCAGTAGGGCTTCTCGAATCGCTAATGACCGCTTCCATAGTCGATGAGCTGACTGATACCCGAAGTGACAAGAACCGGGAATGTATCGGCCAGGGAATTGCCAATACGTGTACCGGGTTTATCGGCGGGATGGCGGGTTGCGCAATGATCGGACAATCGATCATCAATGTGAAATCAGGGGGTCGAGGCCGGCTGTCTACGTTTTGTGCCGGTATCTTTCTATTGCTGATGATTGTTTTTCTGGGTGACTGGGTCAAGCAGATTCCCATGCCGGCACTGGTTGCCATCATGATCATGGTGTCGATAGGAACCTTCAGTTGGTCTTCGCTGGTCAACCTTCGCGACCATCCGCGCAGCTCCTCAATCGTCATGCTGGCAACTGTCATTGTTGTTGTCGCGACTCACAATCTGGCGATTGGCGTACTGGTCGGGGTTTTGTTTTCCGGTATTTTCTTTGCCTGGAAAATATCGCAAATTTTCCGCGTCACCTCTCAACTGTCAGATGACGAAAGAAAGCGCACCTACAAGGTAGAAGGCCAGCTTTTCTTTGCGTCAAGCGATGAGTTCACCGCCTCATTCGATTTCAAGGAAGCTCTGGAAGCCGTTGTTATCGACGTCAGTAACGCCCACATCTGGGATATTTCCAGTGTTCAAGCACTGGATATGGTGGTATTGAAGTTCAGGCGTGAGGGCAGCGAGGTAGAGATTATCGGACTGAATGAAGCCAGCGAGACCATTGTCGATCAATTAGCAGTGCACGACAAACCTGGTGCGCTTGACGATATGATAGGCCATTGATTCTGGAAGGTAACCGTGTCTAAACTAGTAGCAGTCATCGATGGTTCGATCTATTCCGCGAGTGTGTGTGAGCATGCAGCCTGGATCTCAAACCGGGCCGGTAGCGAGGTGGACATCGTGCATGTTCTCGGGCGACGGAACGTCTCCAGCGAACCCTCCAATCTGAGCGGTAGTATTGGCCTGGGCGCAAGATCATCGCTCCTGGCTGAGCTTGCAGAACTTGATGCTCAAAAAGCCCGTCTGGCGCAGAAGCGTGGCAGGGCCATACTTGATGACGCAGAGATGCTGCTCGGCTCCCGTGGTGTCAACAGCGTGCACACCCGCCTGCGCAACGGCGAAATTGTCGAAACCATCGAAGAGCTTGAATCAGAGGCCGATCTGCTCGTGCTAGGCAAGCGCGGTGAAGCCGCAGACTTTGACAGCGGTCATCTGGGATCAAATCTTGAACGCGTCATTCGCTCAACAACGAAACCGGTTCTGGTGGCCGCAAGAAGTTTCAAGCCTATAAATCGTGTCTTGTTTGCCTTCGATGGTGGTAAAAGCTCACTCAAGGCCATCGAGTATCTATCGCAGGCTGCCCATTACAATGACCTTATCTGTCATGTCCTGATGGTAAGCAATGAAACCCCGGATCACCGTCGACAGGTTGAGGGGGCTGTTGCTGCATTGAATAAAGGCGGCTTCAAAGCTAGCGGTGAAATTTTACAAGGTCAGCCAGAAACGGTCATAACCGATCAGGTGGAATCGCAGGGATTTGATCTCGTTGTAATGGGTGCTTATGGTCACTCCAGAATACGCAATCTAATAATTGGCTCCACCACAACGGAAATGATCCGCTCCTGTAAAGTGCCGGTTCTATTGTTCCGTTAGATTGAAAAAGGCCGTACCGTCGTCATATTCAGTAACGTCCTTGGTTAACTATAGGAATCTTGTGAACGACCTCAAACAACAACTGTCCCCCGGCTGGAGCGCTGTCAACGTTGGTATCACGGTGGTTCTCTACCTCATCGCCTGGCCTTTCGCGTTTTGCATGCTGGCCTACATCATCTGGGGTAAAAACCTTGGGCTTGATCTCAGCCGGCCTGCAACTCTCGGCCAATTTGCACGTCGTATCGGAACTGCGTGGAAAGCGGCAGTCAATGCGTTCAAAAATCCATCACCGTAAGGCACGATATCTGTACTCCCACTGCGCTGCGCAATTGACCGGTTCCGGCCGTTTCAGTCTCAGGCCGAATACTATTGTGCTACGACGCACAGCAATGAAACATAATACACATACATAGCCGGACCTCATCTGCCGCTACATTCTCGGAACACCCCGCGTTCGCGGGCTTTATCGAGAACGATTTATGGCGTCAAAAAAGCAAGCACCGCCTGTCTGCGTTCTATCGCGCAAGGGGCTAAATGCTCCTGAGACAGGAACTTGCAGTGGCGCTCACGCTGATGCGGATCCGTTTCACTCGAAATGGCTGTCCTGTCCGCGATGAATTTCGCTCAGCTTGTGCAGAGAGGCGATGCATTCTGCAAAAAACTGACCTGTGCCCCGAGGACCCTCTGCGCGACTTTCTTGTTGTTTTTTGCCATTCCAGTCGTTTTTTCTCTGGCTAACAAAATCAATCACCACATTCAACAAGACAAGACTCAACAAAAGACCGATGCCGTTGCACTGCATGTCGGGAAACGAGTAAGTGTCATAAATACGGTGCTTACCTCGATGGTTGCTCTGCACGATGTCTCTGGGGATATTGGATATGACAAGCTACTGCGGTTCTCAGACGACCTTCTGAAAAACGCCCGTTACATAAAAAATCTGGGACGTTACGAAAAGCTTCCACACGATCAGCGTGACACATTTGAATCACTGATGAGTCACAATGGATACTCCGATTTCAGCATTGCGCAGATTAATGAAAGTGGGCGCTACACATCTCAGTCCACGCATGATTTCTATTACCCCGTATCGATAGCTGGCCCCATGTACGCTACCGTGCCAGCTCTGGTTGGCACCGATCTTGGCTCACTACCTGGCTTCGATACGGCGTTTAAAAGTATGGAGACAAGTGGCACATCTACCATCATCACACTACCCGATGTCTGGCCACTGAAGGGTGATCTCATAGCGCTTCGACCTGCATCGGCCAATCAGGAGCGAGGACCAGCATCGGAGTCGTCATCACCAGAGCTTGCAATGGACACTAATTCAGGTGGCTTCTGGCTAACCCTTGATATTGAGAGCCTGTTTGGTGAACTTGCAGACATCGTAGGAAGTTTTGATGTGACCATTCAGCTCGTGTATGGAGATACCCGATTACCGGTTTACTCAGCACCGGCGAAAGATAGTGAAACGCTCTATCTAAGCTGGCTTTATCCTGAAAAAACTATCGATAGAATCTGGCCTGTTTCCTCTGACACGATGCTACTGATTAGCTTGCAACGCTCAACCGGCTTGACCGCTACGACTTTGCTGCTTGCGTTTAGCTTCACCCTGTTCATTTCGCTGATATCGTATTTGTACACCGAACACGTACTACGCATACGTCAGGCTGAAAAGGACCGTGATGAGGGAATGCAGAACCTGTTCAGGGAACGTGACAAAGCCGAGAAAACTCTGAACTCAGTACAGGATGCAATAATAACGCTCGACCCTGCTCTTTGTATCGTACATATCAACCCTGCAGCTGCTGTCCAGTTCAACACCCGCGCATCGTACATCGTTGGCGAACCCTTGCAAACCTTGACAAGATTCTACCGCGCATCTGGTGACCCCACGCCTCTAAACGTCGATGTCGAGCTTGCCGCCCTAGCACATAACAGCAAGAAGGAATTCGACGTGACGCCTGCCGGGCATACCGACGCAGACTTTGTGCTTCGAATGAGCCTGTCCAGTTCGCGCGATCATGAAGGAATAGTGACAGGCCACGTCATCGTGCTACGGGATATCAGTCACGAGCGACGCCTGACACGCAAACTGGCGTATCAGGCAAACTATGACGCACTGACGGGATGTACCAATCGCTATTTCTTTGAGCAATCACTGGAACGACTGATTGAAGAGTTACCAACCAGTGGCTTGATACATACGCTTTGTTACATGGACCTTGACCAGTTCAAGATTGTCAATGATACCTGTGGTCATCGGGCTGGAGACCAGTTGCTGATTGAACTGACGAAAAATCTTAAATTAATGATCAGGGATCAGGATATTCTGTCCAGATTGGGAGGCGATGAATTCGGCGTCCTTCTGGTAGGTGTGGATAAGCAGCATGCTACAGAGGTGGCCAACAGGATCTACACATTTTTTCAGAAGTTCATCTATACCCATCAGGGCAACACGTTTTCTGTCACCGCAAGTATTGGTATTGTGCATATCGACAGCCTGTGTGCAAACAGCAAGGATGTCATGGCGGCCGCTGATATCGCCTGTTATGCAGCCAAGGATAGTGGACGAAACAGCATGTCTGTCTATTCCAAGAACGACGAGAATATGAGCGAGCGTTCAGAAGAAATGAACTGGCTGCCACGTTTACAGACGGCACTGCAAAATGATGAATTCAGGCTCCATGTTCAAGCAGTAGCCAGCCTTGATCCAAAGGCGACGCAGGCTGTTACGCATTTCGAATTTTTGCTCCGGCTGGCCGACGTTGATGGAAATGAGGTAACGCCCTGGCAGTTTATTCAGGCCGCTGAACGCTACGACCTGATGCGAGACATCGATCGCTGGGTTATCCGAAACGCCCTGCGGAGTGTCGCGCAGCAATCTACCGGAGCAGGTAGCAATTGCAGTTTTTCGATCAATTTATCCGGACAGTCTGCAGCCGATCCGACTCTGAAATCCTTCATTCAAGACCAGTTTCAGATACACAAGGTTGATCCATCAAAAGTCTGGTTTGAACTGACCGAAACCGCAGCGATTTCGCATTTTTCAGTAGCAGTGGATCTTATCAAAAGCATCAAGGCGACCGGTGCAAAGGTGGCACTGGATGACTTTGGGTCCGGACTGAGTTCATTCGGTTATTTGAAGAACCTGCCAGTTGACATTATCAAGATTGACGGTCAATTCGTTAAGGAAATCGTGAAAAACCCGATTGATCGGGAAATGGTGCGTGCCATACACCGTGTGGGTGAGTCGATGAACATCGAGACCGTCGCTGAATTTGTCGAAGACGAGGCAACGGTTGAAGAACTTAAACGTATTGGTGTGAACTATGCTCAGGGTTATTACATTGGCAAGCCAGCACCGATTGCACAAGCCATCGCCTTGTTGGGTGAAAATCCCAGGGCCGCATGAAGTGTCAAGGCAGACTACGCATGGTGTCAGGTAACCAGGTGGCAAGTTCCGGTACTGCAATCAACACAAAAACCATGAGTACCATGATCATGAACATGGGCAAGGCAGCTCGGGCGATATAGCCCATATCGTGGTTCGTCATACCCTGCAGAACAAAAAGATTGAAACCGATCGGCGGCGTAATCTGGGCCATTTCCACGGCTACGACAACAAATATTCCGAACCAGATAACATCGATCCCGGCTTGACGAATCATGGGTTCGACCACGGCCATTGTGAGCACCACCGATGAAATTCCATCCAGAAAACAGCCAAGCACAATATAGAAGACGAGCAGGGCCATAAGCAATTCGAATTGCGTCAGGTCCAGGTGACCAATAAAGTCAGCCAGAGCTCGCGGCAAGCCGGTAAACCCCATGGAAAGCGAAAGAAACGCTGCCCCCGCCAGAATAAGCGCAATCATCGCAGATGTGCGAGTTGCCCCCATCAAACTTGCGGTAAACGTCTGCCAGCTCAGAGAGCGTTGAAAAGCTGCCAGCACCAACGCACCGATAACGCCGAAGGCCGCAGCCTCGGTAGCCGTAGCAATACCCGCGTACATGGATCCAATGACCAGAAAAATCAGCAGAATGACCGGAATCAGATACCGGCTGTTCTTTACCTTTTCCATAAAACTCATGCGCGGCTCGGGTACTGGATCAAATGATTTGGACACCTTGCTCATAATGGCGATGTACGCCATGAACATCAACGCCAAGACAAGCCCGGGAAGCACGCCTGCCAGAAACAGTTTGCGAATGCTTTCATTGATAGTGACGCCATAAACAATCAGTGTTAACGACGGAGGAATCATCAGCCCCAGGGTCGCAGCCCCGGCAAGCGTCCCGATAACCATTTTTTCCGGGTATTGGCGCTTTCTCAATTCGGGAATAGACATTTTGCCTACCGTTGTCAGCGTCGCCGCTGATGAGCCAGACACTGCAGCGAATACAGCACATCCCACCACATTGGTGTGTACCAGACCACCGGGCAGTCGCGCCAGCCATGGTGAGAGTCCACGAAACATATCCTGAGACAATCGTGTTCTGTAAAGTATCTCACCCATCCAGATAAACAATGGCAAGGCGGTCAGTGTCCATGATGATGATGCGGACCAAATGGTCGTTATCATGGCATCACCCGGTGGACGCGAAGTGAACATCGTCATGCCCACGAACGCAACACCAAGCAATGCCAAGCCGACCCATACACCTGAGCCAAGCAAAGTGAACAGCACAAAAAGAAAAATACCTATCGCCGCAAATTCCTGCATATCGACTATCCAATGAACCTAACGAAGAACCTAACGAAGAACCTAACGAAGACCCTAATGATGAGCAACCACGTCGGCGACGATCGCGTGTTTTTTCAGTATGACGAGTCTTAGCAGGTTATCGCAGAAACAGATTGCCAAAAGGACTGCACCGATACTCATACCCAACTGCGGAATCCATAGCGGCGTAGCATCCTGACCCTGACTGATATCGTGAAATTTGCGCGACCACACGGTTGCCTTAACGGCGTACCAGGCAAGGTAGAGCGAAGCGGCGGCCCCAACAGCAAAACACCACAACTCAAGTGCATAGCGAAAGCGTCCGGCGACATTCAGCAATAGACTGACCCGGATGTGCGCTCCACGGTTCAAGGCATGAGCAAAAGCCAGAAAAGAGGCGGTTGCCATACAGTAGCCGGCATAGTCAGGAGCGCCACTGAACACCTGCCCCGTCCACCGTGCCATCATCTGGACCAAAATCAGTACCAGTATGGCAATAAGAAACAGTGCTGCCAGCACACCACCAGCGGTATAGAGACCATCCAGATACCGACAGATCCGAGCATACACTTTCATAATAAAACTCCTTAAACAAGCAATCCGGGCTGTACCCGGATTGCTTTCAAGTCAATGCACGGTCCAGGCAACATCCTGAACATACAAGGTTTACTTTGAAGCGTTATAGGCTTCCATGATGGCCTTGCCATCATCACCGGCAGCTTCCAGCCATTCGGCAGTCATCGTCTCACCAATGACTTTCAACTCCTCTACCAGAGTGTCACCGGCAGGTCCAACGCTCATGCCACCCTCGGCAAGTCCTGCCATAGTGAACCCCGTATATTCACGTGAACGCCATTTGCCTGCATACTCAGCGAGCTTCGCACAGCCAGTAATCACGCCCTTGTGCGCATCGCTGGTGTCTTCCCAGACGTCCTTGTTTACCATGACGTAGTTGTAGGGGAGCCAGGCATTGACCTCATAGAAGTGAGTCAGGCTTTCCCAGACTTTTCGATCATAGCCGGTCGCGCCAGAGGAGACCATGGACTCGGCTACACCCGTAGCGAAGGCTTGCGATATCTCTGCGGCCTCGATAGTGACGGGCAGCATTCCTGTGAGTTCTGCTAGTCGTGCGGTAGCGTTATTATAGGAACGAAACTTGATACCCTTCATATCCGCTACTGAATTAACCTCTTTCTTGAAATACAGCCCCTGTGGTGGCCATGGCACCGCATACAACATAACAAGGTTCTGCTCGTCCAGCAGCTTCTCCATGGAAGGTTTGGCAGCCTCGAACAAGCGCGCGCTGTCATCAAAAGAGGTCGCGAGGAAAGGTATGGAGTCGAAGCCGAACACTGCGTTTTCATTCTGGTGGCCAGACATCAGACGCTCACCGATCTGCGCCTGACCCGTCTGAATGGCTCGCTTTATGTCAGCGCCCTTAAACAGCGAACCGCTGGGGTGCGTGACAATTTCAATCTCGCCAACGGTGCCACTGGTGACACATTCAGCAAACTGCTGACCGGTTTCGGAATGAAAATTGGTTGCAGAATAAGCCATGGGCATATCCCACTTCTCTGCTTGGACACTACCGGCAGCGCAAACACCGGCCATTACCAGGCTGGCAGCCAGACTGGTTTTTAATCGAGAGTGATACATGGTATCGGTTTCCTCCAGGATTGATTGATCGGTATCGGAAAATCAACCGACACGAACCCTATCGTACCTGTGAAAAGCTGACAAAGAAACTGATACGCGCGTATCTGGTCGTACAACTTAACTGAAACGATCTGGTCGATAGGCCGCCAAGTCTGCGGATGTGCGTTCACCACTGATCAGCTCGGCGATCAGGCGGCCGGTTTTGGGTCCTCCGGTAAGGCCGACATGATGGTGGCCAAACGCGGTGTATACCCCGGTCTGACCAATTTCTCCCGCAAATGGCAGGCTGTCGGCTGGCGCTGGGCGGTGCCCCATCCATTGAACAGTATCGGTATAGCGTAAATCAGGGAAGGTGCGCTTGACCTGACGCATCAGCAGGTCGATAGGCTCACTCGATGGTCCAGCATGCAGGCCGCCTAGCTCGACAATGCCTGCGCAACGCATTCCATCATGCATCGGTGTTGCCACAAATTTCCCCGAAGCAATCATCGTAGGCGCAGTTAGTTTAACGGAAGGATTTCTGAAAATGACGTGGTACCCACGCTCGGATTCCAATGGTATCTTCAGCCCAAAACGTTCGCACAATGGTCTGGACCACACACCAGTGGCAACAACAGCGCTATCACAGGCGATAGGTCCCGCGTCAGTGATCACCGCTGACACACGCCCACCTGTCATGGTGAAGTCACGCACAGAGCCTTGCAGAATCGTACCTCCCAGCGATTCGAAAACCGTGGCCAACGATTTCACATACAAGCCGGGGCTACCGATGTGTCCATGATTTTTGAGGACAGCCAGAACATCGATATCCGGCCCGAGTGCAGGCTCTTTTTCACGTACTTGATGTCCGGTTAGCAACTCAGGCTCAAACCCATGCTTGCGTCTTAACTCCCAGACATAGGCGTCTGCCTTGAAGTCGGCCATGGTGCGATAGGCAAATTGATAGTCGGAAGGATGCAACCACTGATCAGCTGCGGTATTGCCAGCAAGATCCTGATGTTGCTCGACACTATCACCCACGATAAAGGCCAGATGTTTGGCAATGCGCTGTGTATCAGCATCGTTTGCATAACCCAGATAGCGCCTAAGCCAGGGTGCGATGCGTGGCAGATACGACCAGCGCATGAACAAGGGGGAATTCTTATTCAACAGCAGTGCCGGGGCTTTTCGTGCCAGTCCGGGGGTAGTTACAGGCACCATGGAGCAAGACGCCAATACACCCGCATTACCGTGGGATGTACCTTCGCCGGGTGCCTGACGATCTATCAGGGTAACCTTGACGCCGGATCTGGCAAGCCATATACCCGTGGCTACACCCACAATACCTGCGCCGACAACGACGCAATGCCGGGACCTGCTGGAATCTTTACTCATCGGCGTTTGATGTCATCCTGGATACTTGAATTTATCGTCTGAGCGTAATTTTCAGGGTACATGGGCTCTGCTTATAGTTGTTTCAGCGACGAAAAACGCATCTATGAGGATGCGGCATCAGCCTGAACAGAACTGCTGATACATTATCAGCATTGATCGCCTGATTACAGCGCTAGGAGCCTGCGCGGCAGAAATCAATCGGCTACGAGCAGCCCACTTTTGGCCAAATTGGGCGACTCTCACTCGATCGCTTTCTACGGGGCCGCCTCCGGTCGCGCAGACTCCTAGTCCGGACTCAGGCAATTCTCTTTTGCCAACCTAATCTTGTAATCGTATGTCTGAATCTGACAAGCTGCCTCAAGCCGTGTCTTCGGGTACCATCGGTGTCATAATGCTTGACACTCGTTTTCCCCGTTTTCAGGGCGACATTGGAAATCCGCACACCTGGCCCTTCGAGGTCATCTTCGAGGTGGTTTCCGGTGCAAGCGCACGGGCCGTTGTTACGGACACTGCCACGCAGAATCTTCAGCCCATCATCAACGCAGGCATCAACTTACAACGCAAAGGGGTTAGCGGCATCACCACAAGCTGTGGGTTTCTGTCACTGTTTCAGCGCGAAATTGCACAACATCTTGAAGTCCCTTTCCTTGCCTCTTCACTCGCTCAACTGCCTTGGATTCAGGCCACCCTGCCCACCGACAAACGTGTGGGTATTCTGACAATCAGTGCAGATTCACTGACACCTGCGCATCTGCATGCTGCCGGTATCGATTCACAGGTACCGGTGCATGGGTGCGAAGACGGCCGGGAGTTCACCCGTTCGATTCTTGGAAATCTCAGCACGATGGATTATTCACTGTGTGAGCGCGATAACATCGAGGCCGCTTTAGATTTCAGGCATCGCTACCCTGATCTGGGAGCCATCGTACTGGAATGTACCAATATGGCCCCCTACGCCAGTGCAATACAGCAGGCTACTGGCCTGCCTGTCTATTCCATTTACACATTGATTCGCTGGTTTCAGTCAGGTCTTTCACACAAGGCTTTTTCGACGTGTTCAGGCACGATGCGACAGTGAATCGGTTAATCTAAAAAAGTGCGGTAAGATCAGAAAACAAGTCTAATTGAGAGGATCAGGCATGGCCAAACAGTTTCCCAGTCTTGATCAGAAGCACTGCGACTTCATCACCGCACAGAAAATATTCTTTGCAGCCAGTGCAACGGATACCTCGCGAATCAATCTGTCCCCAAGACCCAGCGATTGCCTGCGTATTGCCAACTTATCAACGGTTATGTATCTTGATAACACGGGTAGTGGCAGCGAAACGGTTGCGCACTTGCAGGTCAATGACAGGTTGACCATCATGCTGTGTTCATTCGACTCCGCCCCGCAGATACTCAGGCTTTATGGTCATGCGCGCTCCATCAAACGTGATGATGCAGAATTCGAACCTCTGATCAGTGAATACTACGAGGGCGTCATTCCCACTGGTGCTAGACAGATCATCCAGCTTGACATTGATCTGGTTCAGACCTCCTGTGGTTTTGGCGTGCCGTTTTTTCAATACCAGGGTGAGCGGGACACACTGACAAAATGGGCAGAAAAAAGAGGCGTTGATGGCATCCGGGCTTACTGGCAGGAAAAGAACCGCATCAGCCTGGATGGGCTGCCAACGGGCCTTGGCTCCGACGAAACTCCATCACAAGTCTCTTAGCCGGCCGAAATCAGGAGCCCGTTTTTCCAGAAAGCCGTCAATTCCCTCGCCGGCTTCCTCACTCACCAGTGCATCAACCATGGCATCTCTTTCCCGATTGAGTTGTGCGTCCAGATCACCAGCGGACGCCTGGTTCACAAGGGCCTTGATAACGCCTTGAGTGGCTGACGGGCCCGCTGCCAACTGATCAGCCAATGTCAGGGCACTAGCCAAGGCCTCACCCTGCCCGACCAGATCGCTGATTGCGCCGAGATCGTACAAGCGTTGTGCTGCAACTGGCTCGCCCAGTAAAGCCATACGCATCAACGCCGCTCGCGGCATATGCTGCGCAAGATGATGAGTCAAGCCGCCGTCAGGCACCAGGCCTGCTTTGACATAGGCAACCGTAAACCGAGCCTCCCGACTGGCAACTACAAGGTCACAGGCAAATGCAATGGATACTCCAGCTCCCGCTGCCCCTCCTTCTATTGCCGCTATAACGGGTTTGGAACAATCGGTAATGCAACGGACTACGCTGTGCAGATCATCAATTCTTGCAAGTCGCTGCTCGCGGTTCATGTCACGCGCGGTTTGTAGCTGACGAAGATCGCCACCGGCGCAAAAGAAGTTGCCTTCGCCGCGCAAGATCACGCAGCAGATGCGCGCTTCGGACGAAGCGATTTTCATAGCCTGCCTGACAACATCGTAGTATTGCGCCGACAAAACGTTACGCTTTCCCGGATTGTTGTTCACGACCATCAGGCGATCACCAAGGTCTTGACAATAAGCCAGTGAGCTCATCTGCTATTCCAGAAAATCCTTGCGCATGGGCGTGAACACATCAATCAAGACTCCATCAGTGACAGCTACCGCGCCGTGCAACTGGTCAGAAGGTACAAGAAAGCTGTCTCCTGCAACCAGAGTCTCACTGCGCCCATCGATGGTCAGTACGAATTCACCGCTTTCGACATAACTGCACTGAATATGCGGGTGGCTGTGAGCTTCTCCCACTGCGCCAGCTTTGAAACGGATTTTGGCCATCATCACCTTGTCCTCAAACGTCAGGAGCTTTCGGTGTATTCCATCGCCAAGATCTTCCCACTCGATGTCCTTGTCATGTACAAAAACGTCTGTTTTCGGATTACCCATTGTTGAATCTCTCTGCCGTATTTCAGTTGTCTAAAAACTTCGGCATACTATATCCGCTATCTCACTTTTACGACCATCTTGCCAAAGCTTTTACCGGTGAGAACATCGTTGAGCGCAGACGGGGCATTTTCAAGTCCCTCGACAATCTGTTCCCGGTAATGGACTTTACCTTGCTCAAGCCATTGCGACATCGCTTCATGAAACTCATGATAGGTTGATTGCGCAAAGCTGTCGAAAATGATGAAACCCTGCACCTTGACCTTCATGCGCAGAATGGTGCCCATAATGGCGGGACCAAAATCAGGCCCTTCAGGCAAACCAGCCAGGTTGTACCAGCCCACCACCCCACAGACCGGTATGCGGGCAAACGCATTCAACATAGGCAGCACGCCATACAGCACCTTGCCACCGACGTTCTCAAAGTAGACGTCAATGCCTTCTGGACAAGCAGCCTTAAGCTGCTCGGCAAAATCATCGGCATGATGATCAATACAGGCATCAAAACCGAGTTTCTCGACAACATGTGCGCATTTATCAGGCCCACCAGCGATACCGACAGCCCTGCAGCCCTTAATTTTTGCTATTTGGCCGACGGTCGCGCCAACGGGCCCCGATGCTGCCGCAACCACGACGGTTTCACCAGGCTTCGGTTCACCGATTTTCAACAAGCCCGCATAGGCGGTATAGCCGGGCATACCCAGAATACCAAGTGACCAGGATGGGTTGGTCGGGCTCTTGCCCAGATTCAACACCTCGCTGCCGTCAGAGAGTGCATAGTCCTGCCAACCACTGCCGGCAAGCACCAGATCACCGGATTCAAATCCCTGTAAATTGGAATTGATGACTTCGCCAACAACCTGCCCTGTCATCACCTCACCTATTTTTACTGGCTCCGCATACGACTTCGCATCGTTCATGCGTCCACGCATGTATGGGTCGAGAGAGAGGAAATTTGTACGTACCAGCATCTGGCCTGCGCCCGTCTCGGGCACCCCTGTCGATTCCATCCTTAAGGTATTGTCATCCGGTAATCCCGTGGGTCGTTCGGCCAGAACGATACGTCGGTTTTCAGCTGATGTATGCGGCATGAGAAAGTATCGAGCTCCTGTAACTAATGGCAGATGCCAGTATGACAGTGATCTGAGCGAGAAACCGGTTAATGTCATTTTGACCTAGTGACTAACTGTCAATTCTCTCACCAACCGTCACGGTTTCAACGATTGACTAGTGAACAATACAAAAACGTTGATTCTTGCGCACAAACAACTACGAAATTCTTAATACAGTTCGCTTGTTAACCATTCAGCCATGGCATGTAACATACCGCTCTGAGATTCTCAGCTCAGTTTTTCAATCATCGTAAAAGCTCGCCTGTGTACAACCGCTATGAACAGGTAATACATGTAAACATTAATACAACTTCTGGAGATAAGCGATGGGCCAGCCGCTGGACAAATCTGAAGACAATTCTGAACTTATCGAAAACAAGGCTCTGGTTGCAGCAATAAACCGAGTACAGGCTGTCATCGAATTCGATCTGGACGGTCAGATTCTCGGCGCAAACGAGAATTTTCTCGCAACCCTTGGCTATTCCTTGAAAGAGATTCAGGGTAAGCACCACAGTATGTTCTGTGAGAAGGTATATGCTGAATCGCTGGATTACAAGCTGCTCTGGAAAGCAATTTCAAAAGGTGAGTATCAGGCAGGCGAGTTCAAGCGTCTGCGCAAGGATGGCACTGAAGTGTGGGTGCTCGCATCGTACAACCCCGTGTTCGATGACAACGGAAAGCCTTACAAGGTCATCAAATTTGCAACTGACGTTACAGAACAAAAGAACAAGCTCAGCGAGCTACAGGGACAGTTTTCTGCAATCAGCAATACTCAGGCTATCATTGAATTTGATCTGGACGGTTTCGTGCTAACAGCCAATGATAATTTTCTTTCCACAATGAATTATGGTCTAGAAGAAATTGTTGGACAGCATCACAGGATATTCTGTGAGGACGACTACTCCAGGTCTGCAGAATATGCAGAATTCTGGTCGAAGCTCAAGAGCGGCGAACACGATACAGGTGAATACAAACGCCTTGGTAAAAACGCAAAAGAAATCTGGATCAATGCCGCGTACAACCCGATTAGAGATCCCGATGGCAATCCCTATAAGGTCGTTAAATTTGCCACTGACATAACTGAGTCAAAGAGGCAATCCTCGGTATTTGAAGGAAAGATGAGTGCCATAGACCGGGCTCAGGCCGTTATCGAGTTTGATCTCGATGGCACTGTGCTCAGCGCCAATGATAATTTTCTCAACACCCTCGGCTACACATCCGATGAAATAGTCGGCAAGCACCACAGGATTTTCTGTGAAGGATCGTTTTCTGATTCGCCACAATACGCAGACTTCTGGAAGAAACTGCAATCAGGCACCTTCGAATCCGGTGAGTACAAACGAATACGAAAAGACGGAAGTGAGGTTTGGATAAATGCATCCTACAACCCGATATTAGACGCTGGTGGCAAACCGTACAGGGTCGTCAAGTTCGCATCTGATATCACCACACAGAAACTTCAAAGCCTTGAACACAAGAGTGTTCTGGAAGCAATTCATCGCGTGCAGGCCGTCATCGAGTTTACGCCCAAGGGTGAAATCCTTACTGCCAACGAGCCCTTTCTGTCCACCACAGGTTATTCGCTCGATGAAATCACCGGCCAGCATCATCGAATACTGTGCGACAGCGACTATACAACATCCGATGAGTACGAAGCTTTCTGGGCAAGCCTGGGTAATGGACAGTTGCAAACGGGTCGTTTTGCGCGGCGTAACAATCGCGGCGAGCGTGTCTGGCTGAATGCCTCTTACAACCCTATATTTGACTTGAATGGCAAGGTCATCAAGCTGGTCAAGTTTGCGATGGATATTACACCGCAGGTGGTGGTCGAGGAGACGGTTACAACCATCGCCGAAGAATTCACGCAAAATACACGCACAATATCTGATCAGGCAACTGATGTTGCTGATGGTGCTCAGACACTGGGGGCCACTACGGAGCAAATGAACGCATCCGTTGAAGAACTCAGTGCTTCCATTGACTCTATCGCTGAGAACAGTCGGGAAGCGGACAATGTGGCCAAGAACACTCAGCATGAAGCCGATCTGGGAGCCAAGGCTATCGAACGCTCCATTGAGTCAATGGAACTGATCAATAAATCGTCAGAGGAGATTGCAGAAATTGTCAAGGTCATCAGCGAGATCGCCAGTCAGACGAATCTGCTTGCCTTTAATGCAGCCATAGAGGCAGCTAGAGCGGGTGAACATGGCCTTGGTTTTTCAGTAGTCGCTGATGAGGTTCGCAAACTTGCAGAACGCTCATCGCAGGCAACCAAGGAGATATCCAAACTGATCAATGAATCTGTCAAACGCGTCGTTCACGGTGGCGAGATTTCAAAGGAAGCTGCCACCGCTTTCGGCAAGATTGTTGATGGGGTTTCAAAGACAACTTTCTCCATTTCAGAAATTTCAACCGCGGCACAAGAGCAGCAGACTGCTGCAAGAGATGTCAGCGATGCTATCCAGCAAATAGCCAATGCCTCGGAAACCTCCGCATTTGCCTCGGAATCGATTGCCTCTGCAACAAAGACGCTGCTTGGAGGTGCTGAAAACCTCAAGGTAGAGATTGACAAATTTTCCAAAAAGGCTGCCTGATAATGGCAATACACAGCAAGCCTTTGCTCAATGACCAAAGTTTCAGTACTTTAAAGAAATTGATTCACTGTCATACAGGCATCACGATCAGGCCAGAACGCAAGGCGATGCTAGAAGGTCGTTTATCCAGACGGCTACGGGATTTGTCACTACCCGATTTCGAGTCCTATATCAAGTACGTGGAGAGTGAACCGGGTGAGCAGGAACATTTTGTCAATAAGGTTACGACAAACGAAACGTACTTCTACCGCACGCCGCGTATCTGGGAGTACATTTCAGATACCTTCCTGGCACAATGGCACACGGAAAATCCGCGCGCCACGCTTACCGCCTGGTCTGCTGCATCCTCGACAGGCGAAGAAGCTCATACACTTGGCATCGTGTTGCAAGCGTATAAGGATGCTCACCCTGGTTTTGATTACAGAATTACAGGGACCGACATTGACTCATCAGTTGTCAAGAGTGCGACTGAAGGTCTCTATAAAGGCCGATCAATAGAACGATTTCGCCAGGAAAAACCTGAGCTTTTTTCACAATATATGAAAGGATCAGACACTGACGGATATAAGGTTTCACCATCAATCAAGAGAAACATCCAGTTCAGTAAACTCAATCTTTTCAAGCCTCGACCGGTTGACACTCGCTACTCTCTTGTGTTGCTCCGTAATGTGCTTATCTACTTTACCCGTGAGGATACGGAGCGAGTCATGGAAGCGGTCTATCATCGTTTGAATCAATCGGGTGTTGTCATCATTGGTGAATCTGAATCACTGAACAATCTGACAACGAATTTCACCTCTATTATGCCCACTGTGTACAAGCGTTCTGATGCAGTAGCGAGGGTCAGAGCAGCGTGACACCAGAATTGATCAACGTTCACATCGGTGAGGTAAAGACAGGTTCGGGTGAGCAGACCCTCCACACGATTCTGGGATCATGTATTGGTATAGCACTGTTGTGGCCAAAACGAGGTGTGTATGGTCTGGCGCATTGTCTGCTACCGAAGGCACCGGAGAAACTCCTGACGGAATTAACGGCAGGAAAGCGTAAAAAGGAACAAGCATATGCGGCACGCTATGTAGATCAGGCTGTTGAATCACTGACTCAAATGATGAGTATCACCGACTACCGGGATATTCGTGCCGTTGTTGCCGGCGGCGCAAACATGACCCTGCCTGATTCCACAACACCCGAGAAACAGGTAGGCCATCAGAATGCACTAAGCGCGATCGACAGCTTGCAGGCTCGAAAAATCATCATTGTTTATGAAGACACAGGAGGGCAGGCAGGCAGACGCATGTCAATAAGCTGTGAGTCCGGCCTTTATAAAGTAAATGCAATTCCACGCATAGCGGCTTAACGGGGAAGAAAAACATGTCAGTGGCAAATAGTGCACAGGTACAGGTTCTGGAGGAGGCGGACTATTCAGAGCGCTCTCAACCCGCACAGAGTACTGATTTCGAGGCCATTCAAACAACCACGTCCGCAGCAAACGCTGAGAGCTTCGCTGCTGATGCGCCTCGTTCAGAAGCCAGAGGGATGTCAATTTACGGATCATTTTCCATCGGCGCTTCTGAATTCGCCTTGCCGGTAAGCGTCGTTCAGGAAGTGGTCAATGATCCGGAACATTACTATTCTGTGCCGCTGTCTCCGGATTATCTTTCTGGTTTGTTCAACCTGCGCGGCAATGTCATACCTGTGGTCGATCTGCGCAAAATATTCAAGCTTGAATTGCCTGCTTGTGTGGGGGTCGAAGACGCTCAGATTTGCGAGTCTCGCAAAGTGGCTATTATCGAATACGGGAATCTGTGTCTGGGCTTGTTGTTTGATTCTACGGGCGAAGTCTTCAATGACACCGAAGCGCAAACCTGCCTGTTCAAAAATCATGAACCAACTATTCAGGATCAGGTAATCGCCGGTGTGTTCAAGATGGACGGCGGCAGCCGGATCGTTCAGTTACTGGACGTTGCTGGCATACTAAGGCTAGACCGGATTCCGCAAAGCGCGCACGACGATGGAACATCCAGCTCAGCTCACAGGCGTGGGAAACGTCGACAGTGCATCTCCTTCGACGTGGGTGATTCGTGTTGTGCTCTGGATATTGGCGCAATCAAGGAGATAGTCAACATCGGCAGTATTGAAAATACAGTACTGGCGGGCAGCCTGTGCCTGGGCGCGATAGACCTGCGGGGCAACACAGTACCCATTGTCAATTTTAGCCTTTTATTGGGCTACAACGATGCAGCAAACGAGGATATCCATGAGTCAGACTCGCATCGTGTCATCATCATGAAAGTGGAAGACCACTCATTCGGCTTGCTGGTCAGTCGAATCAACAATATCGTTTCATATTTTGATGACGAACTTATAGCGTTTCCGGTACTAGGCAACCAAAAAACGGCCCTGTTTCAGGGATGCGTGTCCGGTACAACTAACAAACTTCAGACTATTGTTCTTGAGCAGAACGAGATTTTCTCCAATAAGGAAATCGAACTCATTACCAAAGGCCACAGCGCGCTGTTTAAGGAGAACAAAGAGCCAACTTTCAAAGAGAAACAGGGATCGCTAAATCGCAAGACGCTAATCACTTTCTCTCTGGATAATGCTTACGGCCTTGAGATCAGCGATGTAAAAGAAGTCATTGACTACCCATACGATCTTATCAAGACGCCTACCATGACCCGGCACATCCGTGGTATGGCCAATCTGCGCGGCGAGCTCGTGGCTATTATCGATACACGCGAGTTGTATGCTCTCGACACTTTTACCGATCACCTTACTACCAAGGTGCTGGTATTTGAAGTTGATAAGATTAAGTATGGACTCATGGTGGACTCCGTCGACTCCATAGTGCCTTTTAGAAATTCCGATACGATTGACATTCCTGGCATTGTCTTCAACTCAGAAGATGGCGTCATAGATAAGGATATCAAAGAGGCCATTATGATCACCAGGGGATCAACACAACAAACCGTCTGTATTCTTGATCTCGAATCGGTTGCCAGACGCGCAAGCTCTGATTAGATTCCGGATCTTCGGGTGACAAACTGAAACCTGCCTGCTGCGTCAACGTGTCAGCACGTAGGAGCCTGCGCGGCAGAAAATCCCTGCTGCGAACAGCCCCACTTCGGCCAGTTTTACCGCTCATTTTCGTTACTTAGGCCCACTAAGCGCCTCAAATGAGCGGTAAAACTGACTCGAATTGGGACTGCTCTCGCGACGGTATTTTCTACCGCGCAGACTCCTAGCCTGGATTATTCATGAAATCACGGGGACGCCCAGTCCAAATCCTTCCGCATTCCCTTCGTCCGTAGCGAATCCCACTCAGGCTGGGCGCCCCCGTCGGAAATACAGTCTGTATTCCGCTCCTTCGCGGAATTCGCTACGAACAAAGGGTCTGGTGAAAGGATTTGGCGTTTCATGAATAATCCAGGCTAGCTGAACGTTAACGCACAAATTTTGCGTCGCGCTTTTCAGCAAAAGCCGTCATGCCCTCTTTCTGATCATCTGTTCCGAACAAGGCATAAAATGAACGTCTTTCTATGGTCAATCCCTGCTCAAGGCTTGTGTTACTCGCCGCTTCAACCGCTTCTCTTGCTAAAAGCACCGCTGAGGCAGAATATCCAGCGATAGTGCTTGCAACAGCCAGAGCTTCACTCTGAATGTCGCCAAGCGGCACGACTCGTGAGACCAATCCGGCCCTTTCAGCCTCATCGGCTTTCATCATGCGACCCGTAATACACATATCCATCGCTTTTGCCTTGCCAACCAGCCGCGCCAGGCGTTGAGTGCCTCCCAATCCAGGGATAGTGCCAATGCGAATCTCGGGCTGACCAAACCGGGCGTTGTCTGCACAGATAATAAAGTCGCACATCATGGCAATTTCACAGCCACCGCCCAGCGCATAACCTGCGACGGCAGCTATTGTGGGAGTACGACAGTCGGCAATGCAAGTCCAGTCGTCCAGAAAGTTCTGCTCAAGAGCATCAAGAAATTCGACATCCAGCATTTCCTTGATGTCAGCACCTGCGGCAAAACTTTTCTCAGAGCCGGTGAGAACAATAGCACGCACCTCTGGATCGGCATCCCAGGCATTGATGACCTGCTTGACCTCATTCATCATCTGGCGATTGAGCGCATTCATGGCATCCGGCCGATTCAGTGTCAATTTGCCGACATGGTTTTCGACACTAGTCAGTATGGTTTCAAAAGTCATCGGGTAGAATGCCTGTTTGCGGTTTTAAAGCTTATCGTTACAGGCACCGACTATCCGGTCAAGGGAATCTCACCTCGGCCACCTTAAAAAAAGCCCATCTTGAAATATCCATCTTGAATATCGAGCACATGCAAACAGATGCCACCATTTTTCACATCGCCCTGGATGAGGATATTGAACATTATCAGCATTGCGGTGAGTACCGATGCTCATCATTGGAGTCCGAAGGGTTTATTCATTGTTGCGATCAGCAGCAGCTCGGCGGGGTTGTCAATCGCTACTATCAAGGGGTCGATAACGTTCAGCTAATGCTGCTTGATCCTGACAAACTGGACGTGCCGTTAATCAAAGAAAACACCGTGGGAGGTAGCGAACTGTTTCCTCATATCTACGGCGTTATCCGCTCGGCAGCTGTCAAATCGATCCTGCCTTTTGGTTTGACGTCTTCAGAGCGACTGGGATTAACAGAATGACGTTTGTACGCGTCCAGAAAAACGGTGCCCTTGGTGAGATTCTGCTGTGTAGCCCTTCCACACTGAATGCACTCACTCACGCAGATATAAAGGCCTTGCGATCAGGGCTGGCTGCACACGAAGCCGATCCATCAGTCCGCGCCATCGTGCTACGTTCAGACAGTGACAAGGCATTCTGTGCCGGTGGCGATATGAAACAGGTACGCAGTCACATCCTTGCGCAACGTTTCGATCTTGTAGAGGACTATTTCACTGACGAGTACGCATTGAATCTGGCTATTGCGCGTTGCACGAAACCCTATATAGCCCTGATGAAAGGTATCGCCATGGGAGGTGGACTCGGGATATCCGTGCATGGCGATTTCAGGGTGGTATCAGAACAGTCGCTGCAAGTGTAGTGTGACCTTCAAACGCTTCAAACAGAGACCACCAAAACGCCCTCAGCAAGGCGCTGTTCGCAGGCAAGGTCGGGATCCTTGTCAAGAACAGCAACGCGGCGGAGGGTGTTTTGGTGGTCTCCCGAGGGGCGGCTCGTCCAAGGGTCATCCGCGTTGTTGCT
>JBGCGC010000027.1:0-8659 GCA_045110475.1 Granulosicoccus sp.
GCGTCATCTCCTCTGTTGTCTTCTGCGTCCTATAACCGCATCGACACCTTGAACTTGAATTATAGTTTCGCAGCTCAATACCCAGCCCATGTTCTCCCCTGTCAACGCTTCACGCCTACCCTCACGAGCAACCGCGCATGACTCGGGGTCGGGGTGGTTGGCTAAACCTTTCCCCGTACGGGACTTGCACCCGCTATTCTTTGCCAGCTTATCCTGGCGCACTATAGGAGGTATAAACCACCCACCACCACCAAGCCGCCACACACGAAAATCACTTAACCAGGCTATTTTCATTAGTGAATCGGCTGCAATGACTTGTCCACAGACTTTTTGAAGCACCGACTGGCACCCGGCCAATCTACTCCATCACGCATCTGGCACCTGATCAATCTCTAGCGTGCAACGATTGCCCTGGCCGGGCGCCCCTACCTGCCTCTTACTTGTACAGTATCCGTTGGCCATCCCTAGCTCTTGTGGGGGCTAGCAACTCCCTGGCGGCGGCGCGCGTGCTCCAACAGCACACGTTGCTGAGCTTGCCGGTAGGGCACAGCTTGTGGCTTCCAGAACCTGTTCCGTCACCTGCGCCCAGTGTCACATCGGAGTCGCCCACAACTATCGTTAATGTGCCTTCGTCAACGGCCAATGTCGCTGTAACCGTACCCGCTGCCGAATCCGTATCTGCCACGATAAAGCCTGCACCGTGAATCGCCAGGTTTGTCTGTTCCGTCGCCGCCAACGCCCCGGACGGCGCACTAACGACCGGCACATCGTTTGTTGCCGTTATCGACACGGTGGTACTACCCGTTGCAGTTTTCGCCGGACCCGTGCCTTGTGCATCGCCACTGTTCTCGTCATTAAACGTCCAGTCAATGATGACACTACCCGGCGGTGTATCGTTCGGATTCGAATACGTCAACTGCTGCACAATGGCATCCACATCGGCTGAGGTCGGTATCTGCTTCGTATCACTGAACGTGATCACCAGCTGACCCGCTGTTGTAGTCTTATCAAACGTACCGATCACCACACCGCCCTTGAGCAAGTCGACCCCGACCAAGGTAAACCCGCCCACCTGGCTCATCGACAGAACATCATCCGCGTTCGCGCCACCGTTGCAAACCAGCGTCACCGTTGATCCGGCGTAGTTACCATTGCCGCTGTTCAGGGCATCCAGCTCAAGATCCGATACCGCCACATCCGTATCCAGTACCACTGCAGAGCCATCTTCTACGAACGTCTGGGTGCTGCCTGCCAAATCGGTGAAGACTGGCGCCGTGTTCTCATAGCTGCGATAGGCGGCGTTAATATCATTCGCAGGATCATCATTAAAACCATCCGGATCGGCGTAGCTTGCACCTATCGAGGCATGGTCATCGATGCCATCGCTGTTGGCGTCACTGCCCGACAAGCTCAGACCGCTTTCGGCAGCATCCAGTTGCGTATCACCATCGCTGTCGGTATCAATGTAGTCTGCTAACCCGTCACTATCTGTATTGGCCGGTGCACTGACACTACCCCCAAAATCCCCGGTGGTTGCATCGTTACTGTCAAATTGAGCAATGATGCCGTCACCATCTACATCATCATCGGTAACATCACCATCGTTACCCACATAGCTGCCATGGTTCTGTGCCTCGATCCAGTCAGCTATCCCGTCATCGTCACTGTCCAGATCTCGATAGCCAGCAATCCCGTCGCTATCGCTGTTCACCGCAGGGGTTCCTGTATCAGCGCCGTACGCCGTCTCGATAGCATCGGCCAGTCCATCACTGTCCCCATCAACAAATGCAGCGCCATTGATGATGCCGTCACTATCTGTATCCAGCACCGATACATCTGCGCCACTTTCTTGAAGATCACTGATGCCATCACTATCGCTGTCCAGATCCTTGCGATCGCTGATGCCATCGGAGTCGATATCGCTCCAGATTACCGTTGACTCTACATTGATCGCAAAGTCATCTGTTCCGCGTGTACATGAGCTCAACGGGTAGAGCTGTTTAATTTCACAACATTGGCTTTCCTGAAAAATAAGGCGGCAAAGCGTTAACCTAGTGGTTAGTATGAGAGAAACGTATGAATACCTGAAATGGTAATCACCCTATGATTTTGAAGACTTGAGCATCAAATCCAGCATGCACATCAAACCTGTGCTTTTATCAGAAGCAACCTTCTTGGAAAGCTGCTCCACACCAATAATGGCACCGTAAATTCCGCTAGCGTACGCTGAACTCAGCGGCCCGGGAATGCCCAGTTGTTTGAACAAGGAACGTAGAAACTTCAGACGCCGCCGATCAACGATTGCCAGAGTATCAGCGGCATCGCTATCGTATCTTGCCCACTCTCTTATGGCAGGCTCTGCGAGGCGCCCCCCGTAGGGTTTGGCGATATCGCTGGTTGCGATACTGATGAGCTCCAGAAGTTGTTCTCGCGGTTTTTCAGAAGTGCTTTGAACACGCTGAACAATGGAATCGGTTGCGATTTCAAGCCAATGCTCCAACATGGCTTTTTTCAACGCACCAACGTCTTTGAAGTGCCAATAGAAAGAGCCTTTGCTAACGCCTAAATCTTTTGCGATGGCTTCGACCTTGATTGCCTGCGGCCCCCCCTTTGTCAGGGCACGGAACGAGGCCTGAATCCAATCTATTGCGCTAAGGGTATCTCTTGGTGACATCCCGTCACCATACGCTACCGAATTGACTTTGTGAATAAACTTCTCTACCATACGGATGCGTATGGAAAAGAGTTTGAACTCTATGTATCGTACACAGCTAGTGACACCTCCAGAGAAACCATTGGGTACTCTTGCCGGTATTCGTACGGCAATGCGTAATCCGGTGGAATGGTGGCCTGAGTGCATTTGCGAAGATGGCGTGCACGCTGTAACGAGTTTAGGTACAACGCACCTTCACATCGCTTTGCCAGAACTTATCAAGCCGGTCTTGTTTGACAAACCGGGTGTCTTCGGGCGTTCTAATATCGCTCAATTGATGCTGCAGCCAGCCATGGGCAATAGTCTGCTTGCTAGTTATGGAGAGCGTTGGCGTAACCAGCGAAAAATAGCCGCTCCCGTATTCCGGCAGGCTGCACTGCACACATTCATCAGCGCAATTGACGTGTCTGCCATTGCAGCGGTGAATAGCTTGAAGGCGCATGATGGGCAAACGGTCGCTATTTTGCCAGCTCTCATTGATACCACTCTGGAGATCACCTTTCAGACGATGTTTGGCACAGTATCAGTTGATCGTGAGGCCGTAAAGAATGATATCGAACGATATATACACTTCATGGGACAGATGTCAGTTCTCGACTTGTTCGGTGTTGATCCAAGAGTACCGCGATTGTCTAAGGTTGGTGGGACATCTGCTGTACGTCGATTGCGTCAAGTCTGTCATCGCGTGCTGGATGAGCGATGTCAGAGTGGTGACCGACAGAGCAGCCTTACTGAGCGTTTATTAGCCGCCACTGATCCTGATAGTGGTGAACGGCTCTCCGATGAGAGTATCGTTGATAATGTTATGGCATTTATAGGCGCTGGACACGAAACAACGTCAGTGGCGCTGTGCTGGACGCTTTACTTGCTAGCCGCACAACCAGAGCTTCAGAGATCACTTCACGAGGATATCAACGCCGTTGTAGGTGATGAGCCATTCACTATAGATCATATCAGCGCATTGACTAAGCTGGAGCGTGTATTGCTCGAATCAATGCGCTTATATCCCCCTATACCGGCAATTGGACATAGTGTAAAAGCGAGAACTGACATTGCAGATGTCGCATTAAAGCCTGGCGACCAAGTTGTCGTGGCAATCATGCCGTTACATCGCAATCGGCACATCTGGCCTGATCCACACAGGTTTGATGCCGATCGTTTCCTGGAATCTGAGGTACAGAAACGCGATAAGTTTACTTATCTTCCGTTCGGGGGCGGTCCCTGGGTTTGCATCGGTGCACAGTTCGCCGCAATGGAGGCCATGATAGTTCTTGCCCGTTTGCTATCACGCTATGAGTTCCACCTCCCCGATGGGCAAGTATCCAAGCCTGAGTCGCGTATTTCCCTTCGTCCTCATAATGAAATGCCCTTGCATATAACTCGGAGATAGGTCATGACTAACACCTACTTACTACCACCTGGACAGAAGGCGATAAATCACTTTCCCAGATTTGGTCTCAGTCAGTACGCGGCACGTTTTCCTACTGAGACGGACTCCATCAGCATTCAGGTATCTGGTTGCGTACAGCAGGATATGACGCTAGCTGAAAACCTGAATGGGCTAGACAGAGTTGAGCAGCTTTCCGATTTTCATTGTGTGACTACTTGGAGCAAAACGGGATTGCGTTGGGGTGGATATCGTTTTAGCGAGGTGTACGAAAAATTGATAAAACCTGCTGCAGAGCCGTCAATGCAAACACAGTTCATGTCGTTTCATGCACAGGACGGCTACCGTATTTTAATGCCATTGGAATATTTAATGGCACCAGATGTCATGCTGGCGGATACACTTGATGGAGAGCCACTAGGCATTGAGCACGGCGCACCGGTTAGGCTTATAGCTCCCTCACACTACGGTTATAAAAATCCAAAACATGTAAAACGTATTAACTGTCTGACAACTGACAGGAACTTCAAGCCGGTCAGTTTTCGTTTCATGGCACATCCAACTGCGCGGGTTGCGTATGAGGAGAGAGCAATTGGTGCTCCCGGCTGGCTATTCAGATACCTATATCGTCCTTTGGTTGCTCCCACCATCAAACGCTTTGATAAAGAAACGAGACGAATGAAACACGAGGCGTTGCAGGAATAGTTTGCCGTTTAGGTTGTGCTGTAACATTCTAATGCACCACCATTGGAAGCGCTGCAATTGCCGGTATCGTCAATTTTTAGCGCAATAGAGCTGATATTAAATCGTGCTAGTGGTTCGCTAGTCGACCTAGAGAGAGGTATTGCCAGATGGCAAAAAGGCTAATTATTAATGCGTCTCCCAATGCCAGAGTAACGCCGGATTGTCCTGATATATGGCCAGAGAGAACAATGGCTCCAACAAGAAGAGGGTATGGCGTGATAATAAACAAATTCAGCTTTGTCAACGCTTTGATATGGCGGTGCCTGCAGGCCCAAAACAAGGCGATGGCATGTAACAACAAGCTAACGCCAAAAACACGCAGAAAGAGAACCTGCTGAATTTGCAGCTGCTCAGCGAGTATGTCTGTAAAAACAGTTGCTACAAACCCACTGATCGTGGAGAAAACTGCGTTTACCAGTAAAGCATTTTTGGTAGATTCCATTGCAAGTCTCCTATACCCCACGCAACTCCCGGTTTCGCTGCAAGAGTATAGTAGGTATAAGCCACCTTCCACCACCAAGCCGCCACACACAAAAATCACTTAACCAGGCTATTTTCATCAGTGAATCGGCTGCAATGACTTGCCCAGAGACTGTTTGAAGCACCGACTGGCACCCGGCCAATCTACTCCATCACACATCGGGCACCTGATCAATTTCTAGCGTGCAACGATTGCCCTGGCCGGACGCCCCTACCCGCCTCTTTTACTTGTGCAGCATCCGTTGACCATCCCTGGCCGGGCGCCCCTGGCCGGGCGCCCCTAGCCGGGCGCCCGTGGCTCTTGTGGGGGCTAGCAACTCCCTGGAGGCGGCGCGCGCGCTCCAACAGCGCGGCTTGCTGATATTTGTTGTTTATCAGAAACCGCGTGGGCTGCTTAATGAGGCCGCTTGTCTGGCGGCGAGCTGTTCTTTACGCTGCCGGCGGCAAAAACGCGGCTCATCTGGAAGACAATCGCAGAGCTTGTCAAAATCAACAATCTCGACGGACGGCGCCGGCGCTTGGGTCATATCATAGTCGGCGGGTACGCTTTGCCACCGCAGAAACACGAATGAGGTTGACGCACCTGCCGGGTCTAACCAATTAGCAACCCCTGGATCCTCAACACTGATCACGAATCGATAATTGCCTTCATTATCTGGCTGAGCTTGTGCCATGTTCAGGCTGATTTGGCGCCGACAAAAGTCGAGCGCATTAAACCAAAGATCACCGACCTGTATTGATTGGTACGGGGCCGTTGATTTTTCCACCGTGATGATAATTGCTTTGCCTGAATCTATCGGAAACTGGCCAGCCGAATTCCATTGGCCTGGGAGGCCGTCTTTGGTTTCTCTTGGCTCGCTTAGACGATTAACGCGGAGGTTGGGCCTGAGCTGCTCGACAAACTTAATCCAGCCGCGCACGGAGCCAAGTAAGTAGTCCGATGTTAACTGGTATTGGTGGTTTATCAATTCCGGGCTAGTCACTGGGTTGGGTTCGCCGCGCGTATCTTGGCGTTCAATATACCAAGTACCGCCGACTTCCTCCTGCCAGTCCATAAAGCTTTCTCGAATCAGAATACTGTTTGCTTTGAGTTCTTTCTCTACCCCACCTACTGTTCTGACTTCAGTATTGTTAAGCCAGTTGTCACCTTCTTCGCAGTCACTGATGATGATCTCGAAGTAACCGTCGTCATCCACGACTAAATCAGCAAGAGCCAGTTGACTGATTGTGACTGGGCTGGTCAGGTTTACGTCAAAGCCTGGCTCACCTGTGCCAACTTGAATCTGTAGGTCAGCGCTGGTGCCACGTTTGCCGCGAATCACATATTTACCTGGGGTTGAAATCGTTGCGATGTGATAACGGTTGTCTGGATTGTAAAGCCCATACTGATTATATTGATCAAGGATTCGAAACTCTGGATGGTTAGCGTCATGCAAAGCAAAGCCTTTATCTAGAGCGGCGACAAGTTGATTCTTAAGTTGTTGCTCAGCGGCGGCTTTCTCTTGCTCAGGATCTGAGCTGTCGAGAACCCAGTGTGCCTCGTACATGATATCGCGCGCCTTATCAATTGCGCTTGCCAGCAGCATAGAGCCTTGTCGATGTTGTTGATCGTTTGTAGCATAAGTCATAGTAATATCTCAACGATATACGGAGTATGTTGTTTGAAATTTCAGGCTTTCATGCGTAGCCCAACCGAACAAGTGGCACTCGTTAGAGCTTGCTGTTTTTACGCTCTCGAAACACGCCTAAAGCAAATGCACCAATTCCCAGCAGCGCTAGGCTTGTTGGCTCGGGTACAACTTGAACTTGGTTGCCTGCAGCAACGGTTATTTCGGCAAAATTAGGCCCCCGACCACCACCAGGAACTCTGACTAATTGAGTCAAGGTGAAATCACCAGTAACTCCATCTTGGCCAAAACCAAGCTCAAGAGCACTACCGCCAAAAAAGCCAACGCCGACCAGGAAATCCACTCCGGAATTAGGCCCGCCCACCGCATCGAGAACTGCAAAAGGTGCAAATATATTAGAATTCGAGCCACCAGAGAACGTTCTGCCAAATATGTCATTGACCTCGAACGATGCAAGTGTGATCGCCGTGAACTGATTGTCTATTCCGTTAGCTCCAGCTTCGTTGTGTACGAAAATGTTAGATAGATCTTCCGTTATGAACTCACCAGTTCCGACGATAGTTCCTATCCCGACATCTATGCCGTTGATAACTCCAACGTCAAAGCCGGATGTCAAGCTAAACTCACCCTGTAGAACGCTAGCTGACGCTGAACTTGCGAACAACAAACCGCCAACTATGCCAAAGGCGCCTATTGCACACTTAATGTTCTTAATAGTTTTCATGATTTTTTCCTGTAGTCGTCATTGCTTCCTGAATTTGCAGATAATAAATTGCGTTCATTCCCGTTGTCTGCCGAAAGCGAGTACTGGACTGTCCCCACAACCGTATCAACGACCTCTGCAATCACCGACAGTGAAATGCATCCTGAAAGCGCAAATACCGTCAGTAGCGATAAGTGTGTTTTTTTGCAGTGTTGATAGATTGCCATTATGTTGATCTCTGTCTAAATTGCTATTAAGTGAATGAAAAGCAGTAACCAAGAGCGCTGATAACGGTTGGAAATAACATAGCGAACCGGTTTCTCAATTCAGTGTGCTCGTGGTTGTTACTAACTACTCCATATAAATCTGATGACTACATACCAAATTCGCTGGTTCGAACGTAGGTACCCACCCCTCGGGTTATGGTTCATTGCAGACACGATTTATTTTGATATCGCGTGTGGCGACAAAAGCCCCCCACTCTACTTGCCAGGATTTCAGCTGAGCGAGGCCGCAAAGCCCTTTACGGGTAATGGCAACAGCACCCACTGCATGTCCTTCTTTAGATTCGCTACTTTTTTCACTCTCACTGGCTAACCGGATCGCGCTGAACAGATCACCTCGCCTCGCCCTTATGCTCAGCAGGTACAGGCAAAATTCCAGTTTTGTATCCAGGTCTGTGTGAATGACGCTCATGATGTCTTCGTGTTGGAAAGCGGGTCTTCGGATTGAGCGATTGCCACACCACCGCTGGAAAATTAATCATAAGCATGACCACGCAGCGTTGAAGCCAGCGTTTTAACGGCAAATAAATATCGTTGTTTTTTAGGGCATTTCCTCCCTCGCACCGAGCTGCTGATCCTAATAAGAAACTCACTTGATGCATGCAAAAAAATGAGCGTATCGAACGCCATTGCACTTCCAGTGACACAGTAACTCGCCTATCACAAACGGAGCCTTAATATCACGGCAGGACTTTCGGCGACTATCCGTGCTGTCTTCAC
>JBGCGC010000028.1:0-32185 GCA_045110475.1 Granulosicoccus sp.
TTAAGCCGTTAAAGAGTAGAAACGAAACCCACAAATCCCGAGCGGCCTCATGTAAGGCCTCATGTAAGGCCTCATGTAAGGCCTCATGTAAGGCCTCATGTAAGGCCTCATGTAGCAGGCCTCATCTATCTTATTTATCGCTACTGTGTAATTCGCAAGGCTGCACAATCAATAGCATCTAACAACCTGTTCGTCGCATTAGCGCGAAACAAACAGGAACTCACCGACCTCATGACCCGCATACTTCACGGCAGAGTATTGAGGCACCTGTTCAACCCCAAGGGCACTGGCGGACAGTTGAACATCCCCCCGAATATCAGAATAGAGCTGATGCCCTTCCAATACGCCCTGATTATTTGAAAGTTGATCTATAAACGCCGTTGCAAACAGCGAATGCTCAGCGACACCATCATAAACCGGCTTGACACCGCCAGAACTTAGCACCGTTCTTACCTTACGCTTCGCCATGAGTGTCAGCCATTGCTTGCGTAGCGCCGCTGGCATGGTTTCCTGCATTCGTGGAATGGACGCTTTGGTCAACGTACCTGAAAAACAGGAATCTGCGACAATCATGATTTGCCTTGCCGGAATACTGTCAATAAAGTTGGTGACAACCGCATTGGATATCCAGTTTTCAGTATCGTTTGCAGTTGCGTCCACAGGCAACCAATAACCACGTTCTCCATCTGGATCAAGTTGACCATGCCCTGCGTAGTAGACGATAAGATTGTCATCTTCTGTCAGCTCTTCCCTTGCCGTGCTTAGTGCTGTGAGAATGTCCAGCCGTGTGGCATTGATAAGGAGTTGAGTAGAGAAGCCATACTGAGTACGGAGCAGTTCATCGATTACTCTGGCATCGGCTTCTGCCGTACGCAGATCACTGAGCTCTGTGTACTGGTTATTGCCAATTACAATGGCATGGTAGCGTCCAAAATCAATATCGTTAAAGCGTTCTCGTGATTCGGGCCTTTGCCTGACTACGGGGCTAGAAACAATATTCCCAGACGGTTGCGCTACCAGAAAGCTCACACTGGAACGCTCACCGGCATCATCCACTGCGGTGAGTTCGATGTTGGCTTCAACCTGTGTGGAACGGTAATTAAAGACACCTGCCTCATTAACGCTCTGTCGCTGACCATTGATTGCGAAACTCAGCAGCCTGTCAGCCGGGCTCACCCTACCAACCAGATCAATCATTCCGTCACTGCGGGCCGAAATCTCACCCGGTCCTCTGGTAAGGAGTACCGGCGGCTCAATGATTTCTATCGTGGGTCCAACAGCGACAACCTGAGCCACTTCCTCTGCGGGCATTGTCTGTACCTGCGCCCGACCTTCGGTAACGTTCTCCTCAAGCACAGAGACTTGTTGCTGGCGATTGCTGACGACACCTTGCTGTATCGAAAGCTGTTTTTCCAGAATCGCGAGCTGCTCTGCATTGTCAATGTTGTCCTGATTTGCAGTGAGCTGTACTTCAACCAGTTTGGTGACCAACCGTGATTGTTCAAAGCGGGCGAGTGCCAATTCGGCATTGGCCGCCTTGGTAGATGCCTCTGCAGCCAGTTTCTCAGCCTGGCTTGCCTGTTCTGACAGGGACAGTGTCGCCACCCTCGCTGACAGACGCTGTTGTTCGCGCTCTCGAGTGACCACCTCGGCATTCTGCTCGCGTAGCCTGTCCCTGAGCTCTCGGTTTTCAGAGCGTGTGGACTGCAGTGACAACTCGGTATCTGCCAGACGGCCAGCTACCCGGGTCTGTTCAGCCGCCGACAAGTCAAGCTCTGATTGAAGATTACTGATGCTTTGCTGATACTCGCTGGTCAGTTGCGCCTGTTGACGTCGAAGCTGGTTCAGCGTTTTCGTTCGTTTTTCCAGCACATTAACCAGCATTAACTCGCGTTTTTCGGCCTCTCCCAGTTCATCCAGCAATGCACTTGAAGCCTGGTTATCGTCTTGTCTCAGGGTATTAACTTTTTCCAGCGTAATTTGCGCATCGTTTTGTGCGGTGACCAACGCCTGTTGTGTTTCACGCTGATCATTCTCGGCAGTTGATGCCTCTAGCGTTGATTCCAGCGATGCAATCAGCTCCACCTGCTCAGCCAACTGTTGTTTTAACTGTTTTACCTGCGCGTTGTCAGCCACCAGCCCCGAGCGCAAGGTGGCAATTTGCGATCGGCTAGCTTGCAACTGAGCGCTCAGATCGTCGTTTCTGGTGACCTCGGATGCAAGTTTGTCTTTTATGGCGTCTATTTCTATGAGCGTTCTTGCGGTCTCTGGCGCTGTTTCAGCGTCGTTGCCCACATAGCTGTTAGCGATTTCCTGACGTTTGGCTTCGGTTCTTTCAGTCAGCTCCTTTAGCATCGCCTGATCGCTGCGCACCTGATTTTTTACATCAAGATAGCGTGCTTCAGAGTCTTCCAATTGCTGCGCCAACTCATCAACTTTTGATCTGAGGGCAATCGTGTCGCGCCTGGCGGTTTCTCTCTTCGCAAACTCTACGGTCGAGACGTACTCCAGCGTGCCATCTTCAATACCGCTAGCCTGACGATACAGATTCATGGCTTCGGAGAGATCTTGCATGACACCCAGCCCTGATTCGTAAAGGTATCCAAGGTTAATCTTTGCGCGCGTATAGTTCTGTTCAGAAGCTTTTTCATACCAGAAAGCCGCTACCTTGTAGTCGGGTTCTACGCCCAGCCCCTTTTCAAAAATCTCACCAACATAAGTCTGTGCCTGGGGGTCTCCATTTTCTGCTTGTGGAAGCCAGATCTTCAGGGATGTTCCTGCGTCGGCTCGGTCAAACGCCACGTATTCACCACCACTGATTCGGCACCGCGCGGCCGATGTCTTGATCGGACGCCTTGGAGATAGGAACGTCACCTTGGTGCCCAATTGTCGAACCTGGCCAGGAAGCAGACAGTCAACAATCAGCAAGTCGTCAGGATTCCCCGATTCGGGAAAGCCGTCGATTTGTGGCGTTGCGCAAGCTGACAGCACAAGAACACATGCTGCGCTGATCAGCGTCCAGCACTTCGAAGCTGATCGAGAAAACGCTCTGTCCGGATTATCTTTGCTGCATGTTTTCAAAATGCTGGACCATTGTCTGTGTGAATAGATTTCGACAATCTTGCTACCGGGTGCTGATAGCCTTTTTTCATTCCGTATTGCGTGTTCGTACTAGGGTTTTAATGTCATTGAGAACGATCAACACTCAACGCGCTCTCAGCCTTTGCAAGGATTCAAGCGCTTGTTCGTTTTCCGGGTCAATGCCTAGAACCAGCTCGTATAACTCAACAGCGTTTGACCCTGGCGGCGAGTCGATTCTCCCCATAAGTTCATTAATTTCTGCCAGCTCCAGAGACTCTGTAATAGTGATTTGATCCTGAGGACTGATAGATTGTGCTACCGGCGTCTCGTTAGACAGCGGAAAGAAGAAGCTTGCTGCAATTAACAACACAGACAACAAAAGCACCACAAGACTCGCAGTCAACCATCGAGATTGTCCAGCGCCGGGGCGTCGATTGGGCAATTTTTCAGCTGTCTGCTGGAAGTAACGTTGCTGGATATCGGCCAGCAGCTCTTTTGCGGACGAATAGCGTTCGTTTCGATCCTTGGCCATCATTCGGTCAATCAAGGGTTGATGTACCGACTCTCGCTCCGGTAGTACAGGAACCGGGGCTTGAACATGTTGCGCCATGACCGATACATTGCCAGTAGCCCGGTATGGTAGCGATCGAGTTAGCGTCTCGTAGAAAAGCACACCCAGGCTATAAATATCAGAACGCCCATCCAGATCCTCTGACATCATGGCCTGCTCCGGGCTCATGTAATGTTCTGTACCCACCAGTTGTCCAATCTGTGTCAGTTGCTCTTCCCTGTTGTAGGTCTTTGCGATACCGAAGTCTGACAACACGGCCTCTCCCTGCGCATTGAACAGAATGTTGGCAGGCTTGATATCCCGATGTACGTACCCTTTGGCGTGAGCAAATGACAAGGCTTCGGCGACACGGGTGATGATATGCAGCGGATGCTGATAGGGCTTGTCTGATTTAATCAACTCTTTTAACGTGGGCCCGGGAAGGTACTGCATCACGATGTAGTACAGGTTCTCGAACGTACCTACGTTGTAGACGGTAACAATATTCACATGCTCACTGACAACAGCCAGATCATGCCCCTCCCGCACAAAGCGTTCACACAGATCCTTGTCTGAGGAGTAACTGGGGTTCATGATCTTGATAGCCACTCGCCGGTTCAGGCTGGACTGAGTGGCAAGATAGACAGTGGCAAAACCGCCCGATCCCAGCACAGAATGCAGTTCATAACCGGGGATGCGAGGCAATACGTCGCCGTTTGCCTGATCGGCATCAGAATGCTCCATGAGAGCCGTTACGTCATCTGGATTACTCATAGCGGAAGCCTGAAACGAGCTTTTTCGTTGTGCCAAATTCAGTATACAGTCCTGACATGCCTAAAACTCCCGTCTGATGCGCTTTTTCGGCAGCGAACGCTTCTGCGCCACGTCCTCACTGGCATGCCAGAAGACAACACGACTGACCTGTACATACCAGATACTGCCGCTGATCAGTCCATTTAGTCGCGGCTAACACACTATGCGTGCCAGGAGTCTGCGCGGCCATTATTTCCAGCTCTACTGCAGTCCCATAATCACTACCTGAGTTTTTCCGCGCACTGGTATAGTCATACACGCGGATGACCAAGCGTTTTATTCCGGTGCAATTAACCAGCGGGAATTCCCGTCAGCTCCCTCACCTAGCACGGGCACCCAGAAGCCGTCCCACGGCAGCATGCCTGTATCTCCACTAACAGTGTCGTACATGTCTTCCGGGCCATTCCACTTAAATATTGCATTATTCATGACCTGATTAGCGGCCGCTTGCGATGTCGTACAACCGGATGAGCCAGAACATGGCCCTGATGCAGGAGTTGTCACCCGGGTATCCGAAAATGCCACTGCCTGAAAGTGCGGATAACCCAGCATATCCCAATCAAACGGCCCTGCTACCTGATCTATCAAAGGAGTATTTTCCGGTGTTAATGAAACGGGATAGCAACCGCCGGGTGAGCTACACTGAGAGGTCACGGTAAGCGGAGTAAGCGTGGATCCAAAGGGCATATCGACAGTAATAGAGGCACCAAGATCGTGGATGAACCAATAGGCTCTTCCCTGGCTCATGACCCCATCAATACCCGGATCGTCGTATACCCTGGGGTTTGCAGTTTGATTGGGATTCCAACTGTATAGCTGCCAACTGCTTCCGTACTCGTTTGCCGGCAAATTATCGAAAATATCCCGCACTCGATTAAAATTGTTAGGGTTTGCCGGCAACGACAGCTGATACCATTCATTGCGAACCATAGTTTTTGCGGGCAAATTGATCACATCACACACACCCGCATCCTCCAGCGCTTCCTGAAATCTCAGTGCAATATGCGCCTCACCCAAATCATTGGGATGCACACCATCAATGGTCATCGTAGCGTTGTCAAACCCGCTGCGAACATCAACCAACCTCACAAATGAACTATTCAGGTCGTTGACGTAGGATTCGATTGCAGAAGACAAACCGGCCGATACAGCCAGCTCGTCTACATCTGGATTATCCAGAGGATCAAATGATGGGTTTGGGCTTTGCGGATCCCAGGGAATCACGTTGGCCAGTAGCATGATTGCATCAGGAGAACGGTTGGCAATACGATTTCTGACATCGTCAATATCCGACATGATTTCACTGATGGATTCGCCCTGAAACAAATCATTGGAACCAATATGTACAAGATAGTGTTGTGGGTCGTAAGCATTCGCCCAGGTTGAGATTCTGGTGTCAGTGAATTGATCAGCGCGTCTTCCGGATACCCCGGCGTGGTCAGTATCAAACGCTTCGCAATTGGTCCGGGAAGCGCCGCCGCTACTGGTAGTCAATGGTCCCACAAATGACACGCTGCACGACGGATCGTTCAACATGTTCTGTGTCAGTATTCGCCGGTAGCCACATTGCCCGTTAACACCTACTGTGATGGAGTCGCCCATCGGCATGATGTTCACATTTTGCGCGTGCAGAGTGCTTGAACCCATAACCGAGAAAATAAAGGCGCCACTCAGTACTATTGGGCAAGTGATAGTTTTCAGTGTAGTCATCACGAATTTCTAATTTTAAAACAGGCAGTTAAGTAAAACTGTGCGCACATCATGGAATCGCGCTGGCTATCCTGCGCGACCACGCTGCCATCGCAGTATGGATGGCGGATGTCACACGATCAGTCATCGCACGAGCAGTCATCACACTATCAGCCACTACAACCGCAGTCATCGTAACAGGCTGAATCCGGAACCCGTTGCTGAAATTGCCCATACAGCGTGCGCTACAAGGCCCGCACATAGTGTATTAGCGGCCGTTTGAAAACAATGCTCTGTACTGGTTCAATTACCATTCTTTGCACAATATAGACCTATGTCTAGTAATTTATCGGCCAATGACCCTCACTCGACAATAAACGATCAGACACTTGCAGTCGTAACCACGATGTCAAACGGGCCGCTTCCAGCTAATCTTCAGCAAAAAGCGACAGAATGTCCTCAGAAGACAGCGACTTCACCACCCCGCCATCACCACGTTCAACAGTCGCATCCGCCAGAGCCTGTTTACGTGCCTGCATGGCAACGATCTTGTCTTCAACGGTATTGTCAGCGATCAATTTGTAGACAAAGACCGGTTTGTCCTGACCGATTCGATGAGCGCGATCGGTTGCCTGGTTTTCAACCGCCGGGTTCCACCACGGGTCGTAATGGATGACGGTATCAGCGGCAGTCAGATTGAGACCCGTGCCCCCAGCCTTCAGGCTGATAAGAAACAAGGGTACTTCACCGTTCTGAAAAGCATCTATTGCAAGTTGTCGCTTGCGCGTTCTGCCAGTCAGTTTCACGTACGCAATATCGCGCTTTACAAGTTCTCGCTCCAGAATGTCCAGCATTTGAGTGAACTGAGAGAACAACAAAATTTTTCGACCCTCAGCAACCAGCTCATCTATCATCCCCAGGACATGGTCAGTCTTTGCCGAATTCTTTACACGACGCGCGCTGTCAAGCTTGACCAGCTCGGGGTGACAACAACTCTGACGGAGTTTCAACAAGGCATCGAGCATCTGAATATGACTTTTCGCTACACCTTTCTCCTGCAGTAGCGCTCGTACTCTTTTTTCCATACCCACGCGGATGGTTTCATATAAACGTGCCTGATCGGTATCCAGCTTGATCTTCCGGATCACCTCGGTTTTGGCAGGTAGCTCCGCAGCGACATTGTGCTTGCGCCGCCGCAACAGAAACGGCGCTATTGCCGTGTTCAAACGCTGTTGCCGGTCGGTATCACCGTGCTTTTCGATGGGTGTGCGAAAGTGCTGTGAAAATCGTTTTTGCGGGCCTAGCAATCCGGGCATCAGAAAATCGAACAACGACCATAGCTCACCCAAATGGTTTTCCAGTGGCGTTCCCGTAAGACAGATTCGTTGCTCGATAGGCATGCGTTTAAGCGCTTGCGTGACTTTGGCTGATGGATTCTTGATAGTTTGTGCCTCGTCCAGAACAAGATGTTCAAACCCATGACCTGACAACAGGGCATGATCACGAAGCGCCAGCGCATAGCTGGTAATAACCAGCATGGACTCCCCATCTGCCAAGGGCGTGTCATGACGTTCTGCCCCATGCCAGACACGCGCTTTCAGGGCAGGGGCAAATCGCTGGGCTTCGCGCGACCAGTTATACAGGACGCTGGTTGGTGCAACGACCAGACAAGGGCCTTTCAACTTGCGTTTCTGCTTGAGTGACAACAGATGCGCCAGTGTCTGTACGGTTTTTCCAAGTCCCATGTCATCAGCAAGTACGCCGCAAAAACCCGCTTCATGCAGAAAGTTCAACCAAGCCATACCGGTTAGCTGGTAGTCGCGCAGTTCCGCCTTCAGTGTTCTGGGCGCTTTTGCAGCTTTCATCAAGGCCTGCTGATCGACACTGACACGCTCCATCTTTTCAGCCAGTGCAAGTAGCGTCTTGTCACCACTCCACTCGCTCTGTGCTCCAACGGCACTAAGCTCGCTGCCAAGATTGGTCAGACTCGCAGCGCGGGCGCGCGTCACGGCCACGTGGCCTTTGGAATCGTCGTACAGTTCAAGCAAGGTCTCCGCCACTGGGCGTATCATCGATGCGGGAACAGACAGACGACGACCATCTGCTGCGATAACGTTTAGTGGCGTATTACGATCCCCTCGCTGTAACCAGCTCAAAATCAGTGGTAACAAGTTGTACTGTTTGCCTTCGTGCCTGAGTTGCAGGCCAAGATCAAACCAGCCGTTGTCTACTGCCTGAAGACTAAAATCGAAATCAGACACCTCGGTAGCGTCGAGGCTGACCGGGTCTTCGACGACGATCTCAAAATCCTCTGCCTTCAGCGTATCAAACGCATCAAACAGTCGTTCGAATGCGCGGAATCGCTCGTTATCTGAGATTGACAGAGGCTGATGGTCAGCGATGGTGAAACGCTTGGGATCACGAGCAAAGACAGGTTCAAAACCGGATACCCGACGACGGAAGAATTGATATTGCCGGTATTCCCGGTCATGGTCACGCGAAACTTCAACCTCAGAGCCATCATCGAGGACGATAGATGAAACACGTGACTTCGGCTGTAATTCCACATGAAAATGGTGTTGGCCGTAACACATCAGCACCTGCACCACCCATTGGCTTATCTGTGCAGAACCATCAGCTGAATACACTCTCAATCGACAGACCAAAGGGTCATTGACGAAAACAATGGAAGGATCTGCCGGCAAAGGCAATGACGACTCTTGCATTCGCACTGCCAGCAAATTAGACAACGCCTGCGCTGCCGCGGCTGGCAACGCTGGCGCAAACGACACAGCATCGAGAAGCGCAGCTGAGTAGCTACTTTCAACAATGCCCAAATGATTGCGATCAGGATCGACGAACCAGACGGGGCTGGTGGCTGCCAGAAATAGCCTGCCGTTGTCATGTAGGTCCGTGCTGATCCTCACCTTCTTGCCACCACGTGTGGTCGTTTCCCAGTGCACCTGCGGTTTTTTGTCTGCACCGCGGCTACAAGGCACTTGCCGTTCGTCTTTCCAGTACAGTTTGCCGCTGGCCAGCATCTCCTTGATGAGATAGGCACCCAACGTTCCTTCCAGTGCAATGGCACCTCGTCCGCTGCCCTGCGCAATAGACCCGTTGCGCTCCATTGACGTACGCAGCAGATCAAATATCAACTCATCAGATTTCTCCAGATCAATGTCGTAGTAACCATACGTCTCATCAAGCGGATACAAACGGCCCTTACCCAGCAGGCCACTTTTCAGTTTGCCAACTCTCAGAACACGTACTCCCAAGGTTGGGCCGGATGCATTGCGTACACCCTGCAATTCGTAAATACACTGAGTATCGTCCAGTGGAGCAAAACTGCCGATACGGGATGTTGCCGAAGCGGGCTTTAACACCTTGACCAACCCATCGACCCAGCTCAACGCCTGTTGATCGCCCCCTAACTGCTCTGCCAACTGCTGTCGACGTCGATCTGCCGAATCACTCTCGGCACTATCGGCTACGGTGTCTTCTGGCGCCATCCAGAACATGAGCAGCGCAGCAGCATGTTTGCAGTTGTAACCCACCGGACAAGAACAGAAACACTCCAGATCATCTTCATCAATGAATACCTGAACCGAATAGGGTGATTGTGCCGTTCCCTTTACCGTGCCCTCCAGTACTCCATCATTGATTTCAGGTCGGAATAGGATGACTACCTTATGACTGGCAACAAGTGATCTGGCGCGCGAAAGCGTTACTGTCGAGAAGTACGCTTCCAGATCGGGCTTTACCACCATGACTACACACGTCCGATAAAATAGTTGTCCATTTTGCCAGCAATGGTACGCCCAGTGGAACCGGGAGATGCAAGGACTGGGGATTTATCGCTGGCACCAGTATTTGACATCCTGCTCATCCAGAAAGCGCTCTGCACCCACGCCTTTTAAAATCGCAAGCGTTGACAAGATGCCAGCCTGTAAACAGGACTCTCCAGCGACAGTGACCGCTGCGGGCGCATTCTCTTCAGGCCAGCCAGTACGCGGATTCAATACATGACCATAGCGGATACCATCTTTCAGCAAGAATCGCCGGGCATCACCGCTTGTGGTCAGCGCACCTTTGACAAGTTGTATCGAAAGCATAGCTTGTCCTTCAGCTCTGGCGGCCTCCACTCCGACATTCCATGCAGGCTTACTCACAGGAGGCCGGTTGGCATGCAAATCACCACCAAAATTGACAAGACACGGAACCTTTGGCGCAACGGCGCTTATCAAGGCAATACTTCGATCGACAGCGTATTCTTTTCCTATGCCGCCCAGATCAATCTGCATTCCCCTGGGTAAAATAAAGTCTGGAGAGATCCAACTTACTTTATCCCAACCCACACGCGGTAGAAGGCTGGCGATGTCGGCAGCTGTTGGTATCTGGTCCGAGCCATTGAAATCCCATGCGGTACGGAGGATGCCTGAGGTGACATCAAACAGCCCATCTGACATTTCATGACAGGTGCTTGAAAAATCAAGCATGCGCGCCATTTCCTTATCAACGCTGACCGCTTTTCCGCGGCTATTGTTGATTTCCCACACCGCATTGTCATTTCGATAACGACTGAAAGTTTTTTCTATTCGCAGCGCTTCGTTCATTGCCAGCTTGATCAGACCAGCCGCAAACTCTTGCGAGACATGCTCTACGTGCACTTCACACGGGCTTGCCATGGCACGAAACTCACCGATCCAAAAGGTACCACTTCTTGCCAGTCGCATTTCAGACATCAGGACGTCCGCAAGCGATGGCCGGGAAGCTTCACCTGCAATCCGTTGTTAGCCTCAGGTACGCTGCGCACCATGGTAGAGATTTACCACATGACGGGCCTCCGCAAAGAACAACCAGCGCTCGATAAATACACCCGCATACGCACTGATAGCCGCCAATCCAAGCGTGCCGAAAGTGACACCACCCAGTACACCTGTAACCAGCAGTAAAGGCAGAACAAAGGCCAGCCCCACACTGATGAAGCGTAGCCAGATAAGTCGCACACGATCGACCTGATAACCAAACTCCTTGGTATGAAACGTATCACTGGCATGGCCGACATCCAGCAGTTTGACGGTAGCCCGAGTAAAGCCAAGTGCGGTGTTTATCGTTGGGCCAGCAGGTGTGCCTATCCAGAAAAAGTACACCACTTTTACCAGAGCAGCCAACACCAATACAACAAGTGAAAACCCGAGTAGACGGCCCACATCCAAACCTTGTTGGGCAAACATCATCGCCAGAATAAGCGCGCCCAGCAACAAGCCCAACAGCACGTAATTGACCGGAGTCAACGGGGTATGCCATTGACGAATCGTTTTCAAAGAGGCATAGATCATGGCGGTGCAGAACATGATAACTAATGCCATGGCTGCCATGATCAGCGCAAAAAAGCTGGTTGCGGTGGAATTTCCCGTGAAAAACTGCAACGCTAGCCAGACAAGACTGACCGGATAAAACAACACGGCAAACACCGCCTCACGCGACAACCACGATGTCTTGAACCGTGTAAATGATCGCCAGGCATTCTTTGGATTTGACAGATGGAAGGTGGAAGAAACAAGCCCTGCAGTTACCAGAAACAGACCTGCAATGCCCATGAATGTCAATTGATCGGGACTGATTGCTTCGGATAGGTCAGCGATTTGCGCAAAGGCCAGTATGAACAACAAACCATAACCAGCACCTGCTGTAACAGTAAAAAAAATAACGGAGATAGCCGGATGCATCAGCGTGCCCCTTTGCCAAGATCATTGAAAGCATCTTTCTGACGCTTCATCCACTTGCTAATGAGCGAGGCACTGGAACCGCCTTGTGTTTTCTCAACAGTTGGCGCTGCAGGGCGTTGACGAGGTGGCAGATACTTGTTTACCGGGTTGTAGCCTACTTCGGGCATCATCGAATATCCACCGCGTTCGCGAACCAGCGTACTTACCTGAGAATCAGGATCGTCGAAATCACCAAAGAAACGGGCATGCGTCGGGCAGGTCATGACACAGGCAGGTTGACGTTCTTCAACAGGCAGATTTTCATCATAGATGCGATCAACGCACAGCGTGCATTTTTTCATGACACCCTGCTCTTCATCAAGCTCGCGAGCACCATAAGGGCATGCCCAGGCGCACAGGTTGCAACCCATGCATTTACTCTGATCGACCAGCACAATACCGTCTTCTTCTCGTTTGTACGACGCGCCAGTTGGACACACCGTCACACAGGCCGCATCGTCACAATGCATGCATGACATTGGTGCATTTACGGTCTTGTTGTTGGGATATTCGTCAACCTCGTAGTGACGAATCCGGTTGAACCAGACACCGCTCGGCTTCTCGCCATAGGGGTCGTAGTCTGACAATGGTCCTGTAGTACCGGATGTATTCCACTGCTTGCAGGCAACCGCACAGGCGTGACAGCCCACGCACGTATCAAGATCAATAACCAGACCCAGCTTCATGACTTGTCTCCCCCATTAAGATGTCCACGCTTCAAGGCATCCTCCATCGAACGTTCAAGATTGACAGGACTATGAGTGTGATAGGTAAGAACATCCGGTGATCCAGCCAGGTCAGGAAGCCGTTTCACCGAATCGAGTTGCGGGTAGGACCCCGTCTCACCTGGCGATGCCAGATAGACATTGACTTTCAAGTCGTACCAGGCTGCCTGCCCGGTTACAGGATCTGAATTGGTCAGACCGCGCTCACCGTCTTTCGATGGCAATAATTCGGAGATAAGATGGTTCATCAGAAAGCCTTTTGTGGATTCAGGTGCGTCCTTTGAAAGGCCCCAGGCGCCGCTTTGCTTGCCAATGGCATTCCATGTCCAGACCGTGTCCGGATTACAGCCTTCCATCAATTTAACCTGACAGCGAATCTTGCCATGATGGCTTTCAACCCACACCCACGCAAGATCATGGATACCCATTTGATTGCCACGTTCGCGGTTCATGTACAGGTAGTTCTGCGCCATGATCTGTCGTAACCAGGCATTCTGTGAATCCCAGGAGTGGTACATGAACATGGGGCGTTGATTTACCGCATGAAAATGATATTTCTGGTTATCTACCCGTTGCTCTTCCAGCGGTATGTACCAGTCAGGCAGGGGATCAAAATATTTGACCAACCGTTCCTTGTCCTCTGCACTGTTAGGCAATGGCCCGTCATAAAGCCCCTGCCCTGCCAGTCTGAATTTTTGCAGAACCTCTGAATACAGCTCCATGACAATGGGACCACTATGACCATTGAAGCCGACGCTCTTGGCCCACTCCAGATAGTCCTTGTTGGCAAATCGGTAGTAGCGTTGCTCAGGCGGTAGCTTGTGTTCAAAGAAACAGTCATTGTCCATGTAGGACTGCCACTGGTCTTTGTTGGGAGCGCCTACCATGTGCTCATCACCGTTCTCCCCCCGCCATCCAGCCAGAAACCCGATACCCGGCGCTTTCTCCCAGTTAGTGATGAAGTCCTTGTAGTCAGTGAATTTTGCAGAGCCGTCTGGCTTGACCAGCGCAGGAAGTTTCAACCGTGTGCCGATATCTACCAGCACGTCCTGCCAGGGACGCACATCACGATCAAGTTCCACAACGGGTTGGCGTATCGAGTCACACGCAGCATGCGGCTCTGATATGGGTCTGTCGAGCATTGAAATGGTATCGAATCTCTCCAGATAGGTAGTATCGGGAAGAACCAGATCAGAATAGTTGACCATCTCGGAATGAAACGCATCACTGGTGACAATGAACGGTAGCTTGTAGTCACCATGCTCGTCTTTTTCACGCAGCATGTCCTGCACCTCTGCAGTATTCATACTGGAGTTCCAGGACATGTTTGCCATGAACAGGATCAGTGTATCAATCGGATAAGGGTCACCCTTAACAGCATTGTTGATGACCATATGCATCATGCCGTGATTGGCAATAGGTGCCTCCCATGAATACGCCTTGTCTATACGCAACGGCTCGCCGTTTTCGTCGACAACAAGGTCTTCTGGCCCCATGGGAAAACCCAACGGCGGTGAAGCCAGCGGTGTGTTCGGCGCCATTGCCTTGGCAGGTTTTATCGGAGGTGCGATGTGTTTGGGAAATGGCGGCTTGGCCAGATGGGATCCCGGACAATCCACTGCTCCCAGCATGACCTGCAGAAGATGAATGGCTCGACAGCTCTGAAAACCGTTGGAATGCGCCGAAATTCCACGCATGGCGTGCATGGCAACCGGGCGCCCTGTAAATCGTTCATGGCGTCTGCCGGTCCAGTCAGTCCAGGGAGTTTCAATGGTGATGGTTTCCTTAAAGGCAACATGGGCCATTTCCAACGCCAGTCTTTCGATCGTCTCAGCATCGACTCCGACGGTGTCGGCCACATTTTCAGGTGCGTATTCGTCACTGAGATACTTCTCGGCAAGTTGTGTCATGACAGTCTTGACGCTGACACCGGCCACTTCATACTCGCCGAACAGCGCTGCCTGAATGGCGTCATCGTGGCTTGAGTCATTCCATGTAGCCGTGCCTTGCGTCGCCTGATTCCATATCAGCAGCTCGCCTTCTTCGTTGCGCAGCAACAAGCCATCGCGTGAAGTACCCGGTGCGCTGATAACCAGCTGGGTTGAATTGGTATAGCGCGTTAGAAAATCCCAGTCGAATTGCTCGTTCTTTAAAAGAACATGGGCAAACGACAGTGCCAGCAAGCCGTCTGTACCAGGGCGGATACCTATCCATTCATCCGCGATGGCCTGATACCCGGTGCGCACCGGATTAATGGCCACAAACTTCGCGCCACGGCGCTTGAGTTTTTCAAGACCTATCTTGATCGGATTGGACGCGTGGTCTTCTGCCACGCCCCAAAGCATGAAATATTTCGCGTTGTCCCAGTCCGGATCACCAAATTCCCAAAAGGACTGCCCTGTCATGTAAAGGCCACCAGCGGCCATGTTCACCGAGCAGAATCCACCGTGCGCCGCCCAGTTGATCGTGCCAAATTGGGTAGCCCAGAAGCCGGTTAGCGCTTGCATCTGATCGCGACCGGTAAAAAAAGCGAGCCGCTTGGGGTCGGTCTCCCGAATTCTGCGCAACCTCTCGGTGAGTAATTCCAGCGCCTTGTCCCAGGAAATAGGCTCGAACTCGCCGTCTCCACGTTCGGTGCCCGGTTTTCTAACCAGTGGCTGAGTCAGCTTTGCCGGGGATTTCTGCTTCATGATCCCCGCATTACCCTTGGCGCACAGCACGCCCTTGTTGACGGGATGCTTGGGGTTACCCTGAATGAAGCGAATCTCATTGCCTTCCAGCGTCACCTTGATGCCGCAACGACAGGCACACATGTAACACGTGGTTGTCTTGACCGTCTGTTGATTGTGATCTTCGAATTCGGGAAGCGCAGACATAGGCTATTTGAGGGTGTTAACAGGGTTGACTGGCGCCTGGCAAACACAGACGCCCAAGTTGAATTTTTCGGGATTTCTGCCCGATACCGACACTATGGCGGCAGGTTGACAGATGTGCCAAAAAGAAATTCTTGTGCAGGTATTAGTAAACCCTACGGTAAAATCATCAAAGCACTGATCTTGTCCGAGCAAGGAGCGTAAATCTTTGTATCGTGCTCTGAATGCCGACCGCCAAATCATTGTCCTGTCGATGAAAATGTTAATAACAGAGTCTTTTATGAGCGATAATGCCCAGCTAACGCAATAACAGTCACTGCATCCGCAAGCTTTGCGTAATATCGCCGATTTTCTATAATGCCGGGTCGCACATTGCATGCCCACACTCGATTGATCAGGAGCACTTCGTCAAGATGTCTATTCGCCGCGTTACCCTGCTGGGAGGATCCGGATTTGTCGGCTCACAGCTAACCTACCGACTGGCCGAAATTTTCGACGAAGTCGTCGTGCTGACCCGTCGGGCCAGTCGTGTGCGCAAACTTCGTACGCTCGCCAACGTGAAAGCGGTAGAAGTCAACGTACATGATAACGAGGGCTTGATTGCAGCATTAAACGGCTCTGAGGTCGTGATCAATCTGGTCGGTATCCTGAATGAGGGTGGCAACAAGGATGAAAGCAGCTTTCGCAATGCTCACCTCGGATTAACCGAAAAGGTACTTTCAGCCTGTAAAACTGCAGGCGTAAAGCGCTATCTGCATATGAGTGCCCTTAACGCCAATGCTGAAAAAGGCTCTAGCGAATACCTCCGTACCAAGGGCATGGCTGAGGATCTGGTCCGGCAAACGTCATCAGACCTTGACTGGACCATTTTTCAACCGTCAATCATCTTTGGTGAGCATGACGCTTTCTTTAATCGTTTTGCCGGTCTGCTAAGGGTTATGCCGATATTTCCGCTGGCCGTTCCGGAGGCCCTGATGTCGCCGGTTTTCATTGGCGATGTCTGCGATGTCATGATTGGATCCATTGATGATTCAGCGGCATCAGGCGCAACAATAGAGCTCTGTGGCCCACAGGATTACACCTTGAAAGAACTCGTCGAGTACACAGCAGCCACTGCCGGCATGTCACGCAAGGTCATCGGCCTGCCCGACTGGGCCTCACGTATGCAGGCCAGGGTCATGGAACTAGTGCCGGGCAAGCCGTTCTCACGCGACAACTACCTATCCCTGCAAACACCAAGCGTCTGTTCGGATGGGTGTCAGCGTCAAACAACGTCGCTGGATGCTGTGGTCCCACACTATCTCGGAACCGCAGACTGGGCTGGGCGATTGCAAAAGCGAAGGACTGCCGCCAGGCGTTAAACCCCGCGCCTGGCGAATCGAGTGGCACGCTTTTGCATGCGCCCCTTATCTTCGGTAATAAGACCAAGTGATGTGCTGAAGAATCCCTTGATGTACCCGTACTGTCGTTGAGCATCCTGAGGTACGACTTTAAAATGCCATTGCTTGCGGGCGATCATTTGCCAAAGCTTAAAATACAAGGCTCTCAAGTCGATAATCTTACGGCGTGTAATTTTTTGGACGATGTTCGATAAATATTCAAGGGAGAATATGCGCTCGTTTTTTTCTGATATGCCTTTTATTCCTGGTTTCATCTGTTGCCTTTGCGGTGGAACGCCATGCGCTGGTTATTGGCAACAGTAGCTACGTCGATCAGGCGTTAGCCAACCCGGGAAATGATGCCACGGACATGGCGGCACAATTATCCAATCTGGGTTACAAGGTCCATGGTGGAGGACCAATACTGGATCTTGATCGCATAGGCATTGAGCGGACCGTTCTGGCATTCTCAGCACAACTGCCGAAACAAGCGCACGTTTTGTTTTATTACGCCGGACATGGATTGGCCACCGAGCGAGACAACTACCTCATTCCGATCAATCACAGTATTGCGTTTGAGGAGCAGCTTGCAGACAGAGCCGTCAGCTTTAGGAGTATTGTTGAAAGACTGAAGGTTGCAAACCCTAATGGCATCAATGTTCTCCTACTCGACGCCTGCAGGGACAACCCATTGCCTCGTAACTATCGGAGCTCACAACGCGGCCTGAAACGTATCCCTAATATCCCTCAAGGCGTGTTTATCGGATTCGCAGCCGACTATGGGCAAGTAGCCGATGACGGAGAAGGAAGAAACGGAGCTTACACAGCAGAGCTACTTCGAATGCTGCGCGACGAGCCCAACATCATCATTGAGCTTGCACACATGAATGTTAGAAACCGTGTGTTCGAAAACACCAGCAAGAAGCAAAGCCCGATATCCGAAAACAAGATATACGGCGGTGACTGGTGTTTCGGAGAATGCAATCAATCCATAGTTACGACTCGGGTAGAACCCATCGTGACCGTACCAGAAGAAACAGAGCCTGTACCCGGAGCGTTGAAAAAACGCTGGATAGTCGTCGGTGGGGTCGTACTGGCCGTAGTAGCGGCTAGTTTGGCGTCCGACGACTCATCCAATGACAATACACTGTCGGTAGACATCAACAATTAAGTCAGATGACTGAAAACGAGGCTAAAGCTTCGGTCTACAAACAACGTCGAACCGACATTCCAGAAACAGTAGTTTCAGCTTGTGGCCACTGTGTTGAGTTCATTTGGTCCTCAGCCCGAATACCCTGAATACGTCTTACACATGCGCAAAGACATTCTGCTCAGTAATCACTCAGTATTCTCACGTCAACAACGTTGAGGCCACATGGCTATTCTCCTAGCTCCGGTTTTCAGAGCGGTCGCCTGTCGTGTGATCAAAGGTCTTCGAGAACGACTCTGAATCCAATCGTCTCGCTTCCTTCGGAGTCACTAACCGTTGCGGGGCGATAATGTGGAAATACAAAAAACAACGGGCTGGTAAAGTTTCCGCCCCTCACCATCCGTTGCTCGTTAGCCGTAAAATCACAGGTGAGCTCATTGTTATTTTCATAATTTTCTGAGTAGGCACTACATACGTACTCTGTCACATTGCCCAGCATGTCATAAAGTCAAAAGGGATTAGGTTGAAGATCTCCCACATTTCTCGGTGCATCCTGATGCACAAGCTCGTCATCGTTGTAAATTCCATTTTCTATCTGGATGCCTTGCACAAAAACAGTGGATGTATTCCAGTGCTCATGCTTATCGGACAGAGTCTCCCCGGACCAAAAAAGAGTTTGGGTTCCACCGCGCGCTGCGTATTCCCATTCAGCTTCAGTGGGTAAGCGATACGTTCTACCCGTTGTCGCCGATAACCAGTCTGTTTAACTCACAGCCTCGTTAAAGGTGATTTCTGTAACCGGTTGTGCAGAACGCCCAAACGTCTGCGAGAACTCACTATATTCTTCAAAAGTGACTTCGTAGCGACCGATGCTGAATGGATCAACACACACCTCGTGCTGACGCTCATTAGTATTATGAAACAGAAGGGTGTCAGCACTGCCCATAAGAAAACAACCCCCGTTCAGCTGAACAAATCCAGCGAGCGGTCTGTCAGATTCATCGATGCTGGTATCCGGGATATCCAAACCGGTAGATATACCATCATCAGGTACTGTGTCTGGAGCCACTGACTCACAACCTGGAGAGCTCAAGGGATCGTCGCCCGCGTCCAGCTCAGCAAGGTTAGTAATGTTGTCGCAATCAGCGTCGAAACGTATGTCTCCGGACGAAACGCTTGAAACACCAGGCTGTATTGTGGTGTTGGCGGAGCTTGCAAAAAATTCGCCGCTCTGCTCGACGAGCAACACGCGCTGACTGTTTCCACTGGCAAACCATCTGGCAAAAAACATGTACTGCGTATCAAACGCAACGTCCAGATTTACATTCCATCGTCCATCTGTTTGCAGTTCGCCCGGAAACTCGCGGTCAACACCTACAACGGTAACTACCACAAACAGGTCGCTTGATTCTATTGCGCTTAACAGATCGGGCTTTCCGGTTGTAAACCGCAAGGTGTTGTTGGCGGGTTCAGACGAACAGGCAACGAATACGATAGCCGAGAGCAGAATCAGTATGATTGATTTATTCATGTACTCCTTTACATTCAAGTATAAACTGACGGCATCCAGTTTGGGAGCGATGAATCCCACATCGCATCAATTGGCACTGCCAAGCGCCCCACCACGAGTACATTGCCACAAGCTTGCCAATCGCAGGGAACAGCTGTCGGGGATTTCAAATGCCGGATTAACACAATGGCACGATCTGGTGAAAAGCACTGTGCGAATGTCGCACGTTTTCACCCTGAACCGCCAACTCCAGGTAATTCACGATTGCCGCGCATGGGCTGGACCGAAACCCAAAATATGTCTGAATAATCTAGTGCGTTTCTGAATTTTTTCACATGCAGGGCCAATAGGATACGCCGAAGCGCCAGTCCCCGTATGGCCAAAGCGCCGCGATAGATTACTGGACTATGTCAATCAATTCAAACGTCAGTCGAGCAACGTTTTGAGCAGTCTCGCTTGGAAGATACACACCCTGTACCGGGTCATAGGCAATCAGCTCAACAGGATTAGCAGGAATAATATCCGGGCCACCCATGACAGGTGTAATGGACGACTTGGTACCGCCGTCGTAGAGCGGCAAGTCCACGCTTAGCTGAGTAACCCAGACGTCTCCGCTATGCAATGGCAAACCGGAGACACCGACAAACCAGTCAGGGCTGGGTCCAAGCATGGTGACCAGCGTGATCAATGGATAGCCTACCTGCATGTCAATCTCGAACATATTCACGCCTGGAACTCCATCGATCCTTGCAGCGGTGTAGCTACGGATCTCGATAATGGAGTCAGCGGTGCCGTTGCCAATGGCAGGAACGACCTCATCGAACAACAACTCATCGATTCGGCCGGTTTCCGCCATATCCTCTATTCCGCGCGTGGCAACCTCACCTTCGTTCCAGAATGACACAGCCGTATTGTGGGTTGCACCACCTATCAACGACAAATGTCCGTCATCCGGGAATTCCTGAGGAAAATCTTCAACACCCCAGTAATTTTCCAGTGTCACTCGATAACGAGCGCGATCAGCCGATTCCGGGCTTACATCGGACTCCTGAACAATTTCGGGAACATCCACCGTTTCATCACCGGGCGCAGAGCCCTCGACTGGCAGTGCAGCAGGATCATCTATGACAATCTGCGGATCATCTATTCGAGCGGATTCGTCAGGTACCGCACCTCCCGAGCTGCCGCCCCCACACCCAGCCAGGTACAGGCTGTTACAGATTATCAGTAGTGTGAAAATAGGTCGTATGGTCATAGTGCGCAGACCCCGTGCGATCGTCAGTGGCAGAATGTATACAGTACAGGCAAAGTATCCATTTTGTAATAATATGAAAGGTAAACTATTGGGGAATTTGACCAACTTGACAAGCGAGCAAAGCACGAGCCCTTCCTTCATCAATGCAAAGGGGGCCGGCTCAATCACGGCACACAGGGTAGCTATTGCCAGCCTGGTGTTTACGTTAGTCATGTCAAATAACGTGGCTGCCCAAGAAGTGGAAACCTCTGCTCACAATCCGGCACAGTCCATCGCGCGAAACTGGAATGAGGTCCTGTTGTCCGCTATTCGTCGTGATTTCGCGCGGCCAACGGTGCACGCACGCAATCTCTTTCATATCTCCGCTGCCATGTACGACAGCTGGGCGCTCTACGCAGAAACACCTTCGCTGTATTTTCTGGGTCGATCCTCTGGACCCGACAATTCCGCGCTGCCAGCTTGCGAATACCCGGATGCCTTTCGACTCAACGCACAGCAATTGAACGACACTGACAAGGCGAGCGCACGTCGAACAACGCTCAGCTTCGCGGTGTACCGGTTGATACGGGCCAGATTTGCCAACGCCCCGAAAGCTGGCGAATCGTTACAAATCGCTGACGCACTGTTCTCAGACCTTGGCTTTGATGCCAACATGGAAGCAACAGTCTTAAGCGATAGCACCGATCCGGCAGCACTGGGAAACTATCTCGCAAATTGCGTTATTGCCTATGGCAAGAGCGATGGGGCAAACGAGGATAGTAATTACGCCAATCAATTCTATACCTCCGTCAACCCACCGCTGGATCCGACGAGCGCGGGCAATCCAGGTTTGAATGATCCGAATCGCTGGCAAACGCTCCAGCTAAACACGTTTATCGATCAATCAGGCAACCCGACCAGCGCCCCGATTTTTCTCGGTGCCGAATGGAGCTCTGTTGCACCGTTTGCCCTGACTGAGAGTGATATCACGATGATCAGCAGGGATGGTATGTCACATCCAACCTATCTTGATCCCGGACCACCAGCCTTGCTGAGTGATGATCCCATCGCCAACAGTGACTACCAGAGAGGCCATGCCATGGTGGCCTTCTGGTCTTCACATCTGGATCCGAGTGATGGGGTCATTTGGGATATCTCACCCGGCACTCTCGGAAATGTTGGCGACATCCCGCAGCAAGGCGCATCGATTCTGGATTTCTATGAGATTCTGGAGGGCGGCACTCAAGAGCAGGGTTATTTGACCAATCCGGTCACGGGTACACCCTATGCAGAACAACGAGTACCCCGCGGCGATTTCACTCGGGTACTGGCCGAATTCTGGGCTGATGGTCCAGACAGTGAAACACCGCCAGGTCACTGGTTTCAGATCTACAACAGTCTGGTCAGCGACCATCCCGATTTCAACCGGCAGCTGGGTGGAGAAGGCGATGAACTTGATTCTCTGGCGTACGACGTCAGAGCTTACTTCACACTGGGGGCAGCCATGCACGACAGCGCTATTGCTGCCTGGAGTGTCAAGGGGGCATACGATTACATCCGCCCGGTCTCTGCACTGCGTTATATGGCCTCGTTGGGACAAAGCTCCGACCTGACTGCAAGCAATTACCACATACACGGTGTACCTCTGCAAGAAGGTTACGTCGAGACAATCATGAGCGGTGACCCGATGGCGGGAAATGGCGGCGTGAATATCGGCAGAATCAAAGCACGTACTTGGCGAGGACCAAGCTTTATTGGCAATGAAGAGACCGACGAAGCCGGTGTGGGCTGGATATTCCTTGATAACTGGTGGCCCTATCAACGGCCCAGCTTTGTAACACCCCCCTTTGCCGGTTATGTCTCTGGGCATTCGACCTTTTCGCGCGCAGCCGCAGATGTGCTGGCTTCACTAACAGGCAGTATCTATTTTCCCGGTGGGCTTGCCGAATTTACGGCACGCCAGGACGAGTTCCTGGTATTTGAGGATGGCCCTTCGGTCGATGTCACACTTCAATGGGCAAGCTATAGAGATGCCTCTGATCAAACCAGCCTGTCACGTATCTGGGGTGGCATACACCCGCCGGTGGATGATATTCCAGGCAGACTTATCGGTAGTCGGGTGGCTGAGCGTGTTGTAGAGAAGACGCAAGAGTATTTTAATGGTGACATTGAACATTTGAACCTTGCCAATGAATCAGCGAGCACAAGCAATAGTGGTGGCAGTGGCTGCTCAATCTCTGCTGAACAGCAAAGCGGCGGGGATGCCTTATTGTGGATATTGCTTATATCAAGCCTGGCACTATTGAGCTGCGGCAAACCGCTTCCACATAGCTATCAATGTGCGCATCGAAGTTGACTCCGGCCTTGCGCACGCTAGGCAGACCGGACCGCCATGGGCTTTGTACTAATCACAACACGGCGCAAATCCTGCGCGATATCCAAGCACTACAGCACTAAGAAGTCCATTGCCTGACAAATATCCGCTATCACTTTTTCCTGATACGCCGCACGCGGCTCCACCTCCAGCAAACAGATTGGCAAATATCTCACCATTGACGTGTTTGACCCTGCCCAATCGGTCCACCTCAAGTCCTCCCTGAGTATGAAACAGCGCACCTGTAACACGAACGCCGAAATAAGGCGCGCTGAGGGTCTGAATTCCAAAGTGTCGACCAAATTTGTCATTGGAGTTGGGCTTGATGCCACGAATACTTGCATCAAGCCTGTCATAAGGTACTGAAAACCTCTCGGCCAGTTCTTCCAGTGTTGAACAGATTTCAATAGCGCCAGCGTCTTCAGCTTGCTTGAAGTCCTCAAACTGACGAGCAATGGCGGCTATGCGTTCATCGAAGATCGTAATGGCTACTGAATCGGGCTGCGCTAAAACTGCACGAGCAGCTTCGGAATAGCCTTGCGACTCATCCCAGAAACGATCTCCCTGCAAATTGACCTGAATACCTCCCTGTGTAATGACAGCCCAGGTGATCAGGATACCGTGAGGGTGGGCAACGTTGCCGTGTCCCTGATAAGCGCCCAGATGCTTTATAGAGGCACCCAACTGCTCGCCCCAGCTAACCGCCTCACCCTGATTGCCATCATGTCCAAACCAGACCCCTTCTGCGATCTGAGGCATATACTGTTTAACCATTGAACGGTTACCACCAAATCCATTGCACGCAAGGATTAGTTTTTTACATGCAACGGATTCTTGTCCATCGCCAGGGTCGACCACTGTCATTCCCTGAACTTTCAGGCCCTGATGATGCAACACAATTGCTCGTCTATTGCAGATGATATCGACATCCAGTGCCTCACATCGAGCACGCAGGGCATTAATCAATTCGCGTCCAGAGCGTGAGGGCAGGCCATGCATGCGCCGGGCACCATGACCCGGATAATCAAAGTCATCAACCAGAGAAAAAGCAAGTCCATGCTGATCCATGAGCCAGTGAACAACCTCACGCGCACCTTCAGACAATGCGTTCACGAGCTCCTGATCATTCTCTCCATGTGCTTTGGCTTGCACATCTGCAGCAAATCGTTTAGCGTCATCATCAATGCCTGACTGAACCTGTAGTCTTGTGCCTGCTGCCGGAATCAATCCTGCAGACAAAGACGTAGAGCCACTGGGTACGGCATCAGCTTCGACAACCAGCACATCCTGACCCGCTTCTCTGGCAGCCAGTGCAGCAATTAAACCGCAGGCGCCAGCTCCGACGATTAACGTGTCTGTGTGTAAGTCAAAGCCGTGACCAGACGAGGTGGTAACATCAGGCTGTGTTGCGTGAATCGTTGTCATATTCACTCACAGCCTATTTCTGCTGACCACTATAACGCTGACCCCTGGCGAGAATCTCCGTTGTACCCAGCACGTCATTGAGTCCATTGAAATCAAACATTCGATCGGCAAACGCAGCATTGGATCCACTGTGCTTCAGGTTAGCGTAGTAGTCCTGACTACATCGTGCCAATGCTCTTACGATGCCACCCGGAAATATCACCAGCGAAAAACCTTTGGCCTGCAGTTCATCCGCCGAGCTTACCGGGGTAGCGCCACCCTCCACCATGTTTGCCAGCAAGGGCACACGGTCTGAGAACTGCTTGCCTACTTGGTCAAGTTGCAAGGCATTCTGCGGCGCTTCAATAAACAGAACATCAGCACCGGCTTCTAGATAGGCCTCAGCTCTTACGAGCGCTGATTCAAATCCTTCTACCGCTATGGCATCAGTACGCGCAATGATCAGAGTCTGATCGTGAGTTCTTGCGTCGCACATCGCCTTTATCTTGCCACACATTTCGGTCTGTGAAATGAGCGTCTTGTCGGCCAGATGGCCGCAGCGTTTGGGGTAACTTTGGTCTTCCACCTGTAAGGCTGCCGCACCGGCTCGCTCATACTGTCGAATCGTACGCTGCGCATTCAGTGCATTTCCGAAACCGGTGTCGGCATCAATAATGATCGGTATAGACACTCTATCGGCAATTAACGACAGGGTATCTACCATCTCGCTCACCGACGTCAAACCGATATCCGGTCTTCCCAGTCGCGTGTAGGCAACAGCTGCACCACTCAGATATAGCGCTTCAAAGCCCGCAGCCTGCGCGATGGTCGCAGTTAATGCATCAAACACACCGGGTGCTAACAGTATGTCCTCCTGATTCAGGCGCTGCCTCAGTGAAGCGTCAAGGGTTTGAGTGGAATGGTGTGTCATTCTTGTATTCATCACTATTGATTTTCCAGCCACGATTGCACATCCATACAACTCATCCGATGCGTAACCGTTGCCAACGATAACAGTGTGGCGTCGTGTACGGATTGATCAAATGCAGCGCAGCCATCGCTGAGCATTACCGTGTCAATATTTCGCAGATGGGCATCACGTAGCGTACTGGCAACACCGCCGTTCGTCACAATGCCACCAACAATGAGTTGCTCGATGCCCACGGCTTTCATGATGTACTCAAGGCGCGTTTGATAGAAAGCCGAATAGGCTACTTTTTCAATCGTAAAATCAGCCGGCGTCAGGCTGGCAACCAGTTTGTGACCAAAGCTTGCCGGCGCAAAGTCGCCTTTACTTAAAAACGGACGGAGGCGTTGCAGGTGTGGTGAAATCAGGGGCTCTCCATTCTTGTCTGGCACCAATGTGAACTGTGCTGAAATGTAGTGCCCACCGCGTTTGCGTAAGGCACTCAGCAACGGGGCAATCCGATCAGGCAAGCACGAAATACTCTCACTGCCCTGCCCGGCACGTCCATACGCGCCTTCGGGATGTAGAAAATCATTCTGCAAGTCAATGGTCAGTAATGCAGTGCTTCGCAAATCCCACGTGGCAGGTTCATTCATGTTGAAACATCCTCCATCGTCACACAGCGTTCAATCACGGTGTTACCAAATTCATCCACACGCCCCTGCAGTCCTGGCTCTATCAGCACGGTGGTATCAGGTTGCGTAAGAATTGCCGGGCCTTTGATAAGTGTTCCGGCCGGCAGTAACAGCCGCTGATATATCGACGTGTCGTACCAATCTGACCCGAAATGCACTAGGCGAGTTGCGCAGGGTTCGGCAGTAAGTGACGGCTCTTGTTCGGCAGGTGCCAATGTCGCTAGATCAAACTTCGGTCGAATACCTGTTACAGCACTGCGTAGATTTATTACACGGCGTATGCCATTGGGTAGCAGCCTGCCAAATGTGCGTGTATAGGTTGCATCAAATGCCTCCGCGATAACATTCGGTTCCAGCAGTTGTACCTTGCCATCGATCAGAACGACATCGACTGGTACAGAAACCGAATGCGTCTGGCCCACATAAGCCATATCCAGTTCAAAGGTTGATAGTCGGGACATAAATTGCGTTCGGGACGCATCGAGCACTGCCATGCCGGCATTGACATGAGATTGCATGAATGCAGCAAGCGATCGCACATCAAGCTCATCCAGCATCACATTCAATGTCTGCACAAAATCCTGCCGCATATCGGCGATTACGCAACCCATCGCGCTGGTAACACCCGGATAGCGTGGAACCAATGCCTTGGCGATCCCTACCTCCTCCAGCATGGCACCACCATGCAAGGCACCACCACCACCAAACGGCATGAACACAAAGGCGTTGGGGTCAAAGCCACGTTCAATACTTACCAGTCTAATGGCACCTGCCATCCGCGAGTTGGCAACCTTGAGTATCGCCTCGGCAGCCTCAAGAATACCTAGTCCTAATGGTGATGCCACATGAAGCTCGATTGCGGACTTTGCCGCGTTGACATCAAGCGATTCAAGCTGACCGCCAATTGGGCTGTCCGGATCAATACGCCCCAGCACCACATTGGCATCAGTAACGGTAGGTTTGTCATTACCTCTGCCATACGCCACAGGACCGGGATCAGACCCTGCGCTCTGCGGACCGATAGTTAGCAACCCCCCCTTATCCACCCAGGCAATCGAGCCGCCTCCTGCACCAATTGTCGTGATCTCTATCATCGGACTTCTCACGACCATCCCGAAGTCGATGGATGTCTGTGCGCTGAGCATGGATGCACCTTCGCAAATCAGCGAGACATCAAAACTGGTGCCTCCCATATCGCCAGTGATAACGTTATCAAAGCCTGCGGTACCGGCTATATAAGCTGCCGCAATGACCCCTGCGGCTGGACCTGACAGAGCAGTTCTAACCGGCAGGCGACACCCGACATCGACATTCATCACCCCGCCATTGGACTGCACAATCATGAACTCACCGTTAAAGCCTTCCTCTTTCAAGGCGTTTTCAAGACGCTGCAGATACCCGGATACTTCCGGTTGTAGATAGGCATTCAACGCTGTCGTCGAGAAGCGTTCAAATTCACGAATTTCAGGAAGTATTTCCGAGGAGGCCGACACATGCGGGTTAGGCCATAGCTTTCGTACAGCATCTACCGCACGTTGTTCGTTCAAGGGATTGGCATAGGAATGCGCAAACTGAATGGATACTGCCTGACAACCTGCATCGAGCAACTGATGCGCTGCTGATTCCACGGCAGGAACATCCACCGGCGTGCGAATCGTGCCATCTGCCAACGTACGTTCTGCAACTTCAAGCCGATGCTGACGATCAACAATGGGCTGGAAATTTCCTCTAAGCCCCCAGGTTTCAGGTCTATCACGTCTTCGCATCTCCAGAACATCACGCAGCCCTTGCGTGGTTATGACCCCAGTGACAGCACCTTTACGCTCCAGTAGTGCATTGGTACCCGCCGTTGTTCCATGCACAACAACAGCAATATCTGATGGGCTCTCTACCCGTTGGGCGATACCACGCAGAAAACCAGCCGATTGATCAGGCCTGCTGGTTGGCACCTTGGCCACTTCGGCAACACCGCGCTGTTCATCAAGAACAAAAACATCAGTGAAGGTGCCACCAACGTCAACGCCTATCATCAGAAACGGCGCCTTATTGTTAACCTTTGCATCATTGGAGTTACTCATGCCGTGGCGCCTCTCCAGTGCGTACCGTACAGATCATCAGCACGTGTATCACTGATCAGGCCACGTTGAACATCTTGCGCAACCTTCTGCAGATCTCGATTTTCCACCTGACCATAGCCACCGCCGCCGGGTGTCTCCAGCCTCACGGCCTGTCCTTGCCTTAGTTTGATTCCACGCATCTTCGATACCATCTCTGGCACCAGCCAGCCCTGCGCCTGTTCATAGGTAAAAACGTTCACTGCAGCATCAGCACCACCGGCGATACCCTTGGGTGCAAACCGTCCACGCTCGCCGAACAGGAAAGCCTCGGCACCCTGACTTTCCAGTACTTCAATTTCATAAATGGCACCCATACCCCCACGATGCTCACCTGCACCATCGCTGTCTGGTCGCAACGCCCATTGTCTGAACATTATCGGATAGGCAGCTTCGAGAATTTCCATGGGTGGAATCGTGGCCGTTGATATCGGAGCATTGCCGTGGTTCAATCCATCGCCTTCTGCACACGCCCCATGCCCACCACCGTAAAAGCTGAACATCACCCAGGGCTTGCCGTTCTTGCGTTTGCCAGCGATAGACAATGCGTTGATGGTTCCATACGCATTAGCCACCACCAGCTCCGGGCTCGCTTTGGCAGCAGCACAGAATATGACATCAATCATGCGCAGAATGGTTTCTGTGTAACCACCTGTAGGGGCCGGAAACGTCGCTGCCAACAACGAGCCCTCGGGCACGCGAATATCGACAGGACGCATGACCCCAGCATTGGCAGGCAAGTTGGGAAACAGATGTTTTATGGCAACATAGGCTGTTGCCACACTGGTGGGAAGCGCAATATTGACAGGACCGGCACACTGATCAGAAGATCCCGCAAAGTCAATCAGCAATTGCTCACCTTTGATCTCCAGTGCAACCCGAATAGTCAGCGGAACATCATTTATACCATCGTTGTCCAGATAGTCCTCTGCTTGCCAGCGACCATCGGGCAGCGCAGCAAGCTCAGCACGCATTAACGACTCTGCCCGATCTCCAAGTGCAATAAAACTCGATGACACGGTAAGAGCACCATACTTGTCCAGTAGTTCATGCATGCGCTTGACACCAAGATCCAGTGCACCCAGCTGCCCGTTCAAGTCGCCCTGTGCGGATTGAGGCAGCCGCGTGTTGCGCAGTAGAATATCGATGATGTCCTGATTGATGACGCCAGCCCGAGCCAATCGCACTGGAGGCAAGACAAATGCCTCCTGAAAAACATCAGTGGCCGCCGGATTATAGTTGCCCGGTACTGCCCCACCCAGATCGTGCCAGTGACCCACTGATGCCAGGTAGCAGAACAGACATCCTTCATGAAAATACGGCCGGACCAGTCGCATATCCGATAAGTGTGTACCGCCAATGTGCGCATCGTTGAAGATGAATATGTCCCCATCGGCAAGATCACCGTCGACGGCCACCTTGTCAATAACTGCCTTGACGGCGAATGACATCACGCCAACAAATATCGGCAGGCCTGATTTTCCCTGCACGAGGGTGTCACCGCTTTGCGGATGATAAAGGCCATGACTGGCATCATGTGCCTCTGCAATGATCGGATTGAAAGCCGCCCGAAACAATGTAGCGTCCATCTCATCGGCAATTTGCTCCATACGTCCGGCCAGGACCGCTAGCGTGATGGGATCAATTGACATACATGAATTTCCAGTGATTGCGCGCTTGTGTGTCAGGAACCAGCAGTTTATGCTTTTATCTATGCTAACCCGCGAACCTCACCGCATACACTTTTTTTCGTGCTAGTTTCAGGCACCTTGCTCGATAAGCTGTGGGATGCCCATGAAATCCTGCAGCGCGACGACGGCACATCATTGCTCTGGGTAGATCGCCACCTTGTGCATGAGGGCTCTCATCATGCCTTTGCCAAATTGCAGCAGCGATCCATGACTGTCGCAGAGCCCTTGATGACATTCGGCGTCGCTGATCACTATGTACCAACCAGAAACCGTTTACAGATTACCGACGCATCAATCACCCGGATGCTGAAAACACTCAAAGACAACGCAAACCATCACGGTATTCGTCTGTTTGGACTTGACGATCCGCAGCAAGGCATTGTCCACGTCATCGGGCCAGAGCTGGGACTCACGACACCGGGCTTGCTCATCAACTGTGGTGACAGCCACACGTCTACACATGGTGCCTTCGGTGCGCTGGCGTTTGGTATCGGAGCTACCGAAGTTGCGCACGTGCTGGCAACGCAAACACTCTGGCAATTAAAGCCGCAGGCCATGCGTATTAGCATAGAAGGTGAACTGGACCCTTTCGTCACTGCAAAAGATATTGCCTTGCACTGGATAGCCGCATTGGGCAGCGATGGGGCGCGCGGTTATGCGGTGGAATATGCAGGCAGCACCATCAAGCGGCTTTCCATGGATGCACGCATGACACTGTGTAATCTGTCTATCGAAGGTGGCGCACGCTTCGGCCTGATAGCCCCAGACGACACCACCTATAATTATGTTCAGGGGCGTCCGTACGCGCCGTCAAAAGATCTATGGTCACAAGCCGTCGATGACTGGCGCCTGCTGGTATCTGATAACCATGCAGCGTTCGACAAGCAAGTAGCGTTTAAAGCTTCATCAATCTCGCCAACTGTAAGCTGGGGTACCAGTCCGGAACAATCCATCGGTATTGGTGCTGCAATTCCCAATCCTGATTCTCTTGCTGATAAAAAGGCAATTGCTGCCCGCTCGGCACTGGACTATATGGGTTTGGCTGCTGGTCAGGCTATTGAAGGCACGCCGATTGACCAGGTGTTTATCGGCTCTTGTACCAATGCGCGTCTCGAAGACCTGCGCATCGCCGCCAAAGTTATCAACGGCTATCAGAGCAAGGTGCCCGGATTGGTGTCTCCCGGCTCTACGCAGATAAAGCGTCAGGCGGAAGATGAAGGATTGGCCGACATTTTCATCGGTGCGGGTCTGGAATGGGCAGACTCTGGATGTTCCTCCTGCGTTGGAATGAATGGTGACATCGTCGGCTCAGGAAAACGATGCGCATCGACCACCAACCGCAACTTCAGAGGCAGGCAGGGAAAGGATTCACGCACTCATCTTATGTCACCGGCCATGGCAGCCGCCGCCGCAGTACATGGCAAGATCGTCGATGTAAGGGATATGCGTTTGAGAGGTACAAACCATTGACCGGCTGGAGCACACACCGTGGAACAGCGATCTGCCTCCCGGTGGATAACATAGACACTGATCAGCTTATCCCGGCGCGGTTCATGTCACGCTCTCGTGCGGAAGGCTATGGAGATTTTCTGCTCTACGATTTTCGCAGGACTGCAAACGGTGAAGAGGATACTAACTTCGTCCTCAACCGTTACCCCACAGCCAGCATTGTCGTAGCAGGCCGCAATTTCGGCAGTGGCTCATCAAGGGAGGCTGCCGTTTACGCTTTGGTAGATGCGGGAATTCAGACAGTAATTGCGACAAGCTTTGGCGATATCTTTACCTCAAACGCGATAAACAATGGGCTGCTGCCAGCCAGAGTATCTGATGCCGATTACGCAAAGCTGATGAGCTTAATTGGCGGTTGTGAGACGCAGCTGGATATCGATCTGACAACACAGAGTATCAAGCTTGGCTCACTGTCCATGTCATTTTATCTTGCTGATGCGCTTTGTACCAAATTGGTTAATGGGTGGGATGATATCGACCTAACCTTGCAACACTCGAACAAAATTGCATCCTTCCGGAAGAAACGGCTGCATGAGCTTCCCTGGTCAAAGCCAGGAACGTCGGAAAACTGACAAGCAATGCTAGTGTAGTGTGACCTTCAAACGCTTCAAACAGAGACCACCAAAACGCCCTCAGCAAGGCGCTGTTCGCAGGCAAGGTCGGGATCCTTGTCAAGAACAGCAACGCGGCGGAGGGTGTTTTGGTGGTCTCCCGAAGGG
>JBGCGC010000029.1:0-46928 GCA_045110475.1 Granulosicoccus sp.
CTGTCACTGCTTATTGATCGAGAAGTATGTTCACGTAGCAATACTCGTGTGGCACGCCTGCTCAAGAGCGCACAGCTGAAGATCCAGGCAAAACCGGATGATGTCAACTACACCCATCCACGCGGATTGCAAAAGAGCGCCTTCGCTGCATTGCTTTCCGGGCAGTGGATATCCGGGCACCAGAATGTATTTCTTACCGGTCCCACCGGTTGTGGAAAAACCTATCTTGGTTGTGTACTGGCAACCCAAGCCTGTCGTCAAGGCTACTCGGTGCGCTACTTCCGCACGTCACGTCTTTTAGAGACTCTCTCGATCGCACACCACGACGGTCGCTTCGCCAAGCTTATTGCACAGTTGGCCAAAACCGACGTACTTCTGCTGGATGATTGGGGCCTTGAAAAACTCGATCTCGGCCAGCGAAACGATCTGTTGGAGCTGATGGAGGATCGGCACGGATCCAAGTCCACAATGATCACCAGTCAGTTGCCGGTTAAGGAATGGCACGCATCGATTGGCGATGCAACGCTTGCCGATGCGATTCTCGATCGACTCGTCCACAACTCCCATCGCATCCCTCTCAAGGGCAAGTCAATGCGATCAATGGATTCTGTGGCCCAAGGAATAAATCCACCAAGCTGATCACCTGCGGTGATATTCTCCCCCCTCGCGCGTTAGTTCTGCGCGGTGATCACCTTGGGCCAGAACAGCTGATCAGCTTCGCCGGAATACGCAAATGGGCTGCACGACTTCCAAACTGCAACCTCAAGAAGGCGTGGGCCGCTTTAGCACCAGTAGCAAAACTCCGACAGGCATTTGTCTATCAGCAATTTCTAGATCGAATCGAACCAAGTGAGCACGTTTATCACAAGGATGACCCGGCACGGATTCTGCGCGAACTGGTCTTGTTGCGACAGTGTGTTCCGACTGACCTACTAAGCGACTAACTGAAGCGCTGATAAACCATAATCTAAACTGATTTTTGATAGCTAACGGGAAACGGAACCATGCAGCAGCCACTGGATAATGAGCGAATCGTTTAGCTGGCAAAACTGAAGTTTTTTTCATTGAGATGGATAAAGTCTTTTGGAGGTCCAATTGGCAAGAGTGCGCAGACGTCATCCATCGGGGTGCTACGCTGCCATGTACCGGTAGCAACACGCGAAGTCGTCACTCGACGAGCGAAAGACACATGTTCAGGTCAGGATCAAGTTTACGTATCTCTTTTGCATTGTCAGACTTGCTTTGGCAACTAATGACGCGTGAACGTTCGGAGCTGTCGAAAGCACTCACGGGCAGGGAGTTGTCAGTATTTGCGTGGCTTCAAGGCGTGTGGAGCAAGATGTCAAGAGTGTTCATTGTGACATCTATGCACTGGGTATTTGTTCCAGAACACGACTTATGAAGACTGATTTCAGTTCGCTATACTTTGCACGCCCCTCTGGGTGTTTTTCAACAATTGCCGTTTTTAGTTCGCGATATTCATTGGCTAAGCTAAGGTCTTGGCGGAGGGCATCCCGAAAACCAATGTATTGATTCCATCGAGTACTGTTGATTACGACAACATGCACTAAATATTTACGCAACTCTGGCCTGGATTATTCGTGAAACGTCTGATTATCGCGCAGGACCCTGTGCCTGTAGGGAATTTCGCGAGCGAGCGGAATACAGACTGTATTTCCGAGTGAGTGAAATTTCCTACAGGTGCAGGGGACAAGTGAGAATTAGTCGTCTTCATGAATAATCCAGGCTAGACTAGATGCCAGTATAGGGGTCTGGCCGGATCGAACGGAACCACTGAATCATCACCCACCGCAATAGGCTCAGGTACCGGTACCGCATCGCGACGCTTTTCCAGTGTAATGGTCTGGGTGTTTGCTGGCAGTCCGTACCAGGCGGCACCATTCAATGAGGTGAATGCCTCAAGCCGATCCAGCGCCTGCGACTCTTCAAAGACGGTCGCCAGACATTCCATGGTGTTTGCCGCATTAAACACTCCGGCGCAACCGCATTCGCTGATTTTCGTGGAGCGTGTATGTGGCGCACTGTCTGTACCCAGAAAAAATCTTGAGTCGCCGCTGGTGGCTGCGTCCACGAGGGCCTGGCGATGCTCTTCACGCTTGACGATCGGCAGACAATAGTAATGTGGGCGTATACCTCCAGCCAGCATGTGATTACGATTAATCATCAGATGATGGGTGGTTATTGAGGCCGCAAGATGCTCATTTGCTGACTGTACGTATTGCGCTCCATCGCGAGTGGTGATGTGCTCCATGACGATCCTGAGTTGCGGCAAGCGCATGCGCAAAGGCTCCAGTACCGTATCAATAAACCGCGCCTCCCGGTCAAAGATATCAATGCCCGGGTCAGTCACCTCACCATGAATGCACAGAACAATATTGTTTTCAGCCATAACGTCGAGCACCGGCATGACCTTGTCCAGATCAGCCACACCAGAAGCAGAATTGGTCGTCGCTCCGGCTGGATAAAGCTTTACCGCGAGGATGGTGCCCGCCTTCGCCGCTTCAAGCACATCCTGTGCTTCGGTATCCTCAGTGAGATACAAGGTCATGAAAGGTGTGAATTCAGGCTCCAGACCCGAGCCTTGCAGCGCATTATCGATACGTTGGCGATACCGCCTTGCATCCGCACTCGTGACGACCGGTGGCACCAGATTAGGCATGATGAGGGCACGCGAAAATCGCGAGGCGCTGGCTGCAACAACCGCCGAAAGCATCTCGCCATCGCGCAGGTGCAGATGCCAGTCATCAGGGCGGCGCAGTGTTATTTGCATGGTGAGCTTCGTGTGTTGCCGAGTGGTCTGGAAATATCCTTGCGGATAACATAAGCCCAGCCGAGCTTGCGTAGCCCGGTGGACATCTCATTCTACTGGTTTGATCTGCCTGATTCACGTTCGACGATAATCTTGCGAAAAGCGTCGAGGGTTTCCTGAGACACATGATGCTCAACTCCTTCCGAATCGATCTTGGCGGTCGCCTCACTCACCCCGATGCATATCAGGAATCGGTAGACAAGATCGTGTCGCTCGCGAGCAGTGTCAGCCAGATCCTTGCCTTTGTCCGTAAGAAAAATCGAGCGATAGGGCTCGCTGGTAACGTAGCCTTCACGCTGCAAGCGCGCGATCGTCTTGCCGGCACTGGGTTGGGAAATTCCCAAACGCTCCGCAACCTCAACCAGACGCGCCTCACCTTGCGAACGGATGAGATCATCGATCAGCTCAACGTAGTCCTCAGTGGACTCCATCAGATGAGCCTGCCGAACAGTGGCAAAGGCCTCGGCCTGTGCGTCGGGATTTTCCAGTGGGCGGGCGGCGCTGCCCCCGCTTGAAGCTTCTGAGCTCATTCAGGCACTCTGTGTCGAATCGGGCGAGACCACCCCCGTCGTTGAAGACGGATAGCAAGCACTGCCAGAACAATATGAGCTGGCTACCATTTTGGCGGGACCTGTCAGCAAGGCTGATGGGCTTGCGCCTCTTGAACAAGCTTCGATTATGCCATGATCTTGTATTTTTATTCAAACGATATAAGATAAGCCTTGGCTAACTTTTATCTGAGATGTCAACCTGATCCATGAAAGCCCTGATGACTGCGCAGGTGCACCACAAGCCTGCTTCAAAAAGCGTTACTGATCAAACAGTGGGAGCCTTGCGCTACAACGTCACCCGTTTCAGCCTGTGCTCTGCTTTCCTGCTTTGCATGACACTAATGACACTTTCAATCGGGCATAACGCTCACGCGGCAGAGAAATTGAAAGTCGTTACCAGCTTTACCATTCTGGCTGACATGGCAGGCAACGTAGCGGGTGATGCAGCTGACGTAGTGTCCATCACCAAGCCGGGTGCTGAGATTCACAACTACCAGCCAACACCCAAAGATATCGGACGAACCCGCGATGCAGATCTCATCCTCTGGAATGGCTTGAATCTTGAGCTATGGTTCGAAAAATTCCTTACGCGTCTGGGAGATATACCCTCAGCCGTGTTAAGCGACGGCGTAGAGCCAATGAGTATTGGCTCGGGGCCTTACGATGGTCTGCCTAATCCACATGTCTGGATGAGCCCGAACGATGCGCTTGTCTACGTGGACAATATCGAAAAGGCGCTCAGCGCTGCCGACCCGGACAATACAAGCGTGTACCAGGCAAACGCGGCTGACTACAAAGCTCGCATCAAGGCTATCACCGAACCCTTGCGAGAACAGCTCGCCTCTATTGCGGAAAACCAGCGTTGGCTGGTCACCAGTGAAGGTGCCTTCAGCTACCTTGCCCGCGACTTTGACCTCAAGGAACTGTATCTGTGGCCTATCAATGCGGACTCGCAGGGCACACCTCAACAGGTCAGGCACGTCATTGATACCGTCAGAGACAATGACATACCCGTGGTATTCAGCGAAAGCACCGTGTCAGCCAAACCTGCACAGCAAGTGGCACGTGAGACAGATACCCATTACGGCGGCATACTCTATGTTGACTCTCTCAGTGATCAGGATGGCCCCGTGCCCACTTATCTCGATCTTCTCAAGGTGACTATCGATACTATCGTCACAGGCATTCTAACCGGCTCCAAAACGCAATGACCCCGGCAGTTCCGGAGGTTGCCAGCAGTCAGGTGCAAACGCTGGATTCAGAGGCGTTGCAACTGGAACGCGAGCAATTGCGGCAGCGACAATCGCAAGAACCTGCCGGCCGAGGTATCGTCGCCGACAGCGTCAGTGTGGTTTACAGAAACGGAAACCTGGCGCTCACCGACGCCACCTTCTCCATACCGACTTCAACCATTTGCGCTTTGGTGGGTGTTAACGGTTCCGGCAAATCCACCTTGTTCAAAGCTCTGATGGGGCTGGTACCTCTGGCTCGGGGTTCGGTTAGCATTCTTGGACAGGCAGCTGGCAAGGCTCTGCAGCGAAATACCGTTGCCTACGTGCCACAGAATGAAGAAGTTGACTGGAACTTTCCGGTGCTTGTCGAGGATGTCGTGATGATGGGACGTTACGGGCACATGGGTTTCCTGAGACGTCCATCTTCACATGACAGGCACAAGGTTGATGAAGCTCTCGAGCGCGTCAAAATGAGCGACTACCGACATCGGCAAATAGGCGAACTATCCGGTGGACAGAAAAAACGCGTCTTTCTTGCGCGCGCGCTGGCACAGGAAGGTCAGGTCATCCTGCTGGACGAGCCGTTTACGGGTGTCGATGTCGCTACCGAAGATGCCATTATCGATTTACTGAAGGCGTTGCGCGACGAAGGTCGTGTCATGCTGGTATCTACTCACAATCTTGGCAGTGTGCCCCACTTCTGCGATCAGGTTGTTCTGATCAACAAACGTGTCCTCGATGCAGGCAAGACAGAGACTGTCTTTACGCAAGACAATCTGCAACAGGCTTTCGGTGGCGCGCTGAGGTTTCACGTGCTGGAGAGCAACCAGTTGCACGATGATGATGATCAGCGACAGGTAACGGTCATATCAGACGACGAACGTCCATTCGTTCTATATGGTGACAACGACAACAGCGGTAACGAGCAGTCAAACCCGGCCCCCCGCTCCGATGCTTGAGCTTTTGCTCCAGCCGTTCAATTACGGCTATATGGTCAACGCTATCTGGTGTAGTGCGCTTGTGGGAATTATTTGTGCTTTTCTCAGCGCCTATCTGATGCTTAAAGGCTGGTCACTGATCGGCGACGCGCTTTCGCACTCGGTAGTACCCGGCGTTGCCGGTGCTTATATGCTCGGCATTCCGTATGCACTGGGTGCATTTATCTCCGGTGGGCTGGCAGCGGCTGCCATGCTGTTTATATCGCAACGATCGAACCTTCGCAACGATGCGGTCATCGGGCTTATTTTCACCAGTTTTTTTGGTCTTGGTCTGTTCATGGCATCGTTGTCACCCACCTCGGTGAACATCCAGACCATCGTGTTCGGCAACATCCTCGCGGTAACACCTTCCGATTCGCTACAACTTGTGATCATCGGTGTCATCACACTCGCCAGTTTGCTTGTATTCTGGAAAGACTTCATGGTGGTCTTCTTCGATGAGACTCATGCTCACTCCATCGGTCTGAAAACCACCCGCCTGAAAATACTTTTTTTTACCTTGCTAAGTGCGGCGACAGTCGCTGCCTTGCAAACCGTTGGTGCGTTTCTGGTCATCGCCATGGTTGTTACTCCGGGGGCAACGGCCTACCTGCTGACTGATCGATTCAACCGTCTGTTGCAAGTGAGCGTGTTCCTGGGGTTTTCAACCAGCAGTATCGGTGCCTACCTGAGTTATTTTCTTGATGGTGCAACCGGAGCAGTTATTGTGCTCTTGCAAACAGTCATTTTTCTTGGCGCTTTCGTATTTGCCCCCAAACATGGCGTACTGGCCAACCGCCGCAGAGCGCAGCGTCGATTGAAAAGCCAGGAGCGCGATGATCCCCTTGCGGCGATGCCGGGTGGCAAGTCATGATGGAATTCCTGACACGGGTTGTCGAACCCTTTACGCTGGACTTCATGCAGCAGGCTCTTGTCATTGCGCTGCTGGTTTCGGTGTCGGCTGGTGCCTTGTCGTGTTTACTGGTTCTCAAGGGATGGTCATTAATGGGAGATGCCGTATCGCACGCTGTGCTGCCGGGCATCGTCATAGCCTATCTGCTAAATATCCCCATGCTGATCGGTGCTTTTATTTCCGGCATGATCTGCGCGTTGTCTACCGGCTACCTGACAGATAACACCCGACTCAAGGAAGATACCGTCATGGGTGTGGTATTCAGTGGGATGTTTGCCCTTGGTATTGCGCTGTTCACAAAAATTCATACCGATTTGCATCTGGACCATGTGTTGTTTGGTGATGTTCTGGGTGTCTCGTGGTCTGATATCGTCCTAACTGCCTGCCTTACCCTGCCGGCATTCCTGATCGTGATTGTCAAACGTCGGGATCTGATGGTCTTTGCATTTGATCCGCAACATGCTCGAGTAGTCGGACTCAACACGAAGGTGCTTCACTATGGATTACTGGCGACCCTGTCGCTGGTCATTGTCGCCTCGATCGAAGCGGTTGGCATTATTCTGGTCATCGCGGTTCTCATCGCACCGGGAGCCATCAGTTTCCAATTAAGCAAGCGCTTCGAAAACATGCTGTGGTGGTCGATCGCGATCTGCATTGTGGCCTGTGTTACCGGCATAACGCTAAGCTATCACCTCGACAGCGCACCCGCACCCACGATCGTTGTCATCCTTAGCGTCATCTTTATTCTGAGTTTTCTGTTTGCTCCGGAAAAGGGAATTCTGCGCAAACGCAAAGCTTTACTCTCTCGCTAACAACAATGAGCAGCAACGACACAGAACCGTACTTGAAGCCATCCAGTATCGATCTGTCAGACGCACTGTTCGGCTCAGCCAGAGACCATTCCACCAACAACAACGCCGAACAACGTCGACTGGGTGGTGCTGTAACGGGAAGAGTGAAGACACGCTGGGGCTCATCTGCTGCCTATCAGTCGGGTCGACCGGGATCAGTTCGCTGGCCCGGTGGCGCACTGGGTAAACAATTACCACCCGGGCGGGCGGGTAGCGTGCCAAATACGGCGGTCCATCCAGCTGACCTGCAAGCGCCTCGGCCGAGCATCTTGTATCGCGGCGCTATCCTGTCCGGAATAGCATCCAGCGACCATGAGTCTGCACACACGCCAACCTCGCAGACACGCGCTCGACAACAATCCGAACAAGGTCAAGGCCTTCCGATACGCAGGCCCGGCGTTTGGACTGTCATGGCTCTCACCGTCGCCTTCATCGTTCTGCTGCCAATCCTGTCCGTGGTCTGGCTGGCATTTAATCCCGAAGAGAATATCTGGCCACATTTGTTTCAGACGGTACTGTCCGGGTATGTCATGACGACCCTTGGACTCATGCTCGGTGTGGCAATAGGCACCAGCGTTATCGGCGTCAGTACCGCGTGGCTGGTTACCCACTACGAGTTTCCCGGCAGAAAGTTTTTCAATTGGGCGCTGCTGCTGCCTTTCGCAGTCCCCGCTTACGTCATTGCCTACATTTACACAGATTTGCTGGAGTTTGCCGGGCCGCTGCAATCAACGCTGCGATCCTTATTCGGCTGGAGACTGGCCAGTGACTACTGGTTTCCGTCCGTCCGTTCACTGCCTGGTGCAATTTGCATGATGACCCTGGTGCTCTATCCGTATGTGTATTTATTGTCCAGAGCCGCATTTCTTGAGCAATCGGCTTCCGTACTTGAAGCCGCTCGCGTTCTGGGAGGACAAACGCGCGGGCTGTTCTTCCGGGTCGCCCTACCCATGGCTCGTCCAGCCATTGCAGTGGGTCTGGCCATGGCGCTTATGGAAACCTTGAATGATTTTGGCACGGTTGATTACTTTGCGGTACGTACGCTGACGGCTGGCTTGTATGATGTCTGGCTAGGCATGAACAACCTTGGCGGGGGCGCGCAAATCGCATCCCTGTTGCTCGTGTTTGTCATGATGCTCATCGGGATGGAGAAGATCAGTCGCCGTCATCGTGAAAATTTTCAACCAACCGCCACGCGTTTCAGGCAGCTCAAACGCAAGCAGCTGGATGGCAGACGTGGCATGGCGGCCAGCCTGGTCTGTATGACCCCCGTGCTTCTGGGATTTGTCATACCCGCAGTGGTTTTGGTGGATTATTCCATCACCTACTTCGATAGCTCCTGGACCGCTGATTTTCGTCGTATTGCAATCAACTCGGTAACACTGTCAGCAGTGGCAGCCGTGACGGCCGTCGCCATCGGTATTCTTTTGAGCTACAGCCAACGCCTGCAACCAACAACCCTGTTAAAAACCAGTGTTAATGTCTCAAGCCTTGGCTATGCGGTACCGGGTGCTGTTCTTGCCATTGGTGTGATCATTCCATTTGCAACTATCGACAATGGCGTTGATGCCTTTATGCGCGAACACTTTGATATCTCAACAGGGCTGCTGCTCAGTGGCACAACCTTCGCGCTGGTATTTGCATACACCGTAAGGTTTCTGGCGGTTGCCTACGGATCAGTCGATGCCAGCATGAAAAAGATCAGTCCACACATGGATGACGCCGCACGCTCACTGGGTCACTCATCAGCAACCATACTGACAAGAATCCATTTGCCATTGATGAAAAGCGGTGTACTAACAGCCGCTCTGGTTGTGTTTGTTGATTGCATGAAAGAACTACCTGCAACCCTCGTGCTCAGACCCTTCAACTTCGACACACTCGCAACCCATGTCTATCAGTTTGCCTCTGACGAACTTATCGGTGAAGCTGCTCTGGGCTCTCTGCTCATTGTACTGGTCGGTCTGGCACCCGTTATTCTGCTTACCTCAACAATCGACCGTTCGCAAGAGTTGAAAGCTGCCGGAATTACCAACATTGATCCGGGTGCAAGCAACGGTACCCAACCTTAGACACGCCTTTGCCTTGTGCCATGGTAGAGCGTTCAATAACTGGTTGGCCAGGTGGCACGACTGAACAACCCACCATCTACATTAATAGTCTCGCCGGACACAAAGCGCATATTGTCCCCCACCAGCGCGACCACCGCGTTAGCCACATCGTTTACCGTACCCACTCTTTGCAGGGGCGTCAGGGGTGACCAGCTATCCGCATAGCCGGTAGTTTCGGCTTGTGTACGTTCGGTTTCAATGGCACCTGGCGCAACGCAATTTACGCGTATGCCATGGACGCCCAATTCGAGGGCAGAAGACTTGGTCAGCATTTCCACACCGCCTTTGGACGCTGCATAAGCTGCCAATTGCGGGAACGCCAGGCGATTGCAACCAGAACCCAGATTGATGATCACACCACCGGGCGAATTGTTGACTGTCTGGCGTCTTGCGAACTCGCGGGTCATCAGGAACGTTCCCGTCAGATTGACATCCAGCGTATGTTGCCAATCCGCCAGCGACAGCTCAATCATCGGACCCCAGACTTGCGTTGCGGCATTATTTACCAAAACAGTCGGGCAAGCACCATAGGCCGTCAGTACATCATCAAACAAGTGCTGGACACTGATCTCGCTGGAAACATCCACTTCCATGCAGCTGAGCTTGCCAGAACATCCCCAGCGTTCAGCGAAGTACTCAGCGCTATTTCTGCGATGAAGATCAGCAATGACGACATCATAGCCAGAGCAAGCAAGTGCCCTGGCTATGGCAACACCGATGCCCCGTTGTGCACCGGTGACGACTGCTAGACGGTCGGACGACAAACTATCAGTCGCAGCGCTGTTGTCGCAGGGCATTACCGCGACAGTCAACCATAGATGGGAAAACGCGCTGTCAACGCTCGAACATCGGCTTCAACGGCCTTCTCCACTGCCGCATTACCTTCTTCGCCGTTGGCAGAGAGCCCGTCGAGAACTCGTAGGATAAGTTCACCCACGTGACGAAATTCTTCGTTACCAAATCCGCGCGTAGTGGCTGCTGGCGTGCCCAATCGCACACCGGAAGTCACGAACGGTGAAGCAGGATCAAACGGGATAGCGTTCTTGTTGCATGTGATACCGGCTCGTCCGAGCGCCGCCTCTGCCGCCTTTCCAGTAACGTTCTTGGGCCGCAGATCAACCAGCATGACATGGGTATCTGTTCCACCAGACACCATGTCGAGACCACCCGCAGACAGGGTGGCCGCCAGTACCTTCGCATTGCTGATGACATCTTGCTGATACGTTTTGAATGCCGGTTGCAAGGCCTCACCAAACGCCACAGCCTTGGCGGCAATGACGTGCATCAATGGACCACCTTGCAGACCGGGAAAGACCGATGAATTGAATTTCTTGCCAAGCGCCGGGTCGCGGGACAGAATCATGCCGCCGCGTGGTCCGCGCAGGGTCTTGTGCGTTGTGGTGGTTACCACATGCGCATGATCGAGCGGATTGGGGTGCTCACCAGCCGCAACCAAACCCGAAAAATGGGCCATGTCGACCATGAAATAAGCACCTACCTTGTCGGCAGCCGCCCGAAAGCGGGCGAAGTCGATGACTCTGGGGTAAGCAGAACCACCCGCAATTATCAATGCAGGTTTGTTCTCGAGTACCTGTGCTTCCATAGCATCGTAGTCGATCAGATGAGTTTCAGGATCAACGCCATAGGTGACCGCGTTAAACCATTTGCCCGACTGATTGACGGGTGAACCATGTGTCAGGTGCCCGCCAGCAGCCAGATCCATTCCCATAAACGTGTCGCCCGGCTTGATCAGCGCCAGAAACACCGCCTGGTTAGCCTGCGCACCAGAATGCGGTTGGACATTGACATACTCGCAGTCATATAGCTTGCAGGCACGCTCAATGGCAAGCGCTTCTGCTGTATCAACGTGCTCACAACCGCCATAGTAGCGCTTGCCCGGGTAACCTTCTGCGTACTTATTGGTCATGACAGAACCCTGTGCTTCCATGACGGCTGCTGACACAATGTTTTCCGAGGCGATCAACTCAATCTCGTGTTGCTGACGACCTAGCTCATTGTCTATGGACGCCTGAATGAGCGGGTCACGATCGGCTAGACTGGCTTTGAAAAAATCGTTTTGAACATCGGGGGCGGTGGCCAACTCAGCGTTACTCATTTTTATTCCTCTCTAGACAAGTTTGGATACGACGAATTCTGCTTATACGCTCTATTATGCCTTTCGGGACACTGCTTTGCTTGTCGCTTTAAGGCAACCCGCAAGTAACGGTGGTAATTGATGAGAAAATGATTATTTTTCAAACAGATACATCAGAGGCCGCACTAAGCAATACAAACCATAAAAAATTCAAAATGCTGAGCATGATGTCCTTAATTCTTGCATTTGCGATCAAAATGCCCTTGCTTACTTACAAAACCTGCAACGCGCCCATTTTTCCAGTAAAGACGGTAACCCATTTATGCCAATTGCTCTGAGTACCCGGAATGTGTCAAATCTGCATGATGAAACACTAGCCGCCGACGGCAGCTCACTTCCCAGCTGGCAGCTGGTCATGGGCGAACTGAATAATCTGTCGGCTGAGGAGATTGAATACCGGCAGCTGGATATTTCTCGTCAGTTGCGGGCAAACGGCATAGCCTACAGCTCCCTGTCCAACGCCCGCTATGCATCGCGCCCCTGGAATCTGGATCTTGCGCCATTTGTCATTGAGCCTGCTGAGTGGGAAAGTATCAGTCGGGCACTGGAACAGCGTGCCGTACTTAAACAGGAAATCCTGCGCGACATCTATACCGATCAGAGTCTGCTCAAGCAGCGACTGATCCCGCCCTCCATGGTCTTCGCGCACAAAGGCTACCTGCGCGATGCAGTCAACCCGGATAGCGAACCGGATCTACCGATGTTCAGCGCCGACATTTCCCGCGCACCATCCGGTGATTGGTATATCGCAGATGATGTGTGTCAATACCCGGAGGGGATCGGCTACACCGTCGAGAATAGGCTGGTGCTTTCGGGAACCATGCCCAAGCTGTTTCGTCGATGCCGTGTGCAGCGAGTGGCAAGCTATTTTAAACAGTTGCAGCAAGCCATCGTGGAACTGTCGGAAAGTGATGGTCGCTGCGTGATGCTTGCCAGTGGCCCGGAACACCCGCACTACTTCGAATACGCCTACCTGGCAAAGTACCTTGGATACACCCTCGTACAAACAGGCGATCTCACGGTTCGAGATAATCGCGTCTTCTTGCGTACCGTCTCGGATCTGCAACGTGTCTCGGTCATCATCCGCTTTATCGACGATACTTTACTCGACCCGATGGCTGTTGCCCAGTCTGGTGCAAACGGTATAACCGGGCTGTTTCAGGCTGTCAGAAGCGGTGGGGTAAAGGTAATCAATCCTCTGGGTGCCGGTGTGCTTGATAACCCTGCATTGAACACCTGCCTGCCTGAACTCTGTCGGCGAATGCTGGGTGAAGAGCTGCTCATGCAAGGTCCACCCACCTACTGGCTGGGCCGGGCTGACCATCATGCTCATGTTGTTGCCAATCGTGACGAATTGCTTTTTCGTGATATCGATTCTCTTGGACGGCTTTTTGATCCGCGACTGATGGACGGCGATGCCATAGCGACACTTGAGCGTAATATCGCCGCGTTTCCTGAACGATACATCGCGCAAGAGCGTCTCGATCGTTCCATTGCACCCTCCTTTCACGAGACCCAGCGAGTGAATCAGCAAGTCACTGTAAGGTGTTTTCTCACTAACAACGGTAATGGATATTCAGCCATGCCGGGAGGCTTGTGCCTGCTCGACACCGCCAGTGACGGTCGACGTCCCGCCTATGACTCCTTTAAGGGGAGCAAAGATACCTGGGTAATTGCCGAAGGCCCTGTCAAACCCGTATCACTGTTAACCAGTGCACCACTGGATTCGCAATTTGCGGTTATCGATGGTGAACTACCCAGCCGTGTTGGCGAAAACCTCTTCTGGATGGGTCGCAATGCCGAACGCTGTGAAATCTGTGTCCGTTTACTGCGTTCCATTTTTCAAACCTTGCAAAATGATGAGGCTGGCACTTCGGACGTGGCGACTGATGAGCTGGTCTCTCCTGTCATGTCTGCTATCTTGCGGGCAACGACCATGGCCACCGGCACCTTGCCGGGATTTGTCGGACGCGGCGGTCGCAAACGTATCCAGGACCCGCAACGCGAATTGCTGTCGCTGCTGCATGACCCTTCTCGTTTTGGCACCCTGCCCAATGCATTGAACCAGTTGCAGAACAGCGCTGCCTCAGCCCGTGACCGGGTATCCGATGAACTTCTGCGCGTGCTCAACCGACTTGATGACGTCCATAATGAGCTTGTTGACAATCCGACTCCAGCGCTGGCCTTTGATAATGCTGACACACTCAAAGCCATCAACGGTCGTCTTGATAACACCTTGCTCTCCTTGTCTGCATTCGCCGGGCTTGCTCACGAAAACTTCACCCATGGCGATGGTTGGAGATTCATGATGCTCGGTCGCCGACTCGAACGCGTGCAGCATACCTGTGTGGTTGTCAACGCGATGCTGGCACACAACCGGGATGACGTACTTCTGCTGGAAACCCTGTTGCGACTTTTTGACAGCGCAATGACCTACCGTAGTCGCTATCGCAGTCAGATTGATGTCAGACTGGTTTTGAGGTTACTGCTTTTAGATGAATTCAATCCACGCTCGCTGGCATTTCAGCTCAAGGAAATTCAGGACACGATAGGTATGTTGCCCGGCAGACGCTCTCTTTCGCAGGCAGATACCCTGAGCCGTCTGGCCATCGGTGGACTGAGCCGAATTCAGCTCGCCGACCCCCAACAATTAATCGACGCCCGCAGGGACGATCGACAGAATCTTTCCCGCTTGCTCAGCGTGCTTGAAAAGCTCCCCGGACAAATGGCAGACGTTCTGAACGCCACCTACTTTTCACACGTACAGCCTGGCAAACAACTGGCTGACCTTCGACCTTTTGTTTCGGGGGAAATTATCCAGCCATGAAATTACATGTCAGGCACAAGACGCTGTACGACTACAGTGAGGTGGCGAGTCAATCGCACAATCATGTTTGCTTGCAACCCAGAAGCACTCCGCAGCAGCGTTGTCTGCATACCCGGGTAGCCGTGTCACCAGAACCGGACAGCATCCAGGAAGAAACCGACGTATTCAATAACAAGAGCACGCGGTTCTCTATTGGTCATCATCATAAGCGATGCGAAATTGTTGTCAGTTCGCTGGTTGAGACAACCGATAAACTGGAGCCCTTGCCGCAATCAATGAGTGTGGCCGAGAACCTGTGCAAGCTGGAAACCAATGTCAGTGACGATGCCTTGATGGCCTTTGATTGCCTGTTAGCCTCGCCCTATATTCCATCATCAAATGTTCTGGATGATTTCATCGAGGAATTTCCAGTCGGTGACAAAACAGTTATCGACTATGCTAACAAGCTGATGGAACACATTTTCAACACGTTTGAATACTCCTCGGGATTCTCCACGATAGTGACCCCCCTTAGTAAAATTTACAAGGAACGCAAGGGTGTGTGCCAGGATTTTGCACACCTGGCCATCGCGGCCTTACGTCAACAGAACATCCCTGCTCGTTATGTCAGTGGGTATCTGGAAACACTACCACCACCGGGACAAACAAAGCTGCAAGGTGCGGATGCCTCCCACGCCTGGTATTCGGTTTTTGATGCAAAACACGGGTGGTTTGACTTTGACCCTACCAATAACAAGAGACCGGATGCTCAATACATCACCACGGCATGGGGTAGAGATTACGCTGACGTGACGCCTATCAAAGGTGTCGTGTATGGTGGGGGTAACCATTCATTAATTGTTGAGGTGGACGTCACACGCAGTGGCGAGGCACCGGTAGCCGTAGCGGAATAAAACACCATGACGGATCGATGGAACCAGTATGACAGTCCGGGATTTGATGAACTCATTGAATCAAGCGGCAATACCCGATCGTTTGCTTCAAACCTGACTTCATGGTTCAACGACTTGAGTGATGAAGAACTGGGCAATCGACAACACGCTGCCCAATTGGCCATTGCACAAATGGGTATCACCTTCACCGTGTATTCGGACAAGGGCAACATAGATCGAGAGTGGCCACTGGATATCGTTCCCAGAGTCATCGCAGCCAATGAATGGCGCGAAATCGAAAAAGGCCTCAAGCAAAGGCTACAGGCACTCAACATGTTCATCCACGATTTGTACAATGAGCAAAATATCCTGAAAGACAACGTTGTCCCCAGACATCTTATAGAAACATCAAGCAATTTCCGCCCTGAGTGTGTCGGTATGAACCCACCGCACCAGGTCTGGGCCCACATTTGTGGCAGCGACCTGATCCGTGGCGAAGATGGCACGGTGTACGTGCTGGAGGATAATCTGCGGGTGCCCTCAGGTGTGTCATACATGATCGAGAATCGTGAGGTCATGAAGCGTGCACTGCCCGAGATATTCCGGCAATCACATGTGCTGCCGGTTGACACTTACCCGGCAAACCTGCGCGACATGCTGAGTTCATTGACAGACGTGGAAAACCCGACCATCTGCGTACTCACTCCGGGTGTATTCAATTCAGCCTATTTCGAACACAGCTACCTTGCTCAGGAAATGGGGGCCGAGCTGGTTGAAGGACGTGATCTGGTCGTCGACAGCGATGGCTATGTCAATATGCGCACGATCAATGGTCAGCAGCCGGTACACGTCATTTATCGTCGTGTTGACGATGAGTTCATTGATCCGGACTGCTTCAATCCCGAATCAACCTTAGGTGTAAAAGGTCTTATGCAAGCATGGAGAGACGGCAAGGTTGCTATTGCCAATGCGCCGGGGGCTGGTGTCGCTGATGACAAGGTTGTGTACTCCTACGTGCCCGATATCATTCGCTATTACCTTGATGCCGAACCCCTCATACAGAATGTGCCGACCTATCGCTGCGAGAACAAGGATGAGCGGGATTACGTGCTTGCCAATATTAACCAGTTGGTTGTCAAACCCGCTAATGAATCCGGTGGCTACGGCATGCTCATCGGGCCCATGAGCACCAAAAAAGAACAAAACGGGATGGTTGACAATATCAATAAAAATCCACGCAATTACATCGGTCAGCCTACCCTCACCCTGTCAACCTCGCCGACTCTTATAGAGGGACAGTTCAAGGCCAGACACATTGATCTTCGCCCCTTCGTCCTTCAGGGCGATGGCATAACGGTCACTACAGGGGGGTTGACCAGGGTTGCCATGCGCGATGGCTCGTTGATTGTCAATTCGTCTCAAGGCGGTGGTAGCAAGGACACCTGGGTGGTCGAGATGCCCACATTCGGTGCACAACAATCGCAAACACAGTTTCTGGGTGATCAGCCGGAGACCATGAGCGATATCCTGACTGACCCCCAATCTTCTCAGGAGTAGCCATCTTGTTAGCGCGAGTTGCAGAGAATATCTACTGGTTGGCCCGTTATCTGGAACGCGCAGAAAACACGGTTCGTCTGATCGATGTACACAGCAGAATGCTGCTTGATCATGCAGATATAGAAGATCACGCGGGCTGGATTCCAGTCATAACCATCAACGCACTGGATAACGAGTTTGCGAAAAAATACGACAAGGCATCCGAGTCCAGCGTGTGCAGTTTCATTCTGGCAGACGAAGATAATCCGGGCTCATTGTCCAACGCCTTCATTGCCATACAGAACAATTTGCGCAGCTGCCGGGATATCGTTCCTCGCAGCAGCTACGAGGCCATCAACGGCACCTGCCGCTTTGTTCGCCAGCAGATAGAATCAGCAACAGTCAATACCAATCAGCGAAATGCATTTCTAGGCAGTGTGCAATCGCGGCTACTTGCTATCTCCGGTGATATCAACAGCACGATGTCACACGACGACGGCTATCGATTCATGCGCATGGGCAGTCAACTTGAGCGTGCTGACATGACATCGCGCATTATCGATGTGCAGTCAAGAACACGTTCCCTCACCCCGGCCAACGTTGACAATATGGCGTTAAGACAACAAAGCTGGGTAGCAGTGTTGCGTTCATTGTCTGCCATGCAGATGTACCGCCAGCATGTCAGACGCCCCGTCAGCGGGCACGATACTCTGCGCTTTCTTCTACTTGACGACAAACTGCCGCGTGCCTATACGTTCTGCATCAATCATCTGGACAATACCCTGAGCGTTTTCAACCAGCACGAAAAGCCGCGTGCGGCCATAACAACTCTTCGCCAGCAACTCAACTCAGCCGATCTTGAAGAGCTCTCTCAACAACCCCTGCAACTACACCAGCATATCGACACCCTACAGATGGGTTTGCAGAACGTGGCAACTGCGATTGCTGAAACTTACTTCCTACCGCCACAGGACTCTTGATGAGCATTCGGATTGCACTTGATCACACCACTGTTTACAAATACGACAAACCAGTCACGCTATTTCCACACGTCATTCGCCTGAGGCCAGCGTCACATTGTCGTACACCGATCCTCAGTTATAGCCTTAACATCGAGCCGAAAACGCATTTTCTGAACTGGCAGCAGGATCCGTTCGGAAACTATCTGGCCAGACTGGTGTTTAACGAACCATGCACAGAGCTATCGGTAAAAGTCGATCTTCTTGCAGACATGACGGTCATCAACCCGTTTGATTTCTTTGTCGAGGAGTCAGCAGAAAATTTTCCATTCACATACACAAAGGCGATTCGTGAAGAGCTTGCGCCCTACCTCAAGGTTGAAGAGCCCGCCCCCATCCTCAAGGCATGGCTGGAGAAGCATCGCCCGGGAAAACAGAGTATCAACGATGCGCTGGTGTCTATCAACCAGGCTGTACAAAGCGACATCAACTACGAGCTGCGTATGGAGCCCGGTGTTCAAAGTAGCGAACAGACACTGAAGCTTGCCAAAGGATCATGCCGAGACAGCGGCTGGTTGCTGGTTGAAATCCTTCGTCACTATGGTCTGGCGGCCCGCTTTGTCTCTGGCTATCTCGTACAGCTCGTACCCGATCTCAAGGCACTGGATGGACCTTCCGGTACCGCAAAGGATTTTACTGATCTGCACGCCTGGGCCGAGGTTTATCTTCCGGGCGCGGGCTGGGTGGGTATGGATCCAACTTCGGGCCTGTTTGCTGGCGAAGGACATATCCCGCTTGCCTGTACGCCACAGCCAAGCAGCGCCGCACCGATATCCGGTAGTGCCAGTGAAGCCGCAGACGATTTCTACTTTCACAACCGTGTTTCCCGCATCGATGAACGGCCGCGTGTCACTCTGCCCTACGATGAACGCACCTGGACAGACGTACTGTCTCTGGGCAAATCAGTGGATGAGAAACTGGCTGAGCAGGATGTGCGCTTGACCATGGGTGGAGAACCTACCTTTGTCTCCATTGATGACATGGAAAGCGCGCAATGGAATACCGAGGCTCTGGGTGAACACAAACTGGAGCGTGCCTGCGTTTTACTGGAAAAGATGCGCGATGATTTTGCACCCGCTGGCATTGTCGCCTACGCGCAAGGCAAATGGTACCCAGGCGAACCCACGCCCCGATGGGCTCTTATCACGCACTGGCGCACCGATGGTCAACCCATCTGGCATCACCCCGAGCTTATCGGCACACCGGGTAAGTATCAGGCCAATGTTGATGATGCACGTAAGCTGATGCAAAGCCTGTGCGCGCAATTGCAGCTTGATGAGTCCTACATCCGGGCAATGCACGAAGACCCCTTGCATCACCTCACCCTGGAATCCATGTTACCCGATGACAAGGCGCTGGCAGATCTTGAACTGAAAGACGGTGATACACGGCAGCGTCTTGTTGCGATGCTCAGTAAGGGGATTGACGAACCTGTGGGCTATCTGTTGCCGTTGGCGTTTGACACCGATCACTGGAAAAGCAGTCGCTGGCCGTTGCGCAGGGATGAGGTGTTTCTGATGCCGGGCGATTCTCCAGCCGGACTACGTCTGCCGCTGGATTCATTACCCATCGATACGGGCGTGGATGCTGAAGCTGATGCCATGGCTGAAGACAATTTCGATCCAGCGGTACCACTCAGCGTTCCACCGCCACCCGCACCAGCTCCAGGGAAATCCTCTGGACTAGGCACCAAACTGGCTGCAAAGCTGACGGCCAAGTGTGCATCTCGCCACGATAAAAAGAGAAAGAACGATACGAAGGCTGCCAAAGAGACCAACGATAACAAAGTCATCAGAACCACGCTGTGCGTGGAAATCCGCGATGGCTGCCTGTATGTGTTCATGCCACCACTACGAAGCGCTGAAAGTTGGGTTCGACTCATGGCCTGCCTTGAACGAGCCTGTGTTGCGGCAGATGTCAAACCCGTTATCGAAGGCTATGAACCTCCTCGCGACGCCCGGCTTCAATCGTTTCGTATTACACCGGACCCAGGTGTTATAGAAGTCAATATTCATCCGTCCAGCACATTTGACGAACTGGTACATAAAAGCGAATCCCTCTACGAGGCTGCGCGATTGAGTCGTCTGGGTGCCGAGAAATTCATGGTAGATGGCCGACATACGGGAACTGGTGGCGGCAATCACGTGACCATGGGTGGCGACACCCCTGCCAACAGTCCGTTTCTGAGGCGTCCTGATCTGCTGAGAAGCCTGATCACATTCTGGCAACATCACCCAAGCCTTTCCTACCTGTTCTCCGGTATGTTCATTGGCCCGACCAGTCAGGCGCCCCGAGTGGATGAGGCCCGTTCGGAAACACTCTACGAGCTGGAGATGGCGCTTGCACGGTTACCGGATGGACCAAGCAACAAACCGTGGCTGGTAGACAGGCTGCTGCGCAATCTTCTGATCGATCTGACCGGCAACACACACCGGGCAGAGATATGCATAGACAAGCTTTATTCCCCTGCAGGACCCACCGGCAGACTCGGTATCGTCGAATTACGTGCATTCGAAATGCCACCACACGCCCGGATGAGTATCGTGCAAACCCTGCTAGTGCGTTGCCTCATCAGTCGCTTCTGGAAGCAGCCATACAAGGGCGATCTGATTCGCTGGGGCACCGAGCTGCATGACAGATTCATGTTGCCGCACTATCTGTGGCATGACATCAGAGAAGTCATTAACGATCTGAACTCTCACGGCTATGGCTTCGATGAACAGTGGCTGGACGCATTCTGGGAATTCCGCTTTCCCGTGCTGGGCACACGACAGATAGACGACATCACGCTTGAGCTTCGAGCAGCGATTGAACCATGGCATGTTCTTGGCGAGGAAGCGTCGGCGGGGGGCATGGCGCGCTATGTCGATTCCTCTCTGGAGCGATTGCAGCTCAAAGTGACCGGCTACACGGACAGCCGGTACCAGATTACCTGCAATGGCTATATTCTGCCATTGCGTAAAACCGCTGTCGCCGGAGAATACGTTGTGGGTGTTCGCTATCGAGCCTGGCAACCACCATTTGCTTTGCATCCTGACATACCCGTCGATGCACCATTGATATTCGATATTATTGATACCTGGTCTAACCGGAGCCTTGGCGGCTGTTCATACCATGTCAGCGACCCGGGAGGACGCGGCTACGAGGATGTGCCTGTCAATGCCAATGTAGCCGAGGCGCGCAGGCTTGCACGCTTTGATGAAAATCACCATACACCGCCACCGGTAACAGTCCAGGTTCCTGTGACGTCAGGTGGCAGCCAGTTCGCAGCAACTGACCCCAGACACAAGGTGATCACTCGAGGCACCATAGAAATCAATCGCGAATACCCTTGTACTGTCGATCTACGCCAGCGCGCAAGACAGGTGGAGGGCTGACATAAGCGCAAAGGCCATTCGTATAGCTACGATTACCGCAAATAGAAACGGCGCATCTGCGCCGTTTTATTTTCATAGTATGCTTCGACTAATATGCTTCGACTTAAGCCACAACCGTACCGCGCTACATGAATGCCGCTGAACCCATAACGACCCAGATCACTCAGATCGAGCCGCGGCAACGAATAAACGCGCTGGGACACGTCAGTTCCAAGGCTATCCAGGGTAAGTCCGGCAATGGCAGGGATCGCACTAACAGCCATTCTGTACTCGACAAGCTTTATCAGCAAGGCAGCGCACGCATACGCTTTCCCAATACCGGACCTGGCGCATTGCACGCAGTACTACTGAATACTGCAGGTGGACTAACAGGCAACGATCGAATTGAATGGACAGCCGATGCCGGACAACAATCTCATCTATGCATCAGTACGGCTGCCTGCGAGAAAATCTATCGCACCCACGGACCCGCTGCCCTGCAACACACCACTTTGCGTGTTGCCAGCAAGGCAAGACTTGAGTGGCTACCTCAGGAAAGCATCCTGTTTAATGGCTCACGCCTCAATCGATCAATGGACATTTATCTGGAAGACGATGCTCAGGCACTGATCGTCGAGAGTCTGATACTAGGGCGTCAGGCAATGCAGGAAGAGATCAATCGCATCTGTGTGCGTGATCGATGGCGAATCTATTGCAATGAACGTCTACTGCATGCAGAGGATCTTTATCTGGACATGCACGATTTACAGAGCGCTCGCACACAGTGCAAGCTGCATCAATACAGTGCGATATCTACATTGGTTCTGGTGCGCAATGAGTCGGATGAATGGTACGAGTCAATCTTGTCTCGCGTACGGGCTTACTTGCCAGAACATTCAACCACTATTGCCGTGGGTGCTAGCCGTCTTCCTTCAAGGCTGGTTGTTCGCGCACTGGCGCGCGACAGCTTTCAGTTAAGAAAATTCCTGATACCCTGTATCGAGATACTGAACGACGGTCGACGTATACCTATAGTCTGGAACGTGTAAAACTCATGCAACTTACCCCTCGCGAAAAAGACAAGCTTTTGATTGCAATGGCTGCAGAGGTCGCGCGCAAGCGCCATGCTCGTGGAGTCAAGCTTAACCACCCTGAGGCGATAGCACTTATCAGTGACTACGTCGTAGAAGGTGCTCGTGATGGCCGCTCGGTTGCCGAGCTGATGAGTGGCGGTGCTACCGTCATTACCAGTGAAGACGTCATGCCCGGTATCAGTGAGATGATTCCGGAAATACAGGTAGAGGCAACCTTCCCTGATGGCGTCAAGCTTGTCACCGTTCATCAGCCTATTCGTTGACAACGGTTGCACGCTGTCGTGACCATTCCAGCTCTTGCTTTGTTGACGTAATCAGCAAGTGCCGCGTACTTAATCTGCCCACATAGGAGCCACTACCATGATTCCCGGTGAAATCATTACCGCTGATGGCGATCTGATACTTAACGATGCTCTGCCGACCGTGACACTGCATGTATCCAATACTGGCGATCGTCCTATACAGGTTGGCAGTCACTACCATTTTGCTGAAAGCAATCCGGCGCTTGAATTTGATCGCGCAGCAGCTCGTGGGCACCGACTGGATATTGCTGCAGGTACGGCAGTGCGGTTCGAACCCGGACAGTCAAGGGATGTGACCCTGGTCGCCTATGCCGGCCATCGTCGTGTTATCGGTTTTCGCAAAGCGGTCATGGGAGATTTGTAATGGCGACCACCATAAGCCGACATCGCTATGCCGACATGTACGGCCCCACCACGGGCGACAAGGTGCGCCTGGCCGATACCGATCTCATCATTGAAGTCGAACGCGATCTTTGCACCTACGGCGATGAAGTAAAATTTGGTGGCGGTAAAGTCATTCGTGATGGTATGGGGCAATCGCAAATCAGCCGTGCCGAAGGCGCTGTTGATACCGTTATCACCAACGCCCTGATTGTGGATCATACCGGCATCTACAAGGCTGACGTCGGTTTGCGCGATGGCAACATCGCAGCAATCGGCAAGGCAGGAAACCCTGACACGCAAGAGGGTGTCGATATCATCATCGGCCCAGGCACCGAGGCTATTGCAGCAGAAGGCAGAATTCTCACCACCGGCGGCTTTGACAGCCATATTCATTTTATCTGCCCGCAGCAAGTCGATGAAGCCTTGATGTCGGGGGTGACCACCATGCTGGGTGGCGGTACCGGCCCCGCACACGGAACACTGGCAACAACCTGTACACCTGGGCCATGGCATCTGGCACGAATGATACAGGCGGCTGATTCACTGCCCATGAATCTGGCCTTTGCGGGCAAAGGCAATGCATCGCAACCAGCAGCCCTTGAGGAGATGATCCTTGGAGGGGCCGCAGCACTTAAACTACACGAAGACTGGGGTACAACACCCGCTGCCATAGACTGCTGTCTGAAGGCTGCCGATGAGCATGATGTGCAAGTCATGATCCACACCGATACCCTGAATGAAAGTGGCTTTGTCGAGAGCACCATTGACGCCGTTGCAGGACGTACCATCCATGCCTTTCACACTGAAGGCGCAGGCGGTGGGCATGCGCCTGACATTATCAAGGTGTGCTCCCTTCCAAATTTTCTACCCTCCTCCACCAACCCGACCCGGCCTTACACGGTCAATACTATCGATGAGCATCTGGACATGCTCATGGTTTGCCATCATCTGGATGCCAGTATCCCGGAGGATATCGCCTTCGCGGAAAGTCGCATCCGCAAGGAGACGATTGCGGCGGAAGACATCCTGCACGATTTTGGCGCATTTTCCATCATTGCCTCCGATAGCCAGGCAATGGGTCGTGTGGGCGAGGTGTTAATACGCACCTGGCAAACGGCTGACAAGATGAAAAAACAGCGCGGTAGACTCGCGCAGGAAACCGGAGACAACGACAACCTGCGAGTCCGACGCTACATCGCCAAATACACGATCAATCCGGCTATCGCCCATGGCATCAGTGATCACATAGGGTCTATCGAAGTGGGCAAGCGTGCAGACCTGTGCCTGTGGCATCCCGCATTTTTTGGCGTCAAACCCGAGATGGTTATTCTCGGTGGCAGCATTGTTGCTGCTCCCATGGGCGATCCCAACGCATCCATCCCTACACCACAACCGGTGCACTATCGGCCCATGTTTGGTGCGTTTGGCAAGGCATTGGTCAACAGCGCGGTTACCTTTGTCTCGCAAGCTGCCATAGACAACTCGCTAGCTGGCACTCTTGGCACCGACAAGAAAATGCTCGCCGTTAAAAACACCCGTGGCGGAATTGGTAAATCCAGCATGTTTCTCAACACGGCCACGCCAACAATAGACGTTGACCCGGAAACCTATGATGTTCGTGCAGATGGTGAGCTATTGACTTGCGAACCCGCTGCCGAGCTGCCAATGGCACAGCGCTATTTTCTTTTCTAGACCATGATCACCTGCCACCAGATAGAACGCGCAAATCCAGAATCAATCGAACTCGATGGCATCATCGATACCGTGACACTGGATGAGACTGACCGACACAGACGCAGGCTTATGCTCACCTCCGATTCAGGCATTGAATTTCTGCTGGAACTGGAATCGGTGACACTGCTGAAAAACAACGACGTACTGCGCCTGAATGACGGACGTGGCATACGGGTGCAGGCACTACCCGAGGCATTGTACGAAATTCATGGAAACGACCCGCGACATTTGTTGACGCTGACCTGGCACGTCGGTAACCGACATCTGGCTTCTGAAATCATGCAAGAGCATGTGCGAATCCGTCGCGACCCGGTCATCAGGCGCATGCTGGAGCAATTGGGAGCGACAGTGGTCGAAATACAGGCTGGGTTTAATCCTGAAGGTGGTGCGTATGGCGATGCACATTCCTCACACCGCCACCATTCACACAGTCATGACTGACATCAAGGCCGCACTGACACTACAAACCTGGATGTCGGCCGCTTTTCCTACCGGTGCATTCACTTGCAGTCATGGTCTGGAGGCTGCCATTGCAGATGGCCGACTGTACGACGCTTATAGCTGTGAAGAATGGATTGGCGGGCTTTTGCAACACGGTAGTGGCTGGAATGATGCGTTATTCATCGTAGCTGCCTTTTCCGCAGTCAAATTGCATCTGGCCCACGTCTCTTCGTCCACAGACTTGAACACCGACGCAACGAGCACGCTGGGTGTCAGTCTGAACACTATCAACGATCTGGTATTGGCGCTGTGTGCAGGCGCAGAACGTCATCGAGAAACTACTCAGCTCGGACTGGCTTTCGCCAGGGCCGCAGTGCCTACTTGCACAGCACCTGTTATTTCGTTGATTGAACGTGACATCACCCTGCCTGTCGCAGTGGGCGCTCAGGGAGCGTTGTGTGGCATCCCCATCGAGGTACTGCTACCTGCCAGTCTTCAAGCCACCAGCAGCAACCTTGTATGGATTTGTACGCGTCTGGTGCCATTAGGACAGACTCAGGCACTACAGCTCATCTCGAACCTCCAGCCGCTGATTATCAGCACCGCACAAAGGGCCCGGCAAAGTTCGCTGAACGATCTTGGCAGTTGTACCCTGCTGGCTGATCTGGCATCCATCGAACACGAGCAGTTGCCCAGTCGCATCTGCATTACCTAACACTGCTTAACTTCATGCCTACAACAAACGCTGACACCGTACTTGATTCTTCCCACAGACACGGTCAAACCAGACCAGCACTACGCGTAGGTATTGGTGGCCCGGTTGGCTCAGGCAAGACCACACTACTTGCTCAACTGTGCAAAGCGATGCGCGACAGCTATTCAGTAGCGGTGATTACCAACGACATCTATACCCGTGAGGATGCTGATGCCCTTGTTCGATTTCAGGCTCTATCCTCTGATCGTATTATGGGCATCGAAACTGGCGGTTGCCCACATACGGCTATACGCGAAGATGCCTCGATCAATCTGCAGGCGGTGGATGATCTGACAAATCGCCATCAGAACCTCGACATAATTTTTATCGAGTCAGGTGGAGACAATCTGGCAGCCACGTTCTCACCAGAGCTTGCCGACCTGACGCTTTATGTTATCTCGGTGTGTCAGGGTGAGGACATACCACGCAAGGGTGGACCAGCTATCACCCGTTCCGATCTGCTTATCGTCAACAAGAGTGATCTTGCGCCTCATGTAGATGCCGACCTTGATAGCATGCGAATCGATGCGGCTAATGCTCGTGGCAGCAAGCCAGTCGTCTTCACTGACATGAAACGCGCTGAAGGGTTAATCGATGTCATGGACTTTATTGTTCATCACGGAGGTCTTCAGGAATCATAAACACCACGACAGGGGCGAATGCTGACGGTCTATGAAGATTAGAGACTTACCGGATAGACGAAAGGGATAGGCGGATAGGCGGATAGGCGGATAGGCGGATAGCGGATAGCGGATAGCGGATAGCGGATAGCGGATAGCGGATAGCGGATAGCGGATAGCGGATAGCGGATAAATGATCTTACGGATACCGATGAATTTATCGGAGTGCTCTTATCACAGTTTTTTTTCGGTTTTTTTTAAAAAAATTATTACAGACCTAACACGTAACAATCACTCGTAATCCTGTGTCAACCCCTACTCCGCGATTTTGTCAGGCACGTTATATTCATCCATATTTCAACACCTTCCGGCACTTAAGTACCACGCGAGCACAAATTCAACAGCCATGCCTTTGTCACCGCGAGCGGGTTAGAAATGACATAAGTGTCAATTCATCTTGACACTGACATGTGACAATCTTGATTGACACACTGAGAAACCTTGTTTACGATCAAAGACACGCTGATCTGTGACTAATTCACAAAAGCAGCGTGGTTCCTGTAGTGCACAGGAACAACCTGCGTGCAGGTGGTGCACGCGATCGATCGATTGTTCCGGCTTTTTGGAGAACACAACCATGACGACTGATAGCGCCGAAAAAGTATGGGGCACAGGACTTACGCTCAGTCAATCACAGGAACTGCACAAGCACGTCATTGACGGTGCTCGCGTATTTTTCGTGATTGCACTTGTTGCGCATTTTCTGGCATTTGCTCTAACCCCTTGGCTCGGATGAGGTAATACACAATGAATCAAAGCAGAATGTGGCTTGTTGTAAAGCCAACTATTGGATTGCCCCTTTTTCTTGGCTGGGTGTCTGCGATTTCCTTTATCGTGCACTATGCAATTCTAAGCAACACTACGTGGTTCCCGGCCTTCTTCGGAGGCTAAAAAACGCGTTGAACCCGTGAGCGGCGAAGCTCACGGGCTTAATGCAGGCAAGCGCTACGATTGTGTAGCCTCGCTATCGTTTCTTTGTTGATTTCATCCCAACGGGAGAGCCAATATGGCGTTGTTGAAACTCATACCCATCGGGCAAGCCTACGCGTCAGAGAGCGATGCACTCGAGGCTATCGATGCCCTTAAAGCCAATGGCTTTGTAGAAGAAGACATAACAATTGTTACCCCCGCCATGATCGAGTCTGCCAATGCAGACATGCTCTCGCCCGGGGAAAAGGAAGGCGTCAATTCGACGGAAATGCTGGCGCAGGTCATCATGAGCGTACATGAGGCCTCCAACGTACCTGGCAGCCATGCTGTCGTCTATGCAGAATCCATACAACAGGGCCGTTCTCTGGTACTGGTCACTGCACCCTTCGGTCAGGCATTACTGGCGACCGATACACTCAACAACGGCAAGCACATTGACGTTGGTGAAATGCCAGAGCTTGAGTATCACACCTGGATGCAACCTGCTCCACTATCAGCACTATTGAATATCCGAGTGTTGTCACATCGTCGTAGCTGGATGTCACGCACATTCGCAGAACTCAAGGAACCCGGCTATTTTCCCACCGAGGGAATCATGGGTGGACTCCTCAAAGAAAATTCAACGCCTCTATCGTCAACGATGGGCGTGGAAGTATTAAAGGAAAATCCTACGCCACTATCGTCAAAATTTGGCTGGTCGCTGCTCAAAGACAATGCCACGCCTCTGTCAGACAAAATTGGCATGAAACCACTATCCGATTCAGTACCGGCGAAGAACAGCACAAGCTTCGGGATGCGAACACTATCCGATGATCCCACACCACTCTCTTCCATGTTCGGTATTCCTGTTCTTAAAGACGACTAGTCAAAATCACCATTCAGGTATGAAACTCAGGACATGAAACGTCCCGGTCACAAAATGCTGGCTTCATGGATAGCCATGGGGCCACGCTTTTTACCGTTTGCCGATGTAGCGACGAAAGATATTCCACTTTCTCGTCTCCTTCGCTTATCCCTGTTTCAGGTATCAGTCGGCATGGCGCTGGTGTTGCTGGTTGGCACACTCAATCGCGTCATGATCGTAGAGTTGAATGTACCGTCGTGGCTCGTGGCAGTCATGCTTGCTCTGCCACTGGTATTTGCGCCGTTCCGCGCTCTGATTGGATACAAGTCTGACACCCACCGATGCGCGCTGGGTTGGCGCAGGGTGCCTTTCATCTGGAAGGGAACCTTGTGGCAATTTGGTGGCTTTGCCATCATGCCCTTCGCGCTTCTGGTATTGGGGCAGCAAGGCGAATCAACTAACTGGCCGTTGTGGCTTGGCCACGTATCAGCCGGACTGGCATTTTTACTGGTAGGCGCTGGCGTACACACCGTACAAACTGCAGGTCTGGCACTGGCAACTGATCTCACCCCGCCTGAATCGCACCCGAAGGTCGTTGGACTGATGTATGTCACCTTGCTGACGGGAATGTTGATCAGCGCCCTGGTATTCGGCTCCGTACTCGAAGAATTCTCGCCTGGGCAACTTGTCAGGGTCATACAGGGTGCGGCTGTTGCTACCGTATTCCTGAATTTTGTAGCCATGTGGCAGCAAGAAACCCTCCAGCAGGGCAAGGACAAGGTCACCACCGTCGACCCCACTTTCAGTGAGTCATGGCACAGATTCTGTGCGGGTGATGGAGCCGTAAGGCAGCTTGTCATCGTCGGCTTTGGCACACTCGCCTTCGGTATGGCAGATGTACTCCTTGAGCCCTTCGGCGGCCACGTTCTGAACATGTCTGTCAGTGCAACGACAAAACTAACTGCATTGCTGGCGCTTGGTGGACTATTGGGTTTTGGCCTGGCATCACGCATTCTGGGCAAGGGTGGTGATCCCTATCGCATGGTACTGAGTGGCGCACTTGTCGGTCTGCCCGCTTTTGGCTTTGTCATGCTGGCAGCACCCTTGAGCTTGCCGGTGCTGTTCCTACTCGGCAACTTCATGATAGGTTTTGGTGCTGCGCTGTTCGGGCATGGCACTCTGACAGCAACCATGAACCGGGCACCAGAACATCAGGCAGGACTTGCTCTAGGTTCCTGGGGTGCTGTTCAGGCAACAGCGGCAGGTGTTGCCATCGCGCTAAGTGGCGTCATACGCGACGTCGTCAATAGCGCTGTGCAAAACAGTGACTCCCAACTATGGGGAATAGCCAGCGGATACATCGTTGTTTATGCACTTGAAATTCTGCTTCTTCTCGTCACCATTGCCGCCGCCTACCCGCTAATCAAAGACAGACTGATTTCACGGGCCTCGTCACGCAGCAGCACACTGGAAAGCAACAACGGATCTATCGCCTGACTACTATGGCCAAACTTGAAATCATCGAATACCCTGATCCGCTGTTGCGTCAGCAGGCTGTGCCTGTAAAGCAGTTCGACGAATCAACCCATTTGCTTGTCACCAACCTTCTCGACACCTTGTACTCAACCTCTGGTATAGGGCTTTGCGCACCACAAGTGGGGCAATCTGTACAGATGCTGGTCATGGATCTGTCGGACAGCAAGAACCACCCTGAAGTGTTCATCAATCCCGTTATCCTTGCTAAGGCAGGTTTCGCTATCGCTGATGAGAGTTGCCTGTCCATTCCGGGCGTCTCCGCCAAGGTCATTCGCTCTGGCGTTATCAATATCCGGGCTCAGAATCAGGATGGGACACTATTCGAGCAAGAGTATGAGGGTATGAAAGCCATCTGCCTGCAGCATGAGATCGATCATCTTGAAGGCAAGCTGTTCATCGATCGCCTGTCACGAATACGACAATTCCGCTTTCGCCAGACGTTGCACCGGCTGGAAAACAACGCAGCGTCATCGATTCTTCAGCCAGCCTGAGAAAAGCGTATTCACTTTTTGACCGTTGTTAGCTCTTACACTGGTGAAATTAGAACTACTGACTAACAATTCTGGTTCCAGCAGTGACATTGAGCTCTTAACCCCAGTCATCCGGTAGCATGAAGGAACTGACCGAACTAACCGCTTTGCAGCTATCCACAGGACTTGCAGCGGGTAAGTTCAGCAGCGTTGAGCTTATGCGTGCGTATCTGCAGCGCATAGATGCACTCAATCCGGCATTGAACGCAATAGTGGCGTTGCGCCCGCAAACACAACTATTGGAAGCGGCCCACCATGCTGACCAGACGGTTAGAGACGGATGGCTGCACGGTATCCCGATTGCTATCAAGGATCTTGCAGAAACCAAAGGCATGACCACCACGTTCGGCTCACCGCTATTTTCCACTCACGTGCCAGTGGCCGACTGCTCAATGGTAAAACGCTTGCGCGATGCGGGCGCTATCATCATTGGCAAGACCAACACACCAGAATTTGGTCTGGGTAGTCACACCTACAATCCAGTCTACGGTATTACACGAAACCCTTATGACACCGCCTTGTCAGCAGGAGGTTCCAGCGGTGGTGCCGCTGCTGCACTCGCCGCAAGATTGCTCCCTGTCGCTGATGGCTCAGACATGATGGGGTCGCTAAGAAACCCGGCTGCGTTCAACAATGTGTACGGATTTCGACCAAGTGCCGGACGTATTCCCAACGACAAGGCATCTGATGCTTGTCAGCTTCCTTTGGCCACCGGCGGGCCTATGGGCCGCTCGATGCTGGATGTTGCTCAGTTGCTGGACACGCTATGTGCACATGATCCGTCTCAACCGTGGTGCTTGCCGGTAGAGAACTCTTTTTTACAGGCTTTGCAGGCTGATCCATCACCGTCACTAACGGGAACACGTATTGGCTGGATAGGCGATGCCAAGGGGCACTATCCTATGCAGGATGATGTTCTGCACCTTTGCCAACAAGCGCTCCAGGTACTTGAAACCTTAGGATGCGAAATACAACCCATTGATCCGGGCATTGATCTGCACGCGCTATTCGACGCCTGGTGCACGCTGCGTAGTCACGCAGTTGCGTGTGCACTGGGTACGCATTTCAAGGATGCCACCCAACGAGCACAACTCAAGCCAGAAGCACAATGGGAAATTGAACGTGGGTTGACTTTTACTGGCGAGCAATTGCATGAGGCAAACCTTGTACGTTCCAACTGGTTCGCCACAGCTGCCAGCTTGTTTGATCAGGTAGATGCGTTGTGTCTGCCCAGCGCAGCGATACTACCCTTCGATGCCGAGCAACAATGGGTGGATACGATAAACGGGATAAAAATGACGACCTACCATGAATGGATGAGCGTTGTTGTGCCTGCCTCGCTTGCTGGTCTGCCAACGTTGGCGATCCCTGCAGGCTTCAATAATCATGGGTTGCCTGCAGGATTGCAATTGATGGGTCGCTATTCAATGGATGCAAAAATGCTGCGGATTGGACAAGCGTATCATCTGGCAACCGACTGGCCCGGGCGATTTCCGCCGGATCTGTAGCCTGGACTCAATACCGACGAAAAAACTGCTACGGACACTTCCTCTGCAATTCTTCGTTGACAAGAGCTGCGAGTATTTCCAGCGCTGGCTCAAATTCGCGTGGATCAGCATGGGTAAAATTCAATCGCAAGGCGCTGGCAGCCCTCCGCCCGTCGCAATAGAACGGTTCACCAGGCATGAATGCCACGCCTTTTACCAGAGCCTTAAGCAAAAGCTGGCGAGTATCAAGCGTCCTCGGCGCCTGTAATTTCAACCAGAAAAACAAGCCACCCGCAGGCCGTCTCCAATGTGCAAGATGGCCAAAGTAGCGGTGCAGCAATTCGTCAAGGCAATCTCGACGGCGACAATAGTCCTCACAGATTTTACTGACTCGCTCAATGTTGGCGTCATCCTTTAATAGCTGAACAACCAGTTGTTGAGACAATCGATTGCTATGTAGATCTGTCGCTTGCTTCAAGCGAAGCAACGGCGTATAGAGCTGCTTCGAACACAGCAGATAACCCAGACGCAGACCCGGCGCTATTGTCTTTGAAAATGAGGACTGATACACCCAATTGCTGCGTTGTAACCCAGCACAAACCGGCGTGCGTTCGCAGGACTCGTACGCAAGGTCCCGGTATGGATCATCTTCAAACACAATGGTGTCCAGTGCATCGCAGGTTGCGGCAAGACGTTCGCGTTGCATAGCGTCGTAAACGACAGAATCAGGATTTCTAAACGTTGGATTAACGTACAGCAGCAAAGGTTTTGTCTGAGTGAAAGCCGCATCAAGCTTGTCAACGTCAAACGGTAAAAAGTTTGCACCAAACAACGAAAAAGTCTGCAGAGCGGCAAGATAGGTTGGTGATTCCACGGCAACCGGGGTGCCTTCGTCTATCGCCAGCTTGGCAACCAGATCGATACCCTGCTGAGAACCGGAAAGTACAATCACTCGCTCGGCATCGGCATCAAGCCCACGCATGCGAAGCTCCGTTGCAATCAGCTCACGAAGTTGCAAGTCACCTTCTGAAGCACCGTATTGCAAGCTGGCTGTGGAGATACCATCATCAAATTTTGGCAAACTGGCGGTTGCTGGCAAGCCGCCGGCAAGGGAGATCATGCCAGGCTTCTCAATCTCTCTTAGCATGTCACGAATTGGTGAAGCCTTGAGGCGCTGAATACGTCTGGATAGCCCTTGATGCACAGTACGTTACCTCCTCGTTGGGTGATCGCTAATATCGCTGGATCAGCGTCAAGCTGCAAATTGAATATACGTCAACAATATTGACCTGTTGACAGCTTAATGACTGGAATTTAATATGTCAACATGATTGACCCATATAACGATACTGAGCTCCGTGAAGCTATCGAGCTTCTCTATCTAGGCTACCGGGCCTTTACCAACCGGGCTGATCGCGTACTCGATAAACGTGGACTTGGCCGTGCGCATCATCGCATCCTCTATTTTGTCGGACGCGATCCAGATGCCTCAATCGCTGATCTGCTCGATGCGCTGGCAATAAGTAAACAAGCGCTTCATGTGCCGTTGCGGCAACTCATCAGTATGGGTCTTGTAGAGAGTCGACAGTCCAGCACGGATGGTCGAGTCAAGATGATACGACTGACAGCCAGCGGAAAACGCCTTGAGGCCAGATTGACAGGCGCCCAGGCGAAATTACTCAAACAAATGTTCGATCAGGTGGGCCCAGACGCAGAGGATGCGTGGCGAATGACCATGCGCGTGCTTGCGGGTAGCTAGGGTTCTGCGCAGATCATGCACTACTGTTTCAGCTTGTATCCCGTTTTGAACATAAAATAGATGATAGCCATGCACCCCACGAGAAAACCGGTAATCATGAACAGGCTAAGCGTCACACTCACATCGGATACTTCAAAAAAACTCCAGCGAAAACCACTAATCAGATAGAGCACCGGATTAAGTAGTGTCACCTTCTGCCAGAACTCAGGCAGCATATTGACCGAATAGAAGCTGCCACCAAGGAATACCAACGGCGTGATAACCAGCAGGGGGATGAGTTGAAGCTTTTCGAAATTATCAGCCCACAGTCCAATGATGAACCCGAAAAGGCTGAATGCGATACACGTCATGATGAGAAAAAACAGCATCCAGAAAGGATGCGCGATACGAAGCTCAACAAAAAATGATGCTGTCACAAGAATGATGGCACCGATAATGAGTGATTTGCTGGCAGCCGCTCCCACATATCCCAGAACAACTTCAAAAAACGAGATAGGTGCGGACATGATCTCGTAAACCGTACCGGTAAACTTGGGAAAGAAGATTCCGAAGGAGGCATTGGAGATGCTTTGCGTCAACAACGAGAGCATGATGAGTCCCGGTACGATAAATGAACCATAGCTCACGCCTTCGACAGATTGTATCCGCGAACCAATAGCAGAGCCGAACACCACAAAATACAGAACCGTGGAGATAACAGGAGAGGCGACACTCTGCATGAGGGTCTTTCGTGTACGGCGCATCTCATTGATATAGATGGCCTTGACGGCTTCAACGTTCATGGTCAGTATTCACAAGATTGACGAAAATATCTTCCAGCGAGCTTTGCGAGGTATTCAGATCCTTTAACCCAAGACCCGCTTCGTTCATCGCCTGCAAAAGCGCAGTAATGCCTGTGCGATCTCCTTGCGTATCGAACGTATAGGTGAGCCGCGTACCCTCTTCCGTTAATTCCAGTTCGAACGAATCCAGCGATTCGGGAATCTGTTGTATCGGCGCCCGCAGGTCGATCATCAGTTGCTTCTTCCCCAGGGAACTCATCAGACTTAGCTTATCGTCAATAACCAGTAGCCGGCCGTCGCTGATGACACCCACTCTGTCGGCAATCTCCTCTGCCTCTTCGATGTAATGCGTGGTAAGGATAATGGTGACGCCTGTTTTCCTGAGTTTCTCGACAAGCGCCCACATATCCTTCCGAAGCTCTACGTCCACACCGGCTGTGGGTTCGTCCAGAAACAGTACCCGTGGCTCGTGTGCCAGCGCCTTGGCAATCAGGACACGACGCTTCATGCCACCGGAAAGGCGAGTCACGATCGAATCCTTTTTATCGCTCAGCGATAGATCAGACAGTATTTCATCAATTTTGGCGTTATCAGGCGCCATGCCGAATAATCCCCGACTGAATCTGACGGTATCGACCACTACATCGAAAGCTCCTAGCGTCAGTTCCTGCGGTACAAGACCGATTAGCGTACGGGTTTCACGGTAGTCTCTGACGATGTCATAACCACCCACTGACACCGAACCGGACGTTGGATTGACCAAGCCGCAGATCGTGGAAATCAGCGTTGTCTTGCCGGCACCGTTAGGCCCGAGCAAAGCCAGTATTTCACCCTGTCGTATATCCAGATCAATGCCTTTGAGAGCTTGATGGCCACCTTTGTACGTTTTGGTAAGCCCACGAATGGAGATGATTGGCTGCGCAGATTCACTCATGCCTCCATTGTGTCACGTTATTGGCAGTGACAGGCCGAAAACGACCCAGCCTGAGCGATTGTGCGCAAACACGTCGCCTCCGGAGCTCTCCGCTATGAGTCGGACCATATATAGCCCAAGCCCAAGATGCATGTCATCACCTTCGGAGACACGATGAGATACCAGCGGATCAAAAAACTGAACCGACAGCGCAGCATCAATGGCAGGACCACGGTTAGCTACCGAAATCTCAGCATAGGATTCTGGATGGCTCTTGTCGATCGATAACTCCAGAAGCACCCTGTTGTCCGTGGAAAAACTCACCGCGTTATCTACTAACTTGTCCATAGCCTGTTGCAGCAACTCAGGTGACACTTCAACACGCACCGCCTGCATGTTCTCAGGACGCAAGGCAAACTGACATTGCGGATATATTTGCTGATACAGACTGACACTCGCCTTGAACCATTCAGCCAGATCAACCTGCCCGGTCGGTGCTCCCTGTACGCTCTGCTCAAGGCGAGTTGAGTCAACCAGTGCCTTGATGATTCTACCCAGGCGCTCTGCACCACCCTGCGCCCGGTTAATCAGCGTATGCGATTGTTCATCCAGCGATTCCACATCCAGATTTTCAAGGGATGTGCGCACTACAGACAAAGGCGTTCTAAGCTCATGTGATAACCGACTGGATAATGCCTCCAGATACTGAGTGTATTGCGCAGAACGAGATAACAAGGTTGACAACTTACGTGACAAATCGCCTATTTCATCCTTTGCCGCACTGCCTGTTAGTCCACTGACTCGACCGTCTACACTTATAGCCCGTTGGGCCTCCAGCGACAACCGGCGAATACGCGTTGACAACATCATGGCAAACACCAGCAATCCACATCCTGCCAGTAGACTGACCAGTAACAGCAGGCTGAACAATCGGGCAAGCTGACTTCCCGCATAGGCCGAAGCATGTTCCTCGTTGGCTTCCAGTAAAAGAAACGCGCGTTGCGGATTCTGTCCGATGGGAGCCAATGTACCCAGCACGCGATCGTTTTCATCAGTCACATAGCGTGAGGTATACGATTCGTTATCACCGACCGTTGCCCGCCGTTCTGCACTCAGATTCAACAGTATGGGTGCGCTACGACGTTCAGGTAGCAAAGGAAGATCGTCAGCTACCATGAATGAGAATATCCTGAACAACAAGGCGTCCAGAACACCGTCAAAGGAGCCAGCCTCCTCATCTGCAAAATCGTCCTGTTCGGTCGTGTACAGCTTATTGACATCAGCAACAAGCCAACCGCGCGCATCAAACAGTCGGGTTCTGACACCCTCTCTGGTCCATCCTTGCAGTCGTTCACGAACCACGTCGCTGGCATAAAAAACACGCGGATACCTACCGATAGCATCCTTTGAAACGTATTCTGACATCGTGTCCGGATTCATACTGCCGACCCAGCGACGTCGTTTTTCTCCGCGCTCGTCGACATCAATAACCGCAATCCCCACGTTAGATCCGTTCTGTGGAAGTGGCAGGCTGACCTCCAACTGGTATCCACCTGGTGTGCGTGACCAGAAGCCCTGCCAGTCACGTAATTCCCTTCCGGCAGGTTCATTTTTTTTGTCAGAACCGGTAACCGCCACGACAGGCCCTGGCGCCATGGCTCTGAACAATCCGTGCTGGTTCTGATGGTCAGAATGCATGACGACTATTTCTACCGAATCACCGTTAACCAGCAGTTCCCATCGGTCCGGTTGTTCACCCTCACCCGCGTCCGATCTGAACACGGGGATGGTGTGATAGAGAAGATCAGCATCCATGACCTTGATAAACAGGAACAACCGTTGATCTCGTGTTGCCACTCGAAAGCTTAACTGGTTTTCCTCTGAATCAAGTGCCTCCTGCGTCTTGCCAACCGTATCAGTGGCGGCATCTGATGTTTGCTCAACCTTAACGTGGTGTTGTTCGGGATAGGTGTACCAGGAACCCGACAGAGTTCTCCAGTCGTCATCGTAGCCGTCGAGAAACAAGGGAAAGGGTGAAAATTCAGCGTACCAGTCCATTGGTGAACCCGATGCCAGAGCAGGCTCAAGCCAACGTGTTACCGCTGATGATTCAGACAATGCCAGGCGCATATTGGCTACTTTCAGTGTTTGTTCATCAATACGTGTCTGTTGCAATGCCACGTACAACTGTTTGACACTTTGCCAACCGACCAACGGCACAATCAGGGTAAGCGCTCCGGCCAGAAGCATTTGCGAACGTAGCTTCATTGAATGCCAATACCAATGAAAGACGGAGACGCATAAAAACGACTTTGCCTGAACGGTAGAGTGGGTGTCATGGCAGGGACTCGTGGGCCACGCAGGTAATTCGTCAACACACTCGTCCCCACCGCCGCCAGCCCAGCGTTAGAAAAGCTCCCCGTATACCCAATACGCGTCGCTTTTCTGCCCTGTTCTGACGACGGTGGAAACGACATGTCTGTTACCGAATTACCCGCGTGACCCACTAGTACAGCAGCTCGTCCATCCATCGGTAACCCGATGCGTAAACCGTCTGAATACTTGAAAAGCTGTCATCGAGTGCCATGAACTTGGCCCGAATACGCTTGATATGTGCCGTGATCGTTTGATCATCCAGAACCATGTTTGCTGCATCCATAAGTTGTGGGCGGCTTTTTACCTGCCCCGGATTACGGGCAAGACAATCAACAATCCAGAATTCCGTGACAGTCAATTCCACGGACTGTTCACGCCAGCGCGCGGCCAGTCGTTCCTCATGCAATTCAAGATGGCCGACAGTACGAATAGAAGACGCCTTGTCTGGCAAATTAAAGGCATCGACCCGACGCAACAGGGAATTGACCCTGACTGTCAACTGCGCAAGGCTTATGTCCTTAGTCAGATAGTCATCAGCACCCAGCCGCAAACCAGAGATGATATCCAGTTCACTGTCTCTCGCACTGAGAAAGATAATGGGAAGACGTGCAGAAATTTCTCGCAGAACGCGACACAGATCAAACCCTGCCTCACTGTCACGACCCAGACCAATATCGATAATGGCAAGATCCGGTAACCGTTGCCGGACGGCTGATAACGCGGACTCTGCATCAGCAAATCCGGACACATCAAAGCCGGCCTTGCTCAGTGCCAGAGAGTAATTATCGCGCAGGGCCGACTCATCCTCTACCAGCACTATTTGTCTGGGTACATCCTGTCTGGGTACATCAGCGTCGTTTGTCAAAGGGCTCCTCTCGGCCATGGTTCTTCAGTTTTCGTCAATATTACTTCCGCAGTTAAGCATGTTAATGCCTCATTGAGGGCGTCTATAACCTGCCAGAGAATTAATTACACAACACAGAACTCGTACATGATACCTACCCCTCCGCCCATACGCAGCATTGCGCTAATGCGTTTCACTGTATGAAACCATTTTTAACGGTGCTGACGTTTGCCGTAGCGCTCCTCAGCGACCATGTAGCGGCCAGCGAACGCACTCCCACAGCCCTTGAGATCATACAAGGCAGTACCTTGACGCTCAGCAACAGGACCAGCAGCCTTGAAACCGTACAGCTCGATACCGATACCCCGGCTAGACTTCGGCAAAACTCTGGTTTCCCTGATTTAATCAGGTCTGGTGTTGATAACCTGCTATCCATTTTATGCCTTGTACACCGGTGGACCATGTCAACTCGTTACCCGGGCAAGGCTGGCGGATACCTGACTCAAACTGCGGGGATGGGTATACTCGATCCATGAAATTTTCATCTTTAACCACACGAATCCAGGAAAAAAGTGAAGCCACTGGAGGTGCCCATATCGACCCCTGGGCGGTACACACGATGGCAACCGATCGGGTTAGCGCGGGCGATAAAATCACGCTACTAAGCATCGGACAGGAAGTACACGAAGTCACCCCTCAACTTATCGTCGATGAGGCGGTAGCCAGTCTTAGAGCTGGCAGACATCATTACGTGGACGTTAGTGGCGAAAGCAGGTTGCGTTCTGCCATTGCCAGTTACCATGAGCGTCTAACCGGGCAATGCGTCAACGAATCCATGGTGACAGTCTTTGCCGGAGCGCAGAATGCCCTGTTCTCAGTAGCACAAGTGCTTCTGGAACAAGGTGATGAAGTCATCCTGGTTGCGCCCTACTACACCACCTATCAGGCAACGTTTGGCGCACCCGGACCCAATGTCGTCACTGTGCAGGTGGATGCTCAGGATGACTATCAACTCGATGAATCAAAAATCCTTGAGGCCATTGGAGATAACACGCGGGCACTGGTGCTCAATGCGCCTAATAATCCGCTGGGTAGTCGATATTCCAAAGCTCAGCTCACCCGTATCGTAGAAGTCTGCGTCAGCAGGAGCATCTGGCTGGTCATGGATGCTGTGTATCTGGATATTGTTGCACCGGATTCCATCGATCTGCCCCACGATTTACCAGGTGCCGATAACATCCTGATTACTGTCGGCAGCCTATCCAAGTCTCATCGCATGACTGGCTGGCGCCTTGGCTGGGCAGTTGGCCCTACCGCATTGACAGAGCATCTACGCAACCTCTCTGTATGTATGCACTACGGTCTTCCGCCGTTTGTACAGGATGCCGCCATCGTGGCAATCGAGCAATCGTCACAAACACCTAAAACAGTTCGTAACATCATGAACGAACGACGAAAACTTGCAGTAGCGCAGCTACACAACCCCGAACCTGCCAGGCTGATCGATCCCGGTCAGGGCATGTTCATACTTCTCGATGTTGAATCCTTGGGTACCACGGCTCACGATTTTGCAGTCGGTCTGCTTGAGAAAATGGATGTGTCTGTACTGCCCTGCGATGGCTTTGGCCCGGGTGGTCGTTATCTGGTGCGTATCGGTCTGTGCGTGGATGGCGTTGAACTGGACAATGCGTGCAAGCGCATCAGGCAATTCATAAAAATGTGCATTTGATCTTTTGAACTCGTCGGGGCGCTGTATCAGGAGTTTATCTCGAGAAGCTCCACCACAAAAATCAGCGCATCACCGGGGCCGATAAATGATCCGGCTCCGGAATCTCCGTAGGCAAGCTCTGGCGGAATGACGAAGCGGTAGGTACTTCCAACATTCATTAACTGAAGACCTTCGATCCAGCCAGCAATGGTGCCACCGAGCTTAAAGGTTGCGGGCTGTCCGCGCGCCACAGAACTATCGAACTCTGTACCGTCAACCAGCGTGCCTACATAATGAACTGTAATGTTACTTTGAGCTGTCGGCCTGACCCCGTCCCCCCTTGTCAATACCTCGTATTGCAATCCTGTCTCTGTCACGGTGACAGTTTGCCGAGCCGTATTAGCCGCCAGAAATACAGCCTGATCATCCATGAATACCGGCATAGGCTCAGGCTCTGCCTGCATGCCCGAACCGCTACTACAGCTGGCCAGCAACACGCAAAACAATAGTGGCAGGTATCGAAGAATCATGTTGTTTCCTGTGGAAAATGCAAAGCCGCTGCATTTTTCACGCCGAACACGATAACAAGCCCTCCCAACAGTTAGTCAACTGCAAACGGACCAGCTCAGGCAATGGCCAATCGTTCATTCAAAATGGAACGGTCGGAGTTTTCACCGCGAAGAATTGACCAAAAAATAGTTCATACGCATAAGTGGCAACACCCAACACGTGACCTTTCGGCATGCACGCGCAACTGCTAGGCAAACGTGGTCTATGCGACGCAAACGTCAGCGTCGTTATTTTCCGCCACTTCTGCCGAGCCCGATGTAGGGAAGTTACACGGTAACCACTTCTCCTGTGATACCTTGACCTGCAGCTGGTTGTTGATGATGGAGAGTCGGTGACATTCAGCTATCGTGAGGGTAATAGTGAAAAACGTTGCACACGAACTGTCAGTGGTGCGCAGTTCCTGTGGTTGCTTATCCAGCACGTGCCGCCCACTGGTTTTCGTCGCGTTCGCGATTACGGGTTCCTGCATGGCAATACCCACAAAAAACTTATCATGGTGCGGTGGTTTTTAAAAATCGCCAATACTATAGGCACGCCTGCCCAACCTCGTCCAACGTTTCTTTGCAGACTCTGCGTCGAGCCAATGAGGGTGAGTGCATTCAATCCATCCGAGCGACTTTCCGGATAAATACGGGCATACCAAAACACCAACCATTCACATCCATGTGGAGGACGTTGCAGACAATATGAGACTACCGCATCCGACAAAAAATTACTAAACAATGAGTGTGGCACATGCTCGCCTTGTCATTAGCAAGGCGACTGCGCAAACCACCTCACCAACAATTTGTCTCCTATAGAAAAGCCCATTCCAGATCATCCTCCGGACATGTTCAACTAGCGAATCAAGTCGCGGCTGCGCGCGACTCATCCTTATTTGTTAGACCTGCGTCGCCTATAAATATATGTTTTCATGTGTATTTCCGCTCAGTTCCCACTACAGCCGTTCGGGTAAAAGGCCGACTTGAGCAGCCAGCAATTTCAAATCATCATCTTTCCATGAACGGGAGCCGATGAGATGAACGGGAACATAGGCAGCATCCAATAACTCATGACAGAGCTGTTGGTAATTTGACCAAAATTCCACAAAGCCCGTTCTACCTTGGTAACTATTAGCTACACCCATTGGTGAGCGTTCTACGTAGGTGTAGAGCTTGCGTGACCATTCGTCCCCGCGCTCTGCTAAAACGACATCGTAATGTTCACTTGGATTTTCCACTGAGAAGTAAACCAACGTCGTTTCAGGTGCCAGCTCTTGCCACCTGTTGAAATAGTCTTCTATCTGCGTTCTAGCAATACGATTTGCATAAAGAAAGCGTACTGTGCTCTGAAGAGCATAGCCGTCTAAAACTACTGTGCTGTTTGATGATTTAAGGAATGTCAGCCATGCATCCAGACAAATCTGCGGATAATCGTGTTCGCGAGAAAGAGCACGCCCATCTTTGGGCATGATCGGGTGGTTAGACGATTCTTCTATCCACCAACTTGCGTCGATTCCGTTGCTCCTTAGTAGTCTGCAAAACCGCTCAGAAGCAGTTGTCTTTCCGGAACCTGGAAGGCCTTCGAAATGGATAGTGGTACGCATCTAAGGATACTAACCTGAGCGCTTGTATATGTCCGGTTTGGGCCGAAAGCGGCAGCTATTTTATTTCTTCAGACGCTTACGAAAATGTCCCTCAGTAAGCCTAACATTTGCCATCAGGAACACTGTAGGCTGACACGCGTTCTGGCGTAGTCAGGTTATGTGGCTGGGTCCAGTGCTTGCTGCATGGCTCTGTTGAACGAAGCCGCTATGCGGCAGAAGACAAAATCCGATAAGCAGCTCATTGATTTCTCGAACACTCCAATGACGGAGTGCCTGCCGAGAAACGTCCATGTTAGCAAAAAACAAACAACGCTTTGAACGACAGTATCAGAAACTGCTTATAGCGCTCAAGCTTAACGATCTGTCACTGAGCACTATTGATGTCTACTCCCGCGGCGTCCGACGCGTATCCGAGCTCACCGATTGCAGCCCGGACCGCCTCTCGAAGGATCAATATCGCGAACACTATATTGATCTGAATAAAAGAAAGCGGTGTTTCTAGAAAATGTTGATACTGGCTGGCTAATTTGAGATTAAGTACGTTCCTTGTTACTGGAGCAATCCAATGGCACGACATCAAGACCGTGAATTTTCGCCGAAGCTATAATCGACTCTACCAAACACTTATAATCTGGCGCAGATGAAACTATTTATTGAATAGCCCGATCTTTTCTTGCTAGACGAATGAGTTTTTTAAGTCAGCTGATGACATGACATATTCCTATTAAAACCTAAGGAGGATCTACGCTAACACAGGCATCGTCACCAATGCGAAGTACAAAAGTATAGCGATAGTGTAAGCCAAGCGATCCTGACACAGCATTTAAACCGCACTTGTATTAAATACTGTGTGGTAAAGCTGAACCTGACCCGCTACCACGCTGTACTCGCCCCTAACAGCAAACACCGAGCATTAGTCACGCGTCTTCATCAGTCGTGGTTTTTCCCTTGACATTACGCGTCGGTGTTATGTGCTTACGGTACCGGCTATTCGACGGAAGGCCGCCCCGACGTATCTGACCATACCCTGATCTGTCAGCTCCAATCGCTTCTGCCGATAGCGCGGGGCGGGAGATATACCGGCAAATACGTTCCAACTTCTTGCGCTCACGCGTGTTCACCGCTACCCCGAACGGAGGGCGCCCCCAATGTAACGAGAATCCTCCGACCCTCCCAAACTGATCGTTGCCAAAGTCATCCTCTCCCCAGGCTTCGAATCGTTTTAAACGTCAGCACTTTTCGCCCTGTCTGCGGCCCCATCGCTATCCGATACGTGATCGAGTGACCGAAGCAGTTGTTGCATCGTATTGCCCTCTTCATCGTCCAACGCCGATGTCAGATGATCACTCTGCTCGTCTGAAGGCCAGCCGGGGGTTGATATGTCAACAGATGCGAATGCCACAGGGTTGGCGTGTGATTGCATGGCTGTTGGAACGAATACTAGCCTAATTTATTCATGAAGCCACGGGGACGCCCAGTCCAGATTCTTCCGGAAGGCCGGCCCCCGGAAGGCCGGCCCCGCGCATCCCCTTTTCTTGTAGCGAATCGAAGCTCAGGCTGGGCGCCTCCGTCGCAAATACAGTCTGTATTCCGCCGGGCTGTGATCAGCTCCTCCTCAGAATTCGCTACAGAAAAAGGGTCTGCGGGGCTGGCCTTCCAGTGGAAGAATCAGGCGGGGCGGCCTTCCGCGTTTCATGAATAGTCCAGGCTACGGCCGCGATAAAAGACCAAATTCCTTTTTTGAGTATGGGCGTAGTACCGACACGGATTTACCTTACGGAGAAGCTTGTATTAGAACACTGAACATACGTGTTTGCTCGTCAATGAGCAAGATTCATTCTTTGCAACACGTTTGATTGCCAAAAAAGCTGCAACGCTAGTAAAGACATCGCTGATACTACAAAGGGTCAGAATGCCTGTACTTTACCCATTGGCGTCGCTGTCGATTCGAGTAACTCAGCGTTGTTTCATCGCAATATGGCTGCTACCGGTATGCCCACTGTCAATGTCAGTTCATTACTACGGCCGATTTTGAACATTTTTTAATCGACGACAGCGTAACCTCCTTGCGCATCATGTGTCTCTCGCCCTGAAAGAGCTGGTGAAAATACGCAAACCAGTCTTATATCACCCTCTATCGCACGTAGTATGTGTTTGTCGTGATTGTCCAATGCGTACATAGTGCCAGGCTGAATGGGATGACGTTCTCCGGTTGCGACGTTTTCAACCTCACCCTTGCCTTCGATGCAGTAGTTTGCCTCAAGATGATTCTTGTATTCAAGATGCAGCTCGGCGCCTTCTTTAACGAGTGTGTCGTGCAGGGAAAATCCCATCGCATCATCTGCCAATACTATTCGACGGCTTTCCCACCCTTCGCCAGTCGCGTGTCGCCAGGACTTCACAACATCGGCTAATTTTCGTACTATCAATATCGATCACTCCACTACCATGAAAGTTAAGAAATTCTACTCACAGCATAATCCTGCAGATGACAGTGTTCTGATGTATAGACGAACAAAGCAGCCATATTTGCTTGCTTTGGATTACACATAAAATCCATAGAAAAGGAAAAAACGAGTACGATTCTGTTTCGCACTAGATTCTGTTTCGCACTATATGATGCCAAACTACACCAATCGACACTCATCTGCACGAACGTAATGCGTCTATTCATCACACTTATCATTATTCTACTAGTCAGCTGCGCATCAAGCTCAAAGTTGGATAAGAATAAACCGACGCACCATCGCCAGGATGGCACTTTCGTTAACACCAACGGCCAAGCTATTGCCAAACCCCTGAGCGCAGTTATCAAGTGGCAACTCGAAGCCCCTGACGTCAAAGCACTTACTTTACCCAGTATGAAGCCTCGTCCAGAGGTCATTGCCAATCCGAGTACTGCACAGGTGACCTGGGTTGGTCACAGCACATTTCTGTTGCAAATAGACGGACTCAATATTCTAACTGACCCAATATTTTCACTACGGGCATCTCCGGTAAGCTTTGCTGGTCCCAAGCGCACTACGCCGCCTGCAATGACCATCGAGCAGCTACCCAATATCCATTTGGTGTTGATTTCGCACAACCACTACGACCATCTAGACAAACCCAGCATCATAGCGTTACAGGCCAGGCAAGTCGATAAACCTCCACGTTACTTGGTGCCACTAGGACAAAAGGCGTGGTTCGATAGACTCGGCGTTGATCAAGTAACAGAACTTGACTGGTGGGAGAACGCATCGGTTGGTACTGCCACTGTTCACGCCGTTCCTGTACAGCATTGGAGCAGCCGAAGCCCGTTCGATCGCAATGAAGTGCTATGGGCCGGTTTTTATATCGACTCGCCCAGTCTTCGAACTTTGTTCGTCGGTGATAGTGGTTACTCCGACGACTTCAAAACCATTGCACAGCGATTGGGCAAGGTAGATCTTGCTCTGGTGCCGATTGGTGCCTATGCACCGCGCTGGTTCATGAAAACTGCGCATATGAATCCGGAAGAAGCACTGCAAGTCGTACATGATGTCGGAGCCAGCCGGGCAATCGGAATGCACTGGGGTACGTTTCCCCTCACCGACGAACCCATGGCTGAGCCCGGTGAGCGTGCTGCGGCTACGGGCATCATAGAGACTCCGAAGCCGGGGCAGACGATAGATCTGCGCGAAAACTAAGGCCTGTGTTTCGGGAACACAGCAATTACACTTCAGGCGTCAAGGACAAATTCTCACAACGCAACGTCACTACACAATTCGCCTCCAGACTACAGACGAATTTTAGCCATAAAAAGAACATCGTCGTACACGTTGTCAATGCTCCTACCGTAGCGTTTGCAGCCTTAATGCGTCGAATATCCAACTATTGTTGAGTGCTTCAATCGAGTATCCAGGTAGCTTGATATAGCCTTTCATTGGCACATAGGAAATTCTGTTGATAGAGTTGTCGATAACCTGTGGAACTTAATTCAGAATCAAACGAAATGTGGTCTGCCGCTGATGAGTTCAGATAAGAAGCCCATCGAAAACCATTTAAAAATGGATAATCCACAAATGTCCCACTGAACTCTGGCATGCCGTTCCTGCATCGACCATTAATAATAAGCGGATAACGTTCCTCTTCAGCCTGGCGATCCATTTCCGCTTGAAAGTTTTAAAAGATAGCCAGAATAGGCATAAGCCAGTAACCTGTCTATCTCAAACAGGTGGAAAACACGTGAATGATAGTCATGATGGACATGTCACGATAGGATGCTCATCATGAAAATACGATCTCTGAACACCTTTGGAATGCCGACGACGTAATACGCCATACTAGCCTGGACTATTCATGAAACGCCTGATTCTTCCACCAGACCCTTTTTCTGTAGCGAATTCTGAGAAGGAGCGGAATACAGACTGTATTGCCGACTGAACAGGATTCGCTACAGGAAAAGGGAATGCGGAAGAATCTGG
>JBGCGC010000030.1:0-70971 GCA_045110475.1 Granulosicoccus sp.
CGTCGCGATGTCTCGATGAATATAAAGCGTCTGATGGACCTCGGTTGTTACCGCGGAATTCGCCATCGTCGGGGCTTACCCCTTCGCGGTCAACGTACGAAGACTAATGCGCGCACGCGCAAAGGTCCGCGTCGTCCGCTCAAGCGTTAATTAGAGAAAATTATGGCAGCTAGTACCAAGAAGAAGGTTCGTCGTACCGTCACAGACGGTATCGCGCACATCCATGCGTCGTTCAACAACACGATAGTCATGATCACTGACCGACAGGGAAATGCCTTGTCGTGGGCCACTGCTGGTGGGTCAGGTTTCCGTGGTTCGCGAAAGAGCACGCCTTTCGCTGCGCAGGTTGCAGCAGAACGCGCTGGCGAGGCTGCCAAAGAGTACGGTTTGAAAAACATCGATGTACATGTGAAAGGACCAGGTCCTGGTCGTGATTCGGCGGTACGTTCCTTAAACAACGTCGGCTTTAAGATCAGCAGCATCCTTGACGTGACGCCCATACCGCATAACGGTTGCCGTCCGCCCAAGAAACGACGCGTTTAAATACGCCAAGGGTGATTCATGAATATCGCATGTTCAAGCACAGAAGTAGGAGTTAAGAGACGTGGCTAGATATACCGGTCCAACGTGTAAGTTAAGTCGGCGTGAAGGCACAGATTTGTACCTGAAGTCTGGCATCCGCCCACTTGAGTCCAAATGCAATCTGGAGACACCTCCAGGAATGCAGGGTGCAAAACGAGGCCGCCCTTCAGACTATGCCATCCAGCTACGCGAAAAACAGAAGCTGCGACGTATGTATGGTGTTCTGGAGAAGCAGTTTCGCAATTACTACAAGGCCGCTGCCGCCAGGAAAGGTTCTACAGGTGAGAATCTGTTGTCCCTTCTTGAGCAGCGTCTGGACAATGTCGTTTACAGAATGGGGTTTGGTTCGACACGCGCAGAGGCGCGACAGTTGGTATCGCACAAGTCCATTATGGTAGACGGCAAGATCGTTAATATTCCTTCGTATCAAATCCAGCCCAATCAGGTGGTAACGATACGAGAAAAAGCGCGTAAGCAAGCCCGTATTGCTGATGCGTTGGAACTGGCTCAGCAGCGCGGACTCCCGGGTTGGATTGAGGTCGATTCCAAGAAATTTGAAGGCATGTTCAAGAGCGTTCCTGATCGTGCTGATCTGCCAGCCGAGATCAATGAATCTCTGGTTGTGGAGTTGTACTCGAAGTAGACCTCTCATCACCTGGCGACAGGTGGTCTGGAATACTGGATTACAGCTTTAGGGTGGGGTGGCGCTTTGCTGCCCCGCTAACGTTTAAGGGGTCGAATCACGTTGAATGCCATGCAAACTGAATTCTTGAAGCCGCGTATCGTTGATGTCTCAGCAGCCAACGCAAATCATGCGAAGGTCACGCTCGAGCCACTGGAGCGCGGTTTTGGTCATACGCTGGGAAATGCGCTACGTAGAATCCTGCTTTCCTCCATGTCTGGTGCTGCTTTTTACGAGGCAGAGATAGAGGGTGTACTCCACGAGTACACTACCATGGAAGGGGTGCAGGAGGACGTGCTTGATATTTTGCTCAATCTGAAAGGTGTATCTCTGGTGATGCATGCGAAAGATGAAGCTACACTGAAACTGGTCAAGCAGGGTCCTTGCGTGGTCACTGCTGCCGATATCACTCTAGACCATGATATCGAGATCATAAACCCGGATCATGTTATCTGTCATCTGACCGGTGACATGAACCTGAACATGACTCTTCGGGCGCGAGTGGGGCGTGGTTACGAGCCAGCTTCACACCGCACTCTGGAGGAAGGCGAGAGTCGTCCTATCGGTACCTTACAGATAGATTCATCGTTCAGTCCAGTCCACAAGGTTGCGTACAACGTCGAGAGCGCTCGTGTTGAGCAGCGTACCGATTTGGACAAATTGATTGTAGACCTTGAAACTAACGGAACGATCGATCCCGAAGAAGCCATTCGCAAGGCGGCAACCATCCTGCAGGAGCAATTGTCTGTTTTCGTCGATCTCAAGGCTGAAACTGCGACACCTGAAGAAGAACAGGCGTCCGATATTGACCCTATTTTGCTTCGCCCTGTCGACGATCTGGAGCTGACGGTACGATCAGCTAATTGTCTGAAAGCTGAAAACATCTACTACATCGGCGATCTGATACAACGCACCGAAGTAGAATTATTGAAAACGCCAAATCTGGGCAAGAAATCCCTGACGGAAATCAAGGATGTACTTGCGCAGCAGGCATTGTCATTGGGTATGCGCCTGGAAAACTGGCCGCCCCCCGAGTTGCAGAAGCAACGCGAGCTGGCCAAGTAAGAACGAGAAGAGATCATGAGACATCGTAAGAGTGGGCGACAGCTCAACCGTAATTCCAGCCATCGTAAGGCTATGTTCCGCAATATGGCGGCTTCACTGGTTGAGCACGAATCGATAAAGACGACCGTACCCAAAGCCAAAGAGCTACGTCGTGTTATTGAGCCAATGATCACCAGTGCCAAGCAAGACAACGTTGCAAAGCGTCGTCAGGCATTTGATCGTATCCGCGACAAAGCAGCAGTCGGAAAACTGTTTACCGTTCTGGGGCCGCGTTTCGCGGATCGTCCTGGCGGTTACACACGTATCCTCAAGTGTGGGATGCGTCCGGGTGATAATGCACCTATGGCTATTATCGAATTCGTTGAACGAAGCGACGTCTAACGTCAGATCCGTATCAGCGTCAGGAAAAAACCTGCGGCCTGTGAGGGGTGCAGGTTTTTTTTTGGCTGACAGTAAACTTCAGATGTCATTCTGCCGATACGCAGCAACTTGTCCAAGAGTACCCCTATTAACGCCTGTTAGTGCTAGCCTGTTATCGCTTTCAAGTGCTTGTACAACATGACTTCACGTATTGATTTTCATCTTCGCAACGCGCAGCTGGTGCTTCCAGATTGTGTTTTGCCGGGTAACGTGCACGTTCTGGACGGACGTATCGCGGCGATTGAACCCGGAAGGTCGATGGTTGGTGACGACATGCAGGGCGATTACCTGATCCCAGGTTTGGTGGAACTCCATACCGATCATCTGGAGGCCCATTACTCACCTCGTCCTGGCGTTCGCTGGAACCCGATAGCCGCCATTCAATCTCACGATGCACAAGTCGCTGCTGCGGGAATAACCACGGTTCTGGATTGTCTGCGCATGGGTGTGGATGATGCCGACTTTGAATCTGGCGAATTGCTGGCTCTGTCAGAGCATCTTCAGAAAGCTGAGGATCAGGAACGGCTGCGAGCTGAACATCTGTTACACCTACGTTGTGAGGTGTCATCACCTGGGGTGCTTGATGACTGTGCTCAATTCGAAAACCACGATAAAGTCATGCTGGTCTCATTGATGGATCATGCACCGGGTCAGAGGCAATTCGTGGATATGGCTGTTTTTGAACATTATCATCGTCGCAAAGAGGGTATGGATGAAGAAACCTTCAAGGCTTTTGCTTCAAAGCGGCTTGAAAATTCGCATCGTTATTCTGACGCACATCGCTCATCGATAGCTGCCATGTGCAAGGAACGAAATATCACGCTTGCCAGTCATGATGATGCGACTGTTGCTCACGTTGAAGATGCTATAGAACTTGGTATCCAGATATCCGAATTTCCCACAACAGTAGAAGCAGCCAGTGCTGCGCATGCGAGAAAAATGAATATTCTGATGGGTGCGCCAAACGTCGTCAGGGGCGGCTCACATTCTGGCAATGTGGGTGCACGTCAGCTTGCTAAGCTGGGCGTTCTGGATATGTTGTCTTCTGACTACGTACCCAGCAGTCTGTTGCATGCACCGTTCGTTCTGTCATTGCAGGAAAAGCTCATGACTCTGCACGACGCGATTGCGTTGGTTACGAGTCACCCTGCCAGATCTATCGGGTTTGATGACAGGGGAGTTCTTGCCGAGAATTGTCGGGCTGATCTGGTACGTGTGCGCTATCAGGACAATGTACCAACCGTGAAGTGTGTGTGGCGAGAAGGTATTCGCGTGGCATGAGTGCGCGTTATGCGGTCTTTTTCTGCCCTGATGATGCGTCTGATCTGGCGGCTTATGGGAGACAGGTTCTGGGTCGTGGCGCTGACGGTTCGCAGTTTGTCGCTCCGAATGACGGCTTTCCAGATCAGCATACCTGGACTGAATTGGCAGCTACGCCTGCTCATTATGGATTTCATGCAACGCTCAAGGCTCCTTTCCATCTAGCGGAAGGATTGTCAGAGGAGGGTTTGCTGACGGCTGTAGAGCGTCTTGCCATGCAGCAAAAATGCATTATCATGCAATCATTGAAACCACGGGTGTTGTCAGGATTCGCCGCTCTATGTTTCGAAAACCAGCCGCCGGCAGTAGCCGAGCTTGCATCACAGTGTGTCGAACAGCTTGAGCTATTTCGCGCACCTTTGACGCAGGCTGATCTGAATAGAAGAAATCCTGATCAGCTGAACGACTCCCAGAGGAAAAACCTCTTTCGCTTTGGTTACCCGTATGTGATGGATGAGTTCAGGTTTCACATGACCTTGACCGGTACCCTGCAGCTAAGTGAGCATCGCGAATATTTTAACTGGCTGCAGAAACGCTTTGACAGTCTCGTGCCTGATGCGCCAACCCTTGATCGATTAGCTGTGTTCTGGCAACCTGATCGAAAAAAAGCATTCACCCGACTTGAGGAGTTTCTTTTCCCGCGCTCAGCTCTTCGCAGGCACTAAGCTCATCAAAGCCCTCAACATTGGAGTACGTTGTGACAAAGACACTTTCTACCCACGTAGGATCACTGCCGCGTAGCCAGGATGTTGTGGATCTGATCTTTGCCCGTGAAAAAGCTGAGCCCTTTGACCAGTCAAGCTTTGACGCAACAATGACGGCAGCGGTGGATAGCTGTGTAAAAAAGCAAAAGGAGGCAGGTATCGACATCGTGTCCGATGGCGAGACCTCAAAAATATCTTATGCAACCTATGTAAAAGATCGCTATACCGGCTTCGAAGGTGATAGCTCACGCAATGCGCCTGCAGACTTGAAGCTCTTTCCCAGTTTTCTGGAACGGCTAGCTTCCGCTGGAGGTACGCCCGATTACGCGCGGCCCATGTGTACCGGAGAGGTGCGTTCCAAGGGGCATACTGATCTTAAAAAGGACATAAGCAACCTGAAGAAGGCCATGGCCAGGCACGGGGTTAAACAGGGCTTTATGAATGCGGCATCGCCAGGCGTCATTTCCCTGTTTTTGCCTAATCAATACTATGCAACTCGCGAGGCGTATCTGGCGGCGTTAGCTGATGCCATGAAAGAAGAATACGAAACCATTGTTGCTGCGGGTCTGACGGTACAGCTGGATTGTCCTGATCTGGCATTATCGCGGCACATGTTGTTCAACGATCTGACGGATGCCGAATTTGTAAAGATTGCCAAATCACATGTTGAAGCCTTGAATCACGCGCTGCGTGATATCCCGAGGGAACAGGTGCGAGTACATATCTGTTGGGGGAACTATGAAGGCCCGCATGTCTGCGATATTGATATGGCCACCATGTTCGACACGTTGATGAGTACCCATGCTGGTTACATTCTGTTTGAAACGTCCAATCCTCGCCACGCGCATGAGTGGACGGTGTTTCGTGACAGGGTCAGTGATATACCCGACGACAAAATTCTTATTCCAGGCGTCATCGATAGTACAACCAACTTTGTAGAGCACCCTGAACTGGTTGCTCAGCGTATTGAGCAATTCACGAATATTGTCGGCGCAGAGCGTGTGGTCGCAGGGTCTGATTGCGGGTTTGGCACATTTGCAGGCTTTGGTGCAGTCGATCCCTCCATCGCGTTTGCCAAGCTTGCCTCTTTGTCAGAAGGCGCTTCGTTAGCAAGTGCACGCAGAGCGTAGTTATTCTACGTTTGCTGCCTGTGACCCACTAGCGAAACAGCGGTAGCTGGAAATCAGGGCTTACCTGATGTTGATTCAGGGCGTTTGACAACTCGGAGTCGTTCATATCCTGATGAATACCGCCACGAATAAAAAGTGTCTTGTGGCCGGCGTTTGCACCGCCGGCAATGTCGTGTTCAAGGCTATCGCCAATGCACAACACGCGCGAGGCATTGATGCCTGTCAAATGTCGTGAAGCATAAGTGTAAACATGCTGGTAGGGCTTACCGATCCACTGTACCGTACCACCTGATTGTTCATACAGTTCGGCGATTCTGCCTGCACCGAAACAAATGCCTCTCGGTGTCAGCATAAGCTTGTCCGGATTGGTGCACAAGCACGGAAGTTGCCTTTTAGCTGCGGCCGACAATGTGTCTACATAGTGCTGTTCTCCATAGATATCGCCTTCGCTGGCACTGATAATCACCAGGTCAGCATCTGTACCATCAACAGTGAGCTCAAGTTGCAGGCCGTCGATAGCGGACGTATCGTTGTCTCTGGCTATGAGAAGGCAGCGGCGTTTGTCGGCTAGCTGCGACTTAACCGTGTCAAAAGCGACGTCGCCAGAGGTTACAAACTCACTGTACAGCGAACGTGCAAAGCCTAGTTGGGCCATTCGCCTGATATTTATACTTGAGCGTTTACCGGAATTTGACAATATGACTACGCGCTTGTTGACGTTCATAAGCGATTGCAGTGTGGCTACGGCATCAGGGTAGGGACGTTGTCCGTCATGCAATACACCAAACTGATCGATAATGAACCCATCAAACTGATCGATGATTTCACTGATGTTGCGGAGACTGATGATTGTGTGAACCTCCGTTACTTTACAGCTTCACTATTGAAACCGTCTCTTGCCAGGCGCGCACTTCCGATAGCCGCCTGATCCGAATAGCTTTGCATGAATGTGACGCCAAGTCGTCGCTGGCGAATCTTTGTCCAGGGGTTATTGAGTGCACCCCCGCCGACAGTTCTTACACTGGTTAGCGACGGTGCCCCCAGCTCTTGCAGACGCTGGTAGGCGAGCTGTTCTATGCCGGCAATGCCTTCCAGAATTCCGTATAAAAATAGCGTGTCATTGTCAGCTCTGGGTAACAGGCGTGGTTCAAGCTGACCGTCATTGATTGGAAAACGCTCTCCCGGTCGAGACAAGGGATAGTAATCCAGTGTCGAAGGCACACTCAAATCGATTTTCTGTGACAGTTGTTCGATTGATTGAGGCGTAAAGAATTTTGCCAGAACGTTCCCGCCTGTATTTGACGCACCACCAGCAAGCCAGGTATCACCTATTCGGTGACTGTAGATACCATATTCCGGTGCACAGACTGGTGAGGCAGACAGAAGTTTGATGGTTAGCGTACTACCCAGCACAGTCACGCCTTCTCCAGAGTTTGCAGCGCCTGTGGCAAGAAACGAAGCACAGCCATCCGTCGTACCGGTTATGATCAGAGTGCCAGTGTCAAGACCCATGTCAGCCGCCGCATTGGCGTGGACAGGTGCAATCAGTTGTCCGGCTGGTAAAACTCCTGGAAGTCGGGAACGCGGCAGGCCGGTAGCTTCGATCCATTCGGGCCACTCGCGTGCGATTGGATCGTAGCCGGTTTTCAATGCATTGTTTTCGTCGCTGATGCCCGGCATACCCGTCAGCCTCGAAGCAATCCAGTCAGCCTCGTGCATTATTGATGAGCCAGCGTGTTTTTCTGTCAGCGTAATGGCTCTTGCCAGCCCTGATGTTGCACCATGAACAGCAGCGGACTTTGGGGCATGGCCCGAAATTCTGTCTAGAATAGACTGATCGGTACACGCGTCGTTGTAAAGCAGTGCTTCGCCCAGCGGCTCACCGTCATCATTCACTGCGAGCATCGTACCTGAGGTTCCATCGACCGCGATTGATACTATCTGCCTTGCATCAACCTGTTTAACAAGACCCCGCAGGACTGTCCTGACAGCTTGCCACCAGCTGTGCGGATCACGTCGATTGTCTTTTTCAAGGTCGAAAGAGACGGCGGTGGAGGCGACGGGTTGCAAGAGTCCATCAACGCACACCCCACGGACACCAGACGTTCCCAGATCGACACCGACAAACAATGGACTTTGGTGGTTCATCAGCGATGCTTTTGGTATTTGGTATCCAGTGCATCGATTGCCTGCACGTTCCCTGCTGATCTGCCTTGAGGATCAAAGCTGCATGACAAGAATGTTGTTGCAATCACTTTGGCAAGCTCGGCACCAATGACGCGCGAGCCCATGGTGACGATCTGGGCGTTGTTGGATAAAGCGGCTCTGGTAGCAGAGTAGGTATCATGACATAACGCTGCGCGTATACCGGGTACCTTGTTAGCCGAAATACAGACACCGATACCTGTGCCGCAAACCAGAATTGCACGGTCGTACGTGCCTTGTAGTACCTCGGATGCCACCCGGTCGGCAAGGTCGGCATAGAAGTCATCGGGTCCGTTTGCCGCGTGAGATATTTCGGCGACGTCTACTGAGCTTGCCAGATGATCTGCCAATACGCGTGCCAGCGATTCACCGGCACTATCTCCAGCTATGGCAATTTTCATGATCAACTTTTCTCCCGCTCTGTTGGTGATTTTTTAAGTAAAAAAACATGTGGCTTACCTTGAGTTTCCGTCAGGACGCGTTTCCATAAACTGGCAAGGTCTCGCTTCGTTGATTCAACGATTTATTCAACCAATGCTCTACGTCAGCTATTTGCGCGGGTGACATATGCAGCGCGTGTTTGGTGCGACGCTGTAGAATATCTTCACTGGTCAATGCCCATTCGTTCTCAATCAGGTGGCGCAATTCAATTTCAAAACACATCGGTGAAAACTCTCTGCCAAGATCTGAAATACCGGTTACACCCTTAAGTAGCTGATCACAGCGTGTACCGTAGTGTCTTGCGTAGTGTAATAGCAGGCCGTCGGGTAGTGCAGCATGACGCTCAATCAGGCGCTGATAAAAACCGTCAAAATCAGCATTTGGCATATCGCCACCGGGTAAGGGCACACCGGATGTCCATGGTGAACTCATGTGTGGAAAAAACGGTTGAAGCTTGTCAAGGACATGTTCAGCCAGTTTCCTGAAAGTCGTGATTTTTCCTCCAAACACTGACAGAATAGGTGCGTGGCTATCAACTGAATCAACGTCAAACAGGTAGTCACGGGTAACAGCACTGGGGTTCTCTGCGTTGTCATCGAACAACGGACGGACACCTGAAAACGCATGCAAGACATCATGGCGCGACAATGGACTGCTAAAGTAACGATTGACTGCTGCGATAAGGTAGTCGATTTCACCATCGTCAACAGTGACTTCATCGGCGTTGCCGTCAAACGGGATATCTGTGGTGCCGATCAACGCTCGACCATTCTCGTAAGGATTAATAAAGATAACCCGCTTGTCTGAATTTTGAATCAGATAGGCTTGTTCACCCTCCCAGAACTTTCTGACGACAATATGGCTACCTTTGACGAGTCGTACCTGACGTTTTGATTGAACACTGGCAGTGCTTTCCAGAATTCGGTTAACCCAAGGTCCGGCTGCGTTAACGATGCTACGCGCTTTTATCTGACGCTGCGCTCCGGTACGGGTGTCATGTACATCAAGTTCCCAGATACCATCCACGCGTCGTGCGGCATCACAGCGGGTGCGTGTATGAATTTGTGCGCCTCGCTCCGAAGCATCCAGCGCGTTCAGCACTACCAGCCGCGCATCGTCAACCCAGCAGTCTGAAAATTCAAAGGCCTTTGTGTAGTGTTCCTTTAACGCAGCTCCCTCGGTGTCCGTTCCAAGATCAAGGACTCGAGTGGCAGGTAGTCGCCTGCGACCTCCCAGGTGATCGTAGAGAAAAAGGCCGGCTCTGACTAACCATGCTGGACGGTCCTCCTTGCTATGTGGAAGAACGAAGCGCATTGGCCAGATAATATGTGGCGCAGACTCAAGCAAGACCTCGCGTTCGATCAAGGCCTCACGTACAAGGCGAAATTCATAGTATTCAAGATACCGAAGCCCTCCATGTACAAGCTTTCCGGAGCGCGAACTGGTGCCTTGTGCCAGATCGTCCTTTTCCACAAGAACTACACTCAAGCCTCGTCCGACCGCGTCACGAGCAATGCCCGCACCGTTGACACCACCACCGATGACACAGACATCACTTATCCGGTCTTTATCGACGTGCTCTCCAGCAGAGTTTGCTTCAGACATCGATTGCGTTTTGGCATGTTTCGTTGACATCACATGAATCTGTTAGCACTTGTGGGTTGGCACTTATGAGTTGGCGTTTATAGCTGACAGTCCTTTGAAGTAACGATCCAGTTCCATGGCAACTTGTTCAGCGGCATAGGTGACTGTCTTGACTGACGCTCCGGCAATGTGTGGTGTAAGAGTCACGTTAGGCAGGCTTAGTAGCGGGTAGTCCTCAGGTACGGGTTCAATAGCAAAAGTCTCCAGCATGGCACTGCCGATAACGTCACCTGTCAGTGCATCATGCAGATCATCGTAATTGACGAGCGGGCCACGGGCGGTATTGACGAACAAGGCGTCTTTCTTCATTTTTGCAAACGTCTGTGCATTCATCATCTGGCGTGTCTCGTCAGTAACACGAGCGTGCATGGTTACCACGTCCGCACGATCCAGTAGCTCCTCCACAGCGACAAGCTCAACACCTGCGTTTAAATCATCGGTGGACAACTGAACGTAGGGATCTGCAACCAACACCTTTGTACCGAAGGCGCGCAACAAACGAACAACACGCGTACCAATGTTTCCATAACCAATAACACCAACGGTCAGTTCGCCAAGCTCACGTCCTGTCTTGTCATAGCGGTAGAGATCGCCTTGCCAATCAGCGCTGCGCAGACCCTCATGACCCCGACGGATGTTTCGTGTTTCGGCAAGTATCGCTCCCAGCGTAAACTCAGCGACGGCGCTTGCATTTCTTCCGGGCGTGTTTACTACAACCACGCCGTGATCATTTGCTGCTGCCATATCAATATTGACAGGCCCACCACGCGAAACGGCAACAAACTTAAGCTGCGGAAGTTGTTCAAACATGTTGCGTGATAACGGTGCCAATTGTGTAACAAGGATTTCGGCGTCGTCGATGAAGTCAACGACATCAGATGCCTTGCCCATGTATTCCTTGAGATTATCCATACCTGCTTGTGCATAGCCGTGTTCCATGGGTTCGTCGGGCCACGGCTGCTGCAGTTTTCTGATATCCAGCTGTGGCTGACACAGACTCAGAATTTTCTCTTCAAATACATCCGGCAACATGAAGTTGTCACCGATGATCGCGATTTTACGTCTCATAAGTGCCTTAACCGGGATTGGGATTTCCATAGGTCTGAAAGGGCTGTGCGGGTGGATACGTAATTGCTGAAAACCACATCCATGTGCTGCTTTTCTGCAACATCGAAGTCTTCCAACTCACTGAGATGAGGGGTAACCCAGGTTTTTACACAGTCATCCATGTCAGCATAGTGGCCGATGCCGACGGCTGCCATCATGGCGGCTCCGGCAGCGCCGGCTTCTTCGCGGGCACAGGTGCGCAGTTTAGCCCCTAGTGTATTGGCGAACACCTGGCGCAACGACTGGCTTCTGGCAGCACCGCCCGTGAGACGAATCTCCGCAGGTGTACCACCCATGGCGGTATAGCAATCGCGCGCGGCGAGTGCCAACCCATCAACCACAGCGCTCATCATGTCACCAAAACGATGTTGAGAATTGAGACCCACAAAGCCTGCGCGCGCCGAGACGTCGATGAAAGGGCCACGCTCACCGGCGTCCGAAATATACGGTTGATAGAGTAATTCTCCGCGTCGTGTCGATTGAGCAACCCATTCATCGACTGATGCGAGTAGATCGCTGCGTGATTTTTTGACGCCGTGCGACTGCAGTAGATCGACAGCGACGTCCAGTAGCCAGTCGATGTTCAATGTGCAGGACATATTGGACTGAACCTGAGCAAAGGTGTCTGCCATGGGCAGTGCGATTGTAAAACCTGTGCAATGCTCGTTCAGTGAGACTGCATCGGCTGAATGCACCAGTCGCATATGTATGCCCGTTGAACCAACGATGGTGCAGCCGGTAGAGCTGTGTTTGTCATATAGGCCCGCTCCAAGCCCGGTACAGATCACATCAAGAAATCCCATCACGACAGGTGTACCTGATAGTAGACCGGTAAGTGCTGCAGCGTTTTCATTCAACGGATGATTCTCTTCCATGCCATTAAGCATCGGCGGCAACAAGGATTCGCAGTCGTTCAGATCCAGTAGATCTAGCAGTTCACTGGAGTACTGCCGTGTCCGGTAGTCGCCAAAGGTAAAACAGCCTTCGGAGGTGTCTGTCACGCGCTGACCGGTGAGTTGAAAATACAACCAGTCCTTGCAGTGAAATGCGGTATGTGCCTGTGCAATTCGTTCCGGTGAATGTGTTTTCATCCAGAGCAGTTGAGATGCCTGCTGACAGGCTGCAAAACCGGTGCCGGTGATTTCGAAACGTCGTCGCTCGTGTTGGCTGGCACGCCACTTATCCACTAAATCGCCCGCACGGGAGTCCAGCCATAATAATCCGCCCCCGACGGGTTCACCGTGTTTGTCAACAAGCCAGGTGCCATCCCCTTGTCCGGTGACCGAAATAGCCGCGCAGCGTGATGTCAGCTCTGGCAGTTTATCAACCAGCCCAGCCAGTGTTTCTATGGTTTTTTTCCACGTTAACGGTAGATCCTGTTCGACACCACCACCGCCGAGCGTTGCATACGTGTTGGGCGTAGAACATTCAGCAAGCTGCTCACCATCGAGGCTGAATGCCACCGATTTTATCACTGATGTTCCAGCATCAATTCCGATAATGATGTCTTTCATAGCGCAAGTGCCGCTCCATGTGAAATGGCGTTACCCGTGGCGCGATCAAATATGTGAAGATTGTTGGCATCGATATCGATATTGATCTGATCATCGGGTTTATCGTGGGCTCTATCGTGCTCGACAAGAACGATAGGTTTACCTGCAAGGCTTGCTGCAATATGAGTCTGATCGCCAAGCCACTGATTGGCGACAACGGTAACACGCATGCCCACATTACTACGGCGAAGCGCATAAGGCCGTATGCCGATAGTCACCTCGCGCTTTTGTATCGCAGCCTTGATGACATCTTGTGAAAAGGCGTTGTTCGGGTAGCTCAAACACACAGATTCATCGAGCGTGAAGGTTATGGACTCGCTGTTTCCACTGACAGCGGCGTCGAAGACGTTCATGGGAGGTTCACCGATAAATGTGCCAGAAAAGAGATTGGCTGGTGTCTCCTTCAGGGCATCAGGTGTGGCAAATTGCACAAGGTTACCGCCTTCCATGACCGCAATCCGGTCCGAAAGGGCATTGGCTTCAGCTTGATCGTGTGTAACCAGGATGGCTGTAAGTCCCCGGGATTTGATGAAGTGCTTGATGCGTCCGCGCAGCAGTGCGCGTAGTTGTGGCTCCAGTTGTCCCATGGGTTCATCCAGAAGATGCAGGTCGGCGTCGCGAACCAGGGCGCGACCCAGTGAGGCGCGCTGTTGTTGGCCACCGGAGATGGAGCTGGGGTACTTGTCGAGAATATCAGCTATCTCCAGCATCTCTGCTACCTCGTTCACTCTCGACTTGATCTCGGTAGCTGCGAGCTTCTTTGATTTTAGTGCAAAGGCGATGTTGTCACTGACAGTTAGTGGTGGGTACAACGAATAGCCTTCAAAAGCCATGGCGACATTGCGTTTTACGGGGGGCAGCTTATTGATAATCTTGCCTGCCAGCGTAATGTTGCCACGTGAGACTTCTTCGAAACCTGCGATCATTCGCAGGGTGGAGGTTTTGCCACAACCCGAAGATCCCAGCAGTGCGACGATTTCACCCGCATCTACCTGCATTGATAAATGCCGGACTGCGTGTACTCCCTGATCAATGCGCCCGTAATATTTATCGACGTTGTCAATATTGAGAAGCTCGCCGCTCATGCTGCAACCTCCTGCTGATCAAGGCTGTTATCACCTAGCAATCTGCCAGTGGCTTTGTTGAATATCAGCAACGATTGAGGATCTGCGATGACATGAGCTGTGCCTTCTGAAGGTGCTGCACTGCCTGCTGGACGGGACACCAGTACTTCACGACCGCGCTCGGTGAGCGCCAGCGTGACTATTTTTTCGTTCAGTGGCGTTTGCGCTTCTATCGTCAGCCGTATTGCCCCGGGTGTATTGGCATCCACAAAGCGCAGACTCTCCGGGCGAATGCCAAGGACAACGTTGTTGTCCGTACCACCCAGCTGATGGGTCGCCAGAGGCAAACGCTGGTCGGATAGCTCGACATAAGCTCCCTGATCATCCTGCTTGCGCTCGACGTCAAACAGATTGATAACGGGATCGCCGAACAGACGTGCAATATCGATAGAGGCAGGAGTGAGATAGATATCCGCCGGTGCGCCAATCTGTTCGATATGACCCTTGTTGACAACGGCAATCCTGTTGCCCAGAGCCATCGCTTCCTTGTAGTCCTGAGTGACGTAAACAACGGTGGCTCCTTGTGCCTTCAGCAGTTGAGGTAATTCGAGTCGCATCTCGAAGCGCAGCTTGGCGTCAACATTGCGCAGGGGGTCATCCAGCAGCAAAACAGGTGGTGAGCCCACCAGTGCTCTTGCCAGTGCCGTGCGTTGTTTCTGGCCATTGGACAACTCGCGCGGGGCATGTTCGAGTACATGATCGATCTTCAGAAGTCGGGCAACTTTTTCTACTCCAGCCGCGATGACGGATTTTGAATTTTTTCCTGCGGTCAAAGGACTGGCGATATTGTCAAAAGCGGACATATGCGGGAACAGGGCAAAGTTCTGAAACGCCATGCCGATGCCACGGTACTCTGCCTCGACATCGCTCATGTCTTTGTCGTCGATATACACCCGTCCCGCTTCAGGTTCAACCAGACCGGCAATCATGCGCAATAGCACGGTTTTGCCTGCACCTGAAGGCCCAAACAGCACCAGAGTATCGCCGCTGTTCACCCTGAAAGACACGTCATTAACAACGATCTCTTTCTTGTAGCGCTTGGTCACGCCCTTGACTTCCAGTGAACTCATGTGGGTAACCTCATCCCTTGACCGCTCCGAGTGACAAACCCTCAACGAGATACTTCTGCGCATATAAGGCCAGAGCCAGCGTGGGAGCTATGGACATGACAATCGCTGCTGCTATCTGGCCGTACTGAATACCCGATGCTGTAATAAAGGCGAGCGCTCCGACGGTTACGGGTTGCTTGTCTGCCGATGCCAGGACCAGTGCGAAGATAAAGTTGTTCCAGGCAAAGATAAACGCCAGCAAGCCTGCCGCTGCAATTCCGGGCCCTGCCAGAGGCAAGGCGATCTTTCGAAACGTTGCAAACCAGGAGTGTCCGGCAATTCGGTAGGCAAACTCGATATCTGGTGAGATGTCTTCGAAGTAGCCGCGCACAATCCACAGGATCAAGGGCAGACAGATAAGCTGATAGACCCAGATTAACCCGATGTAGGTATCAGCCAGACCTATTTGCTGAAAGTACAGCGACAGGGGCAGCAGAACCAGCAAGGGAGGGGCGAAGCGAAAGGAGAGCAAGGTAAAGGCGATGTCTTCGGAACCGCGGAATTTATGACGTGCAAAGGCATACGCTGCTGGTACTCCCAGTAGCAAGGCTACCGTCACTGACGTAACTGACAGGAAAATTGAATTCCACAGGTTGCGTAAAAAATTGATCTCAAGCGATGCGGCAGTTGTTTCCAGTTTGCCGGTTATCAGCGCCTTGTAGTTGGCAAGTGTTGGTGTGAAATCAATAGATGGGGGTACGCGTAAAATCGTTTCGTTAGTCTGAAACGACATCAGGATGATCCAGACGATGGGAAACATGAAAAACAGCACAATGATCGTCAGAGCGATTCCACGTAAGACCTTTTCAAGTAGTGACGTATGTTCCATCAGATTTCCCCTCTTGCGCGTTCACGCAAGCGCAGCCAATTCTTTATGAAGATATTGGATATGAAAAAGGTAATCGCCCAGAGAATCATCAGCAGAGCAGCAGAGCGTCCAACATTCGTAGACTGGAAAAAATTCAGATAGGCTTCAACCTGAAACACCATCAGTGTGTCCCCCGGCCCCCCCTGTGTCATGGCATAGATAATATCGAACTGCTGTATGGACTCCAGCAGACGGAACAGCACAGCCGTTAATATATACGGAGTCAGCATGGGAAGCGTGATACGAAAGAATTGCTGCATGCGGGGTACCCCGTCCAGTGCGGCGGCTTCAAATGGCTGTGTTGGTAATGAGCGCAAGCCTGCCAGTAGGAGAATCATTATAAAGGGTGTATAGACCCAGATATCGACAAGCACGACAGTAAACATTGCACTATCAGGTGATGAGCCCCAGCGGAAATCATCAATGCCAACAAGCGTTAGAAAATAATTGAGTATGCCAAATCCCGGATTGGTCATCAGCTTCCACATCAGCGCAGCCAGTGCTGGTGCTGTCATCAATGGCATCAGCAGCATGATGGACACGATGTTGTTGATGCGTGTTCGTTTCTGCAGTAACAGTGCGATGCCCAAACCGAGAAGCAGCTGTAATCCGACAGTCAGAAACGCATACCATAAAGAGACTGAGAGCGTATTCCAGAAATCGCTATCAGTCATGAAACGAAGATAGTTCTGGCCCCAGTTCATTTCGCGGGCCCAGGGCTGACTCATCCTGTATCGCTGCAAGGAGTAGTAAATGGCAGTGACAAACGGTACGAGTATGCCAATACAGACCAGCAACGCAGGCAGGCTTAGCACATACGGCAAGGCGCGTTTACTAATCAGCCGACGGCGTTGTCGTGGTGGTGATGTCATCGTATTGGGCACAGTAGTTCAGAATCGCTGAAAGGGATTACCGGGAGAGAAATTGACGTTAGTAGTACGTGACTGGTTCAGGCTGGAGATTGCAATGTCAACTGGTGACGGTATCCGGTGGCAGCAGTGGGCATGCACCGCGTGATGTGTGACGATGGCTGCAGCCATGCTGTTGTCATGCGATGCACCAAATCAAGCAACGCTGTCATACCCTGGTGAGTGCTTGTACTGCCAGGGTATGACTAGTGGGCCACGCGGGTAATTCGTCAACACACTCGTCCCCACCGCCGCCAGTCCAGCGTTAGAAAAGCTCCCCCGTATCCCAATACGCGTCGCTTTTCTGCCTTGTTCTGACGACGGTGGAAACGAAATGTCTGTTACCGAATTACCCGCGTGACCCACTAGTCGCTATGCTTTCATGAATAATCCAGGCTAGCCGAGGCCAGCCTCCTTGAGCTGTTCATTAACACTTTCTGCCAATTGATCCAGTCCTTCATCAACAGGTACCTGATCAGCGACCATCTTTTGCAGGGAAGCCGCCCACTCAGTGGTCAGGTCGAAAAACAAAGGCTGTGGAGTAAAGTGAATCTTTGCTCCGGGTGCAGAGACGTCATGCATCTCCACATAACCGGGATAGCTGCTGCTCAAACGATCGCGGAATGTCTCATCGTCCCAGACCGACTGACGGACCGGATTGACGAAATCCATCTGCGTTGCACCAAAGATTGCATGCTCCGGTCCTGATGCCCATTGCATGAAGTACCAGGCTGCATCTTTCTTTTCTGAGAACTTTGACATGGCCAGTGACCAGATCCAGATGTTGGGCGTTGGTGATCCTGCGTCAGGGTTGGCGGCAAATGGCGCATAGGCCAGTTTGCCCGCCATGGCATTGTCACCGCCGTTCATGAAGTAGCCAAGAATGTCAGCGTCATAGATCATGGCAGATTTGCCTGCCCCCAGATCCGTGCCCACCTGATACCAGGTGTGTGTCGCCCAGTCTTTTGCGCCGGACTGCTGAATCATCTTCACCCAGTTGGTGTGATACTCCTTGGAGACCGCCGTATTCATCGCTGCAGACAACTTACCGTCGCTGAGTGTCAGATCCTGCTCGCCAAAGTTTGCATAACCGGACAGAAAGCCGGGGTGGATAGTCGCCCACGAGCGTGAGCCACGAACACCAATACCGTACACATCATTGCCTGTTAATGCGGCTGCGACTTCAACCATCTCATTGATATTGGTGGGAACCGCCACGCCAGCGGCGTCAAACATCTCAGCGTTGTAGGCCAGATTGTTTTGCTCATAGCCCCAGGGAATGCACCATTGCTTGGCATCGGCAGTTCCCAGAGGATCACCCGGCTTGCCGTTCCAGGCGCAGGAGGTTCGCACACCTTCCAGCATGTCCTCCCAGTTGTAATTCGGGTTGGTTTTTGCCGGATCGCTAATCCATTCGTTCAGATCTTCGATCCAGCCTGCAGGTCCGTAAGTCCAGGTCATGTACGCGCCTGTCATGAATGCATCGTATTCGGTCGAACCGGAAGACAGCGCGGCGGTGACCTTGTCAAAGTAGACATCTTCCGGGAAGACATCGTACGTGACATCCATTCCTGTCAGACTTTTGAAGTTCTCAATGTTGGCAATCATCGCATCGGTATACGGGTGCTTGTTCAACAGGAGTTTGACGGTTGTGCCCGCGTGCGCCTGCCAGTCGAAATCAGCGGCCAGCGCCTTGCTTGCCTGCATGTTCAGCAGTACACCGGCAGACGATGCAGTGAGTCCGAGTGCGCTGAAGCGTTTGATCAGCTCCCGCCTGCTTAGTTTTCCCTGGAGAAAATCGTTCGCCAGATTTTTTTCCTTTTCATACATGGTGGTGAGACCTCTGTCTAAGTGATGATATGCAAACCGCTGATGCGGATTTACTCGTTGTCGACAAGTGCACGCGCCGTACGCTCATCGGTAATCAAGCCGCTTAACAAGCCGCTCTCAAGAATGGACTGGATGGCCTCGACCTTGGTATCTCCACCAGCGATGGCCGTAATACGGGTGTTTTTCAGATCTTTCAGCGTCAGGCCCATAGTGCGCTGGGACAACTCGGTTTCTACTGGTTGTCCGTTGGCATCAAAGAAATGTCCAAGTACCTCGCCACGCCCACCTGCCTTGTGAACACCGCGAATCTCTTTTTTCTCCAGCATGGAATTGGCGACCATCGAAGCCTGCACATCGACCGAACCAATACCGGCTATCTTGATGGAGGTTTGCCTGGCGAGTTGCATTACTTCATTGATGCCCACTTGCTGCATGATGACCTTCTTATCATTGACAGTATTGGCGAAAAAAGGCACCGGCATGACGTAAGCACTAGCATCGGTGCGTTGTGCCATCAGATGAATGACGTCATGTGGGTTAGCAGAAAACTTTTTTGAAAAGCCGCCGAGCAAGGAGACGATCTGTTTGTCCGGGCGATGAATTCGTGGCAGAAAATTTACACACGCCGCCAGAGTTCGGCCGTGTCCTATACCGATGGATTCGTGCTCAGAGTTCTCTATGACGCGTTTAAGAAACTGTGCACCGGCAATTCCCAAAGCTCTTAGAGGAAGATCAGTCTCGTCAAGGTCGGGCACAACTTCGCAGTAGGACAACTGGTGCTTGTCTGCAAGGCTTGTCTCAAGTGCGACGCACTCGGCCACGTCGCCATCGATGTACACCTTGACCAGACCCTCGTTGTTGGCCTTGGTAATAAGCCGGTGGGCCTTGAGGCTGGTCAGGCCCAGTTTGCGCGCAACTTCGGCTTGCGTGTGACCTCCGGCATAGTGCAGCCATGCAGCTCTGACTGCCATGCTCGACGCATTCTGTTCTATCTCCTGCATCAGAGTTGCACACCTGTGTGAGAAGTTTTTATCAACTGCCGATAATTATTTCATGTATTATTTTCACAAGTCAAGTGAAATCTGGGAGTTAAAAATTTGGATAACGGGAATGTCAATCTTGATGCAACGCAACAGTTCTCGGCGTTGAGGTCACACTCTGCCGAATTGGGTGCTGATCCGTGTCAAATACAAGGTGCTGGTGGAAATACATCCATCAAGCAGGGCGGCATCATGTGGATAAAGGCATCTGGAAAATGGCTTCAGCACGCTGATCAGGATGAGCTGTTTGTTCCTGTTGCACTCGCGCCGTTGCTTGAAGCGCTTCAGGCCGGTGATCCGCGTGCTGAAAAGTCGACAGATTTCGTCGTCAATGAACTCAACCCGCAAGGGTTGCGACCATCGATAGAAACCACCCTGCATGCTGTTCTCAGGCAACGGGTTGTCATTCACGTACACTGCGTCGACACCATATCGCTCGCTATCCAGCAAGATGCGCAGGCGCTATTAAGTGCACGGTTGACTACCTTTAACTGGGAATTTATACCTTACGTACGGCCAGGCCTGCCGTTGTCCCGTTCCATTGCTTCACGCATCAAAGCTGATACCAATGTTCTTGTGCTAGGCAATCATGGTCTGGTGGTGGCAGCCGATTCTGTTGAAGCATGTCTGGCCTTGCTTAATAGGGTCAGAGCTGCAGTATTCTGTGAAATTCGGCAGTTTCAGTCAAACAGTGTTTCGGTTAACAAGGGTGCGTCTGCAGCGGGTCTTTTGACACACAAAGACCTTATGCGTCGTATCGACACATCGGATTACGTTCCAGCGCTAAGTCCGGAGACGCATGTAATCGCTTTCGATGCTGTGGGCCTGGCAGTCGCTGCCGGGGGGAGTTTATACCCCGATCATGTGATTTTTCTGGGCAAGGGTACTGTTGTCGCAAAACCTGATGAGCCCTTGAGTGCGGTATTGCAACGTTGTGAGCTTGAGGATCTGCCTAAGCCTGTCAGTATAGTTTTTCCCGGTGAAGGTGTTGCCCTGATTCGCGAGGCAACACCGGGTCAGCAGGCGATGGCCCGCTGTCTGTCGGATGTCTGCTTGCGTGTTCCTGCCAATGTGGCTGTAAACTATCTGACCGATATTCAGAATCACGAATTACTTCACTGGGAGGCGGAGCAGTATCGACAGGCTTTGAGTCAGCCAGAATCTACTGTTGGCGAACATACTCCATAGCAGCACCGTCGCTACCCACCATCACGATGCGTGTATCGGAAAGTTCGTAGATGTTCGCCTGGCCGGAGACGGCTGGGCGACTGTTGACAATCTTGCTGAGCAAGCCTCCCATGGCATTGCCGTTGGTGCTTTTCATCGTCATGTTCTCGTGTGACAGCACGTCACCGTCGAGCACCCAGTTTCCCGTCAGTTCGAATTCCAGATTGCCAAGCGCTTCCATGCCATCACCTTTGGGCACAACGAGACCTGTGACTGTTCCGTCGTCCCGATATTCTATTGTTGTGGTTTGCGGCTCGTTTCCCGGATAGGGATTTAAATCGCTTACGCTCCACACGCCGACTAACTGCGCGGCATCAGCCGTGCTGACGCTATCAGCACCGGGGTAGTCAGGGCGTACTGGTGTCTTGAGAGAAGAGCAGCCTGTTGCTAATACCGTACAAAGCAAGAGAATAGTGGTGACCCATCGATAGTGCATGTTGATACTCTTTGTTAAGAAAAAAATTTGGCAGTGCTTCTGTCCCCTCATGATATTAAGGGAATGAGTGATGTCGAAAGCATGAATGCCGGTTATGGAATCATTCAGCATCACCATAGTGCCAACAAGCTAGCTGAAGCACAGGTATTCGGGATTGCTTTTAAAATTAAAATATCACGAAAAGTTTGTCTACTCTGTGCGTGTACACCGCAAAACATCGAAAACACAAGACCGGTGGTCATGAAATCAAAACGACATCGCCGAGAGCCAGAATTTGACTGGCAAGTGAAACAAAACCGGGATTGACATTCTGTGAGCGATGCGCGACTGCATTTTTAATCATGAACCAGACGTTACATAGGTTTATACTACCTGTGTGGTCTATTCATGCAGTCCGATCGCAGCCCCGCCTCTCGAAAGAATCTGGACTGGTTTTTCCGTGGGTTTGGCTTTCCCTGGGTTTGCCTTCCCTGGGTTCGTCTTCCTTGGGTTCGTCTTCCTTGGGCTTGATGAATAATCCACGCTAGAGTGCGTGAGGAATCCGCCTGACGTGCGTGCATATTGGGAACGTGACTATGACAGCAAGATTCAAAAACCGGGTAGTGCGGGTGTCGACACCTCGCAAGCGTCTGATCACCCTATTGGTATCTGTGGTTCTGGCTGGTGGATTACTCGTCGGATGTTCCAGTGACGATGATGATCCTGAAGTGATTATCGATGTTGAGGACGGTGATGAGGTTGTTGATGGTAGTGGTGATGGTTTGGATGAGAATGACGATGAAAACGTGATGGATCCGCCACCGGCATCATCTTCGGATCTATCCGGTGTTGACGAATTTGCCCCGGAAGAGGGAAGTGTGTTCTCCGAGGGTATTGTGTCTGCAGCTCATCCGTTGGCAGCCGCTGCTGGCATCAAGGTTCTGGAAGATGGTGGTAATGCTGTTGATGCTGCAGTCGTCACTCAATTTGTACTCAATGTCGTTGAGCCCACATCTTCGGGTATTGGTGGTGGTGGTTTCATGGGTATCTACAAGCCAGACGAAGGGCGGGTCTTTTATATCGACTCTCGCGAAAAAGCACCGGCAGCTGCAACGCCAACGCAGTTTCTCAACTGCGACCCCGAGTGCACGGGAGAGGAGACAAGCGAAGACCGAATTGGCAGCTTCCTTGAATATGCCACTAGCGGAATCGGTGTCGGCGTGCCCGGAACGCTGCTTGGTGCAGCACAGGCACTGGAAAAGTATGGCTCTGGCAGTGTGACTTTGGCTGAGGCTCTGGCCCCGGCCATTGAACTGGCCGAAAACGGATTTAATATCAACGAACGTCTTGCCATGTTGACGGAAAGTCCCCGTACCACGTTCTGGCCAGCAACACGAGCCAAGTTTCGTACCGCCGAAAACGAACCCCTGAGTGAGGGTTTCATGCTGGTACAACCAGACCTTGCCAAAACGTTCAAACTCATCGCCGAACAAGGTGTCGATGTGTTCTACACGGGTGAAATCTCTGATGCCATTGTCAACGCTCAGCTGGTGTCACGCGCTGAAGTAGGTGCTCCGGGAGCTGGTCGAATGACCAAGGCTGATCTCGCCGCTTATCTGGCGGATTTTCGTAATGGTGGTATTGATGAACGACAGCCTGTCGTTTCAAAGTATCGTGGATATACCATCAACGGTATGCCGCCACCTTCATCAGGCGGTTTGACCGTCGCTCAGATACTGGCGTGCATAGAACAATTCCCTATCGGCAGGGAAGATTCTGGTTTTGGCGAGGGTAGCGTCAACACCCTGCATGTGATGGCAGAGTCCATGCTGCTGGCATTTTCCAGTCGAGGTGTGTGGATGGGTGACAATGACAACTTGCCTTTGCCCATAGACGGTCTTTTAAGCCCAGAGTATCTGGCTGAGCGATGCAGTCTCATCAATACCGATGCCCGGATTGCTGAAGAAGATGTCGTACCCGGTGATCCACGCCTGTTTGATCCTGCCTTTGCGGTGAACAACGGGTCGCAGGTTGGAACGGCTGAGGAAGGTGAAGTGGGAATAGACACTACACACTTCACGGTCATTGATGCCAATGGCCTCGTTGTTTCCTGGACGTCCACCATTGAAGGAACCTGGGGGTCGGGCATTACCGTTCCGGGTTACGGATTTCTTTTGAATAATGAATTGACTGATTTCAATTCTGTCCCACAGGCGAATGATTCGGAAGAAAACTTTGCGCCGGGTGCCAACGATGTTGCACCGAACAAAAGGCCACGTAGCAGCATGGCGCCCACGTTGGTTCTGAACGACGGTGCGTTCGTCGCCGCTTACGGATCACCCGGTGGTTCCACCATCATCAATTCTGTTGTCAACATGACGGTTAACCTGATCGATCATGGTATGACGGTACAGGAGGCGATTGATGCCCCCCGTATCAGTGGTGGATTCGGTACAGTGAGCTACGAAGAAGGGTTCACTGAAGAGACGCTGGCCGGTTTGAGAGCCCTTGGTCATAACCTGCGTGATGAGCCCAGTGATGGCATCGGTTCTGTTCAGGCTGTGACTGTTCAGGCAAGCACCGGTCTTGTATCTGGTGGCGCAGATGGTCGTCGTGCGGGTACCGTAGAAGGACTGCCTCGTCCGTAGCATGCCGTTCACTGTATAAGTAGTAAGCTTGAAACGGTAGTTTGTCGTAGTGTGGGCCCGCCTTGTGCGGGCCTTTTTTTAGACACGGAGAAAAAAAATCCATGGCATTCGAACTCTGGGTAGCGTTTGTTATTGCATCGTGCGTGTTGTTAATTATTCCGGGGCCCACCATTCTGACGGTAGTCAGCTACTCAGTGGCGCATGGTCGACGCGCCAATGTACCACTGGTTGCGGCTGTTGCATTAGGTGACTCAACGGCGCTGGTGCTTTCGCTGGCAGGGCTTGGCGCTGTGGTGTCAACCTCTGCCTGGTTATTTATGCTCATTAAATGGGCAGGGGGTCTGTACCTGATCTATCTCGGCATCAAACTCATCAGGTCTGGCGCGACCGCTCTGACAACAGAGACGGCTAAACCGCTTGAGTCACGTTGGCGCCTGTTTGCCAATACCTGGCTGGTAACAGCGCTCAACCCCAAGGGAATCATATTTTTTATAGCATTCCTGCCGCAATTCATTGATCCCGCGTCGTCAGTCACATCGCAGTTGTGGATTCTGTCCCTAAGCTTTGTCGTTCTCGCCACTCTCAATGCAACGCTTTACGCGGTCTTTGCAGCCAATGCCCGGCGCTTACTCGCCTCACCTGGAGCACAAAAACGATTTAATATCGGCGGCGGAGGTTTGTTGACGATCGCAGGTGGGTGGGCTCTGACAGCCAGGCAATTACCCGCGTGACCCACTAGCCTGGCAGCATCTCGAAATCAAAAACAAACGGTTTATCATGCTCAATACAATTGAGGATGGCATCGGTGAGGGGAAGCTCAGTGGCCTTGAGTGTACCGTTAGCACAGCCAGCTCTGAAGCCACTGAGAAGGCGCTTGCCCGTATCGACACCTTCGACGGTGATACCAGCCATGCTGGCGTCGAGCACCTGACTTAGTGTGTCACCTTTGCCAAGGAAAGTTCCCAATCGACTGTTCCTGCCACCCCCGACCGTGACATGCAAATCCCCCATGCCGGCAAGATCAAAGGCGACGTTATTAATGGCTGTGTGACTGGCAGGGGAAGGATTGTCAGAAGCTTCGCTGATCCACTGGCTCAGAAAAAACAATTCACGCACGGCTTGGTTGTACAACGCCGCCACTGGATTCTTGGCGTGACTGCTGGCAAGCGGATAGGCACTCAACATAGCGCTGACACCGATACACAAGAAATTTTTGAGCGCAGCACATGCCTCTACCGCTACGATGTTGGCGTGCGTAGCAATGCGATAGAAGTGTGTCTGAAACTGTTCACGCATTTGTCGGGCATGCGATTCCTCGCGGCAAGCAAATGTTACCCGCGTTGGGTAGCCCAGAGCCAATTCGCGAGCTATGCAGGGACCGCCGATTCCCACGATCTGCTTATGAGCCAGACCTGTTGAACCGACCAGCGTATCGGCATAGGTAAGGGGTGGTGATCCTGGTGTTGCAGCTTCCACAAGTCCTTTGGTGACTAATGCAAGTGTGGCGGGTTTGGCCTCCTGTTTGACGAGATAGTCAGTTGCCCAGTCTATACCTGCACTGCTGACACCAATGACGATAATGTCAGCACTCTGTACCGTCTCTTTTTTAAGGTCGGTGAGATACATGGCGTTGATGTTATCGGGCATCTGGACATCGAGTGTCGGGTGATGCCGGTTGTACTGGATGGATGCAATGAGCTTGTCGTCAAGTGGTGAGCCCACCAGAGTGACGTGGTTATTGCTGAGGCTGGCGGGTGGTATGGTCAGTGCACTGCCCATCACACCAGCACCCAGTATTACGATGTTAGCCATGTGAAGATCCTTTTGTAGTCTTGCTATTGCATAAAACTAATTGATGCGCATTTCAGAGTTGGCATCAAACAAATGAATCTTTTGCCGGTCTATATGAAACCGCACTTCGTCGTTTTTCCTGCAACTCAGTCGTGTTGGTGATACCGCGCGTATCCTGTGTCCTGAAAACAACATGTGAACGTGAGTCTCCGCCCCCGTGTACTCCACAAATTCCACTGTTCCGGTGTAGTCACCCTCAGAGTCTATCTTTATATCCAATGGTCTTATCCCGACGGTGAGGGGGGTGCCGGCTTGTGCCGAACAGGCAGTGTCCAGAGAAAGGGCCTGATCACCAATGTCCAGCTGCGTAGCCGAACTTGTTTTTACGTTTGCCGGTATGAAATTGATAGCAGGTGATCCGATGAAGTCGGCGACAAAGGTATTCGCTGGATGATCATAAACCTCTTCCGGGCTGCCCATCTGCTCTATCATACCGTGGCGCATGACGACGATTTCGTCAGCCATGGTCATGGCTTCTATTTGATCGTGCGTGACATAGATGGTTGTTGTTTTCAGGCTATCGTGAATCCGCCTGATCTCGTAGCGCATCTGGGCACGCAGTTTGGCGTCAAGGTTGGATAGTGGCTCGTCGAACAAGAATACTTTCGGGTGACGGACCAGCGCCCGGCCCATGGCTACCCGTTGCCGTTGTCCACCCGACAAGGCCTTGGGATATCGGTCAAGGTAGTCCCCCAGATCAAGGATATCAGCCGCCTCCCGCACGCGTTCTTCTATAACGGATTTGGGCTCTTTGCGAACCTGCAAACTGAAGGCTATATTGTCATACACGCTCATTTGCGGGTACAGTGCGTAGCTCTGGAATACCATGGCGATGTCCCTGTCGCGTGGATGTACGTTGTTGATGCGATTACCCGTAAAGAGGATGTCGCCGCCGGTGACGCTCTCCAGACCTGCTGTCATTCTCAATAGCGTCGTTTTGCCACAACCTGAGGGTCCGAGTAACACCACAAATTTTCCCTCATCAATCGAGAATGACACGTTTTCCATCACAGGAACGTTGCCGTACTTTTTCTTGATGTTCTTGTAGTCGACAGCGTGCATGTGGGCAAGTATTCCTTGATGTGTCTACGGACGAGCGTAAAGAGGGTGGTCGGTGTTGGTTGATTTTCAGATACGCGTTACACCGGCAGGGTCTGTACAAAGCTATCAAGGCCCGTACTGTCGTCAACCAGATCAAGCATGCTGTATCTGTCCCGAATAAATCGAGCGCCTTTTACAGCGTCTTTGTAGAAGTCGGTATCCAGCCCCAGATCGCTGGCCCGCGTCTGGCATCCGGCGGCTGCCATGGCCGTATGAAGTTTCTCATACGGTAGCAAGCACTTGAGCAGCGGTGTTCGAAGCTCATCCCAACCCGTTTGCAGTCTTTGGTTCAACGCTTCGCATTGCTCTGGGTTCAGGGCTTTTCTGCGCGTTTGTTCCAGCATATTGTCAGACATCTGCTTGTCGAATGAGTCGCGCATCCATTGCTCTGGAATACGGGTTGGTTGAAGTACGGGTGGTGCAGCGCTGTTCAGTATCCGGTTTTGTAGTTGCGATAGGGTCACGGTTGCAACACCGACCTGTTCTCCATGCGAGGTTCCGGGATGTTTGTTACCAGCGAACATGTCAATGTAGTGCGAGATCATGTGTTCTGCCATGCTGCCGCTATGCGTGGTTCCGGTAAAACGCGTGCCCAATCCCATGATGGCTGATATCCGTGTGAGCATACCCAGTGCATCAAGATCGCCGCTCCTCATCCGATCTGCATTGGCGATCATGTCCGCTTCATCATAGGCTAGCAGTGTGTAGGGTGTTTCAGAGTACGGTGTATCAAATAACAGATGAGACAGCAGCCAGTCTACCTGTGAGGTTGTACGACAAATGACATCAGCGAAAGCTGCCGAGATAAGCCGGGGAGGGCATTTGGCCAGAACCGATAGATCAAAATAGATACCTTGTGCGCCCTTGCAGGTTATCGATCGCTTGAAACCACCCGATGACACTGAGGCTGTAGCCGTCGTGTAGGCGTTCATTGGTGATGTGGCAAATACCGAATACGGCTTGTCGTCCAGAAAACTGGCGTATTTGACGGTATCAGACACTGTGCCAGAGCCTACGGCAATGCGTACATCGCACTTGTCGGTAACCTCACGTATGTGAGCAACACCCTCGTCAGAGCAAACTGGTGTCTTCCAGATGTACTCGTCAACGGTAAAGCCATCTGATTTCAGGGCCTTGTAGACACGTGAGCCAATGGCTCCATGGGTGTACTCATCAGATATAATGGTAATTGATCTGCCACTGTGCTGTCTGGCGACAAGCTCTGCCTCCGCACCATCAAGCGAATCACGGATAACAATATCCTTGATGCCGATATCGTACTGTTTTCCGGTATCAGGCTCTCGCCATGTGCCAGCTACCAGTTCCGAAAGGACGCCGCTATAGTCGCTCATTGAATACCTGATTCCGAACTTGCTGAAAACGCCATGAGTTCGTGGTTTATCTCGCGAGTGGATTGATAGATTTTTCGATAAATCCCTAATAGCGCCTGATAGCGCTGGTGATTAATCGGATCTGGTTCAATCACACTCGTCTCCCCACTCATTGCATTGGCGGCTTCGGTGATAGTGTCGTACCACCCAGTGCCGTAAGCTGCAATCATGCCCGCGCCAAGTGCTGATGCTTCCAGCGTGGTACTGATATGCACGGGTTTGCCACACGCATCAGCCAGCATGTGAGTCCACAGCTTGCTATTGGCGCCACCACCTATGGCAACCAGATGACTGATGGTTTGCCCTGCTGCCGCTTCCATGTCCTGGGTTCGCATTGCCTGGTCGAGGGTGATGCCTTCGAGTAGTGCTCGATAGATATGCGCAGGGGAATGGCTCGCACCAAGACCCATAATGATGCCCCGTGCTGAAGAATCCCAGTGTGGGTCCATGGAGCCACCAAAATAGGGTTGCACCAGCAGGCCTTCAGCACCGATGGGAAGCGCAGATGCTGCATGCTCCAGCTTGTCAAAATCGGTTTGAGTTGCCTTGCCGTGTGCAACAAACTGATCGACAAACCAATTGATAAGAAATGCGCCCGATCGCAAGCAATTCTCCAGAATATAGCCCTCGCCCTGTGCGGCCAGTTCTGTACGCCAGGCATCGTTGTAACGGTATTCCTTGCTCCAGATACCCGACACCACAGCGGTACCCAGATTGATATATGCCCGATCAGGCACCGTACAGTTAACCCCCAGGCCCGCGCATTGTCCATCGCCGCCGGCGGCAAACACAGGTGTCAGTTGAGGCAAGTTCAACAGGTTTGCTACCTCATCAGTCAGGGTGCCCAGTCGTGTACCCGGCGGATGTATGCTGGACAATCTGCTGTCATCCAAGTCAAGGGCATTCATCAGTTCTCTTGACCACTCATGCTTCACCATATCGACAATGCCCATAGGGTCGGCGCTGATCCAGCCTGTCCGGTATTCGCCACCGCACAACTGTTTCACCAGATAGCTTTGTACATCCACAAACTTCGCGGTTCGTTGATAGATGTCGGGTTGTTGCTCTCGCAGCCAGGCAAAGGTGTACAGGCATGATGTTGTATCAGGTCGTCTACCGGTGATGGCATGGATACGATCAGAACCAAACGAAGATGCAAAGGTTTTTACCTGTTCTCGACTACGCTCGTCCAGCCAGAGGATTGCCGGGCGTGTGTCCTGATCGTCTTCATCCAGAAAGGCTAGTGTCTCTCGCTGGTTGGATATTGCCAGCCCCTTAACGCTTGCGCCGTCTATCTGCGCGGTGCATTGAGCAATGGCGTTAACGGCTGCTTGCCACCAATGCCCGGATTGCTGTTCGTAGAAGTCCAGCTGCGGGTTGGCCATGGGAATATCGGCCCGGCCTTCGGCAATTGCTTTGCCTTCACGGTTCCAGGCTATCGCCTTGGTACTCTGCGTAGAGCTGTCCAGACCAATGACAAGTTCTTCAGACAATAGTTGGTACTCCTGCCGGGTAGGCGTGATATCCATTTAAAGTGACCGGACGTTCTTTGGCTTCTGCCCGACACAGCATGATGCTGTGTCGGGTAAGACCGGGGTTCAGCCTGCGACGATATCGTCAACCTTCTTGGCAATAACATCCATGACCTCTTTCGGAGAGTCATAGTCACCCGCGAAGTATTTGCCAAGCTCAACCGGAATGGTGTCATTGGACAGTTCTGCCCATTCAGGCAAGTCAGGTTCCGAACCCATGTGATTGGCAATGGTATCGCGCACCACATCCAGGTGACGAGTGGTTCCCGCACCAACACGGTTGTTGGCTTTGACGCGCTCATCTTCATAAACACTGGCACGCGTGGGTCCCGTTCCACCACCGAGTGTCGTGATGTAGACCTGTGTATCGAATGAGGTCGCCCATTGGGCAAACAGCCAGGCTGCATCCTGGTTCTTCGAGTACTTGGACACTGCCAGAGATGATCCGCCCTGATGACCGACACCGGGGATTTCGCCGAAGCCTGTATCTGCGCGCAGTGGAGCTGCGGGCGCAGGTGGCACTGCCGCTTCCATCAGGCCAGAGACCTTGGAGGCTTCCGGATCATCCCACCATGGGAAAAACTCGCCCCAGCTGAGTGCTTGTCCAGCGATACCTTGCAGCACGGATTGTCCCTGTCCATCCCACGTCCAGGTAGTTACACCCTCGGGCATATTTTCTTTTAACTTGTTCCAGTACTCCATGGCAACAAGGCCGGCTTCGTCGTTACCAGAGAACTTGCCATCGCCATTGAAAATCGAACCACCATGCGCCCATAACCAGCAAGTCCAGTCGCATTCGAGTGAGTAGTGGCCGGATTTCATTTGTCCGGTTGTGCCATATATCTCTGGTCCCTTGGCTTGTTGTATGGCTACGGCGTTGGACAGGAACTGCTCCATTGTCGTTGGAACACTAAGGCCGAGTTCCTCGTAGATGTCCTTGCGGTACATCGTGATGAATATGGGAATGTCATAAGGTACGCCAACCATGATGTCGTCATACATGGAAATGCCATCCACTAACGCAGGGAGAAAATCATCCATGTTGTAGTCAGGCATAGCCAGATTGCTGTCTGCGGCATATTTTTCGCGCGGATCAACAACATCGCCCGAGAAGCTGGCCATCCAGCTTTGATCTATGTAGTAGAGATCGTAGGTACCCAGACCGGACGCCACATCCAGCGTGAGTTTTTGCAGCACCTGCTCCAGTGGCAGCACTTCTATCTCTACCTTGATACCCGTTGCCTGCTCAAAGAACGGTTTGAGTGATGAGTTGATGGCATTGGAGGGTGGCGTTGACTCGGTAGCCAGACGGATGGTCTGCCCGGCGAATTGCTTGCCAACATCGGCCAGCCACTTCATCATGTCTGCGTCAGGCGTAATTTCCTGAGCCTGAGCCTGAGAGATGAAGCCGCCACGTGGCCCGCTGGGGATCATGCTGCTGGCGCCCAGTGCGCCTACACCAAGTCCCAGTTTTGCTGCAGTTCGCATGAACGTGCGTCGATCTATCTTGCCCTTTACAAACTGGTCAGTTACCGACGCCAGATAGCGCTTGCGGTTGTTGTGATTGAATCTCATTGTCTTGGTGCTCTCCTGATCAAGTTTCCTGCCGTTGAATGACAAGTTGTGGATATGGCGGCTTGTGGTCGCAGGTAGCCGCTTCTTTTGTCGTGGAGGTAACCGTGGGCTATTGCTTCAACGACCCCATGGTCAGACCTCTTACCAGATTTTTTTGAACCATCAAGATAAAAATGAATGCAGGCACCATGGCGCCAACGCCCAATGCGGCCATGTTGCCCCACGCGGTACCTGTCGATGTGACGAAGGTCGATGACACCACAGGCACGGTCTTGAGACCAGTCTGTGTCAGCGTCAGCACAAACAGAAATTCGGTCCAGCTAAAAATGAAGCAAAGTACCGCTGTGGCTGCGACTCCACCGATGGCCATGGGGGCGACGATTTTCCTGAAAATCAACCAGCGGGAGGCACCGTCGATTAATGCTGCCTCATCAATTTCACTGGGAATATCATCAAAGAAGCTCTTGAGCAGCAGGACGGCCAGTGGCAGATTCATCAACGCATGGATAAGAATAATGCCGGTGTAGGTATCCAGCAATCCAAACTGTTTGTAGATGAAGAACATCGGAATGGCAATGGCGACCGGTGGCATCATGCGCGTGGACAGGATCCAGAATACAAAATGGTGCTGACCTGCAAAGCGCATACGGGACAGGGCATAGGAGGCAAACGTGGCAACAACGATGGTAAGAATTGTGCTGCCCACAGCGACGATAATGCTGTCAAGAAGCCGTGGCATCATGTAAAAATTGCCACCCCCGGCCAACTGACTGGATCCACCATCGTATCCGAGGGAAATACCGAATACCTCTTGAAACGATTTACCACTAAAGGTCCAGTCAAAAATCAACGGTGGTATTTCGAATATCTCGCGCTCGACGCGAAAGGCAATGGTGAACCAGTAGTAGATGGGAAACGCGAACACAGCAACCACCGACCAGGCTAGTAGTGCTCGCAGGATACGTCTTGAAGGGCTTGCCTGAATCATGGGTATGGATTTACCAGCGAAGCTTTGTCAGTGCTACAAACACGTTGGCAACGATAAGAATAACGAACAGGGAAAAAAGGCTTATCGTGGCACCGTAGCCCCAGTTCAGAAAGCTGAATGTCTGTTGCCATGCGTACAAACTGAGGGTGTAGGTTGAGGTGCCCGGACCGCCAGAGGTCATTACGTACACGTAGTCAAACGTGCGAAACAGATCGATCCCGCGAATGAGAACGGCAATGGCGATGACCTTGCCAAGCATCGGTAAGGTTAGCCTGCGAAAAATCTGCCAGTTTGATGCACCATCAATAAGCGCTGATTCGAAGGGCTCTGTAGGCATTGCGCGCAGACCGGCAAGGAAGATCAGCACCATGAAAGGCGTCCATTGCCAGATATCGGCAATCATGACGCCGAAAAGCGCTGTCGATGCTGTTCCGAGTATGGGGGCGGTACCCAGCACCCCCAGTTGTTGCAAGGCATAGGTAAAGACACCAAACTGAGCGTCTTCCAGCAACAGAAACATCATGCCGGTGATCGCGGGCGGTATAACGAGCGTCAACGTTAGTACACCGCGCAGGAAGCCGAAGCCCGGGTCGTCGGAATCGAGTAACAAGGCAATACCCAACCCCAGAACCAACTGGACAATCAGGCAAAATGCCATGTAGGCAAGTGTTGTCAGCAGTGCACCCCACAAGCGTGTATCGGCGAACAGTTTCTCCCAGTTGGCTGTTCCGACGTATTCCAGTGCCCGTTTGCGTGGCACGAACTCATGGAAGCTCAGCCAGATGTTATAGAAGAAGGGGAATAGTGCGAAGACCACCAGCAGAGCAAGTAAGGGTGCAAGCCATGGCAAGGCATGATCCGAGAGCATGAAGCGAGGCGCTGTCAGCACAGCGGGCGATACATGCGCTGCAGACTTTACGACGTCAGGATCTTTTGTTGCCTCAGCCCTGGAGCCCATGCTCATGCCTGTTTTTCATGGTGTTGCCTCAACTCAATCAAATCAGCTAAAACCCGGACACTACTGAGAGTGCCACATGAGTCTGTGTCTGTGCAAGACATTTGTTTAACAGCTTGTACATATGTATCCTGTCATCGTTGAAGAATAATTCGCAAGTCTTGCAGAGCTCGTAGTCTTGTCGTCTAACCGTCAGGGTATCTCGTATGACCAAGCTCGATAATGCGGAGCCGTTCGTCAATGTCGCCGGGCATGACGTATGGCCTGAGCAATTGGCGGTGCGTGTCGCTCGTTGTTACTACGATCTGGGAATGACGCAGCAGCAGATAGCTCAAAGTCTGCGGATCAGTCGTGCACGGGTGATACGCCTGCTGGCAGAGTGTCGAGACAAAGGCGTTGTCACTATCCGCATCAACAGCCCGCTACTGGAAAATCTCGAACTTGCCGACTCACTGGTGCAACGTTATCAGCTTCGTGCTGCTGATGTCTGTCTGAGTAATGCCAGCGATGAGTTGCAACTGGCGCAGCAGGTGGGTCGGGCTGCCGGGGAGGTGGTCCTGCGACATATCCTTGATGACACGACCATCGGTCTTGGCTGGGGCGTTACCTTGAAAGAGATGGTTGCTCAGCTCACGTATTCGCCACGAAAGAATGTCTCTGTTGTGTCGTTGCTTGGCTCTTTGACGCGCCGCTCTACCATCGCGCGCTTTGAAGCAACGACTCAACTTGCCTCACGACTTGACGCAGAGTGCCTGTATCTGCCGGCGCCGATTGTTTGCGATTCTGCCAGTACACGGCAGTTACTGGAAGAGCAGCCATTGTTCAAGGATATTCATCGTCGTGCCCTGAAAGCCGATGTGGCAATTGTCAGCATCGGCGGAATGGATAGTGCCACGATTCGTCAGGTGGGTCTGGTGAACTCTCGTGAGTACAGCAGTGTGAGAAAAGCTGGCGCAATAGGAAATTTTCTTGGATTCTATATCGATGATGATGGTGAACTGGTGCAACACCCTATCAATGAGCGCATTATTGGAATCCCCGGAGTGGTGTTCAAACGTCTGCCCAGACGTTTGATGATCTCCGCTGGAAAGAACAAGGTGAGCGCTCTGAAAGCTGTATTATCACAAGGCTACGTAAGCGATCTTGTGACTGACCAGACTACCGCAAGGGCGTTACTGGTGTAGTGCTTGTGTTTTACTTTCTCATTTACCGACCGACTAGACAGGGCCATGACAGAAAACCAGATTAGAAAAAAAATTATCGCGTTGTGTCTACAGATGAACGCGACAGGTCTGAATCAGGGAACCTCAGGCAATATCAGTGCACGCTTCAAAGAATTCATGTTGATTACCCCCAGCGGTATACCGTACGAAGAATTGAAACCTGCGGACATCGCCAAAATGAAAATTGACGATGACGAATTCAACTGGAAGGGGCCGTCCAAACCGTCTTCAGAATGGCATTTTCATCGGGCAATACTAAAAGCCAAGCCCGATGTGCACGCCATCGTTCATACTCACTCAACGTTCTCCACGGTGGTATCAATAGCTCGCGATGATATTCCGGCCTGTCATTACATGATTGCCGCATTTGGCGGAAATTCGGTGCGTTGTGCAGACTATGAAACTTTTGGTACCGCTGAGTTATCGCAAAGTATGCTCAAGGCAATGGAAGGCAGGACGGCGTGCCTGCTGGCCAATCACGGTATGGTAGCCGGAGGTAAAAATCTTGACAACGCCATGTGGGCAGCGGTCGAGTTAGAGACTCTATCAAAGCAGTTCTACTATGCGAAGCTTGCGGGCAATATGATCGTCTTGCCTGACGATGAAATGGCGCGTGTACTTGAGAAGTTCAAGTCCTACGGACAGGTTCAGAAGCCCACAGTCAGAAAAAGTAAAAAACGTTCATCGCGCATGAACTCTACTAACGCAATGGCGAGCAAGGTCAAGACCAAAAAGGTGTCAGCAAAAAAAGCGACGTCCAGAAAAGCACTGGCGAAAAAAAACACCACTAAAAAGGGAAGGGCGATTCGGGTAAAGTCGTGAATTGATGCACGTCGTCCCCTGGTTTCAGGGGATGACGTAGTATTTGCGCCGTAACTGATTTAGACCAGTTTCACATACGCCGCACTGTACGCAGGTATCTCCAGTGCACCATCGATGAGCTCAGGGTGAAAACCATGACTATCTAGCAGCGTCAGTTTACGCTGGGTATCAATTTCACACCGAACACGCTCACTACCCAGATTGAATGCGCAGTAGATTGAATCGTCGTCAAGGGTGCGAACGAACGACAGAATCTCCCCCATCACAATGATGTCGTCTAAAGAGCCTTTGACCAGAGCAGGATTCTCGCTTCTGAAAGACAGGAATCGGCGGTAATGTTCAAGGGTGCTTTGTTCATCTCCTTGCTGCGTGGATACTGACAGCCGCTTGTGCATTTCCGGCACTGGCAGCCACGGCTCGACTCTTGAAAAGCCTGCGTTGTCATGCTGATTGTCCCAGACCATGGGTGTTCGGCATCCATCCCGGCCTTTGAATTCAGGCCAGAAAGCAATTCCGTAGGGATCTTGCAGTTTTTCAAAGGGGATATCAGCCTCTGGCAGACCAAGCTCTTCGCCCTGATAAAGACAGATTGACCCGCGCATCGACATTAACAACGATGCAAGCACTTTGATATGTTGGGCCTTGTTCTTTTTAGGCAGATTCCAGCGTGTCGCATGGCGGACGACATCATGGTTTGAAAAAGCCCAGCATACCCAGCTGTCGGGGGCTTCTTTTACAAAGCGTTGCAGAACTGATGCGACTCTTGCTGCAGTCGGAATTTCTGCGGATAAAAAATCGAAGGTGTAGCACATATGCAAGAGCTTTTCACCGCTGGTGTAATCACGCAGAATGCTCATGCCATTTTGAGCATCGCCAATTTCCCCCACACAGGTTGCAGCGGGATATTCATCGAGTACTGCCCGAAAACGTTCCAGAAACTTCAGATTGTCCGGTCGGCTCTTGTCGTACAGGTGTTCCTGGTGATTATAAGGATTAACCCCGGGCGCTATGTCGGCGTTGCGCAACTCTGGTGCCAGACCTGGATTGTCTCTCAGCTGATCGTCGCAAAAATAGAAATTGACGGTATCCAGTCGAAAACCATCAACGCCACGATCCAGCCAGAAGCGTGCGATGTCCAGCATTGCTATCTGTACGTCGAGGTTGTGAAAATTAAGATCTGGTTGAGACGACAAGAAATTGTGCTGATAATACTGGCAGCGAGTCGAATGCCACGACCAGCCAGGTCCGCCGAAAATTGATAGCCAGTTGTTGGGTGGACTTCCGTCCGGTTTTGCATCAGCCCATACGTACCAATCATGTCTGTCGTTGTCGCGGCTGGAGCAAGACTGTGCAAACCAGGCATGCTGATCTGAGGTGTGTGACAACACAAGGTCAATAATGACCTTGAGATCAAGCGCATGGGCAGACTCGATCATTTCGTCAAACGCATGCAGGTCGCCAAACATCGGGTCTATGTCCTTATAGCCTGAGACATCGTAGCCAAAATCCTTCATGGGTGACTTGAAGAATGGCGATATCCAGATAGCATCCGCACCCAGCTCTGCTATGTGGTGCAGGCGGTCCTTGATGCCAGCTAGGTCGCCGATACCATCGTTGTTGGAGTCCTGATAGGAGCGAGGATATATCTGGTAGACAACCGCGCCGCGCCACCAATCCTTGTCGACAACAACATCTGATTCGACGATGCTGACTGATGAAAATCTCATGAAAAATCGTTCCTGTAACTGAAGAAGTTAAAAGCGCGCGAGTTTGCAGTGCTATCGGCAGCAAGCTAAGGATCTCCAACGACTTGATCCGCACAACTGCCGGATCCGTGATCGATTGTCGCTTACCACTACTCACAACCGCTCCCCGTCAATCCCGGGCAGTCAGTTTTCTGCTCGCACAGCTCCCCTATATCGCCGCGCAGAGGGACACCGCGTCTTAAACAACGCAGATGACTGTTTTCACGGAAATCATAAATCCGTACTATTTTTTTGATTGTTTTCTTCGCACACGTAGCCCCCGGAACTGTTCAATAAGCCGTTCAAGAGCTTGAAGAACAATCCGGTTACTTTTACACGCTTGGCCTGGAGCGGTGTGGAAGCAGGTTATTGGCCTTGTTCTTTTTTACTTCCTGTAATGCAAAGACTGGCCTTCAGTAAACAAATGTACCTTGCTCATGTCTGCTGACATACGCATGCTTTTGTCGCGCACATCGCGGTGAATGCCTTGTAGTTTCGCGATAACGGGATCGCTTTCGGCATTTTCCCGCTGGAAGTAGACTTGTGTGACTTCGCCAAGTGCTTCTGCGATCTCAATGACACTTTCAAAAGCGTAGTTTTCCCCGGTCACAGGTTGCATGTCTTCCGGTCGTATTCCAATGTTGACTGATGCACCCTTCAGATCGTCTTTGGTGGAAACAGCAGAAGAGATGACACCGCCACCATGTGTCAGGCTAACCTTGGTAATTTCTCCGGTCTCGACAATCTTGCCAGGCAGCAGGTTCATGGCGGGGGATCCGATAAACTGGGCAACAAATTCGTTTTCTGGTGTCTCATATAACTCAAGCGGTGTACCCACCTGCGCTATACCCTTGTTGGCGAGCACCACGATTCTGGATGCCAGTGTCATGGCTTCTACCTGATCATGTGTCACATAGACCATGGTGGACTCCGGCATACTTTCCTTGAGCTGCGCAATTTCGATTCGGGTAGCGACACGCAAGGCTGCATCGAGATTCGAAAGTGGCTCATCAAAAAGATAGACCTTCGGATCTCTTACCAGAGAGCGACCAATGGCAACACGTTGACGCTGCCCACCTGAGAGTGCCTTCGGCAATCGATCAAGATATTCGGTGAGTTGTAATGTGCTTGCTACCCGAGTGATGGCGGCGTCTATTTCTTCTGGAGTTTTCTTGGCAAGTTTCAGCGCGAAAGCCATGTTGTCGCGCACGGTCATATGCGGGTACAGGGCGTAGGACTGAAAGACCATGGCGATACCACGCTGGGCAGGTGGCATCTCGTTCATGCGCACACCATCGATGGTGAATTCCCCCGCGGTGATGGTTTCGAGGCCGGCAATCATGCGTAGCAAGGTCGATTTGCCGCAGCCTGAAGGTCCAACGAAAACGATTAACTCGCCGGTCTTGATATCCAGATTGATGTTATTAAGAACGTTGATGTTGCCCGAGTAGGTCTTCTCAACATCGGTCAGTTTAAGGCTTGTCATTATCTGTTCTCCATTGTCTTATTTGACCGATCCAGCCAGAAGGCCACGGACCAGATACTTCTGCATGGCAAAGAACACAACCAGTGGCACCGCTATCGACACGAAGGCCGACGTTGCCAGAATCTCCCAGTTGCCACCACGTGTGCCAAGAAGTTCAACGATCTGTTTGGTCATTACGGTTGTCTCTCCGCTGGAGTCGATCAGGAATACCAGCGCTACCAGTAGATCATTCCAGGTCCACAGGAACTGGAAGATAGCGAATGAGGCCAACGCCGGAAACGACAGCGGCAATATGATCTTGATGAAGATCTGGAAGTCTGTCGCACCATCGACCTTGGCGTTTTCTATGATGTCTCGCGGCAGCCCCACCATGTAGTTGCGCAGCAGATAGATGGCCAACGGTAAGCCGAAGCCGGTATGTGCAAGCCAGGCCCCGAGATAGCCTTTGCCAATGCCGACCTCATTGTGCAATTTCAGAAGCGGGATAAGCGCAAGTTGTAGCGGCACGACCAACAGACCAACCACTGCAGCAATAAGCAAAGCTCTTCCCGGGAAGTCCATCCATGCTAGTGCGTAAGCGGCAAACGCCGCCACGAGTATGGGGATAATCGTGGCTGGAATGGTGACGGTCAGCGTATTAAAGAATGCCTTGGCCATACCCTCCCGATTGTTTTCGTCGAAAAGAACATTCTGGTAGTTTTCAAGCGTGAATTCAGGCGGCGTCTCGGCAGTAGTGAAAACTCTCTGACCTCGCGCACCAGACAGCTCTTCGCTGTGCTGCATGATGTAGTCACCATTGGACTGCACGGTAATCGAGGCACCAGATCTTAGCTCGGCGGTATCGCCAGGTTGATAGTCGTCGATGTTTCGGGACGATGTACCCCATACCGAAATGACCGCCTCCGAGCCTTCGTCAAACAGGTTGCCTTCCACAACAAACATGCCGTCCTTCTCGACCTGTGTTTCAGGACTATCAGTACGCAGGGTGAGGTTCTGCTCCGAACTTGACATGGCATTCCACCAGCCACCGGTGGAGATTTGATCGGCGGTTCTGAATGAAGAGACAAAAAGTCCGACGGTTGGAAATAGCCAAAGCAATACCATGGCTGCAAGGGACAGGTGAACCGCCCAGGTAAGACTCGACTTGTTACCGGCTATTCCAGACATTACTGCATCTCCTTGCGGGCGTTGTACACATTCCAGACGAGGATGGGCGATACCAGCAGCATAATGATCATGGCACTTGCCGAGCCTACACCCCAGTCACTCGCTCTGAACAGCTTGTCGTACATGTAGTTGGCTAGTACCTGCGTTTCCCATTGTCCATTGGTCATCGCAAAAACGATATCGAAGACCTTGAGAACAACAATGGTTATCGTGGTCCACACAACCACAATCGTGCTCATTATCTGCGGCACTTTTATCTTGAAAAACACTTGAAAGGGATTGGCACCATCGACAATTGCAGCCTCGACAGTCTCTTCAGGAATGCCGCGAAGTGCGGCTGAGAGGATAACCATGGCAAAACCGGTCTGGATCCAGATGAGAACAATCATGAGGAACAGACTGTTCCATGGCACGATAGTTAGCCAGCTGACCGGTTCGCTACCGCCAAAAAACAGATAGAGCGCGTTAAGTACACCGATCTGATCCTGATCGACTGGTCGCGTGTCATAGACAAGTTTGAAAATGACGGCAGCCCCGACAAACGATATCGCCATGGGCATGAATATAAGAGACTTGGCAATGTTGCCCCAGCGCACCCTGTCAGACAGTTGGGCGGCGATGAGTCCGAAGACGGTGGAAAACGCGGGAACGACGATTAGCCACATCATGTTGTTGCGCATCGCTTCCCAGAACTTCGGTTCGCTGAACATCTGTTGGTAGTTGGCCAGCCCGACAAACTGTGATTCATTACCGGGAAGTCTTTCGGTCAGCGACAGTCTCAGTGTTTCGACGACGGGATAAGCCAGATAGAGTCCGAGGGCAGCGAGGGCCGGAAAAAGAAAGAGCCAGGGCCTGACCATGTTTGCCCGGGTGATGTTGCGGCCAGCATTTGCCCCTTTTGGGGGGAACACCACCTTGTCCAGGAACTGGTTGGAGAAGTAGAAGTAGCCGACACAACCTCCCACCCCGATGATGATGGTTAGTACTGCCTGAAAAGCTGGATGCATCGCTCCCTCCCTTTTGACCCGAATTATAACTATGTGAACTAGAATACACACAGCCGCGCAGGCTCATGTAACAAATTGGCCAAAGCGCATTGGGCGCGAAGTATCGACTAGCTCAACAATACTGTCAACCATTAGTTTTTTTTTGACAGTGGTGCGACTAGAGCCTACTATGCGGCAGCCAAAGCGCTTTAAGACTATTTCGTCAAAGCGCACCCATCGTCAACGTACTGCTCACGTCAACCTAGTCAATGAATCTCAAAGAGCTTTCCGAATCACTGGGCCTGTCGCAGACGACTGTCAGCCGCGCACTTAATGGCTATCCGGAGGTGAGTGAAAAAACCCGGCTGCGCGTTAGCAAGGCAGCGTCGGCTAACAACTACCAACCCAACGCTCGAGCGATGGGACTGGCAACGGGACGTTCCATGACGGTGGGTCATGTGATCCCCATGGTGAGCAGCAGCGATGTTGTCAATCCGGTCTTCGGGGAGTTCATTGCAGGTGCCAGTCGAACATACAGTCAGAACGGTTATGAATTGTTGCTTACCGTCGCCGAAGAAACCAAAGAAGAAGAAACTTATAGAAATTACGCGGCTAGTGGAGCTGTTGACGGTGTTATAGTGCATTCACCTTGCAGATCAGACAATCGAATAGATTTGCTACGCGAAGTTGGATTACCCTTTGTTGTTCACGGGCGAGTGGAAGAGTGTACCCAGTCATACTCCTGGGTGGATATGAATAACCGTCGTGCGTTTCGTCAAGCCTGCCAACTATTGCTGGATATGGGCCATCGACGAATCGCACTGGTCAACGGCCGCGAGGTGCTGAATTTCGCCTGGCTTCGCTTGAAGGGGTACGAAGATGCGCTGCAGGCGGTTGGTCTCGCGTTGGACGAGGAACTGATCAGTTCGGGTGACATGACGGAGATCTACGGCTATGAAACGGCCAACGCACTGCTGGACACAGAATCGCCTCCCACCGCTTTTGTTGTCTCTTCCTACGTAGTCGCCATCGGGGTACAAAGAGCCATCGTACATGCTGGTCTGGTCATCGGTAAAGACGTATCAGTTGTCACTCACGATGATGTTCTATCTTTTTTTGACAATCAAGGGGAAATCCCACAATTCACCGCTACGCGTTCGTCAGTGCGTGAGGCGGGTGTTCAAGCTGCGCAGATGTTATTGAATATCATTGAATCGCCAGAGAGTGCGCCGCAGTCACTCCTTCTGGAGGCTCGCCTTGTCGTTGGTTCTTCCACTGGGCCAGCGGCAGCAGCTAACGACTCAGCAGGGCAACGTCTAACTTGAATAAACAAAGTGTCGTCGACTCTGCACGATGAGATGCGCACTCAAACTTTTTTTAACAGTAATTTTTTTGTACCAGTAGTTGTAGTATGTGATGTGAAACATGAGATTTAAAATCATGTTAGGACCGTTTGTCGGTTGAAAATTTTGTGATGTACAAACCAGCAGTATCAATTGGAACCATTGGAGAAAACCATGAAGTTTAATAAACGCGCTGCAGCTTTTAAAAGCACAGCAGTTGCAGCCCTGATTGCCGTCTCTTTCGGCACCGCGCAAGCTCAGGATGGCTTGCTGTTTCCCGTAGGCGAAGGCGCTTTCAACTGGGATAGTTACAACACCTTCGCCGAGGGTAACAACCTTGATGGTGAAAGCCTCACGGTGTTCGGCCCATGGCTGGGGCCTGACCAGGAACTGGTCGAGAACATGATTGCGTACTTTGAATCAGCAACCGGTGCTGATGTCAGCTACGTAGGTTCTGACAGTTTTGAACAACAGATAATGATCGACGCAGAAGCCGGTTCAGCGCCCAACATCGCGGTATTCCCGCAGCCGGGTCTTGCTGCCAACCTGGCAGAGCGTGGTTTCCTCACGCCACTCCCGGAGTCCGCTGGTCCTTTCCTTCTGGACAACTACGCTGCTGGACAATCATGGATTGATCTGGGCACATTCACGGGAGCTGACGGGGCGGAAAGCCTGTATGGCTTTTTCTACAAGGTCGATTTGAAATCTCTGGTGTGGTACAGCCCAGAGAACTTCGAGGATGCGGGATATGAAATACCTCAGAGCATGGAAGAGCTCAAGGCGCTGACAGATCAGATCGTTGCTGATGGCGAAACTCCCTGGTGTATCGGTCTGGGTTCCGGTGGTGCTACTGGCTGGCCCGCAACCGACTGGGTTGAAGACATGATGCTGCGTAGTCACGCGCCTGAGGTGTATGACGCCTGGGTGAGAAACGAAATCCCCTTCAATGATCCTCAAGTTGTCGAAGCCATAGAAGAGTTTGGCTACTTTGCTCGCAACGACGACTACGTCGCCGGTGGAGCTGGCGCTGTAGCCACCACTGACTTCCGAGACAGCCCGCAAGGCCTGTTCAGCTCGCCTCCTCAGTGCTACATGCACAGGCAAGCCTCATTCATCCCCAGTTTCTTCCCTGAAGGAACAGAGGTTGGCGCTGATGTCGACTTCTTCTACTTCCCTGCCTACGAAGAAAAAGACCTTGGCAAGCCGGTTCTGGGTGCGGGTACTGTCTGGGGCATCACGCAGGACAACAAGGCCGCTCAGGTATTCATGGAATGGCTGCAAACGCCAATCGCACACGAAGTCTGGATGGCGCAGTCTGGCTTCCTGACTCCACACATGGGTGTGAATACTGAGTTGTTCGGTGATCCGACCATCAAAAAAATGAATGACATCCTGCTGGGCGCATCCACTTTCCGTTTTGATGCTTCCGATCTAATGCCCGGTGGCGTTGGCGCAGGCACTTTCTGGACGGGTATGGTTGACTATGCCGGTGGTGCAGACGCCGGTGAGGTTGCTGGCGAAATCCAGAGCAGTTGGGATGCATTGAAGTAAGTTAACGGTGTAACGCAAAGTCAAGTGCTCTGAATGGTCCAGGCTGCTTGCCTGGGATTCTTGAGGGTCACTTGCTGCTACAGTACAAAGGCGGGTCGGTTCATACTGGCCTGCCTTTTTTCTTGCCTATTCAAAAATACTGAGTCATGAGTGAAGCGGCCACCAGTTTCAACGCGTTGATCGAACTGCTGCGCTACGCGAAGGGGTATCGTCGGCGCATCATTCTGGCGAGTACCTGCTCGGCACTGAATACGCTCTTTGACATCATGCCCGAGATTCTTATCGGGGTTGCCATTGATGTGGTTGTCAACCGGCAAGAGAGTTTTCTGGCGGGACTTGGTTTCGAGACGCCGCAGGGACAGATCCTGATGCTGGCGTTTCTGACCTTGCTTATCTGGGCAGGAGAATCGTTGTTTCAGTACCTGTATCTGATCTTGTGGAGAAACCTTGCGCAAGACCTGCAAGCCGATCTTCGACAAGATGCCTATGATCAGGTGCAGCGGCAGGATATGGGCTTCTTTGAATCACGCAGCTCCGGTGAACTGACCGCCATACTCAATGACGACGTTAACCAGCTAGAGCGCTTCCTTGATGGCGGTGCCAATGATTTCCTGCAAGTGTTTGTCAGCGTAACCTTGATCGGCGGCGTTTTCTTCTATATTTCACCCAGCATTGCCATGCTTGCCATTACCCCCATTCCGGTTATCATCTGGGGGGCATTCTTTTTTATGCGCCGGGCTACACCCTTGTATGCCGATGTACGTGCCAAAGTGGGTGATTTGTCCAGTCGTCTGGGCAACAATATTGGTGGCATGGCAACCATCAAGTCCTTCACCTCTGAGGCTCGCGAAAGCGCCCGTCTGGCTGCTACAAGTAAGGAGTACGTAAAAGCTAACCGAAAAGCCATCAAAATCAGTTCAGCGTTTGTTCCTCTTATTAGAATGGCAATTCTCGCTGGATTCATGGCAACGTTTATTCTCGGCGGTTTGAAGGCGCTGGACGGTAGCCTGAATGTCGGGGCCTACGGTATGCTCGTGTTTCTAACACAGCGCTTGCTGTGGCCACTAACGCGTCTGGCGCAAACCGTTGACCTTTACGAGCGTGCGATGGCCAGTACTCGCCGGATACTCAAACTCATTGAGACAGAAACGCGAGTGCGTGATAGCGGTCATGCGCTCATGCCATTGGGGGAGCCCGGGTCAGTCACATTCGATGCTGTTACGTTTCATTATCCAAATACCCATTCAGGCGTCAATGCCATTGATCTTCATATCAAGGCCGGTACCACGGTCGCCCTGGTTGGTACCACTGGTTCGGGAAAATCCACTCTGATCAAGCTGTTGTTACGTTTTTACCCGGTCACTTCGGGACAGATACTGATTAGTGATAAACCCGCTAACGAGCTATCGTTGCACAGCCTGCGTGAGGGCATAGGTCTTGTCAGTCAGGATGTGTTTCTTTTCGAAGGCAGTATCTGGGATAACATTGCCTACGGTGATCCTGAAGCCTCCGGGGATGCAGTGCGCGCGGCTGCCGTTGCAGCCGAGGCAATGGAATTCATCGACGCCTTGCCAAACGGATTCGAAACATTAGTGGGAGAGCGAGGTATTAAACTTTCTGGTGGTCAGCGTCAGCGACTTTCACTGGCGAGAGCTATTGTGAAAAATCCACCTATCCTGATTCTGGATGAGGCAACCAGTGCGGTTGACAATGAAACCGAAGCTGCCATACAGCGCTCGCTGGCTGTTATCTCAAAGCACCGAACCGTGTTGGTTGTGGCACATCGACTCAGCACGATTGTTGCAGCAGATGAGATCATTGTTCTTGAGCATGGAACCATCGTGGAGCGTGGCTCTCACAAACAATTATTGGGTACCAATGGACACTATGCCCGGCAGTGGGCTGTGCAAACAGGTGCGTTACAACAGGAGCTGGCGGCTGGATGAGCAACATTAAGCAACAAAGTATTCCTGTTACCGTCATTGGTGCAGGATCCTGGGGTACGGCGCTAGCTATACAACTGGCACGTGCCGGCAATCAGGTAAGGCTCTGGGGGCGGGATGCTGAACATATGAGTAGGTTGTCTGATTCGCGCAGCAACGAGCGCTATCTTCCTGCTTGCGTATTCCCAGACAATCTGTCGGTGTGTATAGACTGGGAACAAGCGATGCTGGATCAACCGCGCGTTCTGGTGTCAGTGCCGAGCCACGCATTCAGAGCCGTACTGAAGAGTATTCGCAATAGCGAAGCCTTGTCGCTGGATAGGCTGGAGTTAGCCTGGGCCACCAAGGGCTTCGAACTGGAGACAGGACTTTTACCGCATCAGGTTGTCAGGCAGGAATTACCTGAATGTCAGAACTATGCGGTGCTATCGGGGCCCACATTTGCGCTTGAAGTGGGTGCCGGTTTGCCCACGGCCATCACTGTTGCAGGTTCTGATGATGTCTGGTCATCAACGATGGCTGAGTGTCTACGGAGTAAAACGTTTATTGCCTATACATCCACCGACATTGTCGGAGTCGAGATTGGTGGTGCAGTAAAAAACGCGTTGGCTATTGGCGCAGGTCTTTCAGATGGCCTTGGATTTGGTGCCAATGCGCGCATCGCCCTGATTAATCGGGGTTTGCGGGAGCTTTCCCGTCTGGGACTTGCCATGGGTGCCAGAGAGGAGACGTTTATCGGTTTGGCGGGTATGGGGGATCTTGTGCTCACTTGTACAGATAACCAGTCACGCAACCGGCGTATGGGTCTGGCATTGGCCACTGGTAAAACCATAGATGAGGCTGCCGTGGAAATTGGTCAGGTAGTAGAAGGCATTGGCGCTGCCCGCGCCGTATATGAGCAGGCAGAACGCCTTGAGGTTCGTATGCCAATCATCGAACAGATTTATCGTGTGGTGGTTGAGGGTGTCAGCCCGCATGATGCGGTTGAGGCATTGCTCGACCGGGAAATGAGCGCAGGTGCCGAGCATTGATTCACACTACACTAGGTGCGCTGAGCGAGGGTGTCCTTCTTTAGTTGGTTCTCTCTGAAAATGACATACATGCCGCTGGATACGATCACCAGTATGCCTGACCAGGTCAAGCTATCTGGCCACTCGTTAAACAGCCACCAGCCGAGCGCCGTTGCTGACACTATCTCGATGTAGCCAAAGGGCGCGAGCAGGGATGTGGGTGCTCTGTTGACTGCGATAACCACTAACAAATGACCGACAGCAGCGATAAGCCCAACCACACCCAGTAGTGCCCATTGTTCAAGGTTAGGCATGCGTGGATGAAACATGACCAGACTGGATAAGCTTCCGAGCCACAACGCCAGGCTCATGACAATCGTTGCCCCTACTGCAGAACTGAATTGCATGGTGAGAGGGTGATCGACGTTGGCCACGGAGCGTGTCATTGCCAGATAAGAAGCGAAGAAAAATGCAGCGGCAATGGGTAAAAGCGACGCCAGCGTGAATGCCTCACTACCGGGCCTGATAATCAGCAGGGCACCCAGAAAACCCGTGGTCACCGCAATGCGCCGATGCCAGCCGATACTCTCTCCAAGTACCAGGGCGGATAGAAGCGTCAGTATCATGGGCTGAACGAAAAAGATCGCAATCGCGGTTGCAAGGGGTAGATAGAGCAGTGAAAAGAAGAAAAATGTGGTTGCCGTCGCCAGCAGAATACCGCGGATCGTGTGGATGATCGGGTGAGCCGGCTTAAGTGCCGATGGTTGCAATGTGAGCAAAATGGCCACCGCCATGAAGATCATCTGGAAGGCAAAACGTCCCCATGTGATTTGCATTGGAGATAAGGACTCTCCCAGAATCTTGGCTACCGCGTCCATGATGGGCACGATAATCATGCCGACGATCATAAAGCCCACCCCCCAACTTGCGGACTGAGTCCTGGTGCCTATCTGGAGAAGAAGAGGGCGCAGCATAACGTGGTTGCCGAGTAGCAAATGACCGAGCAGGAACGATACAGGCTCTTTAGTCTATTTGCACTGGCTTCTGCCACAGAGAATCTGATCCGATAGATGGCAACGGTGCCACCGGTTGGTAGGACTTTTTTCGAGTTCCATGCAGTTTAGCGGTAGTATGGTGTTGAACAGGGTTCGAAGCCGCCTCTCAATTAATTAATGCCAAGTCACAATGGAAAACCGCATAGTAAAAACGACACAATTGAAGTGTTACGTTTTATTGCAGCTTTTTATTACGTGCTGACGCTTGGCGTTTTTTTCATCGCAATGGCATTGCCATCGTTACTCAAAAGCACCACAGCAGATCCGGCACATCTTTTCATGTCCTTGCTTTTTATACCGTTTGATAAACACGGAACCGGACATGTTGCGTCGCTACTGTCAATCGATATTCCCGGTGAGCGATTTATCTACGCAGCAATACCATCGATGGTTGTTATTGGCTTGGCCCTGATAGTATTCGATGGCCGATCCATGCCCAGATTGCTGGTAGCTTTAGGTGGTGCCAGCTATGTGCTGTATCTGACGCACCCTTATGTTATTCAAGTCTTCGATAAATTTACCGGCTGGTTTGCCGGAGGGCCGGTACAACAATGGTTAGCGCTTGGCTTGTTGGTGGTGATAGCCAATGCTCTGGCTCTTGCGCTATACCAGTATCTGGAAGTACCTCTTAGAGCTCAATTGCGCAAACGCCTTCTACACTAGGCTTTGGAATCTGAACGACGCTTTGCGCGCGTTGTTTTCTTTTTTGCAGACTGGGGCATGAGCAATCGCTTGAGATAGTGTCCCGTGTAGGAAGACTCACACGCCATAATGGTCTCGGGTGGACCACTGGCAACCACCGTGCCACCTCCTTGGCCACCTTCAGGGCCCATGTCAACTATCCAGTCGGCGGTTTTTATCACATCAAGATTGTGTTCGATAATCACCACAGTATTACCGGCATCTCGAAGCCGTTGCAGCACCTTCAGCAACGCTTTCACATCTTCAAAGTGCAGGCCCGTGGTGGGTTCGTCCAGGATATATAGCGTATCGCCGGTATCGCGCTTGGACAGCTCCCTTGCCAGTTTGATGCGCTGCGCCTCTCCCCCTGATAACGTGGTGGCATTCTGACCCAATGTGATATACGACAGGCCAACATCCATCATTGTTTGTAATTTACGGTGTAACACAGGTACGGCTGCAAAAAATTCATTGGCCTGTTCAACTGTCATCGAAAGTACTTGGTGAATGTTCTCACCCTTGTATCTGATGTCCAGTGTTTCGCGTCCGTAACGCTTGCCTTCGCAGATGTCGCATGGGACATAGACATCGGGCAGGAAGTGCATTTCAACTTTAATGAGTCCATCGCCCTGACAGGCCTCACATCGGCCGCCCTTTACGTTAAAGCTGAACCGACCGGCCTTATAGCCGCGCGAACGCGCTTCATGGGTGCCAGCAAACAAATCTCTTATTGCCGAGAACAATCCTGAGTAAGTTGCCGGATTACTGCGTGGTGTTCGTCCGATAGGGCTTTGATCAATCGCAACAATTTTGTCAAAGACGCTGAGTCCGGTTACGTTTCCCACCTTCGCACTTTTATGGCGGGCCTTGTTGATGACATTGGCTGCTGTGTAGTACAGCGTATTGTTAACCAGAGTAGATTTGCCAGAGCCTGATACACCGGTTACTACCGTGCAAAGGCCGACCGGAATTTTTACATCAACTTGTTTGAGGTTATTTCCCTGCGCTTTCTTTATGGATATATACCGTTTACCCGGTGATTTTCTTGGTGGTATCTCGATGCTACGCTTACCAGACAAATACTGCCCGGTAATGGAATTTTTGTTGCTGATGATTTTCCTGGGAGGACCTTCGGCCACAATTTCGCCACCGTGAATGCCCGCACCGGGACCAATGTCAATGACGTGATCAGCCGCTCTTATGGCATCTTCATCATGTTCTACAACGATCACTGTATTGCCAAGATCGCGAAGGTAGGCCAGTGTTCCCAGTAATTTATCGTTATCACGCTGGTGCAAACCGATTGACGGCTCGTCCAATACGTACATCACACCTTGTAATCCCGCACCAATCTGACTGGCCAGACGAATACGCTGAGCTTCGCCACCGGATAAGGTATCGGCGCTTCTATCCAAAGACAGATAATCCAGGCCGACGTTGACCAGAAAGCTCAAGCGCTGCTGGATTTCGCTGGTAATTTTGCTGGCCACCTCTGCGCGTCCACCTGCAAGCTGCAGATTGGCGATAAGTCCCACACTATCTCCAATGGATTGGCTGACAATTGAAGGCAGATTATGTCCATCAATGAGCACGTGACGTGCGGCAGTGTTTAGACGCGCGCCCTTGCACTCGGGGCATGTTTCGCTGGACAACAGTTTCGCCAGCTCCTCACGTACGGCGCTGGATTCTGTTTCGCGATAGCGGCGTTGCAGGTTGGGTATGACACCTTCAAATGTCCGTAAGGATTCACGCGACGCACTGCGTTTGTCACTTTGATAAGTGAACTTTATTTCTTCACCGTCTGAGCCATACAGCACCACTTTTTGCACCTTGTCGGGCAGCTCATCAAACACGGTGGTTACCTTGAATCCATAGTGTCTGGCCAACGACTGGATCATCTGAAAGTAGTAGGGGTTCTGTTTGTCCCATCCGCGAACAGCGCCACCAGCTAAACTGACTGCCTTGTTGGTAATAATCAGACTTTCATCGAAATACTGGCTGACCCCCAGACCATCGCAACGCGAGCAGGCACCGTGTGGGCTGTTAAACGAAAACGCGCGTGGTTCCAATTCCACCAGCGAATAACCACATTGGCTGCAGGCATAGCGCGTAGAGAAAACAATATCGTCGCCACTACCATCCAGTGCGGTGATGATGGCGTTGCCTTCTCCCAGATCGGTAGCCGTTTCAAACGATTCTGCCAGCCGTAGTCTCTGATCCTCACGAACCTTGAAACGGTCAACCACCACATCAATACTGTGCTTCTTCTTCGCTGCCAGCGTGATGTCACCTTCAAGTTCAGTGATAACGCCATCGATACGAGCACGCAGATAACCTTGAGCACGAAGTCGTTCCAGAAGCGTTGTATGATCGCCTTTGCGATCCTTGACGACCGGCGCCAGCAAGGCAAGCGCCTGACCCGATGGCATTTGCAAGACATGATCAACCATCTGGCTGAGCGTCTGTGCCTCCAGAACTTCACCGTGTGTGGGGCAGGTGGGTGTACCGGCTCGTGCAAACAACAGTCGCAGGTAGTCGTAGACTTCGGTGATGGTGCCCACGGTTGATCGAGGATTGTGCGAGGTTGATTTCTGTTCGATGGCAATCGCTGGAGAGAGCCCATCGATCATGTCTACATCCGGTTTGTCCATGACCGACAGGAACTGTCGGGCATACGCAGAAAGGGATTCCACGTAACGACGTTGACCTTCTGCAAACAAGGTGTCGAAGGCGAGCGACGATTTCCCACAGCCAGACAATCCTGTGATTACGATCAATGAATCTCGTGGCAGATCGGCATCAATGTTTTTCAGATTATGGGTGCGGGCACCCCTGATGCGGATGGTATCCATCTCTCGGTTGACTCAGTTGGGACGGCTGGTGTCGTCCGCGTTGTTTATGGGTGGGGATTGTGGGCAGAGATTGGGAAGTGACCCATCGACTGCCCATGGCGGAGCTGGACTGATACTATACAGCGGTGCGGAGCTGGTATCCGGCAACAGGGTAGCGCCGTACCCGGTAAATCACACAAAAGTCTTATGAGCCAGTCCTCAACATCCAGCGCGCTTCTGCCCTCAGAGCGCCGTGCCGCCTGGTCACTTTCCCTGATCTATGTCGTTCGCATGGTGGGCCTGTTTATTGTCCTGCCGGTATTCAGCCTGTTCGGTGATCACTACACCGACAGTACGCCTTTTCTGGTGGGACTGGCCATCGGCATATACGGCTTGTTGCAGGCCTGTTTTCAGGTGCCTTTTGGGATGCTCAGTGACCGCATTGGCCGTAAGAATGTCATCACACTTGGTTTGATTCTGCTGGTCGCAGGTAGTGTCATAGCAGCAACATCAGAATCCATTTACGGCGTAATTTTCGGACGAGCCCTACAGGGTGCAGGTGCCATATCGGCGGCACTGATGGCATTGGCTGCCGATCTTACCCGTGATGAACAACGCACCAAGGTAATGGCAAGTCTTGGTGCCAGTATCGGGTTTGCTTTCGTTATCGCTCTGATTCTGGGTCCGTTACTGATCGGCTGGTTCTCCATCGATGGCCTGTTCTGGCTGACGGCTGCCTCCGCTGTTCTCGCTCTTGTACTTTTGCACACAACCGTACCCACACCAGATCGTTGTCAGTACAGCGCAGATACTGGAGCCAACGTTGAGACAATGAAGCGGCTGTTGCGTCATCGGCAGCTTCTGCGTCTAGATGGCAGCATTTTCATGCTTCATCTGCTGATTACAGCGGTGTTCTTTGCGGTGCCACTCGGCTTGCGCGATGCCGGTGTTTCCATCGACAGACAGTGGGTGGTTTATCTTCCGGCGGTTATCTTGTCTATCGGAGTGATGATTCCTCTGATTATTCACGGTGAAAAGCGCGCTATGCGAGGCGTTCTGCTGTTTTGTATAGGTGGAATGGGTATCACGCAGCTTCTGTTCGCTACCCCCGGTTTTTTATCGTTGTCTGCTGATGCAGTTATCTTGTTTATCGGGGTTACCGCCTTCTTCAGCTTTCTGAATACGCTCGAGGCCTTGCTGCCTTCGCTGGTCTCACGTCTTGCCCCCGCTGCCGCCAAGGGCAGTGCCATGGGCATCTATTCAAGTAGTCAATTTCTGGGCGCATTTGTCGGTGGCGCCGGGGCAGGCTGGCTTTATGGTCAGATCGGTGCAACGGGCCTGTATGTTGTCATGGGTATCGCGTGTATCGGATGGGCGGCCATGCTGGTCAATTTCCAGCCACCACGAAAAATGGCAACTCACCGGCGGGCATTGAGTGCGGAGGAGCGATTGAGCACCGAGAGTGTATTCCAAGAGCTGTCAGCTATTCCCGGTGTTGAGGAAGTGGTTATCAAGGTCGATGAAGGGGTTGCCTATCTCAAGGTGGACAAGGCGACCTATCAGGAAATCAGCTGAACTGGATATTGGCTTGGTGCTGTACGAACCACTGAGCTGTTCCATGACGTTGCTATCCGTAACGATAAATGCAGGTTCGCCATTACCTTCTGCAATATTACAAGGGTGACAGCATGGTCTTGCTGGTTTGCAGTTTTTTGCCTTCGTCATGAGCGAACTGGTGGGGATTTGTCCGATTTTATTGCACAAATCAGCAACCTGCGAGGCAATGTCTTTCGCGTCGACTGCCATCACGACTTAATTACACTGACAAAGTACAGTTGCGTAAATTTGACAACGAAGCCGCAAGCGTGTCGATTTTTACGTCAGCATATGGCTACGATTGGCACAACAAACAAAGGAAAAGCAATGCGCGAAAACAAGCCCCCGACTTCAAGAAGACAGTTTCTGGCCATTGGCGGATCGTTGGCCTCTGCAGTCACACTGGCAGGATGCAACACATCAAGACCCGAGGTTAAATTATCCAACGCTGCCGTGGGGAACCCCGATTGCGTTCTCACCCCTGCACGAATCGAGGGGCCCTACTACTCTCCAGTCAATCTGGTGCGTCGGGATATCACAGAGGGTAAACCGGGTATTCCCTTAATGCTGAAATTACGGGTCACAGATGCTGGCACCTGTGCGCCTATAACTAATGCGACCGTGGATATCTGGCAGGCAGATGCTGTTGGTTTGTATTCGCAATTTGACGAGCAGGGTGATACAAAAGATCTCGACCTGAGCGAGGAAACCTTTCTAAGGGGTATCCAGCCCACTGATGAAAGTGGCGTCGCAACCTTCGATACTATTTATCCCGGCTGGTACGAGGGCCGTACGATTCACATACACATCAAGATAATCATTGACGATGCATTAATAGTGACTTCGCAGATGTTCTTTCCCGAAGAAATTACACAGGAAACACTGAAGGTTGAAGAATACGCGGGCAGGGGTGATCCGGATACCACCAACGAGAGCGATCGTTTTGGTGGTTCAGATACTGGATTGAGGCTGCGTATTTCCGGTAGCACCGAGGCGTATGTGGGCGAGCTGACCATCGGTATCAACAAACCTGCTTGATATCCAGCTGGAACATCCGTGCAGCGCAATGAATCGCTTTTTGCTCATTAGCGTGGGTGAATAAAGTCGTAGACTTCGTCAGTGCAAAGCTCATCAGATTTTTACAGATAGCTCTTCGGCAATAAGATCAGGGAGGTGAGTGGCAATATAGCCTTTACTGGCTGCGTGGGTGGCAGCAGCCAGTGTATCGGGAACGAGTAGCATATCGACATGTCTGGCTTGCAGTTGAGTGGCCAGTGCTTGCACCTGTCGATCACGGGCGGCATGACCAACATCCCGAATGTAAATACACAGGATACGATCAGGAAACTCTTCTACAACGAGGGAATAGATTTCCGGGTCGTGCTGACCACTGTCGCCAATCAGGATAAAGCGTAAATCAGGGTAGAACTCCAGCACAGTTCTGATCTGTGCCAGCTTATGCCTCTTGTGCGGGCCTGCCACCAGTTTCGTTTTATCGATTCCAAAGTCTCTGAGCAAAAGCGGACCTGTGGTTATGTCGTTCAGGTGCATGAAATCGTCAAGAAACTCAAACAGATTCCACGGGCTGCTGGATACATAGAAAAAAGGGTTTGTGGCGTCATGCAGTGCCTTATAGAACGTAGCAACACCGCTGAATGGAACACGGCTTTCGCTTGACTCAAGGAGTGTCAAGCGCATCATTTTGATCATTGAGGTTGCTTGAGTAACAAGAACGGTATCATCGATGTCGCTGATTACCCCAAAGGCGGCGGCTGAAGGGGCAAAGAAGATATATCCCGCGGTGTCGTCATGCTGCTCCGGGTGGTCAGGCAGTGATAGCGACACGCTCAGGCGATGGCCTGTGTGTTCAGGTGGCTTTGGAAACTCGAATAGAAAATACCCCTCATCATCAGTTTGTACATGATAGCGTTGGTCACCGACCGTCAGGCACACGGTAATGTCTGGTATTTCGTCTGTTTCGAACCTGCGATAGCTATCCTGAAGATTTCGCCAGATCGACTCCGCATCGTCAGCGGGTTTCTGCGGATACTCCAGCACTCTGCCGCGTAGCAGACAGCTCGTGTCATTGCCCATCCCGTGAAAGGGAATGATCTTGATGGGTTTGTCGGGAACAATTCGGTGCCTGAATCGCTCTCGCACCAGATCCACGGCATTTTCTGCTCGAATACCCAGTTGGTGGACAAGTTTTTCCCAGCCTGGCTCTTCCGTTGGTGGTGGTGTATTCATAGGCTCCTAGATTAAAAGATCCATGTCAGTAATGTCACTAGCAACGATATTATCAACCATGCGCAAAGCAGAAAAATCATAAAAGCGGTAAGTAATACGACATAAAACCGTAAATTGCTTTCACGGCTGATGCTCTCCGGATCTGCCACTTGCTGATCAAGTAATCGCATATTGCGATTGTTTGCCTTAAACGTCAGGTCAAACACATCGCCGATGACAGGTATGCTGCCGATGACAGTCTCCACACCCACATTACCCAGCATGCGCAACAGGGTAGTTCTCGATGCCCCCAGACGTCTTGCCTGCAACAGAATATAAAGCGAGATACCTGTGCCAACCAGATCACCGATGCCGGGCACCAGACCGATAACACCATCCCAACCAATACGGTAACCACCTGGCAATCTTATGGAGCTATCCATGAGCTTGCTGAATCTATCGAGTTTTCGTCGAGCAACGTCCGAATCACTCTGATCTGTGTTCTGTGTCATCTGCTATAAACCGAGGGTCAATTCAACTACGCCGAACTTTACACACGTTGATGTTGTTCTGTGGCGTTAATGTAAAATTCAGCATGATTTAACGGTTTGGAGGACGTGCTATTTTTATTGCTCGAATTTTCACAAGGAGTCACTGTAATTGACTGTTGCGCCTATTAAATTTAATGACGTGCGTCAGCGATTTGCAAGACGATTTGAGTCCAGTGCCAGACTCAATGGTGTCACCGCGGACGGTCTGTTGCTTCTCGACGATGCCAGTCATCTGAGTGAATCAACGTTTCAACAGCCGGATGTCGATACCCTTACCCCCGAAAACGCCACCACTCCCATCATGCATACGCCAACCCTGATTGTCCCAGGGCTTCTCGGTGACTCGGTACGTAATCTGGTGGCTCCACTCATGTGTGCACGCAAGCGGCTTGAGGCTCTGGGTTATCAAGTGGATATAGCATGGGTAAATGGGCGCGCCGGGTGTGAACGTAACGCCGTTCTGCTTCGCGAACAGATTCTTCGGGTTGCAGATCAGCATGGTTCTGCGGTCAATTTAATAGGGTACTCAAAGGGATGTGCGGATTGCCTTCACATGCTGGGTTCCTATCCTGACACGCACAAAGCCGTGCGTTCACTGGTAAGTCTGGTGGGAGTGGTTCACGGTACGCCGTTGGCCGAAGACCCGTCCTTGTGGCTCAGAAAACTGCTTCAGTACTTCCCGGTACCGGGCGTGCCGTTTGGCGATGGGCGGGCAATTGTTGATATGTCCTATCAGGTCAGGCAACAGTGGCTGGCAGATCATGCCTTGCCGTCAGATATTTACATGGCAACGATTGCCGCCGCCCCACAACGAGCTCGAATCTCCAGAGTGCTGAGAAGATCTTATGACAAACTGGCAGTGATAAATCCTGCCAATGGTAATGATAGTCAGGTGATTGATGTTGACTCGATCCTGCCCTTTGGTGATCTGCTGGCTATTGTCAATGCCGATCATTGGGCCGTTGCCTTACCGGTAAAGAAGCGGCAGCCATTGATCGCCCGCGTACTGGTCGACAAGAACGATTTTCCTCGCGATGTGTTGCTACATGCTCTGATTGGCCATTTGCATGACGTTGAAACGAAGGCCTCAGGCTTGATGCAGGCGAGTTCAGAGTGATACTGAGGGAGCGTGGAGTCACTTGATAAGCGAACGCCTTGTCACTAACGAGGTGCATCAACGCAACCCCAAAGAACAGTGACGCTACCACGGAGTCTCGACAATACCCTCAAGCACGATCTTTGCACCCTGATAGATCGCATTGGGGTCTGTGGCTGCAGGGCGCTCCATGGTGGCGTCGAGTGTTTTGCGATAGTGCTCGGCGTTGACTTTTGGCTGCCAGCCAAGATAGGCGACTGAGTCGTTAGTTCACTAAATTAAATAGTCTTTACGCGAGTGCTAACTGAATGACTGCAAGGCACCAACCTGCCATTGCCAATAATTGTATTAACGATGATATTGGTCTTTGTTGCAATATCTCACCCATCAATAAAAGCTGATAAAATATACAGTCTTGGTTGCCGCCCTATGTCCGCGATGTTAAAATACTACGTCAAACGGAGCAGTATTTCATGGACGCATCACCCACTCATAATTCCGATCGTCGTGTCCCACTGGGCATGGATTCATTTGGACCTGAAGATCAGCAGCACTTCGGGCGCAATATCCGACTGGCTATGGCCTGTATTGAAGGCGATGTACAGCCCATCAATGCAAAGGCAATACCTACAGATGAAGCAGCCCTGCGCCAGCGCTTGCGCTCACTCACACAAGAGATGAGCTCGTCTCAGGCTGATCTACTGGAACTCCTGACCCGCTTTGACGAAATTGAAGGCTGGAAATCCAGTGGAGCAAGGCACTGGGCAGCATGGATGAATACTGAAATTGGCATTGGCTTGAAGTTGAGCTGGGAATATTTGCGCGTTGGGCGCTGCCTCAGGTCACTACCCACCACCCGCGCATTGTTTTGGGCAGGCAAGCTCACCTGGTCGAAGGTTCGTCTTTTAGTAGGCGTTGCAAATCTGGATAACGAGAAAATCCTGTGTCACGCCGCGCTGGATGCGTCCGTGTCTGAACTGGCCCGGATTTGCAACGAATATAAATGGAACGAAGATAATAAGGAAGATGGCGATAAAAAACGCGCAATTGAACAATGGAAATCTCGGTCACTTCTCTGGGGTGAAACGAGTAACGGCAGTACCTGTATTCGGCTCACCCTGCCACCGGAAATAGCGCGAGCCTTTCTTAAATGTGTCGAGCACTCATTGAATCAACTGGGCGAGTCAGAGTCAGAAGATAGTATCTCCCAACGTCGTGCCGATGCTGCGGTGTTGATGGCTGAATCCAGCTTGCAAGCTGCTGGTCGTGAATTTGCAACCGCCGATCGATATCAGGTTATTGTGTCGGTTGAGGCCGAAGAATTGCAAACGTCAAACAACGATCGAACGCCGAGCAAGAAATCCACTCCGTCAAAACGCCCCACGGTCACAGGTGCAGGTGCCATCGCGCACGAGACCGCACGACGCATTGCCTGTGATTGCAGCGTAACCACCAACACGATAGCTAATGGCGAACCGACTGATATCGGTCGGAAGTCAAGAATCTGGCCTGCCGCCATGGCACGGGCGATAAAGGATCGTGATCAGCATTGCCAGTTTTATGGCTGTACCCAAACACGGCACTTACAAGTACATCACATAGACCATTGGGCTGATGGAGGATCAACCCGTGTAGAAAACGGTGTGTCCGTCTGTGCATCCTGCCACCAGAAGCTACACGAGGGCGGTTATCGTATCCAGAGAGTGGATAACGATGAACAGCGTCTTAATGAGCAGTTTGAACAGCAACAGAATGCTGACGATAAGACGATGTTCGATTTTGAAGCAGACTTGCGCAATGATAGAGAGTCTTTCGACAAGATCCGTAAACTTTCGCCCACGCGATACCGGTTCCGAGTGATTGATGCGGAAGGGCGCGATATTCGCCATAGATTTACTGTAAAAGCCAATACCAGTTATCCGGAAGCAGATACCGAATCAGAAACTTCAAATAATTTCAAACAGTCCACACGTGTAGACTGCGCCGAACCTGCACCAGGTGGCTACGGTTTCAAGAAAAGCGCAGATACAAAGCACACTCCCTGGTTCACTACTGAGCAATCTGCCGTTTATCACGTGTCAACGCACTACCGATGACTAGCTCTGGTCATCTTTACACCTTGCCCGCGTGCCCACAATTGCAGATCCTTTCTTGACAGGCTGGCTGCCATAAGCTCAGGAAACTGGTCAGGAGTACAGGCGAACACCGGTATGCCAAGCGCTGCAAATCTGGCAGCATTGGTCTTGCTGTAATAAGGTTCTCCTTCATCGCTCAATGCAAGTAAGACGATCAGTTGGGTGCCGCTGTCCACTATACGAGCTGCTGCTTTGAGCATGTTGTCAGGGTTGCCACCTTCTTCCAGATCTGAAATCAGCACCATAGTGGTGTCATTGGGTCGAATGATGTGACCTGCACAATAGTCAATTGCCTTGCGTATGTCAGTGCCTCCTCCCAGTTGCGTGCCAAACAGAATGTCTACCGGATCGTTGAGTTGGTCAGTAAGATCGACAACGGCTGTATCGAACAGTACGAAGCGCATTCGTAGTGAAGGCAATGAGGCGAGTACTGCACCGAAAATAGATGAATAGATAATGGATGCGGCCATAGAGCCACTTTGGTCAATGCACAGCACCACATCCTTGAGCGACTGCCGCTTACGCCCGAAACCGATTAATTGTTCAGGGATGATGGTTTTGTAGTCGGGCTGGTAATGGCGAAGGTTCTTTCTGATCGTTCTATGCCAGTCAATCTCCTGATGTCGCGGGCGCAAGTTGCGGACGTTTCGGGCAAGTGCACCATTAACAGCTGAGCGTGTAGGTTGATCGAGTTTGTGCAGTAGCTTTTGAACTAACCGATTGACAACATCTCGTGCCGTCTGCCTGGTTTGCTCAGGGATCATTGTGTTAAGTGAAAGGATGGTCGATACCAGATGGACATCCGGCTCAGCGGCGGCCAGAATCTCGGGCTCTAGCAGCAATTGCTGTAATTCCAGCCGATCAATGGCATCCTTTTGCATGACCTGCACAACACTGGTTGGGAAATATTTGCGAATGTCCCCCAGCCAGCGTGACAGCCGGGGGCTGGATGCACCAAGACCACCGTGACGCCCGGCAACGTTGCTTTCGTTTTCATCATTGTCATACAAGGCGGCCAAAGCCTGATCCATACGCTGATCGTCTTCTGACAGTTCTGAATGCGAATCGCCTGCTGGCTCACCGAGTATGAGTCGCCAACGTCTGTCGTGAGTATCAGTCATGGTCTGGCAACGGCAGGTTCAGTAGTTTGCTCATTGTGATCAAGGCAGGTATCGCCCGTTCGATATCAATTGTTGGCAGCGTAGGCGTTGAGTCCTGTGTGGATGGCGTCTGTAAGGTTCCTGACTTGATAACCTGTGCAATCTGGCTGCGTTCCGTCGGTGAGAACTGGCCGAAGGTTCGGCGCAGCAGGGGTACGAGCTGCGTGAATCCGTCGGTGTTCAGTGTGCTTAGCCATTGATCGATCATGGCAAGCAAGGGTGTGTCGTGAACCAGAATCGCGCCGGATCCTTGCAGAAAACCTTCTAGCCAGCACGCAGTCTCCGATGGCTTATTCCCTTGTGACAGCGCGAAACTGAAGAGTCTGGCGGTATCGCTGGCGTCCATCTCATTCGCATCGTACAACAGTCGTGTTGCGCATCCGGCGGGTTCGGGGCTGCTACCAGCTGTGTTTGCAACGCTTTTTAAGCTTTGTATGAATCCATCCAGTGCTGGCTTACTCTGTAGAGTTGTCAGTGCCTGGAAATAACCGCGCATCAGGCCAACCATCTCAATCGCTTTTTCATCCGCCATGCCTCTACAGGCCTGTGGCATGGCGATGTGTATTCGTGTCGTCAGGTGTTCCAGCACCTGTGACAAAGCGCTGCTGTCAGTGTTTCGAACATCGCCATAGCGCACGATACGCACTAAAGCCGGAACGGCCCTCATTAATTCCAGTGCATCGGTAGTGGAGGCGGCACTTCGATCCAGCTGTTTTACCAATACAGGTGCTACCGCTGGCAAGTCGGCCAGCAATGCCAGATCCAGTCGTTCGGTGATTGTATCGATACTGGCTTCATCCTGATCAGTTAGCAATACGCTGGCGGCGGCTGTAACAAGCGTGTTGCCGAAGCGCGATGCGTCCACAATATCCAGAACCATGGCTGGCTCCCATTGCAACTGCCAGACTTCCCGGAATGTGCCCATGGATCGGGAACGTTTCTTGTTGCCGTAGCGGATGCCCAGGGCCTGCAAACGGTGCAGGAACGCGCTGCGATTTTTTGCGCTCTCCTCGCGCAAGTCCAGTGTCAAATCGCGACTGGATGCCGTTGGCTTCAGGCGCAATCGTTTTATAAACTTGTCGATGTCGTTCTGTAGTGGCAAGTTAGCGATACCATCCGGGATCTCGCCCAGACGCTCGCCTGTCAATAAGGGTCTTTGTAATAGTGATAAAGGTGTAGCATCGCCTGCGCAGAATACCGTACGCATGGCCTCCAGAGATTCATCTAATCCGGGCTGTGGTCGACCGCGAAGCCCGGCAAGCGAGTGCGCCAGGCGAGTCGCTTCGATGATTGATGCGGATGAGCCTTCAAGATCCTGCTGGCGAAGTAGACGCGCAGCCCTGGTCATCCACGTGGTGAAGGGGTGCTGGCTCTGTGACCAGAGATGGTCGTACCAGCCTGGTGAGCGTATACCGGCACCATAACCACTGGCCATTGTGAGCCGCTCATAACTCCAGGGTGTCCAGGTAGCCTTGACTTTGGCTTTCGTCAAGCCTTTGAGAAGCGCATTGTCTTCAGACACTTTGGGTACATTGATCAAGGCTGGCGCGTGCCAGGCGCCACAGACCACTGCAGGGTTCTCGAAGCCGTCACGCCTTGCTGCTTTAATCTGACGTCGCATCCACGCTTCGCGTAATAACGTTCTTTCAGATTCAGTCCGATCCAGATCACTGCGCAACACACAGACCGCTTCCAGTATGGCATCGAAGAACGTAGCTGAGTCATCACGTTCCTCCACCTTGTCATTCCACCAGCGTTCGCCATCTGAGTACCCGTCGGCGCGAGCAAAAAGCTCGAAGGGGTCGCTGATAGGGGTAACTGAGATTGATTCGTCCTGTTGGAGAGCGAAACTTATAGCCGCTGGCAGGTCCATACTTCTAAGCTCACAAGTATTCTCGTGGGCCCATTTCACTGTTTGCCATTCCGGTGAAAACCTTGCGAATGGATAGAACGCAGCAACCTGTGGCGCATCAGTTTGATACAACAGTGCGGCAAGCGGTGGCTTCATATCATCGTTAGCGACATGCTCGAGCAAGCCATCCATCTCGGCTGGCGCCTCAATCAATATGACATCAGGCCGTTGCTCATCAAGGGCCCGCAGTAAACTGCGCGCACAACCCGGACCATGATGTCGTATGCCATAGATTTTCACGTGTTGAATCTAAGCGATGATGGCTTGCAGGTCGGTAACTGTCTCTGAATACACCACCGCTGGAACTTCCCCGAACGTCAGCACTCTCGGATCATCTGAACTACTTGCTTCATTGAAAACGAAGTTACCCGTTTTCTCCGCTTCATCTTTCATGAACATTGCTTTGCCTAATACGATGCTGTCGCCCGGATCCTGACCGATGTAGAAGTCTTCTATAGCCAGTGTTACTGAAACTGCTGTGCCCGGGTAGTTTTTATAGTAGGTGCAAATGGTGGCTCCATCGCCCATCGATCCACGGGCCCATCCCAGTTTTTCAGCACGCGAGCGAAAAGTGCCGCTAGCGACCTCCTGTCCGTCTATCAGCACCAGGGATTTGCGATTGACATGTGCTGAATCCAGTTTGGCAACAGGACGGCCAAGTTGCGCGAAGGGCGGTTTGATTTTCATTCGAGAAAAATGATCATTCCAGTCTTTTAGCGTGGTCTCATCCATCGCTAACGGGTGTGCCATAACAACATCGTGGTCCTTGTCATCGAGCTCTATCAGCTCACCGGCTGCATTGGCAAGCAGTCCATTCGGATATCGACGGAACAATCGGCGCATCTGCCCGTTAGCATCATTGGCACACCAGACTATCTGCGAAGCGTAGGTCTGCAGAAAAGGATTGACTTCAAATAGTTCTGACCAGCGTGCAGTGAGCCAGCGACGCTGATTGATCAATGCCTGTTCGAGCCTGACGGTTTGCCCTTTGACTGTTTCACGGATCAGTTTACGTAATGTCCTTATATCGTCAAGAGCCTCTGAGGGTAGAGAGGAAGGTGGGGACTTGGTCTGTGTTTCAGTTTCCGGATTCAGGAACATCAACTTGAAATCAGTTTGTAATACCGCGACGACATCAGTGCCGCTCAATGCGCGTTGATAGTCGGTGTTGAACCCGAGGGTAGGGACGATGATGTCAGCCAGTTCATCCATTGACACACCTTGTAACCGGGCAGCCTGTTCAAGTGAGGCTTTGCAGGCTTTACCGATGTTGCGGAATCGACGACTGTATCGATTAGCAAGTGTCTCGAGCATCATTAACGACTCATCGGCAGGTACCAAAGCCACGGCCTGTGCTGCATATTCTGCCAGTTTGTGACGGGACGCTTTGGCCCAGCTATCAATGGGTGCTGTTAATGCCGGCAGAATACGTTGATCGCCTAGCAATCCCGCCAGTGTCAGCACCCAGCGATCTGCTGCCTGCTGTGATGATGCTAACCACTGCTGCAACACGGCAAGTGCAAAGTCTCCGGAGTTTTTCCGATTGATGTGAGTGAGAAGGATAGTGTTATCCGGTGCAGGGTTTATGGATTTATGTCTTGCCTGTTTTGTAATCAACCATGTTATCTCATGCTCTTGTAGGGCGTTGCCTTGCGTTGTGGATAATGTTGGAAGTGAACTTAAATCCAACCAGCTGGTGGACGCGGGTAGTTTCAAGGTTTTTTTCTTGCGCTCGATGTCGGCTTGTAGCTCTTCAAGGGTCTGTTTGGTTTTACTCTCGATCACAGTGGGTGCATGACCGAAACCTTCGAGCGCTTTTGTGATGGCCTGTTTGACTTTGGCGGGGTGTTTTTCGTTGGCTGTCGCTTTCAATGTATCTATGGCATCAGCGTTACCAATTTCATTGAGTAGTTCGACAGCACCTAGCCGCGCGTCGGCTTTCTTGTGTTTTAACAGTTCACAAGATTTACCTATCGTATTGTTGATGGATTCGTGTTTCAGACCATCAACTGCAAGTGAGCGTGTCGTTTTTTTCTTGTGTTGAAGTAACAGCCATAGCTCAGTTTCGATCAGTGAGGGGGATGCATCGATAACGGTTTTCCAGCAGCTTATCTGAAGTGTACTCTCGGGGTTCGGATTTTCCTGTATGTAGTTAGTCGCCCATTGTCGTGCCTCAGGGACTGGTGGTTCTGCAGCTATTGCTCCCTCGAGCATTCTTGCTAAGACAGTGCAGGCGCTACGCGTGTTCAGATCAAAGCTGTTTGAATCATTCACTTTATCGAACACAGCCTGGCCGCCTGAGTGCCAGTTTTCGGCGGCGATTTTAAAGTACCGTGTGTATTCTTTACCAGCGTTAAATGGGGTAAGCTGCGAATCGAATTGGCAGTCTACGAGTTTTTTCATCATTAACTGCGGTGCGGAGTCTGCCAGGTATTCCATGGCCAGGTTGTAATTGCCCATAGGCTGTGTCATTGATAATGATTGAACCAGCTCTGCGTGCTCGCCATCGCGCGCCCTGTCAAGGTGAACCAGAGGATAAAATAGCTTTCTCTCAACGCAATGCTGGATACATTGCGCATCGAACGCATCAGTTACCTCGACTATGCTAGACCAGGAAATCACACCGTCCTCAGTGTTATAGGAAACCTTGTCTATCGCCTGTATCAGTTTCTCGATGATGTGCGGGCGATCGCGTGCGATGAGTGCCTGTAGTGGTCCTACATTCCAGTGTCTATGACCATAGGTTATCGGTTTCTGTATATAAGATAAAAATAGTTCCAGCATCTTGTCGTCAGACAATTGCAAAATCGTCTCTTCGAACGGATTTGTACTGTCGTCGAATTGGGCAACGCTTCCTTCGCTTGTCTTGCTTATCCAGAGTATGGATAAAAACATATCGTCTACACCATACTCACGTAGCCTATCGAAGATTTGCGCTAATAGAGGTCTTTCGGGGCTATTTCGATAAGCACAATTGCCGAGAAACAGGTGGATTGGCCGCTCATGTTTAACGGGACTCTGACTGGCAATTCGATGAATGAACAACTCGAAGACAGCTTTCGAGACGGTTGTCTCGGCTGCTTCATCAATGGAGGCGCTCAATAGGTCACTGGCATCCCACGAAGCAGCTTCAAGATTAAACTGCTCGATACAATCAAGACGCTGGTTATCAAGATAATCCTGAATTAGTAGCCCCAGCGGTCGGCGCTTGTTACACAGGCGTTGCAGAATTTGTTCGGCAGTTTTTTCACGAGCCATTGGTATGAGGTCCTTTTTATTTACAATTGATCCCGACATGCTCTATACAGATCTTTCCAGCCTTCGCGCTCTTTAACTACTGTTTCCAGATATTCCTTGAACACCGCTGGATCCTGAGTGGGATCTTTCACGATTGCACCCACCATGCCGGTCGCCAGATCATGTGCGTTCATCGTGCCATCACCGAAATGCCCCGCCAGACACAGGCCATTGGTTACAACGGATATGGCTTCAGCCGTAGATAACGTTCCACTGGGGGACTTCACCTTCGCCTCGCCGCTCTCGGTGGCGCCTGATCTGAGTTCGCGGAATATTGTCACTACACGGCGAATTTCTTCCAGCGCAGGCGGTTCGGCAGGTAGTGCCAATGCACTGGCCATTGAGGCGACGCGTGATTGCACAATGTCTACTTCTGTGTCGAGATTTTTAGGTAACGGTAATACGACAGTGTTAAACCGACGCTGTAGGGCTGACGAGAGTTCATTTACGCCGCGATCCCGAGAGTTGGCTGTAGCTATGACGTTAAATCCGGTGTTAGCCTGAACCTCTTCGCTGAGTTCGGGAATAGGCAGGATCTTTTCGGAGAGAATGGTGATCAGTGTGTCCTGCACATCTGAGGCTATGCGCGTAAGCTCCTCAATGCGGCACAGTTTGCCATCACGCATGGCATGCATCATGGGCGAGGGCACCAGTGCTTCCATGGATGGTCCTTTTGCTAGCAAATGCGCGTAGTTCCAGTTATAGCGCATCGCCTCTTCGCCGATACCTGATGTGCCCTGAACCAGCAACTTGGAATCGCCTGAGATGGCGGCGCTCAGATGCTCCGACACCCAGGATTTAGCCGTGCCCGGAACACCTAGCAGCAGCAGAGCTCGATCGGTGGCAAGTGTCGCCACGGCAACTTCCATGAGACGTCTGTCACCGATGTATTTGGGTGTTACTTCATATCCATTGTCGAGAGTGACACCTGACAGATAGTCTGTGACCGCCCACGGGGAAAGTTTCCATTGATCTGGCCGTGGCCTTGTATCGTGTTGCGCAAGAGCCTCAAGCTCATCGGCATATTGCGATTCGGCATGTTCGCGCAGAACTGTTGTCATGTTGCGGGCCCGTTTGGATCGTTGTGGTCAGGAAAATGTTTCAGATAGCTGTACCGGAATTCCAGCACCCAGGCAAACTCTTCGGCGGGTGCTGACAGACTCTTCAATCGGCCAATACGCTCGAGTATGTTGGGTATTTCGTATCGATCGCAACAACTGGCTAACGCTACGGCATCAGATTTTGAAATCACGCTGTTAGGGGATGACACCCAGTCGGACGCTGTCTTGTGTAATTGTCGATGTCGCTGTGCGTTCAGAGCCGGGAGCAGTTGCCGTAACAAGGCGAGTTGTTGAGCTTCTGAAAGTTTAAGGGGTTCAAGAAGATCAGCGATCTGGCTTTTCTCGCGGCCTGCCAGTAGTTGTGTGATAGATGAAATACCGCTGTCGGTCTTGTCAGTTTCTGTTAGTTGCTTTAGCAAAGATGCAAGACCACGTGTTCCGGAATGCTGTCGTGCTGATCGCTGCCAGGCGGTCAGTATTGTGTCTGACCAGTCAGGATCAATCTTCAGTGAGAAAGGCTTATTATGATTCAGGATGGTTATCCAGTCCTGGAGTGGTAGAGCGCTGAGTATCTGAATTATCCAGAATGCTTTTGGACCGATCCCGGACGGTGGTTTCTCGCGGATTCCATCTTGTACCCATTGCGGGTCAAACGCTTTCGGAGGATTTACGGATATTTTTTGGCCTTTGAGAAGACTGTGTGACAGTTCTACAATCATGGCTGCGCGTTGCAGGCTGCGTTGGCGGAAACCTGCATCAGGCATTGCCATCAGTGCGCTTGTTGCCAGCTGACGGACGGATTGTCGTCGTTCAGACAACGCACGTTCCAACCAATGTTCATGAACGGGATCAGGGTGCAGCGACGCAAGCTTCACAAATGCTTCGCGGGCATCTGCTGACTCACTTGTCCAAGCCTGAATTATTGCATCAGCAGCTCGTTGTGGGTCGCTAATCAGATAATGATTGAACCATAGCTCTCGCTGTGCTGGTGTGCCAGTGTTCCACCACTCGTCATTAACTGTCTGGTTGGGATTACCGTCAAGCCATGACCATTTTTTCATCTGTCGGGCCAGCCACTGGCCTCGATTACCGACAATATCAGCGATTGGTAATCGCATATCTATATGTGACTGCCCAAAGTCAAGCAGCAAGGGTAGCAATCGGGGTGGGGCCAGATAGTCGTGTGCGCGAGTAACGTTTATCCACTCAATCAACAAGGGCTGCAGAGAGCGCTGGTACAAGTCTTGGGCACACTGGGCAGCTATTGAGGATACATAGGTTTTTTGCTCCGGGGAGCATGATTGTGGCAAGGGTGCTGAGACTGGCACAATGCCGGCACGCTTAACTATGTGTTCTAGTGCAGCGGCTTGAAGCAATGCGGCGCTGGGTTGCGTTTGTGTTACTAAGCTTGCCCATGTGGCGTTTAGTGATGCGTGGGGGGCTGGACCAAGCTCTTTACACCGTTGCGTCCCAAGTAGAGCTGCTTTAATTATGCTTGGCTGATTCATTGTGAATGTGCACGCAGCGAGAACCAGGTTTCATGATCTCTGAGCGCATGTATGCGGCAGCTATCGCCGTCCCATTCACCTGCTAGAAGAGTGGGCTGCCCGCCACATACCCCGTTGATCATTAAATATTCTTCGGGAGTTGCTTTTAGCGGTAGACCATGTCCTTGGTCATCGATCAGAATCAGGGCATTGTTGTCGTGTAAGAGGGGCTGAGCGTTCAATAGAAAAGGATATCTGCTTTGCCATGGGTTCAATGCCATGGACTGCGATACCCGCTGTAAAAGCTGTCCAATGGAGTCGGCGTGTACATTGATCTGATCGTGCTTGATTGCCTCTGCTTTATCGCTTGTGGGGATGGCACGTTCAGGCACAGCGCCAGGATAGTAAGCCAGCTCTGTACTGATAGTCGACCCTACCGGCCAGAATCCTGCCGGCACAGCATCAGAGGTATTAAACGACAGAATCAATGCCCATTGATTATGGTTTTGTCCGTATAACCAATTGGCAAATGAAGTCAGTTTCTCTACGCGAGAGATGGTCTGAAATGCAACAAACCAGTTATCGCTGACAAATTGTGATTTGAGTACTTCTTCCTTGTCGATCTGCCAGCCAATACGCTGTTCAATTTCCCGTCGAAGATCGTTGCTTAACAGATCGCGTTGCTGGTAGCTTTGTAGCATCGCGTACAGCGAACCCATTTCATACAACAAGTGCTGTTCCCATTGAGGCGTTGAATGCACCCAGTCGCCGAGAATACGAACCTGACGCGCCAGTCCGGGGGCTTGATAGTCAATCAGACGCCGTGCAGCAGTGTCCCATGTTTCTGATTTTTCTATTGCAGGCTGGCCCAGACCCTGGCTGATGATATCGAGTAGAAATTCCTGTAGGAAAGTAATTCCCTCATCAACGCGCGCAGTCCGTTTTTCAAGTGTCTTTGCTACTGATGCTTCGTTTTTTGGTTTGCGATTCTTGTTTGTCTGAGACTTTTTCGCTTCCCGTGCTGCTCGGCTTTCATGCCAGGCTGTTACCCAGTCTGGCGTTTCCTTTTGTCGAAACAGTGATAGATCGTCGGCAGCCAGAAACATCAGTCCGAGTCCATGTTTACATGGAAATTTGCGACTGGGGCATGTACAGTTGCATGCAAGCTCTGGCAGCGCGACTTGGGTCATATAAGGCTTGCTGCCAGAACCTTTAGCCAATCCCCATAGCATATGTCCGGTATGGCCAAGATCGGACCATTTACTGTGTGTGGCCAAGGCCTTGCCGGCTTTGTAGGAGGCGGCATCGGGTGCAAGTACTGTGACCTGATCGGCGGTAATCATATCGGACGAATGTTATCAGCCTTGTGGTGCCTGGCGTTTGTAGAAACAGGTAAATTACGTGCCGGTGTCAATTATTACCAATGAACAATAAAGGTTACCCGGTTTCTCTGAGCTACCATGTATCGATAGTTGTGCATTTACAGCAGTTGTTCAGACTCAAGAAAAATTCACACACGTTAGACCACATGAAATATAAAACTTTTATTAACCCATTAGTAGTTTTTGCTTTACTTACGGGCATGTCCCAGCTTCATGCTCAAGACCTGCGCTCTCTGCAAGCAGCGTGTAATAGCGATGACGCCGAGAGTTGTATGAATCTTGCCTTCAAATATGAAGGTGGTATGCCCGATGAAAATGCCGAACTTGCACTTGAATCCTACGAGCGCGCGTGCAAGCTGGGTAATGGCGAAGGATGTGTGGGAGCGGCCAGCGAACTAACCCCGCTTAGGGCTATGCTCGCGCCTGGTACCCGTGCAATTGCTTTATATGAGCAAGGATGTGAACTCGGTGCAACTCCGGGATGTGTTAACGCTGGTATTGTTCATGAGTACGGTCGAGGTACGCCTGTTGACACCGCGCTTGCGCTAGGACTCTATCAACGTGGATGTTCAATGGCAAATCGATTCCTATGTCAAAGTGCTGGACGTTTAGAGGAGGTGTTGCGCGGCCGACCATCCAGTCGCGGAGCCGAAGCGATTCCCATGACTCTGTTTGGTGTAACGCTTGGGAAAACCACAATCGAGCAGCTCGAAGCATTACATCGCGTGCGCGTTCAATCAGAACTGGGGTGTTCCGGCGGTCCACATTACTCGATAAAAGGCTCAACACTGGATCCAAGCCTAGAGGGTACTGTTGGCTTCTATTTTAGTAAAGCGGGAGTACTCGTGGGCCTCACCACGAAAATCGAGCGTGAGCGTATCGACGAAGTTAGTGCTGACTTCGACAAGCGTTATATGCGTGTGCCGACAGAGGATGCAAGATCAGTAGGCGCTGATCCACTATGGGTACATGGCGATAGTGAGGTGATCATCTACGTCCCATTTTCAAGTAGGGCAACCATTGGGTACTACGATTGGGGTTTCAGGGGAGGTTGCATTTCCATGCAATTGAATTGAGAAATCACCGTCTTGGTTGTGGCTGCACTACTCTTAATTTATCTCGTCGTTGTACATACTTACCGTGACGAACACTCTCATGGATTTTAAAAACGGATCTCGCTCCGCGATATAAATTGCTTATAACCAGATATTTATCGACGGTTATTAGCATTTTGTAATTGTCTTACAGAGCTCAATTGGATTGTAACGATGGTCTGATCACGCCCACACGCAGACTTTCTTTAAATTCTTGCTCCCCTTGAGATATTTTCGCGATTTACCCAGATTCATTTTTGAATCATAAACTGACCCAAAATCAATGTAGGTGTGCCCGGGATGTTTCACGGTGTGCATTTTCATGCGCTGTTTATTGATGGCGTCTTTTCGCTCAAGAGCAATGGAGAGCTGAGATTTCATCGGGTCAATGCCCCCACGTCCAAAGAGCTCAACGCGTTGGTAGCGACGATCAGCGAGCGCGTTGCCCGATACCTGGAACGTCGGGGGCGCCTAGCCAGGGATGGTTGAGCCGAGATGAGCAAAGTGATCATCTGAATCTGTCGTTGGACAATGAAGAGGGTGCTCCGTTGCAACAACTGCAAGGTCACTCGATTACGTACCGGATAGCCATGGGGCCACAGGCTGGGCGCCCCCGCCTTCCGTCGAACAGTCGTTACCGAGAAAGCGTGACGCCGCTAAGTGCCCGCCAGGTAAAACCTGCCACCGCTGATGTAGAGGCTGATGGGCCGGACGAG
>JBGCGC010000031.1:0-54479 GCA_045110475.1 Granulosicoccus sp.
AGCGAATCCTGCTCAGTCGGCAATACAGTCTGTATTCCGCCGGGCCACGTTGGCTCCTTCTCAGAATTCGCTACAGAAAAAGGGTCTGGTGGAAGAATCAGGCGGGGCGGCCTTCCGCGTTTCATGAATAGTCCAGGCTAGCGACGGATTATCTGATCACCAACGGCGATGTCATTGGCGGCAAACCAGCCCTGATCGACTTCCAGTGCAAACTGCGCTTGCTTTTTCGCAGGAAAATACTGCTCGGGACCAACGTCCATATGATGAATTTCGTTAATCACCAGGTCTTTGGAAATAAAGGCAATCGATAGCGGTATCAAGGTGTTACGCATGGTAAAGGTCAGCGCTTGCTCCTCCGGAAATACGAATAGCATGCCCTCATCTTTTGCCAGCGACGTTCTGAAACTCAGGCCCATGTATCGTTGTTGAGCGGTGGAGGCGATTTCAGCAGTCAAGACTTTGCCATTAATTTCCAGCTCTACCGTAGGCAGGCGCGGCTGCGGCGATTCCTTGGAAAACGCATCATGCCAGGTGAGAAGGAGCAGCAAACACAGGAACACAATCAGTAGTCCAACGATGCGCGCTTTGGTGATTCTGAACCCACCCGGCAAAGTCAGCCCGGTTGTGTCGTCCGAATTGTTGTCGCTTTGCATATCAACGGTACTCTCTTGCCATGCGGTTCAGGCTAGCATATCGCGCAGTCGCGGATAGACCATGCGCGTCTTTGGACGCACGTCTTCCCAGATAAGAAACGACTCGGCCGCCTGTTCGACCAGCATGCCAAGCCCGTTTGCCGTTGCCGCGCCGCGCTTGCTCGCCCAGAGCATGAAAGCGGTGTCCCTCTGAGTGTATGTCATGTCATATGCCAGAGACCCGGCGCCAGCCAGATGCTCTGGTAATTCCGGCATGTTGCCCGACATGCCGAGTGTCGTTGCATTAATGATCACATCGAAAGCAGCAAGGTCTGCCAATTGTTCGTACCCTGAACTGCTCACGGTACCAAGTTCACCGAATATGTCGACCAGTGCATCCGCTTTTTCAGCCGTACGGTTCGCAACATGCAACAGCGCTGGCCGCTTTTTCAGAATGGCGTGCATGACGCCACGAGCCGCACCACCAGCGCCAAGAATCAGAACTCGCTTGTCCGTGATCGGATGACGCTTGTTGCTGATGATATCTGCAACCAGTCCTGGCCCATCGGTCGTATGTCCGACCAGCGCGCCATCGCGATGCATGTGGATAGTGTTGACGGAGCCTGCAAGCTGGGCCTCACGCGACAGGCGGTCGCAGATCGATACTGCCTGCTCTTTGAATGGTGAAGTAATGTTACATCCCCTGGCGCCTGAATCACTCCATTGACGAACCGTCTGCTCAAAGGTGTCGGGCGTGGATTCGGTGCGGGTGTAGTCGATTTTTCGTTGCGTTAACTCCCCAAACAACTGGTGTACCACGGGTGAAAGGCTATGGGCGATTGGTTGCCCGATGACGGTGTAACGGTTGATCATTATTCCTCGGAATACTGGACGGCGTCGATGGATACGCTGTGTTGAATAAAAAAATACTTGAGTTCATCAAATCGCATCTGAGTCAGCGTTTCAGTTGCGTCAATCCGGCCCAAGGGGTTCTTTGCAAGAATGAACTGAGCTGATGCACACGCACGGTATAACGCGACCAGCGATTCCAGATCGTTCAGACTGGAGCCCTTGATTGTCGGAGATTCGTGTCGAAATTTTACACCGATGGGCACACCGGCAATGGCGGCGCCTTTACAGTTTTCGGGCATAGCCAGTGATACATCAATCGCGATTGTAGACTCTGGTTGCTTGGTCCCGGAGATGATACCTGCTTCGATCAGTCTCTGACGCCGTGCGGCCTCGCGACTTTCGACCTCATTCTCTCCCAGCAACGCAACGCCTGTCTTTAGTTGAAGCGGGCCAGATCCAGCGCGGGTTTCTGCGCTGGACGATACGGCTGTCTGATCGACTACAGAATTATCAGGCTGACGTAAATCAGGCGACGACGCTGAAGAACTGACTGTAGAACCTGTCAGGGCGTCATCCGTCGTGCTGACAAACCAGTGGATACCTGCCCACAATGCGATGGCGCACACAACAGACAATAAAACGAGCGGAATTAAAAGACTTTTCATACGTGGCATCAAGAATGGTAACAACCACTGCGCAGCGGTATTTGCATCAGTTTGTGGCGTAGAGCCCCAGTTAATTTATACTTTGGATGCACGCTGACTTCTCGCACGAAAACTTTGGCATGCTGGCCGGTTGTTCAGATGTACTTCATGCTTCTGGCCAGCCTCACCATAGTAACCCGACAGACATCCCACCGCTATCAGTAACCGGGAGTCCGAAAACACTGCACCCGTCTGCGTTTCGCAGATCACTTGACAACAGGTGCCAACGCTGGACAGGATCAGGCATGAATGCACATTTTGGATTGAGAGCTCCGTTTCCCGGCAATCGGCCAAGGCGCATGCGCCGTGATGCCTTTAGCCGACGCTTGATGCAGGAAAATCATTTCACCGTCGATATGCTTATTCAGCCCTTCTTCGTTATCGAGGGTGAAAACAAGCGAGAGGCGGTGTCGTCCATGCCGGGGGTTGAGCGGCTAAGTGTGGATTTACTGGTCGAATCTGCAATGAGTCTGGCAAACTTGGGAGTACCAGCCATTGTCCTGTTTCCGTTGACCGAGCCCTCCTCCAAAACCGACGATTGCCGGGGTGCATGGGATCCTGAAGGGCTGGTTCAACGAGCCATTCGGGCATTAAAGATAGCCGCGCCTGAACTCGGGGTCATCACCGACGTTGCTTTGGACCCGTATTCTCCACACGGACACGACGGTTTGATGAATGAGGAAGGCTATATCGTCAATGATGAAACTGTCGACGCATTGGTCAGACAGGCGTTGTCACACGCGGAAGCTGGCGCAGATGTTGTTGCTCCATCTGACATGATGGACGGACGCATTGCAGCCATCAGAGAGACTCTGGAAGCGGCTGACTTTCGTCATACCAAAATTTTAAGCTATGCCGCTAAATATGCGTCGAGCTTTTATGGGCCGTTTAAGGATGCCGTGGGCACAGCCGCTGCGTTTGGAAAATCCGACAAAAAATCTTACCAGATGGACCCAGCCAACAGCGATGAAGCGATGCATGAAATTGCTGCCGATTTGCAGGAAGGGGCTGACATGATAATGGTAAAGCCCGGTTTGCCTTATCTGGACATTGTCAGGAGAGCACGTGATACGTTTGCCGTGCCCACTTATGCTTATCATGTCAGCGGCGAATACGCGATGATCAAGGCAGCAGCAGCGCAAGGCTGGATTGATGAAAAAGCGATTGTCATGGAAACCATGATGGCGTTCCGGCGCGCAGGGTGTGATGCAGTTCTCACGTATTACGCGCACGACGTTGCGAAGTGGCTGAAATCAGGCTAACGGTAGCAACACGAACTATAGTCAGGACAATTACCTTTGCGTGTCGTGGACGGCAAACTTGTGCTCATATCAAAAATTTTCAGATTTACCTTAACGGCAGCTTTTACGCTTTTCTCGGTTCAGGCCCATGCACTGGATGATCAGTGGTATCTGGGAATTGGAGCAGGCAGCTCGCGCTTGATGCCAAACCCTGAAATAAGAGAGATTGACCGTGAGACCAATCAGGCCACTGCAGTAACCTTGATTCTTGGTCGCGACTTTGATTCGCGCAGCAGCGGTCAGTTCCAGCTTTACTCGCTAGGCGAAATTGACTTTAACAACAGCCAATCTGCAACCTACTCTGCCGTCGAGGCTGCCCTGTTGTATCGCTTTTTCGATTCGCGAGATAGCCGGCGAGGCAGTTCGTTGATGGGCGTGTCTTTCTATGGGCGTTTCGGACTAGGTTTGCTCGACAGAGATACCTCTCTTTCATTGCGTAACGAAACGCCAGTGTATTTTGGGGCAGGTGCCGGGCTGGAAACCTATTTTGATCGCAATTTTGGGCTTCGTCTGGAAGGGCAGTATTTTGATACCGATACGGCAACCATATCACTGTCGGTGATAGGACGTTTTGGCGGATTGCGACGTGATCTTGCGAGACGACCTCCTTCGGTTCGCAACTCAACGGCCAGTGTGACCGGAACAGAGGAATTACCAGAAACAGCGGAGCTACCTGACACAGCAGAGCTACCTGACACGGCCGAGCTACCTAATACGGCCGAGCTACCTAATACGGCCGAGCTTCCTGATACGGCCGAGCTTCCTGATACGGCCGAGCTACCTGATACGGCCGAGCTACCTGATACAACCGAGCTTCCTGATACAGCCGAGCTACCCGACACAGCCGAGCTTCCTGACACAGCTGAGCTTCCTGACACAGCTGAGCTTCCTGACACAGCCGAGCTTCCTGACACAGCTGAGCTTCCTGACACAGCTGAGCTTCCTGACACAGCAGAGCTACCTGACACAGCAGAGCTACCTGATACAGCCGAGCTTCCTGATACAGCCGAGCTTCCTGACACAGGGGAGCTACCTGACACAGCGGAGCTACCGGACACAGCCGAGCTAACTGACACAGCTGAGCTACCTGACACAGCCGAGCTTCCCGACACAGCCGAGCTTCCTGACACAGACACTACAAACGCAACAACAGAAAGTAATGAACTTCCAGATGTCGAACTGATGGTGGCATCGACTGAGCAAGATGAACCAGAGCCAGCAGTCGTCGATCCAAATGATCGCGATGGTGACAACGTTCTTAACGAAGACGACGAGTGCCCATTGTCAAACAAGGGCTATCCGGTTAACCACGAAGGATGTAGCGTCATGAGCGGAGAGATTAGCGATCTGCGTTATGAAAGTGATTCAGTTACTTTGGTAGACGGCAGCTCAGAGGATCTGGAAAATATAGCCCGAATTCTTGCCGAGAATAACGAGCTGAGAATTGAGCTTCTCGCACACACCGACAACGCGGGTTCAACAACTCAGCAATCGTTACGAACCCGGGCGCGACTCCGAAGCATCGGCTCCTACATTGTCAAACAGGGTGCAAGCGCCGACCAACTGGTCTTGCGATCATTCGGTGCATCCCGACTCAAGTACGAAAATGATACGGAAGAAGAGCGACGCTTGAACAATCGCGTAGAGCTTATTGAAATCCCCCGCAACTGATCTTGTCTTCTGGACAGAGTGGCCGTTCTGGCTGGCTCTGTCGCTGGGGCCGATGTGCTGGATCGTCATGTTCCAGCTTGGTATACCGTTGCGTGGCGGAAACGCCCCATGGGAAACATTACTGTGGGTTGCCCTACTCTACCCGGTATTGGAGGAGATCGTATTTCGCGGCGGACTGCAGACTGCACTTTTCAGCAGAGCGGTTCTGAGACGTTCGCTCATGGAAATATCGCTGGCGAACATTGTCACGTCAGTGATATTCGCGGCAATGCACACAATTAATCAGCCGCCATTGTGGGCGGCGCTGGTGTTCTTTCCTTCGCTGGTATTTGGCTGGGCACGAGACCGATATCTCGGCATACAGGCATCTATCGTCCTGCACATCGTCTACAACGCAGGGTTTGTCTGGCTATTCAGTGGATGAGTTCCTGGCCTGTAATAAACTCTGGACTAATGCCGGAAATGCCTGATCCCGGTTAACACCATCGCCAGATCATGCTCATCTGCAGCAGCAACGACCTCGTCGTCATTCTTTGAACCACCCGGCTGAATTACAGCCCGTATACCTACCTTTGCAGCGTTATCTATTCCATCGCGAAAGGGAAAGAATGCATCAGAAGCCATCACTGCACCCCGCACATCCAGCCCCTCATCAGCAGCCTTGATACCCGCAATGCGGGCGGAATAGACACGGCTCATCTGTCCTGCTCCTACTCCCACAGTTGCATTATCTCGACCGTAAACAATGGCATTTGATTTGACATGTTTTGCTACCCGCCACGTAAACAGCAGGTCGTTCAGTTCCTGCTGTGTAGGCTGGCGTTTGCTGACTACGCGCAGGTCTGTCGGCGCTACTTGCAGCAGATCTTCGTCCTGAACAAGCAAGCCCCCTGACACGGGTCGATACTGAAGGGTAGAGCCCTGCAACATAGCTGGCGCAAGTGACTGGCAATCCAGCACCCGCACGTTTGGCTTTGCTGCCAATAAATCCAACGCATCCGGCTGCACACCGGGAGCTATAATGACTTCGACAAATTGTCGTTCGAGAATGGCTCTGACAGTGTCCGCCTGCAACGATTGATTGAACGCAATGATGCCGCCGAAAGCCGACGTGGGGTCAGTCTTGTAGGACTTGTCATACGCATCTACCTGATTGCCTGCCACTGCCACTCCGCAAGGATTGGCGTGTTTTACAATGACGCAAGCGTGCTCGTCTCTGAACTGGGTAACACAGGCAAGCGCTGCATCTGCATCCATGACATTGTTGTAGGACATCGCCTTTCCCTGTCGAAGCTCCGCACCGGCGATGGTACCCGAGGAGGCGCCTGGTTCTACATAGAAAGCTGCATTCTGGTGTGGGTTTTCGCCATAGCGCAAGCTGTTGCGCAAGTGTAACTGGACGTTTAATGTACGCGAAAATCTGGCCGGCTCACTGTGCGAATGCTCACCTATCCGCTTGCCAAGATAACTGGCAATCATGCCATCATACCTTGCCGTATGCTCAAACGCCTTGACAGCCAGGTCGAGTCGCATCCCGCGGGCACTGGCTTTATCATCGTTCAACGAGTCGATAACACGGGCGTAGTCTGAAGGATCAGTGACGATCGCAACTGATGCGTGATTTTTTGCTGCCGAGCGAACCATCGCAGGCCCACCGATATCAATGTTCTCTATGGCATCTTCAAAGCTGACACCGGCTTTGGCTATCGTTGCCTCAAATGGGTACAGGTTGACAACAACGTAATCAATAGGCGCTATGCTTCGCTGCTGCATGACATCATCGTCAACACCTCTACGCGCCAGAATTCCACCATGTACGGTCGGATGCAGAGTTTTAACACGACCGGCCATCATCTCCTCGGCGCCTGTGTGTTCAGAGACGTCGGTGACTTCAAGGCCGGCGTCACGCAATGCTGTTGCAGTACCTCCTGTAGATAGAAGACGTATGCCGGCTTTGACAAATGCTCTGGCAAGAATTTCCACGTCTCGCTTGTCAGATACGCTGATTAATGCGCAAGCACTAGAGTCCAATGTGATTTGCTCTTGTTGTTTTACTATTCAATGGTGACTGATGGATAGTGGTGAATGACTATTTACTTTTCCATACTGGCCAGTTTGGTTCTCAGATTGCCACGGCTGATACCCAGCCATTCCGAAGCACGTGTCTGATTCCCACGGCACTCTTCCATGACCATATTAACCAGTGCACACTCAGCTTGCCTTATCACCATGCGGTACAGGTTGGCAGGCTCCTCGCCGTCGAGCATATCGAAATATCGTCTCAGCTCACTCTGGACACATTGCTCAATCGCTGTGTGCCTTGCCTGCTGGTTACTTGCATCTGATCTGGAGCTGACCGGGGGTGAAGACTGTGCTGAACCTTCCGGTTTATCCATCGAAGAGGTGAGGCTCGCCGATCGCAATGAACCACTGTTTTGCCGAAGCGTGGGCGATGCTTTCAGTTTATCTGGCCTGTCAGCACGATGACGTTTGCTACTACCACGGGTTTGCGGTGAGCTTCCTTTGTTCTGGGAAGTTGTCGTCATATCAGGCTGCTACCTCCTCATAGCATTCAGGTCGGTCAAAGAAGTTTTCTACGTGGTTCAACTGTTCAGCGGGTTGTTCAACCTGATTGATCATCTGACGGAACGATGCCGCGTTACGGATTCCCTTGCAGTACCAGGCAATGTGCTTGCGAGCAATACGCACCCCACGATACTCACCGTACAGCTCATGGCAGCCTCTCAGATGCGTAAGCAGAGTCCGGCCAATGTCGTCAACGGAAGGACGTGAAGGCACAGGCAGACCAGAAAGACTCGCCGTGATTTCCCTGAATACCCATGGGTTGCCTTGTGCAGCGCGGCCAATCATGACACCGGCAGCTCTGGTGTGGGCCAACACGTCAGCAGCATCTTTACCGCTACAGATGTCACCATTTGCAATGACAGGAATGGTCACAGCATCGACGATGGCTGCGATCGTGTCGTACTCCGCCTCTCCACGAAACTTGTCAGCTCTGGTGCGCCCGTGAACTGCAAGGCAGGCAATACCCTCGTTCTGCGCAAGCTTCGCAATCTGAACTCCATTGCGTGTTTTCGGACAAGGCCCCGTGCGAATCTTGAGGGTCACTGGAACATCGACTTTGGCGACTACGGCCCTGAGAATTTCCCTGACCAGATCCGGAGACTCAAGCAACGCTGAACCGGCGAGCCGGTTACACACTTTCTTTGCAGGACAACCCATATTGATGTCAATGATTTGTGCACCATGAGCCACATTCAGCGCCGCCGCTTCAGCCATTGCATGAGGCAGCGATCCTGCAATTTGAACAGCATGAGGGACATCGTTGTCGGCACGGACAATGCGATGTTTCGTCTTGGCCGTTGCATAGAGCAAGGTATCGCTGGAGATCATCTCCGAAGCCGCATAGCCTGCGCCCTGCCGAGTACATGCTTCTCTAAACGGACGATCGGTCACGCCAGCCATTGGTGCAAGGAACACGGGGTTGTCGATGACATGTGTTCCAATTTCGATCATTGCAGCACGCTTGTTTAACTCGGCCGTATATCCTAAACCATGTAAGGATTTAAAAGTACCGTATAGGGCAACAGCAGTTGAGAAGAAAAACGTCTTTGTCCATGCACACGACAGACAAACTTTCAAATTGTCACTAACGGATATTTTGCGTTAACAATGAGTTACAAACATCAGCTCACATCGCGCTGCCAACAAGGGTGATAAACGCATGGCGACAACAAGAAAAACTAATGTAACAAAGCTTGCTGAAATTGTTTGATACTGCACACCGGTTGGTTCATTGCAAAAATTGCAATTCCGCATACGTCGCGGTCTGACCGGGATCTTCGAAAGTGAGACTCAGGTCGATCCTCTCCCCGGCTGCGAGAAGGTCTTGTGCTTGCCAGTCATTTAAATACTCAGCGGGCGTCACGTTGTTTTGCACCACAAGAGCACCGTTGCGATTTGTCAAGCGAATCTGTAAGACAGGGTACGGCTGATCGAACTCTGCCTCGTTAATAAAAGCCAGGTCTATGACCAATTCGTTTTCATTGGTTGGGTGGGCAAATACGGTTCGCTTTAGCTGTTTCAAGGCAGCGAGATCGACAAGCGGAGCAAGCTCGCAACCCATCCAGGAACACGTCTTAGCGATCCACGGGCGTAGCTCGGGGTTTTGTAATAGCGAATCGCGGCTTCTGTAAACATAAAGTCCGGCGACCATGACAATGATTAGTGTCGCCAGAAGACTTCGAACAATCCACGAACTCGATTTGACTGACGTCTCTGTAGATACCGGGGCGATCTCGTCTGGTGCTTGCAGCGGAGCCTCATCAAGATCATGATCAGGCGCTGCAGAGTCGCTCTGCGTTTCATCAGGATCACGATAGACAAAAACCACTGGATCACTCTGCACGTCATCGGTCACGAAATCGACTTTGGCATCCAGCGCATCTGGATCCAGCGCCGGCGATTGGGCCGCGGGCTTTGTGTCCTGTTCGGGGGACTCACCGGTCATATCATGTGCAAACAGCGTATCGCTGAATGTTTCATCGCCATCTGGTTCATCAAACTGCAAACCATCCAGATCCTGAGTCTGATCAAAATAGGCGACGTCTGGAAGCGCAGCCTCTCCGGAGAAAAGATCGTAGTCCGAATAGGTTACATCCAGCGTTGATGCGTCATCTTGCACGTGGGTTGCCGTTGACTCGATGTCGTCCGGCAGCGAGGTAATTTCGGCAGACGTGAACGTGTCAGCGTTGACCAAGCTGTCCTCCCGCTCAACGGCGGCAGTCTCTTCCTGCCTTGCAAAAATATCTCGTCGTAAGTTGATCAGGGCGTCAAAAATACTCAGGCATTCACCACAACGCACGCGAGTGTCGTCAGACACCAGGAGATCGGGGGACACCTCGAACACCGTCTGGCAATTCGGGCAGCGAGTTTGCGGCTGCGCTACCCCCGGCTCAGATGATGCAAAATTGTGCTTGTCGGCGCTATTGCCCATGAACTAAATTACCGCCGTATCGCGGTCATCAGTGCCCAGCCATCGGAGGCGCGACCCGCAGTAAAATTGAAAGCGTCATTGTAGCGCATGCGAAGCGGCTCCATCTGTTCTTCCAGAATACCTGACATCACAAGGCACCCTCCGGTTTGTACGCAAGCAGAGATCGTATCGGCCAGTTCCATCAACGGTTGAAACAATATATTAGCTAACATGATGTCAGCCTTTACGTCTGTCAGTATGTCAGGCAGACCCACGTTGATCTGTGCAGTAACACCATTGGTTTCGGCGTTTTCGCGCGTCGCCAACAGGGCCTGTTGATCGATATCTACAGCCCACGCCTTTGCCGCTCCCAGCAAGACTGATGCAATAGCCAAAACACCCGACCCACAACCAAAGTCAATCACCGTCTTACCCTTCAGCGGCTGAAGCTCGGTGAGCGTCTGTTCGCCCAGCCATTCCAGACATTGTGCGGTGGTTGCGTGCGTTCCGGTGCCGAATGCCATTCCCGGATCGAGCTTGATGGTCACGTGCTCAGACTCTACGGGATCGGTCTGCGTTGGGCAAATCCATAATCGGTGTCCGAAACGCATCGGTTTGAACGTGTCCATCCATGTACGCTCCCACACTTGATCCTGCAAACTCCGGAAACGACACTCGGGACAGCTAATACCGTGTTCGCTTGCGGCAAGACGAAGAGCGTCGTGAACTTCCGGTTCGGCACGACCTTGCGCAAATAGTCCCACAAGGGTTACTTCGTCCCACAACCTGACCTCACCGGGACCAGGCTCAAGCACCGCATGGCTCAGGTGCTCATCATCGATACCATCGCTGAGTGTAACGGACAGGGCGCCCGCTGAAAAAAGCCAATCCTCCAGCGGCTCGACGTCGGTTTGCCTGCAGCCAACACTTACTTCAAGCCAATCATCGTGCGCATCGTTGCAAGTGACCATCACTCAATACCCAGTTTTTTCTCCAGATAATGGATATTGGTACCGCCTTCCTGAAAGGCGGCATCATTGAATATGTCAATGTGCAGCGGAATGTTGGTCTTGATCCCATCGATAAAGACTTCGCTCAGGGCGCCACGCATTCGTGCCAGCGCCGACTCTCGGGTATTAGCCGCAACAACCAGCTTGGCTATCATGGAATCATAGTGTGGCGGGACCTTGTATCCTGCATAGATGTGCGTCTCAACCCTGACGCCCAACCCACCGGCCGGATGATAACGATTGATGGTGCCAGGCGATGGCATGAAAGTAACTGGATCTTCAGCGTTAATCCGGCATTCGAATGCATGGCCATTGATTCTAATGTCCTCCTGCTGATACCGGAGCTTACGACCTTCAGCAGCAAAAATCTGTTCCTTGATGATGTCGACGCCAGTAATCATCTCGGTTACCGGATGCTCGACCTGCACGCGAGTGTTCATCTCGATAAAGTAGAAGTTTCCTTTTTCATAGAGAAACTCAAAAGTGCCAACGCCACGGTAACCAATACGTTTGCAGGCAGCGACACACCGCGCGCCCATCTCGTTACGAGTTGCTTCGTCAATTCCCGGGGCTGGAGCTTCTTCCACGACTTTCTGATGGCGTCGCTGCATTGAACAGTCACGTTCACCTAAATGAATTGCATTGCCATGCTCATCACACACTACTTGAAATTCGATGTGTCGCGGCGTTTCCAGAAATTTTTCCATGTAGACCATCGGATTACCAAACGCGGTTCCTGCCTCGCTCTGAGTCATTGCGATGGACTCTTCAAGCTCGTCGTCAGAGCGGACAACGCGCATACCGCGACCGCCGCCACCACCTGCTGCCTTGATAATAATTGGATAGCCGATATCGTTCGCCAGTTGACGATTGGTGTCTATGTCATCACCCAGCGGGCCATCACTACCTGGCACGCAAGGTACGCCTGCAGCTTTCATTTCAGCAATGGCTGCGACCTTGTCACCCATGATGCGGATGACATCCGAGGCAGGCCCGATGAACTTGAAACCACTGGATTCGACCCGCTCTGCAAAATCAGCATTTTCGGAGAGAAATCCATACCCTGGATGAATGGCTTCTGATCGGGTTATCTCCGCAGCACTGATGATGGCCGGGACGTTCAGGTAGCTCTTTGCTGAGGGAGGCGGACCTATACAGACCGCCTCATCCGCCAGACGCACGTGCTTCAGATCACGATCAGCTGTCGAGTAGACAGCCACAGTCTGAATGCCAAGATCCCGGCAGCAGCGCATGATGCGTAAAGCGATTTCACCACGATTGGCAATCAGGATTTTCTTGATTGGGGTTTCCATCACCAAGGCCCGCCTAGTCAATCACGATAAGCGGCTCGCCGTATTCCACCGGCTGACCGTCTTCAACCAGAATGGCTCTGACTGTGCCACTGGTCTCAGCTTCTATCTGGTTCATGATTTTCATGGCTTCGATGATGCATAGCGTGTCTCCCTTGTTGACGCTCTGCCCAATGTCAACGAAGGCTTTTGAGGTTGGCGAGGATGAGCGATAAAAAGTACCAACCATGGGTGACTCCATAATGGTGCCCGGCGGCATATCATCTGCAGGAGCGCTGACCGGGGTAACCGGCGTCGTTGCTGGCACTGCACCGGGCGCACTGGGCGCGGCCGCTGCATAGCTCACCATTGGAGCCTGCTGGGTAACTGCAACGCCATTTTGACGTGCAATGCGTACCGATTCTTCTCCCTCCACGATTTCAATCTCGGACACGTCCGAGTCTTCGAGAAGTTCGATCAGTTTCTTGATCTTTCGGATATCCATGAATGGTTCCCCTGAAGGCCGAGCCTGCAATGGCTCTTGTTAGTTGTTGATGGATGCCTATGAAACTGGAACGTGTTCGTCCAGATAGGCAACGGCGGCTGTGAGCGCGAGGTTGTATCCCGATGATCCGAAGCCGGCGAGCGTTCCAATCGCGATATCAGAGAAATAGGAATGATGTCGGAAAGGCTCGCGCTGATAAATATTGGACAGGTGCACCTCAATCAACGGAAGAGAAACACCCAAAAAGGCATCTCGCAAAGGGACGCTGGTGTGGGTATACCCCGCAGGATTGATGATGGCAATGCCAACGCCCTCTGCACTGGCCGCGTGCACTCGGTCAATAAGTGCGCCTTCGCTGTTGCTTTGGAAAAAATCGATGGTTGTACCCAGAGATTTTGCCTGACTGGACAGGCTGCTTTCGATATCTGTCAGCGTGAGCTTGCCGTATTTTTCGGGCTCGCGTTTACCTAGCAGATTGAGGTTTGGGCCGTTGAGCACCAATACCTGTGACATACTTCAAGCTCCTGTGGGTTTGCGTTGAACGAGATAAGGCTGACAGCGATGCCCGACGAACGAAATGGTGACGCGACAGGCACCGCACGATTGGACCTCATGCAGTACCTGTTTGATCTAACTGGGGAAGATAGCATCAAAAGAGGCATTTTTACAGACAATTCGCGACATTTATCGACCGAATGGAGTAATTATTATAAGCGAGCATGAAGCCACCGTAGCCTTTCGGACGCTCGATCCCCACCAGATTCTGGATGCCATAGACAGCGTTGGCTGGAAAACTGATGGGCGTGTCAGCGCCCTGAACAGTTACGAAAATCGCGTCTACACCATCGGGCTTGAGGATGACAGTTCAATTGTCGCCAAATTCTATCGCCCCGGTCGCTGGAGTGATGCCAGTATTCAAGAGGAGCATGACTTTTGTCATGCGCTGTCAGAACACGAGCTGCCCGTGGTTGCGCCATTGCAAACCGCCGACGGACAGAGTCTGCACCACCATGGACCATTCAGATTCTGTCTGTTTCCACGCAGCGGTGGGCGCCCTCCCGAGCTTGACAATCCACAGCAACTTGCGGTCATCGGGCGCACGATAGCCCGTTTGCATCTGGTGGCAACTACCCGCGAATTCGAGCATCGTCCGTTTGTTGATGCCGACAGGCTCGGGGAGGCCTCCGCAGATTTCCTGCTTGAGTCACCCCTGCTGCCTGATGAACAGGCGACGATCTATGAGTCAATCATTGACGATCTTCTGGATGTTGTGCACGAGCAAATGGACGCAGCCCACTTTCAGGAACTTTGCCTGCATGGTGACTTTCATCCGGGCAACATCTTATGGAACAGTGACAATACGCCACAGCTGCTTGATTTCGATGATTGTGCAACCGGCCCTGCCATGCAGGATCTATGGATGTTCATATCCGGAGATCGGCGATACGCACAGGCCCGACTTGGCGACCTGCTGGACGGGTATAACGAATTCCGACCTTTCGATACTCGCCAGATTTCGCTGATAGAACCCTTGCGTACCTTGCGCATCATTCATTACGCCGCATGGATAGCACGACGCTGGGAAGATCCTGCCTTTGGCAAGGCGTTTCCATTCTTTGCCGAGCCGCGTTTCTGGGATGAGCACATTCAGTCGTTACGTGAACAGCGTGCGGCTCTGGACAATCCGTGGCTCGACTACTGAGAGCCCGGACCGTAAAAACAGAGGCCGCCAAAGGCGTGTTGATTCTGCCCGAAAATTCCGCTTAGGAGTCTGCGCGGCCGCCTCCAGCCGCGCAGGGCTCCTAGCCTGGACTATTCATGAAACGCCGAATCCTTTCACCAGACCCTTTGTTCGTAGCGGATTTCGTGAAGGAGCGGAATACAGACTGTATTCCCGACTGAACGAAATTCGCTACGGACGAAGGGAATGCGGAAGGATTTGGTGATTTCATGAATAGTCCAGGCTAGGCGGCTTCCTTGAGCAAGGAGGTCAACGCCGGTGAAATTTGCTGAAGCCCGAGGGTACCGTCAGCCCCACCTAGCTCAAACGCCCGTCCAGGCATGCCCCATACAGCACTGCTTTTCTGATCCTGGACGACGGTGAGTGCGCCCGCCTCTCTCATGGATTTAAGCCCCTCTGCGCCGTCTTCACCCATACCTGTTAACAAGACCCCGACACCGGCTCTGCCAGCAGTCCGGGCGACGCTGTTAAACAGAACATCAACAGAGGGTCTATGCCCCTTTACAGCCTCGGTCTTGCGCGTCAGGCATGTCAGTTTTCCACCTTGACTGACGAGTTCAAGATGCATGTCACCCGGAGCTACATAACCGCGGCCTGCCACTACAGGCTCACCACTCCTGGCAACATGTATTTCAAAAGATGACCACGAGTTCAGACGTTCAGCGAAAGGCTCCATGAATCTTTCAGGCATGTGCTGAGCAAACATCAAGGCACTGCGTGACGCATCAAATCCGGTCAGCATCTGTCGTAGCGCTTCAGGTCCCCCTGTTGATGAACCTACAGCAATGATCTTATTTAACTGTGCATTCAGAGTTTTACCCGCACGCAACTTGTTCTTGAAAACACTGAGGTCCGGCAGGGATTTCTGATTGAATCCAGAACTTGAGGACACCACCTTCACCCGCCCTGCCTGTTTGACTCTATCAACAATATCAGCTTCATAAAGTGCAAGGTCCTGGTCGCTTCCAGGATGTCGCTTTACCATAAAATCCACTGCACCTTCCTGCAAGGCGTCCAAGGTTACCGCAGCGCCTGCGGCTGTCAGTGATGAGAGCATGACAACCGGCATCGGGTGCAATCTCATGAGATTTTTCAGAAACGTTATTCCGTCCATGCGCGGCATTTCAACATCAAGCGTAATAACATCAGGTTTGTGCAACTTGATCAGATCTCGCGCTTCAAACGCATCCAATGCATAACCCGCAACTTCAAGATCAGGTTCACGTGAGAAGATCCGCTCCAGGAATTTGCAAAGGGCAAGCGAATCATCAACGATAAGCACTTTAATTTTTTGGCTATGCAAAAGGCTATGTTCTCTACAAAGTAGTTACATCGGCAACGTGACGAGGAAGGCTCCTAGCCTGGACTATTCATGAAACGCCTGATTCTGCCACTGGAAGGCCAGCCTTCCGGAAGAATCTGGACTGGGCGTTCCCGTGGCTTCATGAATAATCCTGGCTAGATCCGTTCATAGACCGTGTTGTCCACGCGGCGGTAGGCATCCTTGAAACCCTCAAGAGTTTCACTATGCCCCAGAAAAAGGAACCCGCCTGATTTCTGCAACTTGGCAAAATTGCCCAACAACTTCTTTTGATAAGCAGGATTGAAGTAGATCAACACATTCCGACACATAATGATGTCCACACCTGCCTTGATTGGCCAATCATGAAATAAGTTAAGCTGCTTGCAGATAAGCAGGGAACGAAGCTCTTCATCCGCCTGATATCGACCACTGGGTGCCTTCGAAAACCATCGCTCCCTGCGCTCAGTCGATAAGCCTCGCGTTTGCTCCTGTGTGTAGCTGCCAAGCTGAGTCGCCTGGACCATCTTGGTATCGATATCTGTACAAAGAATGCGTACAGACCTCTCCTGTGTAGCCTGCGTCTCTTTCACAACGATACCCAGCGTATACGGCTCAGCGCCAGAACTGCAACCTGCCGACCAGATACGAATGGGTGTACCGGTATTTACCCTGCTGGCCAGTTGTGGCAAAACCATGCTGGCAAGCACATCGAAATGATGGGGTTCTCGAAAGAAGTATGTCAGATTGGTTGTGACTGTATCAATGAACTCACGCGCCTCCGGGTGACCGGCATGCGCAACAAGTTCCAGGTATTCTTCAAAGCAGGTAAGCCCGAGTGCCTCCAGCCGTCGGCTAAAGCGATTGACAATCATGGCACGCTTGCTGTCCGCAAGCTCTATACCGGTCTGTTCCATGGCAATGCGCTGAAAACCACGAAACACCTCATCGGTCATGGTGCCGTGGCTGTCATTTTTTTGCAGGGCCGATGCGCGCCCCTTGCGCATTGGACTACTCATCCACTACGGGTGTCTCTGGTGCCGGTGTATCGACTGAGTCGATCTTGATCAAATCCGCGACTCCCATATCGTTCAGTGCATTTTTCAGTACCTGATTGCTATTGACAACCATGACACCATGATTGTCAGCCGCTTTTTGCATTGCACTGACCGACAAAAGAAACTGTACGGCAGCTCCGTCTATTCTGTCCATCTCAGTTGCATCGAACTGGATAGCGTGCCCGTCAACAACATGATGATCCACGATGGTTTTCAAACCGGCCAACTGTACTTGTGAAAAGTGGCCGGGCAACTCGACAATCTTTACCTCGGCGCCACTCATGCGGCGTCAGCCATTTTCTGGATCTGACCCAGCGATTCGGTAATGATGGGATCCAGGTTAACGAGTATCACCAGCTTGTCACCAATCTGACCGAAGCCGCGTACATAGCTTGCTTTCTCACTCGAGGATCCTTCAGCCGCATCCTGAATGGCATCAGGCGATAAATGATAGACTTCCGAGACACTGTCGACGACCAGACCAATGATACGCGCCTGATCGTCACTACCTGTGCGGACAATTATGACAGCGGTGGTTGCCGTGTAGTCAGTTGCGGGCAGACCAAAGCGACTGCGAAGATCAATGATAGGTACAATTGCACCACGAAGGTTGATGACTCCGAGAACATAGTCTGGTGATTTTGGTAGAGGGGTGTAGGGACCCCAACTCTTGATTTCCTGCACCTTCAGGATTTCGATTCCATATTCTTCGCCAGCAATAAGAAAAGACAGGAACTGATCTGCTGTTTCTGCGATATCGGTCGAGGTTTGTTTGTTGTCTTGCATTTTTATCTCTCGCAGTTAGGCGGCTTCGGCGGCCGGGGCAGGTTCACTGATATTCGCAGGATCAAGAATCAGGGCTACAGATCCATCGCTCATAATGGTGGCTCCAGCCAGGCCTTTAACACTCTTGTAGTTTTTGTCCAGCGGTTTTATGACAACCTGCTGCTGCCCCAATACATCGTCTATGACAAGACCAATACGCTTGCCATGAGTATCAATGACAACCACCAGTTTCCCCTCAGATGGCGCTTTGAGCCGAAAATGATCAGCGACGCGAAGCATATGAAGGTACTCGCCACGGAAACGACAGATTTCTCCTGTACCCGGTACATCCGAACGTTCAGTCTGCTCCAGTTCGAGTGTTTCAATAATACTGAGTATGGGTATGATGTAGACCTGATCAGCAACTCGAACAAGCTGCCCATCAAGAATAGCCAATGACAATGGCAGATTAATTTCAATACGCGTACCCACACCAAACTCTGAGTACACATGGACACGCCCACCAAGATCAAGGATATTACGACGCACGACGTCCATGCCAACACCACGACCGGACACATCACTTAAAACCGCAGCAGTTGAAAAACCAGGTGCAAAGATAAGTTGATTGATCTGATCAGCCGTCAACTCCTCATCAGGCCCGACAATACCTTTTTCGCGAGCCTTGCCCAGAATAAAAGGACCATTAATACCCTTGCCATCGTCTTTAATCTCTATAACGACACTACCACTTTCCTGTCGTGCCGAAAGATGCAGGATTCCAGCACCTTTCTTACCCGCAGCCGCTCTCTCTTCCGGTGTTTCGATACCGTGGTCCAGCCCGTTCCTGACAAGATGAACCAGCGGATCTATCATTCTTTCCAGCACCGTCTTATCCAGCTCGGTTGTTCCGCCTTCCATCTGCAGATCTACCTCTTTATTGAGTTTGCGGGACAAATCGCGAACCAGCCTCGGAATTCGACTGAAAGCCGATGAGATTGGCAGCATTCGAACCTGCATTACGCTCTCCTGTAAGTCCCGCGTGTTATGTTCAAGATCCGCCATGCGTTCACGCAGTTCATTGATATCGATGCCCATCGGATTTTCACTGACCCGACTAAGCATCGACTGGGTGATGACCAGCTCACCCACAAGATTGATCAGTTGATCGATTTTGTCCGTGGCAATACGGATCGAGCTCGATTCATTACTACCCGATTTTTTTTCTGTACCAGCGGCGCTCTTTGCAGGTTTCTTGACAGCTGCTGGCTTGTCTGCCGTCGCAGTGGCGACAGGCACAACGGATTCATCGGCCTTCTTTTCAGCCAGTGGTTCTTCTGCAACGCTTGCAGCTTCAGCTATCTCTTTATGCTTAGCCGTAACACTTAGTGTGCACTCGGTATCTACCCAGTCAAACACTTCCAGGATATCGCTCTCAGCGACATCACCGGGCACGCTGACAGTCCAACCCAGATAACTGTTATTGACATCCGTTTGTTCCCAACTGGGCAGGTTTTCCATGTTCACAGTGACGCTGACGTCGCCCAGACGACGTATTTCGCGAAGGATAAGCAGTGCATCGTTACCGCGCAAGTAAAAATCCGAGTTGGGCGTAAACGACACTGTCCAGCTTAAAATCTCAGGACTCTTATCCTCAATCGCATTGTTAGAGGCGTCGGCATTGCTGTCAGCGCTGGCACTGACTCCAGCGATAACAGCGGCCTCCAGCTGTGCCTGGATGCTCATTCGATCAGGATGATCGGCACCGGTTTCGTTTCTGCTATCACTAAGAATACCTTGCACTGCGTCCAGCGCCAACAAAAGAAGATCAACATCGACAGCTACAACAGGTCTGCGCCCGGACCGCATTTCATCGAGCAGGGTTTCCATATGGTGGGTAAGCTCCGCCATGGGTAAAAACCCAAACGTAGATCCTCCACCCTTGATGGAATGTGCAGCGCGGAACACCTCATTAAGCGTGTCATCATCACCCTCGCCCTCACCCATGCGCATGAGGCCGCTCTCAAGCAATTCGATATTCTCGTTACACTCATCGAGAAAAATTAAGCGTAGCTCTTCTAGATCGTCATCCATAGCTGCAAGGTCTTAAAGTTTGTGTAGATTTGACAAGCCGACTCAACAGAAGTTGAATACCAGCTCCCCTTTCCCATAATTGCCGAGGTCGAGTGAATAAGCCTCTTCCGCCTCACCGGCAATTCGAGCCTCACTACCGGGCTCTACTTTCGATAATTTCAGATGTGAGGTTTTGTCTGACATAAGCAAACTCGACAGGATATTCATCACTTCGTAAAGATTGTCAGTTGCCATCTCACTGAGCTCCTTGTCTTCGACCATACATTCAGCCCCACCGGGTGGAATCATGGATAAAGAGCAGCCAAGCGCAGCTGCAGTAGGAAGCGCCACAGAGCAAGTTGCGACCACCTCGCCACCTTGATCGATATAAATGGCAGTGTGACTAAAATCTGATGACGCTAATGCGGCTGCGCCTTGTGCCTCTGCGGCCGGCCCAACGAACATTTGCAGCATGTCAGTAAATTGTGATGCATCTGGCTTTTTATATTTCATGGGGGCTGCCCTTTATTTTCCCTAGCCGATGACCGGACGGAGTGCTTTTTCAAAACTTTCCGCAGTAAACGGTTTGGCCACCAGAAATTGCGCGCCCGCCTCTTTTGCAGCCGCCCGCATCTCGGCGGTGGATTCCGTAGTGACAAACCCGAATTTCACATTGTTACCGGCTTCCCGGATCGCCTTCAGGAAATCAATACCATTCATTGTTGGCATGTTCCAGTCACACAAAACCAGCTCCGGCGCATAGCCGTCAATCTTCTCAAGCGCATCAGTTCCGTCGTCAGCCTCTTCAAACTCCATATCGTCATAGCCAGCCTGTTTAAGCGTGCGCTTTACAATCATGCGCATGGACTTGGAGTCATCAACAATCATTACTTTCATGGTTTACCTACCGCAAGTGGACATACAAGGGTAACGACCAAATTCCGTGCCTTTGAAGTCCTCGATGACACGAAGTAACGGTTAGTTAGCATGCCGACCATAAAAGTGCTGGCAAGTAACCTGATAGATTAAAAAATTGCTGCACATCGCCGACACTACTTCAAACATTTGCCGAACGAGTTGGTGCCATAGCCCTATGAAAATGAAGCCGTTACTAATTGTCTGCATGATTCTCGCAGGTCTCGTCCCAATGGGCGTCGCCAGCCTCATCATCGCCAAGCAAGCCAGCGATACCATGTCAAGCAGCACAATGAATGCCTTGGCAAACGATGTGTCCAACCGCAAGGCCTTTGTCGAAACTTACATGGAGTTTTTAAAGGGCAATGCAACAACCCTGGGGCAGAATGGTTCCGTCATAAACGCCATGTCTGGGTTTGCGACTGCCTTTCCTCTATTTGAGCAGCAACTTGAAAATTCGACGACATCCAAACAGGAGATGCAGACACGCCTGCAGCGCTACTACGACCGCGCGTTAATGCCCAACTTGAAAGCTGATGGCTTGTCCACGTCCGCTCAGCAGCTACTGCCAAAAAGCGACGCCGGCCTGCTAGCCCAGTACCTTTACATTGTCGAAAACTCCAATCCAGTGGGGCAAAAGGAAGAACTGGACACGCACAGCACAGATGACCCATACGGTCGTATACACGATGCGCAACACGATCTCTTCAGAACCTACCTTCGTGAGTACGGCTACTACGATATATTCCTGATAGAACCGGATGAAGGCAAAATCGTTTACTCGGTGTATAAGGAAACTGATTTTGGTACCAGTTTGTTCAACGGTCCACACAGAGACAGCAACCTCGCTGTGGCAGCTCGTCAGGCTATGGCTCTCTCACCTGGGCAGGTGGCTGTTGCAGATTTTCAAAAGTATGTCCCGTCGTCGAATCGCGCAGCAGCGTTCTTTGCAACACCTGTCTTTAGTGGCTCAAAATTGCTTGGCGCACTCGCTTTTCAGATACCCGTTGATAAGCTCAATAAGGAGATGCATCTGGATAACGATAGTTCCGAAACCAAAGAATCCATGCTGGTCGGTAGTGACTACCTGATGCGAACGCAATCACGCTTTACAGAAGACGATACGATAATGCGCACCCGAGTCGAAACGGATGCGTTACAACTCGCCTTTGCGGGCAAATCCGGAACTCTTATGGAAACCAGCGACGGCGTTGACTATCTCACAGCCTACTCCAAGATAAATCTGGATCAAGTGAACTGGGCTCTGATGACCCGAATCACCAAAGAGGAGGCAATGGCCTCAGTATCCACACTGATCACAACCGCGCTTATTGTGGCCGCGGTTGCAGCGATTGCTGTCGCCTTGTTTGCGATCCTGCTGGGCAATCATCTGTTCCGTCTTTTGGGTGGCGATCCAAAGGAGATGTCCTTGATCGCACGTAACATCGCCAGCGGTGATTTGAGTGATCATCCTGAAGATGCCGGCCGAGTAGGAGCCTACAAACAGTTGGTGGACATGCGCTCACACCTGAGAAGTGTCCTGAACGAGGCGAACGCCATTGCCGTAAACGTCCGCTCGGGCGCCGCAGAACTCTCGGAAGGCAACCGCGGCCTAAGCGAGAGGACCGAACAGCAAGCTGCCAACCTTGAGCAGACCGGTTCAAGTACTGAAGAGCTGACAAGTACGGTCAAACAGAACGCAGAGAATGCCCGTGCAGCGAATGGATTAGCCATCACAACACGTGAGCGCGCAACATCCAGCGGAGAAGTTGCCTTGAAGGCCATCACTGCGATGCAGGAAATCAGCTCCGCCAGCGAGCGCATTGCAGATATCATCGGTGTCATCGACGAAATCGCCTTTCAGACCAATTTACTGGCACTGAACGCGGCTGTCGAAGCCGCCCGAGCAGGCGAGCAGGGCCGCGGTTTTGCCGTGGTGGCCAGTGAGGTACGCCAGTTGGCCGGACGCAGTGCATCTGCTGCCAAGGAAATCAAGGACTTGATTGAAGACAGTGTTGCCAAGGTCAAGGACGGCACCGGGTTGGTCACAGAATCCGGCGACGAACTGAAAACCATTGTGGGTTCGGTGTCACAACTCACCGATATTGTGGGGCAAATAGCGGTTGCAACCGACGAGCAGGCAGTGGGGATTGAGCAAATCAACCAGGCATTGGTGCATATGGATAGCGTGACACAGCAAAATGCGGCGCTGGTCGAGGAAGCAGCAACCACCAGTCGCACGATGAGCGATCAAGCCTCACTACTAACCACGCAGATTGGTTACTTCAACAGTAGCGGCGGTGCAAGTACCGAACAGCCTGCGCCGGGCACTCACAAGGCACCTGGTGCCTTGCCAAAAGCCATGCCCTGGCAGTCGCGAAAAGCCAACAATTCACCCGAAAACATCGCAGCCAATCACGATGTGAACACAGCAGCACCAGAACCTCTTTTGAGGCGAGCGGTAGGATCTGATGACGAGATGTGGAACGAGTTCTAGCCCGTAGCGGGTTTTCGATCCTTTCACAAGGTGGTTACGTCAAAAAGCCCGGACAGTTAGCCGGGCTTTTTTGTGCACAGCTTTCAGCCCAGGGAACGAAACACAAGTGAGGCGTTGGTACCACCAAATCCGAAGCTGTTGGACATTACTGTCCTTAATGGCATGTCAATTCGCTGGCGCACAATCGGCATGCCGTCAGCAGCGGCATCAAGCTCCTTGATGTGGGCAGATTCTGCGATGAAGCCGCCTTGCTGCATCAACAAGGTATAGATGGCTTCCTGTACGCCTGCCGCACCCAGTGAATGACCTGATAGTGATTTAGTGGAGCCGATATGCGGCATGTTATCCCCGAACGCCATTTTTACTGCGCTTAGCTCAGCAATATCCCCGACAGGGGTGCTGGTACCGTGAGCGTTGATATAGTCGATCGGGCTGTCAACGGTGGATTTGGCTAGTTGCATGCAACGTGCAGCTCCTTCACCTGATGGAGCGACCATGTCATGTCCGTCCGAGGTGGCGCCGTAGCCTACAACTTCTGCGTATAGGGTGGCGCCTCTCGCTTTAGCCGTCTCCAGTTCTTCAACCACCACCATGCCACCACCACCAGCAATCACAAACCCGTCGCGAGTAGCATCGTAAGCACGCGAAGCGGTCGCAGGCGTGTCGTTATATTTCGTCGATAGCGCGCCCATCGCATCAAACAGGCAGCTAAGCGTCCAGTGTTCTTCCTCACCACCACCAGCGAACACACGATCCTGTTTTCCCAACTGGATGAGTTCCAGGGCGTTGCCAATGCAGTGAGCACTGGTAGAACATGCTGATGATATGGAGTAGTTGGTTCCCTTGATCTTGAACGGAGTAGCGAGGCAGGCCGAGACAGTGCTGCCCATTGTCTGCGTTACCCGATAAGGACCTACCCGCCGAATGCCTTTCTGTCGGAGGATGTCGGCAGATTCCACCTGACTGGCTGTCGAGCCACCACCAGAACCTGCAATGATACCGGTACGTTCGTTGGACACCTCTGCGTCGGTGAGGCCGGCATCCTCGATAGCCTGCTGCATCGCCAGGTAGGCATAAGCTGATGCCTCACCCATGAATCGAAACTGCTTGCGATCAATGGACTCCTTCAGATTGATGTCAGGGGCGGCCGCTACGTGGCTGCGCATCCCCATCTCTTTATAAATTTCGCGACTCGTGATGCCAGACCTTGCATGACGCAATGCATCAGTCACGCTAGCCTTGTCATTTCCCAGGCACGAAATAATACCGATACCGGTGATTACCGCTCTTTTCAACTCTGGCATTAACTGTACTCGTCAGAAATTTTCTGTGGAAGTAAAAAGACCAACGCGCAAATCTTTGGCGGTATAGATCTCGCGATCGTCGACCAACATTCGCCCGTCAGCTATGCCCATGACGAGCTTGCGTTCGATGAGACGCTTGATTGTCAACTCATAACGCACCACTGAGGCAGAAGGCAAAACCTGCCCGAAAAATTTAACTTCACCTGATCCTAATGCGCGACCTCGCCCGGGATTACCTTTCCAGCCGAGGAAAAAGCCGACGAGTTGCCACATCGCATCAAGACCCAGACACCCGGGCATGACCGGGTCACTCTCGAAATGGCAATCAAAAAACCATAGGTCAGGCGTGATATCCAGCTCCGCAACGATTTCACCTTTGCCAGCGTCTCCGCCGTCGGCAGTAATCCGGGTGATACGATCAAACATGAGCATGTTTGGCAAGGGCAATCGTGCGTTACCCTCGCCAAACAGCTCGCCGTGCCCACAGGCAAGGAGCTCATCGCGACTGAAAGCATGCCGATCTGACAGATCTGGTGGATTCATGAAATTTATTGACTTCCGAATACGCGCTGCAGGATTTCTGATGTGCGCTTTAAGGGGTTTTCACGAATGGCCTTCTCTTCCTGAGCAAGATAGTAAAAAATGCCGTCGCTACCCTCTTCCACAACGTGACCGGATAAATCGGCATCAACCTTGGGCGCCAGAGGTATCTTGTTGTAACGATCCAGCAGCTGATTGAAGGAGCTGACTGCACCCACCTGCGCCAAAGCCTGATCAACGATGGGCCGCATCTGGGCCTGTAGAGATTCTCCCGTCTTGCCTCGGAAATACTCCGTTGCCGCATTGTCCGGGCCTTGCAAAATGCCTTTGGCGTCCTCGACACTCATGCTGCGTATGGCCCCCACAAACAGTTCACGGGCTTTTGGAGTAGCCTCTTCGGCAGCCTGATTGAGCTTCAGCTCCAGATCATCAAAGGATCCTTCCAGTCCTACCTTGGACGCGATATCTCGCGCTTTTCGCAATGAAGACGGTAAAGGAATACGGATGGCCGGATCACCACTGAAACCACTCGCCTGACCAAGCTGGCTTACTACAGCTCCGGAACCGGTGACCAGGGCCTCTTTGAGACCTCGCGTGATCTCGTCAGAACTCAGCGGACCACTACCGGAACCATCCAGAGCTGACTTCGCCACCGCGGCAATATCACCGAGTTGGGGGCCATCACCTGCGCAGGAAACCAGTAAGAAGCTGGCGAAAAGGCAGGCTATTGGTTTCATTTTCATGGCTTGAGCATTTTCCACAAGGTAGGTAGCACAGCCGCTGCAATAAGGATCTTGGCCAGATCACCCAGAAGATACGGTGTCATGCCCAGAGCCAGTACCGGCTTGTCCCAACCAATCAGCGTACCCAGCCAGAACAGACCGAACGCGTAGATGATGGCATTACCGATAAGCATGGCAGCAATTGTGGTCAGCATGGAGCGATCCCATCGACGTTGCGCCAGCAATCCAACGACAAATGCAGCAACGACGAAGCCCACAAGATAACCGCCGGTATGCTGAAGCATGTAAGCAATGCCGATACCTTTCTCAGGGGTTCCCGCGAACACTGGCAAGCCCATAGCACCCTGTGCAAGATAGGCAAGCACAGCCGCAGCGCCAAGCCGTGGACCCAGCACCATGCCCAGACACAGTACGACCAGAGTCTGGAGTGTCATGGGAACGGGTAAAAACGGGATTGAGAGCTTTGCCGAAACGGTGAGCAGAAAACTTCCAATGAGAACCACGGTAACACCACGCACCCATGCGCCTCCCCCTGTCAGTCGCGCTGGAGTCAGTGTGTCGAGCAGGGTATTGGCCGAACCGGCATCGGTCAGCGATCTAGCGAGTGCCATGTGGGATCTCTCCAACGAGGTTAGATGATAAGGAGTATGGGGTAGTTCATACTTCACGCTTGGGGCAGAGTATATCAAAGCGTTGCCTGCAGGCCGAGTATAGACACACAGCCTATGCCCCGCGCGACGTCACGGCAGAACTGACCCTGTTTCCGACCCAATGGGGCGTCGTCGGCCTCTTTTCAGCGATTGGTCAGGCCTGAAGAGCTCCGCGGAAAGCGCAGTCCGTCAGTACACTGTGTATCAGCAGCGCAAAGAGCACCGGTGTTTTTTTTGTTTTCCCCATCTTACAATCACCCATCGACGGCATCCACTAGTGAATATGGAGCAACACACATGAGCCAGGACAAGGACCAACATCACATCAGACGTGTGCTGACCGCCTGGTTTGAAGACAAGGAAAGCGGCAGAATGGATCTGCCCCAATCGCGTCGCTGGTTTAATGGCGGCAAGGCATTTGACACACAACTGGCAGAATCTTTTGGGCAAGTTCTTGAAGACGCCAATGGCGGCAAACTTGATCATTGGCAGGAAAGCGCAAACGGCGCTTTGGCACTGGTTATTGTGCTGGATCAGTTCAACAGAAACATATACCGCAAGACGGCAAAGGCTTTTGCTCATGACCCGCTCGCACTTAAGGTCAGTGAACACGCTTTGCAAAAGGGGTTTGATCAGCAGATACCGACTGTCCAACGAATTTTCCTGTACCTGCCCTTTGAACATTGTGAATCAAGGGCTGCCCAGGAACGCTCTGTCGCGCTTTTTTCGGCACTATTCGAACAGGCCAATGAACCTCAGGCAGAATTTACTCAACGGGCACTCGATTCAGCCATCGAACACCAGCAGATTATTGAACGATTTGGTCGTTATCCCTACCGCAACGCAGTGCTTGGACGTACAAGCACAGTCGATGAAATGCAATGGCTGGCGGAACAGCAATCCCGATTTGGCCAATAAACCGGCTACCAGACACTGAGCGCTTCGCCGGTTAAGTTAGTCACTGCACATGTCCAGCGTACAGACGCTATCAAAGCGCCGCTACGACATCATGCTGCGGACAGGTAATCAGATGATCGTTAACCATTCCGGATGCCTGCATAAAGGCATAACAGATCGTGGCACCAACAAACTTGAAACCCTTCTTTTTCAGGGCTTTGCTCATGGCGAGTGACGCTGGTGTGCTAGCAGGTACCTCTTGCATTGATGAAAACCGGTTGGTAACTACCTCACCATCAACAAAGCTCCAGAGAAATTCTGAAAAATCGTCACCATTTTTTTGCATGTCGAGCCATGCCTGAGCGTTACCTCTGACCGCTGCTATCTTGCCCCTGTGACGGACTATGGCAGGGTTAATGGCAATTTTTTCAAGACGCGCATCTGTCATGCGCGCCACCTTGACAGGATCAAACTGATGAAACAGCTTCCGATACGCCTCGCGCTTGTTCAGAATGGTAATCCAGCTCAGGCCGGCCTGCGCCCCTTCAAGGTTGATATGCTCAAATAAGCGTGCAGAGTCTCTGCAGGGTATGCCCCACTCGGTATCGTGATAACGTTGGTACAGCTTGCTACCAAGACACCATGGACAGCGGGTATCGTTAGAATCTGACACGGTGTCAAGCCTTCGATAATTGTTTGCCTGAGCTTAAGTGTATCGCACTAGCTGTAAGATTCTGTGCAAACAAGGCTTGCCATTGCGGCCTGTTGGCAACAAGACAAACACTCACCATGCAAGGCAAATAGCAGCCCGACCAATGGCAGGATGAGAAAACACCCTTTGCCCTGCCGACTTGTGCGCTTACGTGCCCGTCTTGTGAGCCAGGATGGGAAAGTCGCTTTTTGCAGGAGCATTTGCACCCTGTACACCGTACGGCCAGCGCTCCAGCCATGACTGATATTGCTCAGAACTCAGGGGCTTGCTGATATAGTAGCCCTGCGCTATGTCGCAACCCTGCGACTTGAGAAAATTCAGCTGCTCTTCGTCTTCTACGCCTTCGGCAACCACTTTCATATTGAAATGCTTACCCAAACCGAGCACCGCTTCCACAATCGCAACATCGTCATTGTCGCTGGAAATATCAGTAATGAAGGCCCGATCTATTTTCAGTGTATTGACCGGAAATTTTTTCAGATAAGCCAACGATGAGTAACCGGTACCAAAGTCGTCGATCGCAAGCTTCATTCCGTACTTGCTTAATTCATGTAGCGAACAGATAACCTCTTCGGGATCGTGCATGACGGCACTTTCAGTGATTTCAAGTTCCAGAGATTCGGGACGTAGCTGCGAATCATCCAGTGCCTTGCTGACCATTGGCAGCAGGTTACCATCGGTAAATTGCACAGCGGATATATTAACTGCGATATTCAATCCGTCATAGCCTTTTTGTTGCAACGAATAAGTCATTTCGCAGGCTGTCTGCAAAATCCATTCGCCCAATTCGATAATGAGCCCGGTTTCTTCTGCAACAGGCACAAACGCCTCTGGAGAGACGAAGCCATTGACAGGATGCCGCCAGCGCACCAGCGCCTCTGATCCTGTGCACTTACGGGTATGAATATTGATTTTTGGTTGGTAGTAAACCTCAAACTGCCCATCTTGCATGGCAATTTTGAGATCCTGCTCCAGACGAATTCTCGCCGTCAGCCGACTACGCATTTTTTCATTGAACAGCTGATATTGGTTTTTACCGTTGCTCTTGGCCTCCTGAAGCGCCACAGCTGCATTGTTGACAATTTCCTCGCCCAGCATCTCTTCATCCTGATTGACATGCACGTCGTTGGGAAAGCTGGAAATACCCACCGACACGGCGGCTTTGAGTGTAAATCCACGGTACTCATAGGGTGCTGTTGCAACGTTCATTATTCGCTTGGCAACATCTTCAGCAGAAGAGTTGTTGAGCACATCCTTTTGAATGACAACAAACTCATCACCATCCAGTCGCGCCACAAGATCAATGTCACGCATCATCGTGCGCAAACGATTGCCAACTTCAGCAACCATTTTATCGCCAACCAAATGACCGTATTGATCATTGAAAAATTTGAAATTATCAAGATCAACCAGAAACACTGCAAATTGCAATTTTTCACTAATCGCTTCACGCACCGTCTTTTTCAGCGCATCTTCAAACATGAGCCGATTAGGCAAGTGAGTTAGTGGATCGTGATGAGCAGCGAACTCAAGATACTGCTGTTTAACCTTGATCTGTCTCGTCGTCTTTCTCTGCTGCTCAATCAGACTGTTAAATTCCTCCGCAATTGGCGCAAGCTCATCGACAACAGCAAGGTCAATACTTTCGGGCACCTGCCCATCACTGTTCTCCCGGCTGGCGCGTAGTGCGGAGATCAGATTGTCCATCGGTGCGATGTAAAAGCGCGCTGTTCCCCAGAGAGCAACCAGACCCGAAATAATACTTGTGACAACCGCCACAACGCCGAAGAGGAGCATGTGCAGTATGAGCGAGACAAGCTCGCTTCGCGTATTCACAAAACCTACGGCGATTAGTGGACCGGCGGAGGTATCTATAACCATCTGTAGTGGCGCTACCGACCCCGAGGAAGACGGTATTGGCTTACCAAATGCAAAATCCAGGGTATTGCCCTTGTTAAACAAGAGTCGCTCGTCACTGTCAGTAAGTACAAGACCTACCAGGGTTTTTGTCAAAACGCTTTCAGGGACTGTCAATGCCGTCGGATTGCTGGCTGCAAATGTGGAATTGAGCAGATTACGCTCGATATCAAAACGCTGTTGTATTTCTGAACGGTACTCGAAAATGACCGTAGGTGTGTAGATCAACCCCTGCGCCACTAATATTGCGGCAGCAACAGCACCAGACAGCATGCGCGCTGCCTGCGATAGGTGGACCTTAGCTGTTAATGCACGAAGGTTCAAAGAGGTTGCCTGATCGTCCGCTCGAAATAGTGTATTGATGAGCTGAAATGCTCACCATCACAGATCGTATCGGCACTCAGGTGAGACCCTGAAGCAAAAAATGTCGTGACGTCAGAAACGACAAAACCCCCGACAAGGCGGGGGTTCGGCAACACAAACTGATTGGCACCGCATACCGGATCGGCCGCCTCTTCTTATGAGAGAGCGACCGATGACAGGCAGTACCATACAGAGGGCTTGCTACATCATGCCGCCCATTCCACCCATGCCGCCCATGTCTGGCATACCACCGCCAGCAGGAGCCTCATCCTTAGGCAAATCGGCAATCATGGCCTCTGTGGTAATCATGAGACCCGCAACCGACGCTGCATTTTGCAGTGCATAGCGAGTGACCTTGGTAGGGTCCAGAATACCCAGTTCGACCATGTCACCGTAGTCACCGTTAGCTGCGTTGTAACCGAAGTTACCCGAACCCTCGCGCACCTTGGCAACAACAACCGAAGGCTCACCACCGGCGTTCTGCACGATCTGTCGCAGTGGCTCTTCCATGGCGCGCTTGGCAATGCCGATACCGATGTCCTGCTCGTGGTTATCGCCCTTGATCTTGTCAACCGCGGCAATGGCTCGAACCAGAGCAACACCACCACCCGGAACAATACCCTCTTCTACTGCTGCGCGCGTGGCATGCAAGGCATCATCTACACGATCTTTCTTTTCCTTCATTTCTACTTCAGTTGCAGCACCGACCTTGATGACAGCTACACCGCCGGCAAGCTTGGCCACACGTTCCTGAAGCTTCTCTTTGTCGTAATCAGAAGTCGCCTGCTCGATCTGTGTGCGGATCTGCTCAACCCGTGCATTGATCTCATCAGAGGAACCCGCGCCGTCGACGACAGTTGTATTGTCCTTGTCAACAGTCACACGCTTGGCAGTGCCCAGATCTTCCAGCGTCACCTTGTCCAGCGACAAGCCAACTTCTTCGGAGATAACCTGACCACCGGTCAGAATGGCAATGTCCTGTAACATGGCTTTGCGACGATCGCCGAAACCAGGCGCCTTGACGGCACATGTCTTGATGATTCCGCGCATGCTGTTGACAACCAGAGTTGCCAGAGCTTCACCTTCGATATCCTCAGCGATGATAAGGAGTGGCTTACCAGATTTGGCAACTGCCTCAAGCGCTGGAAGCAAATCACGGATGTTGCTGATCTTCTTGTCGTACAACAGAACGTAGGGGTCTTCCAGCTCTGCCGCCATGGCATCCTGGTTGGTGATGAAGTAGGGAGAGAGGTAGCCTCGGTCGAACTGCATGCCTTCAACGACATCGAGTTCGTTGTCCAGCGATTTGCCTTCCTCAACCGTGATGACGCCTTCCTTGCCAACCTTGTTCATTGCTTCGGCAATGATCGAACCAATCGACTCGTCACTGTTTGCGGAGATCGTTCCAACCTGGGCAACGGCCTTTTCATCGTTACAAGGCTTGGACATGGTAGCAAGCTCGGCAGTTGCAGCACTGACCGCTTTGTCGATACCGCGCTTCAGGTCCATAGGGTTCATGCCTGCCGCAACAGACTTCAAGCCCTCGCGAACGATGCTCTGCGCCAGAACCGTTGCTGTGGTTGTTCCGTCACCAGCGATATCAGAAGTCTGCGAGGCAACTTCCTTGACCATCTGCGCGCCCATGTTCTCGAACTTGTCTTCCAGCTCGATTTCTTTTGCGACTGAGACGCCGTCTTTCGTGACAGTGGGCGCACCAAACGACTTGTCAAGAACAACGTTACGCCCTTTGGGGCCAAGCGTTACCTTTACGGCATTAGCCAGAACATCGACACCCTTCAGCATGCGCTGGCGGGCTGAATCAGAAAAACGTACTTCTTTCGCACTCATTACTTATATCCTCAAAGATTGTGTGATTACAGCGTGTTGCAAGGAGTTATGTCTCAACCTGCAACACGACGGGAAACAGTGTTACTCGAAGACACCCATGAGGTCATCTTCACGCATCACCAGTACCTCTTCACCGTCGATCTTGATCTCGGTACCAGAGTATTTGCCAAACAGGACCTGATCGCCCACTTTCAGATCAAGAGGACGGACATCACCGTTCTCGGCAATCTTGCCTTTGCCTACGGACAGCACCTCACCACGCACTGGCTTCTCAGTAGCGGAATCAGGGATCACAATGCCACCGGCACTCGTGCGCTCTTCTTCCATGCGCTTGACGACCACACGGTCATGCAACGGACGAATGTTCATACTTGTACGACTCCGAATTTGTTGATAATTAACATCGTTAAGGGAACTTTTCGGCTCAAGTGTTAGCACTCTCTGCCGACGAGTGCCAATTCTAAGGTCGTCGACCACAATATCAACCCCCAGAAAGGACTATTTGATAAAAAAAGCGTTATTCCTGAGCTGACCTGCCCCCATGAGGTAAATCACGGTTGCACCTCCACACCAATCAAGGCATGACAATCCCGAAAACGGACCGGCCTCGCCTGCTCTCAATCATCATCAATCCTTTTGAAATCCCCATCGATAATGTCACCGGGACGCTCTGCCGTGCGCGACCCAGACGGCTTACGGCCCATGGAATCTGGCGCACCCGTCGCGGTGCCTTGCGCAGTCGTGGAGAATCCGACGACCGCACGCGCCGACACCTTCGCTGCCAGCCAATGCCGGGTGAACGGTATGAGGCACGCGAATCCAAAGGCGTCGGTTACAAAGCCCGGTGTGAGGAGCAACACCCCACCGATCATGATGAGCACACCCTCGAGCAGTTGTTGTGCAGGCATTTCGCCCGAATCCATACGTTGTCGGGCCTTGTTGAGGGTTGCCAGGCCTTGCTGACGCAGCATGCCGCTACCCACAATGGCCGTGGCAACCACGATAAGCAGCGTCGGCAGCCAACCCACCGCGTCTCCGACGCGTAACAGCAAGGCAATCTCGATGATTGGCATGGCAATAAACAACAATAGCGCGTACGGCATCAACGGCTCCGGGTGGTCCCACCAGCCCACTGGTGTTACAGGAACCTATTGGCACATTTGTCCTCTTACAACCCATGAACCGACTGGACCTGGTGTCTGCTGCGTTGCTTTTGCGCAGGAGCGACAAGCAAACACTTCCCTTATAATGCTATCGGGTCGAATGATGGCAGAGCAAAGTCAGACGTAACGCCGTTAAACAGTGTGTTGCTGCCTGCTTCAGGTTTAGCGCCCTGTCGGCCGTTATCTCCAGTTCAATCGGATTCGACCACCAGCGAGTATTTGATTAATTGTTATGACCGAAATGCCTGACCAGAAGCGCTTTTGGAGACTGAAAGGTCTGCCAACTGCATGTGTCGCGGGAATCGTGGCGTTAGGCAGCATGTTGAATGTCAATGCCAATCTGTTCGGCGGAGATGAGCCACTGGCTCCCGAAGTTGCCTTTGCAGCGGAAATCCTCAGCATCAACGATCAGGCGATCAACATCGAGTTCTCCATCGAAGAAGGCTATTACCTATATCGAGATAAGCTGGGTTTTACGCTGGATGATGATTCGTCGCTAGCAGCCAATGGCAGTTCCAGTAATTTATCAACTGTTACCGATCAGGCAGTCGACACGACACTGGGAACGCCGGAGTTTGCAGAAGCGCTCGTGGTCACCGACGATTTTTTTGGTGAACAAGCGATTTTTCGACATTCTACCGTCATCCGCCTACCCTACTCTGGCCAGTCGCAGGCTCAAACCCGGTCATTGTCCATTAAATTCCAGGGATGTGCCGATATTGGCCTGTGCTATCCGCCAACAACCACGACACTTCAGGTAGAACTTCCCGCTCGTGCAGATCTTGCTGCCACTAACAGCCCATTAGAAGCGCAGCTCGCGTCGCCGTTTGGCGGAAGCTCATCCGGGGCTGAACGCTCGTCACTGGGTGATTTACTAACCGGGGACAGTAATTCAGAGCAACTGCTACCACCAGAAATCGCCTACCTTCCGCAAATCGCCGCCGCCACACCTGAGGCGATCGACATCAGGTGGTTTATCGAAGATGGCTATTACCTGTACCGCGATAAATTGAGTTTTGAGTTGACGAATTCCAGTGGCCTTGAAATCGTCGAGAGCCTGGTTAGCGAAGGTGTTGAGCAATTCGATGAATTCTTTGGCGACGTGTCCATCCTGCGGCAATCTGCCGATGCCAGAATCCTGCTTTCCGGTGATGTCACTCTCGCACAATTGGCAGCGTCAGCCTCCCAACTCATCATCAGCTATCAGGGATGCGCTGACATCGGCGTCTGCTTTCCACCCTCACAGACAACTCTGGATCTGAGTTTCAGCGCCACCACCGGCACAGCACCGCAAAATACCGGTCTTGTCCCGCTCATTGCGGTAGCGAGCAGCGATAATAGTGGCAATTCGACCTCTCGTTTGACCGCCGCAAACGCACCAGACAACACCACAAACGCTGCATCCTCACTGGGAATGCCCGATGGTTTGCCGGCTCAATCCGAACAGGACAGATTGTCCAGCCTGCTGGGCTCCAGCAGTTTGTGGTTGACCGTGGCTACCTTCTTCGGACTTGGCCTGTTGCTGGCTTTTACGCCCTGCGTTTTACCCATGATACCCATCCTGTCCAGCCTGATTGTAGGTCAGGGCCCTGCAATCACTACCGGTAGAGCTTTCAAGTTGTCCCTTGTTTATGTACTGGTAATGGCGAGTACGTATGCGCTTGTCGGTGTCGTCGTCGGATTGTCCGGCTACAACGTGCAGGCTTTTCTGCAGGACCCAGTCGTGTTGTCAGCAATAGCGATTCTATTCGTCCTGCTTTCACTGTCGATGTTCGGATTCTATGAGCTGCAAGTACCCGTCAGCATGCAGAACAAACTTACGCAATGGTCAAACCGGCAAGGTGGTGGGCAAGTGGGTGGGGTCGCGGCAATGGGGTTTATTTCGACACTTATTGTAGGGCCTTGCGTGACCGCTCCGCTGGCTGGAGCACTCATATACATCGCCAAAACCGGAGATGCTGTGGTGGGTGGTTCGGCCTTGTTTGCCCTGGGCCTCGGTATGGGAGCACCGTTGCTGTTGATAGGAACCTCAGCTGGAAAATTCGTACCAAAGGCAGGTGCATGGATGAACACCACGAAAAGCATCTTCGGCATTCTGATGCTGTGCATGGCGGTTTACATGATCTCGCGCTTTTTACCCACCACCGTCATCATGGCGCTCTACGGCATTATCGCCGTCATGAGCGGCGTGTATCTTGGTGCTACTGATACCTTATCGGGGCAGAGCAGTGGCTGGCAACGATTTGGCAAGGGTGCCGGGCTGGTTGTCGCGGTTTATGGTCTGGCGCTACTGGTTGGCGCACTGGCAGGTGGAAACAGCTACACCACACCACTGGGCGCATTGGCAAGCAGCGGCTCAGGTTCCGAGGCAGCCAAGTCCGACCATGCACTGCCCTTCCAGCGCGTAAAGACAGTGGAAAATCTACAAAGTGTCGTCGCTCAGGCCAGTGCGCAGGGTCGGCCTGTGATGCTCGATTTTTATGCTGACTGGTGTATCAGTTGCAAAGAGATGGAGGCATTTACCTTCTCGGATAAACGCGTGCAGGATCTGCTGAGCACAGCAATTGTCGTTCAAGCTGACGTGACGGCAAACGATAACGATGATCAGGCCATGCTCAAGCAATTTGATTTGTTTGGACCACCGGGTATCATTTTCTACAACACAAGCGGTCAAGAGCTCCCCGCAGCACGCGTTGTCGGCTTCATGAATGCTGACAATTTTTCAGCGCATATCCAACGTTTTATTTACCGCTCTGATACCTGAAAACGTGGAATGAGCGCCGCTGCCAGACATCCCGCAGCAGCTATCAGCAGACAAAAAACTCCCCCTGCCTGCCAGCTATGGAATGACTCCACAACGCCAGGTACCAGCACGCCTCCTGCGAGCTGACCAATTCCCGAGAATTGAAGCATGATGCCGTTCAGCAAGCCGATAGCCCACGGGTTGTTTGTTACGCGAGGAACACTGGCAAACAAGGTGCCCGGCACCAGTCCTCCAAACGCGGTTAACATGAACGCCGCCGCAATCCTGGTTGTCATACTGAACGCCTCGGTAAACACGATCAAGGCACTGATACCCATAACGGCTGCACCCAATATCAACAGGGAGGTGCTCCGGAACCCACGTCTCAGTAGATAACCAGCAACAACGTTGCCCAATACATTGCTCAGCACCACCAGGGCAACGACACGGCTTGTATTTGCCAATGACCAGTTCGATGTGTCGATAAACAGGGTTGGCAGGAATGCGGTGACACCGACAAACTGGCAGGAATAGGCAAAGAAGCAAAAACTGTATAACCATATCTCTGGTTTTTTGAATTCTTTTTTCGCAAAGACACCACCGCCATCTTTTGGCGACTGCAAGTCTGTATTGGTTTCTCTTGTCACTTTCCAGACGGTCAACAATGCCAGTAATGAGGCAGCGCCTGCTACTTGCCATGACAATTGCCACCCACCGATATGCTGCAACCACGGGGCAGCTATGAGCATGGCACCTGCACCCAACGGTACGAATCCGCCCCAGATTCCCAACACGAGCAGACGATCGCGAGGCGCTGCCAGTGCTGTGAGCATGGGGGGAAATGCAATTGCCGACATGATCCAGCCCAATCCTTCCAGCACGCGAGTGGGCAACAGCCAGTGTAACGATGTGCTCATGGAGCCCAATAGTGAACCCACCGCAACAAGACCCAACCCTGTCATGGCAAATGCAACGTAGCCAAATTGCCTGACAAGCAATCCAAGCAGACAACCCAGAGTTGCAATCATCAACGCATACAGAGAAACAATCAGACCACTCTGCGTCAACGTCAATTGCAGCTGATCAGTTAGCCCGGGTAGTGCAGCGGGTATCTTGCCAATATGCAGTGCAGCCGTACATCCGGAGAAAAAAAGCAGAAACACCGGCAACCACTGAGTTGTTTTAGCGGCGCTGCGGTTGACAGCGTCAGATCTGGATGCAGTGGCCACTATAACTGCCTGTTACGCTTTTTCAGGTACGCATGCCAGAGCAGTCGGGCAGCCGTTGCCCTATGTGGTGACCAGGAGGCGGCCACTTTGTCCAGCTCAGCGTAACTGGGTATTTCATCAAGTCCGGCACATTCAGCGTAGCTGACAACCAGCGCCCGGTCACCACTGGCCCAGGCATCCGGTCGGCGCAATGCCATCATCAGATAAACGCCTGCAGTCCATGGGCCAATACCATGCACAGAGGTCAACCTCGCTATAACATCCTCATCATCAAGTTTGCGCAAGCGCGGCAAGCTGAGCTCACGACTAACCAGGCTGTGAGCAATGGATTGACAGTACGCAACCTTGCTCCCACTGACACCGGCATTGCGCAGGTCTGAATCGGCAAGCAACAGAAATTCTGCAGGCTGCATTCCGGGACAGAGTTTACGCACACGACCCATCACGGCATTGGCACTGGATAGTGATACTTTCTGTTCGAGAATGATGTGCACCAAAGTTGCAAAGTTCTGCGCTCTGGCCCATAGCGGAGGCTTGCCATGTCGATGATAGATATCGGCAAGTAACCTATCACGGCCAGACAGAATATCCAGCGCATCCTGAATGACGCTATCGGTTAGTTGATACACTCGTAAGACTCCATTGCACACCTTGCCCCGACAAAATCATCGCCATGAGACTCAAGCGACCACAAAATGCAGAACAGCGAAGACTGAATGCCCATGGGGTGCAGCGTGCCAACTGGAAGCAATGGGGCCCCTATCTGGCTGAGCGCGCCTGGGGCACCGTGCGTGAAGACTACAGCACCGATGGCAACGCGTGGGCGTATTTTCCCTATGACCATGCCAGAAGCCGGAGCTATCGCTGGAATGAAGATGCACTGGCCGGGTTCTGCGACCGAAACCAGTATCTGTGTTTTGGTGTTGCCCTGTGGAATGGACAGGACCCCTACCTGAAGGAACGACTCTTTGGACTAAGCGGCCCGGAAGGCAATCATGGCGAGGACGTCAAGGAGCTTTACTGGTATGAGGAAAGCACGCCCACTCACAGCTTTGCCAGCATGCGTTATCACTATCCTCAACAGCCATTTCCTTACGAACAACTGCGTGTGGAGAATGCCTCACGCGGATATTCTGATAAAGAATACGAGATCAGTGACACCGGGATTTTTGACGACAACCGTTTCTTTGATGTCCGGGTGGTATACGCCAAGGCAACCGTCGACGATGTGCTGATCAGCATTACCATAAGCAATCGGGCCGCAACGTCAGCTCCGGTATCGCTGATTCCCCAACTGTGGTTTCGCAACACATGGAGCTGGGGGTACGATCAGGGCCCAATGGGTGATGTGGATGGTAAACCGGAAATCGTGACAGAAAAACACGAGCACCTTGGCAGCTCGTTACTGGCACAGCACCCGGCACTGGGTGACTATCATCTTTACTGGCAAGGCAGTCCAACCGTGATGTTGACTGACAATGAAACAAACTATGAGCATCTTTTTGGTTCACCAAACAAGACTCAATATGTAAAGGATGCGTTCCACGAATATATTGTCAACAAGAACACTGACGCCATCAACCCGCTTTCAAAAGGCACGAAGGCCGGCCTGCATTTCCACACAACACTTGCAGCCGGGGCTTCTCGCACGTTTCAATTGCGCCTGTGCAAGCAAGCAAAACCACGTCCCTTTGTCGGCTTCAAGCCAACGCTGCACAAGCGCCAGAAAGAGCTGGAAACCTACTACGGCGACATACAATCATCTGCCGTACCGGCGGAGCTGCAACAAGTACAACGACAGGCACTGGCAGGCATGCTGTGGTCAAAGCAGTTGTACTACTACGATGTCCAACAATGGCATCAAGGTGACCCGGGTACCTCAATACATCGTCGCCACGATCGCAACGCTCACTGGTTGCACATGCATAATTTTGACGTCATGTCGATGCCGGACAAATGGGAGTATCCGTGGTACGCCGTGTGGGACACAGCATTCCACGCCCTGCCCTTGGCCATGGTGGATACAGACTATGCCAAGCGGCAGCTCACTCTGATTACTCGCGAGTGGTATATGCACCCCAACGGACAACTGCCCGCCTACGAGTGGGCTTATGGGGATGTCAACCCACCGGTGCATGCCTGGGCAGCATGGAATGTCTACAAGATGGCTCAGACGCACGCAGCGCCCGATCGTCAATTCCTTGAAGGCATATTTCAAAAACTGCTACTGAACTTTACCTGGTGGGTAAATCGCAAAGACACCAATGGCACCTCGATCTTCGAAGGTGGTTTCCTCGGACTGGACAATATCAGCATCTTTGACCGATCAGAAGAACCACCGACCGGTGGTGTTCTGAATCAGTCAGACGGGACTGCGTGGATGGGATTTTTCTCTCAATGCATGCTCACTATCGCGCTTGAACTGGCGCGCGAGAACCCAGTCTATGAAGAGATGGCCAGCAAATTTCTCGAACACTATCTGCAGATTGCCTACGCCATCAATGGAGACGAAAAACGCGAAGGCCTGTGGGACGAGACCGATGGCTTTTTCCATGATCGACTGGACCTTCCCGATGGTCGACAAACACCGATAAAAGTACGCTCGCTGGTTGGACTTATGCCACTAATCGCCGTCTCCATTATCGACGATGAAGTCTACGAAAAATTTCCGAACTTCACTCGTCGAATGCGCTGGGTTATGGAGCATCGCCCCGAGTTGGCTGCCAGTATCGCCAATCTTGAAGCCAGTGGCGTAGAGCGTCATCACCTGTTATCGTTCATGGACAGGTACAAGCTCACACGTGTGCTCACTTATCTGCTTGATGAAAATGAATTTCTATCGGACTACGGCATCCGCTCATTGTCAAAAATTCATAAAGAGCATCCTTTTTCCTACACTACTGATAAGGGCACCGTGCTGACTATCAGCTATGAACCGGGCGAAGGCGAGACCGATCTGTTTGGCGGAAATTCCAATTGGCGCGGTCCGATATGGTTTCCGATCAACTACCTGATAATTGAGTCGCTACGTCGCTACCATGCTTTCTATGGAGACAGTTTTACCATTGAATGTCCGATTGGATCAGACAACATCATGAACCTTGAGCAGGTGGCCGACCATCTCACACACCGCCTGATTCGTCTGTTCAAACCGGACGAAGAAAATCATCGTGCCTGGTGTGGTGACAACGCCGAGCTCAAAGCAGCCGCAAACGACGGCCTCCATCAGTTTTTTGAGTACTTCAATGGCGATACAGGAGAGGGACTGGGCGCTAGTCATCAGACGGGATGGACTGGTTTGATAGCACTACTGATGCAACAGGCCTACCCGTCAAAGTAGCCTGTGACCTCTGCTCATGGTTCAGATCGTAGAATAAAATATGGGCCGTGCACATTATGTCAGCGCACAATCGCGCTGACCTTCCATCATCTTATTCCCCGAAAACTGCATAAACGCAAGCGGTTTGCCAAACGGTATTCACGCGAACAACTCAATGTTGGCGTCATGCTTTGTCAGCGCTGTCATAAAGGCTTACACAAGCTGTATTCAGAGACAGAGCTGGGAACGCATTTTAATACGACCGAAAAAATCCGCAACGATGACGCTATAGCAAAACATGTTGCCTGGGTAGCCAGGCAGAAAAGCTGATACGTTTAAAAGATCAGGGAAGCAAGGCCTGAGCCTCACTCCACAGATCAGTAACAATATCGCTGGCAGAACCGTCACGCGCATAAGCGGCTGATTGACCCGCCCATGACTGCATTCTGGACAAATCATCAGACTCAAGCGCTTGCTTGCGCATAAGCGCCGTCAGGTTACGCTGGATCGGGTAAGGTGCTGGTTTCACAGAGGTCTCATCAGCCGTTGCCATGGTGTAGGCCGAACGCAAGCTGCGCCCCAGCCTTCCAGAAAAGGCGGTGGTAGCCACCGTATCTTCAGGATGTGCATGCTCCATGGCATCCGCCAGCACTTTCGGCGTGTTTGCCTCTACAGATCGCAACAAACCGGTACCAAGCTGAACCGCAGACGCACCTAATGTCAGGGCCGCGGCTATCGCTCGTGAGTCAGCAATGCCACCGGTGGCCACAACAGGAATACGCACGGCATCAACAACCGCCGGTAGCAACGAAAAAAGCCCTACCAGATTCACTTGTGCTTCAAGCGCGTTGAATGCACCTCGATGACCGCCTGCCTCCATTCCCTGCGCGATAAGAACATCAGCGCCTGCCGCTTCTGCAGCCAAGGCTTCAGACACCGTCGTAACAGTCGCGAACCAATGAATGCCTTCAGCCTTCATTCTGGCAACCGTGTCAGGAGCATAAAGCCCCATGATAGAGGATATGGCCCGGGGACTGGCTGCAATCATGGCATCACATTGAGCCTTGAAATCAATTAAGGGTACATCTCCCGCAGCTTCGGGCACCTCTGGCCCCCAATGACCAAGAAACTCTCTTACCTGTGCTTCGTGCATTGCGTCGCGCACCGGCTCAGGGTCCGGAATCCACGTGTTCAGTTGAAAGGCACCGTTGGTAGCTGCACGTACCTTCGACACCCATGACTCAATGGCTGATGGATCCATTAACAACGCGCCACCAGCACCCATACCCCCGGCGTTGCAGACCGCTGCCGCCAGCGCAGGGGGACAGGCACCCGCCATAGGTGCCATAAGGACAGGAATGCGAAGCTCGTAGGCACTACAAAAAGCGCTGGCACGCATGCGTGCAGATTCGCGGTGTGTTCTAGTTTCTGGCATCGTAATATGATCGGCTGAACGTCATACGCGTGCTCCATCCAGAGAGGACGCAAGTGTGTATATTGCACCACATGGGTATACGGATGAAAACGCCATAGCGAGGTACGTAAACGCATTTTTTTACAGCTTACTGGAAACTGGCACAAAGAAGCAGAGTGCACACTAAATGGCTACCAGAATCTCCGAATGTCATGAAATGAAAAAATTTGGTGCACTCGTTGTCCCCCCATCAGTTCAGACCAGTCGCAAAATTCGCTCGCCAGCCGAGCCTGGAGGATATGCATGAACACGTCAGACCTTGATAAACAGACCAAAGCCGGAGACTCCGGTTTACTTATTCCTACGTTGTGCTTTGGAACTTCAGCACTCGGAGACATGCCGGGTACCTACGGCTATGGCACGTCTGAGGAGCAAGCCTATGACACGATAAGACGTGTACTTTCCAGCCAATACGCGTTCCTTGATTCGTCCCGCAATTATGGCGATGGCAGAAGCGAGCAACGCATCGGACACGTTATCGCCAAACAAGGTGGCCTGCCAGCAGATGCAATATTGTCAACCAAACTGGACAGGGACATGCAGAGCGGACGATTCGACGCCTCACGGGCAAGAGAGTCCCTCGAACAGAGCTTACGTGCTCTAAACGTCGATCATATCGACATACTACATTTGCACGATCCAGAACACGCTGCATCAGTCAAGCAAATCACAGCTGACAATGGTGCACTACCTGAGCTTTTAAAGATGAAGGAAGAGGGTCTGTGTAAAGCAATAGGTTTGGCAGCAGGTCGTGTAGACATCATGATGCCCTTGTTGCGAGACTGGGATTTTGACGTCTTGATCAGTCACAACCGTTTTACGCTTGTCAACCACAATGCCAGCGAGATGTTCGATCTGGCGCAAGAGCGAGGCGTCACTGTCATTAATGCCGCACCGTATGCCGGGGGCGTATTTGCCAAAGGCAGCGTTGCGCATCCGCGCTATGTGTACCAGAAAGCCGATGATGCGATGCTGAATCCAGTCCGCCAGATAGAAGCCTTGTGTGCGCGACACCAAGTACCAAGTGGTGCTGTTGCACTTCAGTTTTCAATGCGAGACGCGCGAATAGCCAGCACAATCTGCGGTGTCAGCAAGCCTGAACGAGTGGAACAGACACTAAAATGGGCGGCGTGGGACGTTCCGCAAGCACTTTGGGATGAGCTTGCCACTGTGGCCCCTTCGTACGACGATCCGGAAGCCAGCCGCGTTTACCACCCGGGTTGATTCATCCAGCAACAGGTATCCAATGGATACGTCGGCATTTTAGGAACAAAACGGTTCTTTTTGGGACGCCAAATAAAAACGTTTGTTGCTACCGTGTCACACGTTATACACTATGTTTTGGAACACAATTCATGTGGTCACATTTTTTTAATGAACGCAAAACGACTTTTTACTACGGCGATATTCTGCAGCCTGCTACCGGGTATTGCTCAATCACAGGAATACAGTAGCGAGCTCGGTGCCAGCCTGCGTCTGGGTGTGGGCGTAAACACTGAACCTGAAACTGAAGTGACTCTGGAAAGCTATGACTCGCGAGTGATGTGGACGGGCGCGGCGACGGTCAACGACAAGCTTAATGCTGTCAGTTATGTGGAATTCGAGTTTGATCAGGAAGACGGGCTCACCGAGACTCGCTATGCCTGGTTCGGATTGGGAGGTGACTTCGGCGTTGTCACAGGCGGTCAGCAAACCAACGCGTTTTATGATGCGGTGACATCAGTAGTGGATATCGCCTACTGGGGCAGTTGCTATTTTGAAGTATCCTGCCTCAGACAAAGTGCTGTCCTGAAATTTTCCAGCCCCGACGACAAAGACTATCAATGGATGGTCTCAACCATTCTTGAAGCCAACGATTTTGAAAACGACGCTGTCGATGGTCTTGACATTGGAGGCTGGTTCACTTCAGGAGACATGACCTTTGGCGCAGGTATTTCTGTTCTGTTTGGTAACGACATGACATTCACTGAGACATTCGAGGATGATTTTGGTGAGTTCGAAATTGAAACCACCGTTGATTTCGGCACCGGTGTAGCCTTTGGCATCAGTGCAACCTCACCGTTGCTGGGGGGAGACGCCAGCCTGTCGCTGCAGCAAGCATCTGACGACTATCTTGGCATGTCGGAAGATGGCATCGCCTTGACTGGCACCTTTGACCTGGGCAACCGATACGCGATTCTGGGCCTCGCTGATGCCGTCAACAAACCTGTTTATCTCACGCTTGGCTATGAAAAGCCCATCGTCAAGGACAGAGCGTTTACTTACTTTGAGTTTACGGCTGTTGATTTAGATGAGGACGATCGGGATGTGGATCTGCGAGCACGCCTGGTCTTTGTATTCGATTTCGATATCCTGAGCGCAAGCTGAGATGACCGCCCGATCCTGCGACCGGACTACCAGTCTTACAGATACAGTTTCCCTTGCGTGTCAATCAGTCCGGTTTTATCAGTCGTCGATGATCACCAGACGGGCAATGTTCAGTGGATATAGCGGGTAGCCGGCGACCGTATGGAAAATAATGAGCCATCCATGTATCGTACACAGCTTGTCAGACCTCCCGTCAAACCGCTCGGTACGATCAAGGGCATTCGTACGACGATTCGCAATCCCGTAGAGTGGTGGCCAGAGTGCTTGTATGAAGACGGGATACACGCGGTCACAAGCTTCGGAACCACACATCTTCACATCGCCTTGCCGGAACTCATCAAACCGGTATTGTTTGACAAACAGGGGGGTTACGGTCGGTCCAACGTCTCGCTGGCCCTGCTACAACCCGCCATGGGCGATAGCTTACTGACCAGTTACGGAGAGCACTGGCGCCGACAACGCAAGATTGCAGCTCCCGTGTTCAGACAAGCCACCATGCACAAGTTCATACCAGCCTTTGATCAGGCTGCACGCAATGCCTGCAAGCAATTCCATTTACGGGAGGGGTATACGCTTCCCGTATTGCCAATACTTGTGGATACCACGCTGGAAATCATCATTCAGACCGTGTTTGGCAAGGTCACTATCGATCGACAGGCAATAAAGAATGATATAGATCGATACCTGCAATTCATGGGGAAGATGTCGCTTCTCGATCTATTCGGTGTTGATTCGCGCGTGCCGCGAATCTCCAAACTGAGGGGGCGGACGGCCGTGAGACGACTACGGGCAGTGTGTCAGCACGTCCTTGACGAACACCGCAAACATGGTACCCAACACGGCAGCCTCTCCGAGCAATTATTAAAAGCGGTCGACCCTGACAGTGGTAATAGCCTGTCTGATGAGAGTATTGTTGATAATGTCATGGCATTTATCGGCGCTGGTCACGAGACAACCTCAGTTGCACTGGCATGGACGCTGTACCTGTTGGCTGCCCAGCCAGAACTTCAGGCATCCCTCCACGAACGCATAAACAAAGTTGTCAATGATGGTCCAATCGACAAAAATCAAATAAGGGCATTGAAGTTTCTTGAGAATGTATTTATGGAATCCATGCGCCTGTATCCACCAGTGCCGGCAATAGGGCGCAGCGTAAAAGAAAAAACCAGAATCGCGGGTATTGAATTGAAACCTGCGGATCAGATCGTTGTTGCCATCATGCCTTTACACCGAAATCGACATACATGGCCAGACCCACATAAATTTGATGCAGATCGATTCCTGGAATCCGAGATAGAAAAACGAGATCGATTCGCATTCCTCCCATTCGGTGGTGGACCACACGTATGCATTGGTGCCCAGTTTGCAACGATGGAAGCAACGGTAATTCTTGCTCGCTTGTTGTCACACTATAAGTTCAGCCTTGCTCCAGGACACGAACCAAAACCTGTTTCACGTATCTCCCTGCGGCCACATAACGAGTTACCTCTGAGTATCAGCCGGAGATAAGCGATGAATGAAAAACACGAACTACCTGGCGGACAATCTGAATTCTCTAATTGACACTAACTCAAGCCTAGCCCGGACTATTCATGAAACGCACAATCCTTTCACCAGGCCCTTTGTGCGTAGCGGATTCCGCGAAGAAGCGGAATACAGACTGTATTTCCGACTGAGTGGGATTCGCTACGGGCAAAGGGAATGCGGAAGGATTGGGTGATTTCATGAATAGTCCGGGCTAGGCAGTATCTATTAAGGCATACTGTCCACGCGGGATAGTAACGTGTTTCCGGGTGTGTCATCTGATGCGCGGAGTAAGAGAACAGCTTACTGGTGGGCCACGCGGTTAATTCGTCAATACACTCGCCCCAACCGCCTCCAGCCCAGCGCCAGAAAAGCTCCCCGTATACCCGATACGCGTCGCTTTTCTGCCTTGTTCTGATGACTGTGGAAACGAAATGTCTGTTACCGAATTACCCGCGTGACCCACTAGCTGTCAAAAATCAGGCGTCACCATCTTTATCGTCGGATCCTTGAGACTTTACCGTTGTACCTTGAGTATTCAATACCCGTGTTATCTTGTCCCAACATTGTTATTTTGGAGAAACATCATGTCTATCACGCTGAAAATAAACGGGGAGACTCGTAACGTAGAAGCCGATGCGGATACGCCTTTGCTGTGGGTAATTCGTGATGAACTGAATCTGACAGGTACCAAGTTCGGATGTGGCGTGGCCTCATGCGGGTCTTGTACAGTGCATATTAACGGGCAGCCACAGCGTTCCTGTGTTCTGCCTATCAGCGCGGTTGGTGAAAGTGAGGTAACGACCATAGAAGTCATCGATACGCCACAAGCTAAGGCGGTTCAGGCCGCCTGGCAGGAAATGGATGTTGTGCAATGCGGCTATTGCCAATCTGGACAAATCATGTCCGCTGCGGGGCTTTTATCCAACAACGCTAATCCGACTGACGAGGATATTGATTCGTTCATGGCAGGAAACGCTTGCCGATGTGCGACGTATCAACGCATACGCGCAGCAATTCATCGCGCTTCTGACATCCTGGAGGGGTAATCGTGGACATATCCAGCAAAACACCGATGAACCGACGGGAATTCCTGAAAGCAACCGCCGTGCTCGGAGGTTCAATTGTCATAGGTTTCAACGCCAATGGCGCGGTAGCCGCCACTACCGGAACGGCCGCCAAGGGTTCCATAGGTTTCAATCCGTTCGTAAAAATTAGTCCTGAGGGCGTTGTCACGGTTGTAGTCAAACATTTTGAAATGGGGCAAGGAACGACCACTGGTCTGACAACACTGGTGGCTGAAGAGCTCGATGTTGCCTGGGATCAGGTAGAAATCGAATTTGCTCCTTCGCAAGACACATACAAGAATCTCGCGTTCGGCGGGCAAGGAACCGGTGGGTCAACCGCCATCGCTAACTCATTCATGCAGTACAGACAGGCTGGAGCAGCAGCTCGGGATATGTTCATTCGAGCCGCAGCAACAGAGTGGGGCGTGGAAGCATCAGACATCACTCTTGAAAACGGTAAATTGGCTACCGATGACGGTAAGCAAGGCACTATCAGTGACTTTATTCAGCAAGCAGCGAAACTTACGCCGCTTGCAGAGCCACCGCTTAAGGATGCTGCCAAATTCCGACTTATTGGCAAGAATAAACTTCGACGCAAGGATAGCTTATCCAAAACCACGGGTAAGGCGATCTTCTCCATGGACGTTAAAGTCCCGAATATGGTGTACGTCACTATACTGCGTTCGCCGCTTTTCGGAGGTTTGCTAGAGAGTTTCGATATCGGAGAGGCATCAGCTGTCAACGGATTTGTTGATGCCAAAGCCTTGCCGGACAAGTCGGGTGTGGCAATTTATGCGGAATCTACCTGGGCCGCCATCAAGGCGAGGCGCTCGGTTACCGCGCAGTGGGATACTTCTGCGGCTGATCAGCGAGGTACGGCACAGATGCTGAGCGAATACGCAGAAAAATTAAACGCTGACCCGGTGTATGATGCCACAGGCAATGCCGATTTCGATACGATGGAATCCGCTGCAAAAAATGCCAATCATTCAGTTACGGCAGATTTTCATTTTCCCTTGCTGGCACATGCTCCGATGGAGCCCGTCAATTGTGTCATCGAGCGTACTGATGACGGTGGGATTCGCCTGCATGATGGGTGTCAGTTTCCCATGATTACACATCCTGCTTTGGCTGCAATCACTCAGCTACCTCCTGAAAAAATAGACATTGTCACCTACTATGCAGGTGGTTCCTTTGGTCGACGAGCTAATGGAAAATCGGACTATCACGTTCAGGCGGCCCTCGCTTTTGTTGCTCTTGGTGGCGAAAAAGCCGTCAAGCTGGTCTGGACTCGCGAAGATGATCTCGCTGGCGGCTTTTATAGGCCGATGTTTGCGCAACGTGCTCATATAGGGATCGGTGAAGATAAAAAGATATCAGCGTGGGCACATCGATCTGTCGCACAATCAATCTTTAAAGGCGGACCGATGGAAAGCATGGCCGTTCACAACGGAGTCGATCATTTCTCCGTCGAGGGAGTCGTCGATACCCCCTATCAGTTGCCCATGGCACTAGGTCTCACCGACTATGAATCCCCCATGCCTGTTCTGTGGTGGAGGTCGGTAGGGCACAGTCAGTCCGGTTACACCATGGAGGTACTGATGGATATGGCAGCCGAAGCGGCAGGCATGGATCCCGTGGAGTTTCGTTTGTCGCATCTGGACAAGACTGATGAAAACCAAAGTCGATTTGCAGCGGTGCTCGAGCTGGCAGCAGATAAAGCAGGCTGGGGTGGTGATCTACCGAGTGGTACAGGCCGCGGAATTGCGGTACACAAATCGTTCGGCACGTATGTAGCGGAGGTCGCTGAGGTTTCTGTTAACGCCGAAGGTCTGATATCCATTGATAAATTCTACTGCGCGGTTGATTGTGGAGTCGCGGTCAATCCTGATGTTATTCGGGCACAGATGGAAGGCAGTATAGGTTTTGGGTTAGGGGCCGTAATGCGCAATGAAATTACCATGAACGCTGGTATCGTAGAGCAAGCCAATTTCCCTCAATACGAGCCACTTAGAATTGCCGATATGCCAGAGGTGGAAGTGCATATCATGGCTTCTGACAAAGCGCCGAGCGGCGTAGGAGAGCCAGGTTTACCGCCTGCTGGCCCAGCTTTGGCAAACGCGATTTATGCGGCTACGGGTCAACGAATTACCCGTCTGCCGATGTCAGAGAATGGAATCAAGTTCGCTTGATAATTTCAGTGTGATACGAATAGATTGATACTACTATTTCGATACTACTGTCTCTATGCCAGTCGGTCATGTCCGTTTCAAAGGGCATGACCGATGTGCAGATTTACGTTGTTGAAATCATTTAGCTAATCAAGTCTTAGCGACCATTATTCGACTGATGTACACATTGTTGACTCAGCAAGTAGTCAGGCATCTGCTTATATCCAAATCGGAGACTATGGCTCTGTTGTATCCCAATATCAACGCTTACTGGTGCGGTTCAGGGTAATATCGTGGCAAAAGTGAACCGGCTCGGCACAAGTGTGCGCAACCCCTGATTTTCGCAAATTACTGTGATTTTCGAGGTTAGGCAAAACGGGTTGTTCGTACTGTGTGGAATGGGCTTTGCACAGCATTGATGAGCCGTCTGCTGGTTGGTAGTGTTACTTTAAGTAACGCGCTGCCTACAGTTGACAACAATCCTTGTCTGTTGTTCTGTCTGCCCGAGTCCACAACTGTGTTATGCCCGCGATTGACCGTCCCGAAGAACTCGACAGAAACCAGACCCAATCGAGTTGGCTTACCAATGTCGCCCCCGGTATGTCAGGCTCTGGAGCGAAAAACGATCGGGTATTGCTTCGGGCAAAACAGGCTGAGTATCTAGTGCAACGTCAGAAGGCCTTAGTATCTCTTATTACTGACTTGCTGATTCCGACTGATCGCGATACGGCAGTTTCGGCACTTGTCGAAGCACTGAAGTATCAGTTTTCTGCCACCCGTGTAGCATTGGCTCTCGTCACGGACGACGGGTCTCTAAAGCTTACTGCTATTTCTGACCTTCACATTGATCAACTTGCGGTATCAGAAAGTAAACTGATTACCGACGTTATGAATGAGTGTCTTCAGAGTGAATTTACGCTTTGTTTTCCAAACAAACTGACATCAACAGAAAGTCTGACAAGCTATAAAGCATTGACAGATTCAAATGGTCCCGTAAGTGTTGTAACAGTACCATGTTACCGGCAGTCTGAGCCAGTAGGCGTACTTCTGCTTGAACGTCACAACGCTAATCAATTCGATGACGCAGCCGTAGAATTACTCGAACGGCTAGCGGTACTGGCTGCACCAACACTTGCGTTCTGGTGCGAGGCACAAAGAGGCAGCGGTGAATGGGTGTATCAACAATGGAATAGATCACTCAAGCGCCGATTCGGTAGTGTTCGCTTTGGTTCATTGTTTCTATTTGTTTTTTTTGTTGGGCTCGGTGTAATAACAACCCTTGTGCCGTTTGACAGACACGTTTCGGCCAATGCAGAGCTTGTGCCTCAGGAACGGCGGTTCGTGGTTGCACCATTCGATGGGTTTATCGAAGAACTGGTGGTAGCGCTTGGCGATCAGGTCGTTGCCGGTCAATTGCTTGCTCAACTGGAACAACGTGAGCTTGAACTTGAAAGTGCGCGCCGTGATAGTGATCTCGCTGGCGCTGAATCAGATTTTCGTATTGCAATGGCAAGTCATGACAGGCAGGCGACAGTGGTTGCCAGAGCCAATCTGGACCGTGAGCAGGCGCTGCGTGCTTTGATAGATCAGCGACTTGATCGAATTGGACTGCTGGCACCTTTAGCGGGGCTCGTCGTATACGGTGAAACGGCGTATATGACTGGTGCGCCCGTAAGGCGTGGAGAGTCACTTTTCGAAATTGCTCAAGCTGATGGGTATGAAGTGCATATCCTCGTTCACGAGCGTGATGTGAGAGAAATCCACGAAGGTCAACATGGTAAACTTTCGTTGAGGTCTCACCCTGGAAAAAACCTTGATTTAACGGTTCACATGATTCATCCAGTGGCGGAGGATATCGGTGGTATCAGTCGCTATCGCGTGCGCGCAATATTAGATGCTCCCGTTGATATATCACCTCGTCCAGGTGAGAGTGGCATCGTAGAGTTGGTCTCGGGATCTACCAATCTTTTGCAGCTATGGGGGCGGCCTATGCGTCAGCATTTGACTGAGTTGTGGTGGAGAATCTGGCAGTGAAGCAAGCGGGTGATTCCAGCTTTTTCAGACTAGCATTGGCACTTCCTGAAAGATGTCGGCCTGGACTTCGTTATGGCATTGCTCCGCAACGTTCCATTGCTGAATCAATGTCAGAAAGTATCGTAAAACGAATGATCGGCCGGATGCTTGCAAAGTACCGATTGCTGTCTGAAAAGTTTCTTACAAAGCGCTATAACGCACGTTTGGTGTCGTGTATCGATGAGCTTACCGGCCTTAGTGACAAAGATTTTCAAACTAGTTTGTCGGTTTTGCGTCAACAGGTAACAAGCGAAGGCTACAACCGTGAATCCTACTTATTTGCGTTGGCTCACGCTTGTGTTGCTGCCGAAACGACGTTGGCACTGAAACCTCGTGAAGGGCAGCGTCGTGCGGCAACTGGATTGTTATTCGGTTTATTTGTCGAAATGCCTACTGGTGAAGGTAAAACACTAGCTACAGCACTTGCAGCAGCTGTGATTGCACTTGATGGTTCTCCGGTTCACGTCCTGACTGCCAACGACTATCTCGCTGAACGTGATGCTACACTCTTGGCACCGCTGTATTTTGCGTTCGGGTTGTCTTCCAGCTTTGTACGACCCGACATGAGTGAATCGGAACGTAGCGCGGCTTATGCATGTGATGTCACTCATTTAACAGGTAAACAGGCCGGATTCGATTGGATGCGAGATGCCTTGGTAAACGGCCCTGATTCCAGCGCGCTAGTTACGCAGCTTGGATCTCTCGCCAATCCTCGTATACGAGGCATAAAAAATTCTCTGCAACGTGGCTTATGCGTAGGAATACTCGATGAAGCAGACTGTATGCTTTTGGATGAAGCTCGAACTCCGCTTGTTCTTGCTTCACCCACTATCGCTGGTGCGGATATTGAGAATGAGGCAAGCATTGCACTGGCATTAGCGCAATTGCTTTCCCCTGACAGTGATTTTCAGCTACGTCATCACACACGAGAAGCAACTCTGACCGAAATGGGTATTGAGGCGCTTGAAAATTACGTGAAAAAGGTTCCGGGTGCCTGGCGTGCCACTCGATATCGGAATGAGCGCGTACGACAGGCCTTGATAGTCCTGCATCTATATCAATGTGATCACGATTATGTTGTTCGCGATGGTAAAGTTATGTTGGTTGACGAGCAAAGTGGTCGAGCATTACCAGACCGACGGCTACAGCATGGTCTGCATAACCTACTGGCATTGAAGGAAAATTGTGAAGCTACACCTGAGAATCAGACGGTTGCGTCCATCGCCTTTCAGAGTTTTTTTCTCCGATATGTTCGGCTTGTTGGAACCAGTGGTACTTTGGCCGAGGTCCGAGGTGAGCTGACGCGTACATACGGTGCATCGATGATTCGTGTACCAGCAGCTAAACCGTTGTGTCTTACTCGGTTTCCTACACGAATACTGGTTTCACATGCTGAACAGCTAGAAGTGTTGATCGAGGAAGTGCGCTATGCGAAGGACACAAAGCGACCTGTACTTATTGCCACAAGAAGTGTCGAGCAATCGCGTGCAGTCAGCGCTATGTTGAGTGCTTATAACTTTGAACATCGTATCCTCGATGCAAGTCAAAACAGGGACGAGGCAGAAATTATTGCTGTTGCAGGTCAACAAAGCTGTGTAACGGTAGCTACTAATATGGCTGGACGTGGTACTGATATTCCCTTGGGTAACGGCGTTGCGGAATTAGGCGGACTGCACCTTGTATCGTTGGCTTTTAATGATGCACGGAGAATAGATCGTCAGTTACTCGGACGTACAGCTCGTCAAGGTGCACCAGGCTCTTTTCGTCAGCTCTGGGCGTTGGATGATGTCGCACTCAAAAGCCTGTATCCAAAGATCCTGTGTCGCTATGCGGTTGCATCTTCAACTGGCGGGGAGTGTTCAGGAGTTGCTCGACTTTTACTACTTTTCGCAATCAGGAGCACACAAAGGCGTATTGAGTGGCGTCATTCTTCACAACGTCGAGCCTCCCTTAGCACGCAAAAAGAAATTGCGCGCAATACAGCATTAAATGGATTTCACGAGCACCCCGCATGAATGCATTGAGGCAATTTACATATGTGTTGATATTGTGGGCTGTCTCATTATTATCGTTACATTTGTCTGTGTCTTTTGCCCGGGCAAGCTACCCTCTATCTGACTATACGCATGATTGTCTTATTGAGCCCAGAGTCGTGATAGATGTCGGAAGTTCTGCGCGCGGCATCGTCAAACGTTTGCTGGTGGAACGTCGATCATCTGTAAAAAAAGGGCAACCAATCGCCGAGTTGAACGCCCAATCAGAAATAGCAGATCTCCAGATAGCGGAGAGTCGAGCTGACATGCAGGGCGAGCTCATCACTCGTAAAGTAGATCTGTCGATGGCACGACAGGATGTACAACGGTTTTCTATTTTGTTTGAAAAAAATCTGACGGCGGAAAAACAGCTAGATGAGGCACTGGCATGAGAGAAGATGGCCAAGGGGGCTCTGATTGAAGCTCTGGAAAACAAGAAAATTCATCTACGCGAGGTTCAGCGTTCTCGACATGCTCTTGAGGAACGAACTATCCACAGTCCACTAGATGGTGTAGTTGTCAGTCAACATTTATCGCCAGGGGAGTTAGTCTTTAATGAACCTGTGGTTACGGTGGCAGAACTGGCAATGTTGCGAGTTGAGGTCTTACTCCCTACACGCCTTTTTGGAACAGTTCGTCGAGGAGATAGTGTAAAAGTTGTTCCTGAGCTTGAGAATCAAAGGGAACTGGTGGCGTACGTAGATATTGTCGATCCCTTGATCGATGCTATGAGCGGCACGTTTGGAGTCCGTCTATTGTTGGATAACAATGATCATGCGATCCCATCTGGTCAGACATGTCAGGTTATTTTTAACAACGAAAAAAATGCAAGTAATCATGAAATACTGCTTGATCAGATCAACAAACGTACGAGCGCAAAAATAGATCCGGTAAACGTTACCGACACTGATACTGACACTGACACTGACACTGACACTGACACTGACACTGACACTGACACTGACACTGACACTGACACTGACACTGACACTGACACTGACACTGACACTGACACTGACACTGACACTGACAC
>JBGCGC010000032.1:0-97548 GCA_045110475.1 Granulosicoccus sp.
CACTTCGGCCAGTTTTACCGCTCATTTTCGTTACTTAGGCCCACTAAGCGCCTCAAATGAGCGATAAAACTGACTCGAATTGGGACTGCTCTCGCGACGGTATTTTCTACGGGGCCGCCTCCGGCCGCGCAGACTCCTAGCCTATGCGGATAAACTCCATAGCCAGAAGATATAGAAAAATGCTTAGTCGTACGAAAAAGGAATGCACTGTATTAGTCGGTCTTGTTTCATTTGCGCTTTTCACCGTTTCACCCTTTGCCTTGGCATTGAGTGCCGGAAGCGGCAGCACTCAATCACTTGTTGATATCAGACTGATGCACGATACGTCGGTATCACCACCAACCAAAGGATTCATCGAAGCAGGATCCAGCCCGCAAACTCAAATTGCCACTCAAACTGCAACTCAAAAACCCCTTCTGGACATTGACTTCAGTAACAGTGCAGGAAGTTTCTATTACAACGATGATGTCTTTCGAAACACTGCACAGCCCTATTATGCCAACGGTAGATACATCGACGGTGGCCAGTGCGACAGTGATGGTTGTCTGAAAGCATCATTTGGTGGCAAGGACAATAGAAACATCAATGACATGTCCGGCGGCTGGACAAGCACCTTCAATGTTCAGCAAACCAGCAGTGTAAGCTTATCCTTGCGCTATAGAATCAGACAACTAAGAGACTACGAACCCAACGAGTACACCGACGCACTGGTTTCTCTGGATGGGGTTCTGCTGGGCTTGGCAGGTAACGATTATCTTCGGCGTATTCGCGGTGATGGCAATGGTGGCAGCAATATCGACTCAGGTTGGCTTACGGCAACACTAAACCTCGGCACGCTTTCCGCAGGAACACATACTCTGACGGTAGGTGGGTATAACAACAGGAAAACAGCACGCAAGGAATACTCTTCCGTCTGGTTTGACAACATCACCATGAGCAGCAGCACCGCGGGCTCGGGGGATAACTCCTCTGAAGAAAGCATACTCTTTGGCGTGCTGGGAGATTTCGGTATTGACAATGACGGCCAGGCCGAGGTGTCCGCAGAAATGGATACCTGGAATCTTGACTTCATCATCACTGTTGGCGACAACCGCTACGGCGACCTCTCGATGGATCAGGTTATCGGCCAATATTACTGCGGTTTTCTAACAGACGTTGATGGCGGCCCTTACTGCCCAAACGGTACCAGCAGTACCAATGCCTTCTTTCCAAGTCCGGGTAATCATGACTACGGTGACGGTGGCGGCGTTGATGAGTACCTTGATTACTTCAATCTGCCGGGCACTAATGTGCTCACTTCCGGAACCTCCGGCTCCGAGCTTTACTACGACTTCATTCAAGGCCCGGTGCACTTCTTTTCTATCGACAGCGAAGGTCCGAGACAGGCACAACAACGGGACTGGCTACAGCAGGGGCTTGCAGCTTCAACCGCACCCTGGAAAGTCGTGTTCTTTCACCATCCGCCCTACTCCTCTTCCAGTTATCATGGTTCCAATGCACGCATGCAATTGCCTTTCGCTGCATGGGGTGCTGACGTCGTAATCGGCGGACACGATCATACCTATGAGCGTATAGAGCGAGACGGTGTTGTTTTCTTTGTGAACGGTCTGGGGGGACGAAACTTCTATGACCTGGGCTCACCCGTGACAGGGAGTCGGTTTCGCTACAAGGCGGATCATGGAGCTCAACGAATAACAGCCTCACCCACCCGGATGAAGTTCGAGTTTGTCACTCGAACTGGCAACGTTGTCGATTCACGCACTATTCAGCGTTGATGTGCCGGCACCCGTTGCCTTAAACGGGTGTCCCTCGCACGTCATCAGATGACAATCGGACGCACGTTATGCTAGCTGGTTTTGTGTTCCCATTTTATCTGGAATTCGATTTCCTCTTCCCCGTCTGAGCGTTCGTGCTCGATACTGTAACCGGCACGCACCGGAACATAAATCCGCTCCCCGGCTATTTGTATTTCAAACTGCTCATCAGCCTCTATACAGTCTGCCAGACGTCTGAGCTTTTCAACAAACTCCTTGTTACTGTACGTTTTCTCAAGATCCCTTTCTGACTTCATGCTGGTGTTCCCCGTTTTTTGTGTGTTGTCTACGATAAAGCCTGATGCAATTCACTGTCAACGCACACCCTGTATACAGTCAATAGTCGACGATACCAAAGCACACAAGCAGGGAGTCTTATTCGCTATAAATCACAAGCATGCAAGACAATTGACGTCGTTTAACCAGAGGTCACTGCCACTGTCAACCTTGCTCCTGTTGTGCGGATTGACAGACACCGTTGTCGTATTCACCTGTCTGCCGAATGATTTCGTTACTGGCAGGCTCTGTGCGTATTCCGGTTAGCAGTTGATTGACGACACGCCTGATCAATCCATCAAGTCGCGTGACAATATAGCAATCCACGTCCGGTTCGTTGTGTGGATTTCCCACACCTGAATCATCGGTGAGAAACAAATAACGGCTATGAGTCAATGCAGCCATGGAGCGCATCAAGTACTCAGCATCTTCAGCGACACCGCTGGCCGCTACAGGAACGATATGAATTTGCCGCGAGCGCGCAGTCAACGCAGACGACCAAGTGGCATTCACTCGATGGCTGTGCGGCGGTGCATCTGCCACCAGTAGCATTACCTTGGCGCTTTGCTCTCGCCATTGAAACGTCAACGCTTCTTCCAGTGCCTGATCCATAGCCTCAGGATAGTCACCACCACCATCGAAGGTCTCACCATTAAGGGCTGACTGCATATCAGCAAGATTGTCGGTAAAAGGATAGCTGCGAACAACATACTGGTCCCCGACGTCCCGGTAAACCACTAAACCGGTACGTATTGACACCTGCGGGTTTGCGTTCTGGATGCTGTTTAAAATCGAGCTTAACTCGGTTTGCAGGTAGTTCAGTTCATCGCCCATACTTCCGGTCGTGTCTATAACAAGCTGCAAGTCGAGTTCAGAATGAGCAGTGCCGATTGTTTCAAGCTTGAAATTCAATTGTCGTTGCTGAGTGATATCGGCAAGCGCCACCGACTGCATGATTGAGATATCACCCAATCGATCAGTAATTCGCAAGGTAAACTCGCTTTCAAGACCATCGAGATCCTCGTACAGATAGGCGATACCGTTGGCCGGCGTTATCAGCCGCCCAACCGTGTTGCCCTGTGCATCTAATAATGCAACAGAGGCGCCTGCATAGGGCTGATTAGCATTGTCCGTTACCGCTATGGCAATACGACCGGATAGATCCAGACGCGGAATGTTGACCTGTGGCCTTACGTTGCGTAGATAGTTGTCACTGTATTGCTGGTACAACCACGGATTGAGTTGATCATCGTAGTCACCCGCGCTAAGTGTTCCCGGTTGAATTGACACCGGTGGCAATGGCGTAACCGGCTCAACCGGTGATGTTGCCATACCGCCATCAGCAGATTCCGCCGCGGGCCCAGGAGCTGGAGCACCATCGGAGAGCACTGGAAAGCTTGTCCCATCATCCCCGGTAGAACCATCAGACAGCGTAGGGCCAGACGACTCGTCCAGATCAACCGATTCGCCAGGAGCGCTCACAGCGGGTGCATCTGTCAGCGTAATCACTGCAGAATTGTCAGCGCTAGTCGACGAGCTGTTGTCAGCGGAGTTTCCGCAGGCAGCGATAAAGGTCGAAGATGCGAGCACGACACAGAGTTGTATTTTCACAGGATTTCACTATTTGGGAATATTTTCCCAATTTTAACCGGATATTTAAAAACCTGTCAATCGCAACGATCAATATTTTTACCGTCTATCCATGTCTCGTCAGCTTTTGCAATTTGATCGACGTTCATTTCAACGAGAGCAGCTCAATTGCCAATACCGCCGTTAGTTCAATGGACAATATCTGCCCATCAGGACTCAATCGTTCCCTCAACTCTTGTTCAACTGTTAAATATCGTGTGGAAACCTGTTAGTCGCCGCTTTATCTCGCTCAACCGTCGTTCCTGTGCTGCGGTACATCACATTTTCGGATATTGTTAGTGCGTAATGACAATCTGGCAATGTCAGTGCCTGCGCGCAGGCACTGACGGGAGCAATATAGTGAAGGTTTGGTGTTTATTGATATTGGCGCTGGCGGCCTGGATTTCACCCACTGCCAGAGCGCAATTGGTTGTCTGCGATTCGATTTACATGGTCAAGCAAGGCGACTCACTATCCAAGATCGCTATTAGAGCCTACGGACGTACCACGGCCTATCAGGCTATCTTCGACTATAACTCGGGGATAATGACCGACCCCAACATAGTCCCCTCCGGCGTCGGCCTCTACATCCCCTGCATTGATGGTGAGCTTGCGAATTCCTCTACCAATGCGTTTAGCGAGCTGCCGCCAACGCCGAAGGGTGACATGAAGATACTCACGGGCTCTGAGTATCCACCCTACGTTGATGAGGGCTTACCCAACGGCGGATTCAGCGTTGAACTCGTCGAGCGCGCAATGCGCCATGAAGCCGCCACAGAAGACTACCGAGTAGACGTTATCAACGACTGGAGTTCGCACCTTACGCCCCTGTTAGCTGATGCAGCCTATGATCTGGCGTTTCCATGGTTTCAGCCAGACTGCAGCGCCCGGGATCTACTCGGCGAAAGTTCCGTGTGGCGCTGTGACAACCTGCACTTCTCCGAACCGCTTCACGAAGTGGTTGTCTCATTCTATACACGTCCGGATATAGCCGACGCCATCACTAGCACCGAGGATTTGCACGGATTACGAATCTGCAGACCCCGTGGCTATTTCACCCATGATCTTGAGGCCATGGGCCTGAGCTCAGACATCTACATCCGAGTGGCGGCAGCCAACCCGCTCGACTGCTTCGAACAGCTTGCCGAAGGCAACGTCGACATTGTCACTGTGAATGCTGACACTACTGACAAAATACTCACTGAGCTTGACATGCACGATCAATCAAGAGAATTAATGGATTTCGCCAGTATCCAAACCTTGCATGTCGTGGCTATGAAAAACGATCCTCAGGCACGAGTTAATCTGTTGCGGCTGAACAAGGGTCTTCGCGCCTTACACAGTAGCGGTGACTATCGTCAGATTGCCAAAACACATCTGCGTTGATACGCACGTTTGTTCGTACCACATCGCCCTACAGTTGCCACCACTGTGCCGACAAGCAATCAGCTATCGCCCTGCCGGGGAAAGCCATCCCGTGGTCAAACACACACGCTGCGTTTTTGCATGACTGACAGAGCTCGGCCGGTAAAAACCAGAACGGGCAACCAGCGCTGCCACGCTGGCCATCATCTGTAAACCTGGACAAAAACAACCCACACGGGGGTCACTCGCTGGGCGGAACATACCCTTCAGGCTGAGTGAAATCATCACTGAACAGAAACTTTTCCATCTCCTCCTCCAGAAACTTGCGTGCCTTTGGATCTACTGGAGTCAGACGATACTCATTAATCAGCATGGTCTGATGCGATACCCAGCTCTGCCAGGCCTCTTGGGAAATATTCAGATAAATTCGCTTACCAAGATCACCCGGGTAAGTCGGCCGTTCAAGACCAGGGGCCTCTTTATCAAGCTTTACGCATTGCACCATGCGGGTTGTCACAGCAACTCTCCTAACAGTTTGTCAAGTACTTTGGATACCGGTGCGGCAACGCCACCCGGAAGTTGATCACCGTTATACCAGACCCTTTCAGCAGTCTCCAGAATTCCAGCATCACAGATTTCGACAGTCATGGCCTGAACGTCAATATCAAGGTGAAAGTGACTGAACGTGTGACGGAATCTGGCAACACTCAATGGCGCGCTCTTGAGCTTCAATCCCGCAGCATCCAGCCACGTCTGGATATCGGCAATTTCAGCCACCTCGGGCAAACTCCACAACCCGCCCCAGATTCCCGACGGGGGACGCCGCTGAAGTAACACCTCTGCACGCTCATTACTCATTTTCAACATCACTGTCGTCTTTACAGGTACCGTTTTTTTTGGCTTCTTGCCCGGATACAGAGCTATACCTCCCGATACGAGTGCCTGGCAATTCGATGCCAGTGGGCATCGATCGCAACCGGGCTTGCTGCGCGTGCACAAGGTAGCACCAAGATCCATCATGGCCTGATTAAAGTCGGCCGTTCGCTGCATTGGTGTGTGGTGTGTTGACAAAGCCCAGAGTTTTTTCAGTACCGCAGTCCGCCCCGGCCATCCATCAATAGCGTGATATCTGGCCAGCACGCGTTTTACATTACCATCGAGAATCGCATGGCTTTGCCCCAGCGAAAGGCTGAGAATAGCGGCAGCGGTTGATTGCCCGATACCCGGCATCTGCACAAGAAGATCGATATTGTCCGGCAATTGCCCACCGTATTCAGTGCGCGCTATCTTTGCGCATTTATGCAGATTTCTGGCTCGCGCATAATATCCAAGACCTGACCAATGGGCCAGCACATCATCCTCAGGTGCGCTTGCAAGTGCCTCAAGGCTCGGAAAGCGCTGCATGAATTTTTCGTAGTAAGGGATAACCGTTGCGACCTGTGTCTGTTGCAACATGATTTCCGACACCCACACCCGGTAAGGCGTTTTATCCTGTTGCCATGGCAACTGTGTGCGACCGTGTACATCGAACCAGTTGAGCACGGATTGAGCAAAACTTCCTTGTTCAGTCGTATCGGACACGGTTTGTTAGAACAGGTGTACCAGCTCGTCAGCGACTACTTCAGAAGCCCTTTCAAAGCATCCTTGGCTTTGTCCTTGACCTCATTTTTTATCTCGTCGGCCTTTTCCTGTACAGCAGCTTCTGCCTCCGCCTTGACCGCATCGGCCTTCTCGCGAGCCTCGGCTTTCAAGGCTTCAGCCTTTTCGTCAGCCAGCGCTTTGGCCTGATTCTTGAGATCGCCCGTGATGTTGTCTTTCATGCCGCCAAGAATCACGCCTGCAAAATTTGCCGACAATTCCTCGAATGTGCCCCGGATCGGAATACTCAACTTTACGCCTTTGAGCGTGTCAAGATCGGCACCGCCTTGCCCTTGCGAAGTGCCGGTGATCAGCGTATCCAGCGTGTAATCGACCGCTTCACCGGGCAAATCGACAGTGCCAGCACCCGCCAGACGCAGCAGCGGCGAACGCAGGTCAAGATCATCGGAATTCATGACACCATCGTTAAACGTGCCACTCACAGCCAGTGACGAGAAGTCGGTTTTAACGACGCCTTCCTCGTCTGCCAGTGTCTGACCGGTAATCGCCGCCTTGGCACGCCGAATCTGATACCCGATATTGATACCGTTGATAGACCCATCGGTAAAAGCGGTGCTGAACTGCCCGTTTAATGCCGCCTTGATGGTGTTAACGCTGTTACCACTCGTGGTGATATTGGCACCAACTTCACCCGCGCCGCTCAAAAACGAATCCTTCTGCATCAGATCGCCCAGTAAGGGCGTAGCTTGTATTCCCGCCAGCGACATTGCCACCCCGTATCCAGGCACGGCACCAGACACATCCATGGTGGCGGTAGCATCCAGCGCACCTTCATAAAGCGAAGCCTTCATGTCCTGTAATGCAAGCTTGCCACCTTGCGCCTTGACAGGAACAACGATATTTTCGGTGGTCAGGTTGCTGACCTTGACGCTACCGACTTTGAACACACCATCGATATCCAGTTGCCGCATCATGTCCACGGGCAACTCGATAATCTCGTCACCGGTTGTGGCCGTGGCGGATGTTGCACCGCCTGTGTTCTCACCCGTACTGTCGGTCGGCGCATCCGAAGCCGGTGGAAGATAGCGATCGATATCAATCGCATCCACATTAAAATCAAACCTTACCGGAGGTATGGCACCGTTTAATGAGGGTACGCCCGCAGTGCCGGAAAACTGAGTGTCATCCAGCGTCATTTTGAGGTCAGTGAGTGCGGCGCTGGTCGGGGTTGCTGCAAGTGCGAGTGAAAGATTTGCCTTGTTCAGGACGGAATCATCCGCCGTGACGGGCGCCTCCATACCAAGCTTTTTCATCATGTCCCGCGGACTGAAATCGTTACTCGCAAGCGTTCCAGTTACGCTGGGCTCGGTATCGAGATTGGCAACCTTGATCGAACCGGCAAGCTCGATACCCAGTGCAGCCAGTGAAAGTGTTGGTATATCGATCTGCTGATCGGCAAGACGTGCCATAACATCAACGCCAAGCGTTGCGGCCAGACTACCTCCCGGTAGCGCAGACCCCTTGGCGTCAGTTTTCAGAGTAAGGCCCTGTACGCTGTAAATCTGAGCATTGAGATCGATCATCAGATTAGCGTCGGCCTCAACGTCTGCCTGGATGTCCATGCTATTACTTATCACGGAAAAATCCACGTTAAGATCAAACGGTTTTTCAAGCTCGATTGCACCTGTCTGCAAATTGAATGAGGAAAGTTGTGCGTCGGTGCCAGTCGATGCATCATTCCAGCTGACATTTGCGTCTGTTATTGCGATGCCCCCGACGGCCAACGCCGCAATAGTGGCACTACTGCCCTCCACCTCTGTCGTCACCTGCTGATCATCACTGACCTCTTCGGTCGTCGTGGTCGTTGTGCTCTGGATCAGATCATCCCAGTTCGTACTCCCATCGGCCGAACGCTGCAAGTCAAGCTGTAACCCACTTAGCTCGACAGTGCGGACGTTGATTTCGCGTTTGATCAACGGCAGCAGCTTGACCTTTACATCAGCACCATTAATGCTGGCGAATGGCTGCTCACCATAGCCTTCGGCATTGGCCAGACTGATTTCCCCGATTGAAATACCCGCCCAGGGGAACACCGATGGACTCAAGTCTCCCGCAATCGTCAGATCTCGACCTGTCTGCTTTTTCACCTGGTTCTGGATAGTTGTCTTGAAATCGTTCCAGTCGACCAGATAGACAAGGGCCGCGACACCGATGCCAACCACCACCAGCAACGCGACGAAGGAGCCGAGTAGCCATTTAAGGACTTTCATGCTTACTGCCTCTCAAGAATCACTCAATAGCACTCGCCCTGCTTGCGAGGCTGTCAATATCGAAATTGGGTACGCTCACCCAACAAGTTGTCCGGTATTGTATCTCAGGCAGGTACGTGCACTGCGTTAACACAGGTAACGATCTGGGTTGATAATCCGTCAAAGATTGGACACCCACTGGTGATGCAATCTGATCGTCAGGTCTATATGGCTTATCCGCGTTGCCCGCTACTAGCAGGGCCTGATACGAACAAACGCTTGCCTTAGACGCGCTATTGACTGCCAGCCGCCACAGATCATCAAGCGTCGGACGCAACGTAGCGACCTGACTTGCCGCCACTTTTTTCCAGCAGACGAATATCTGAAATCAGCATGCCTCTGTCTACCGCCTTGCACATGTCATAGATCGTTGCCAACGCCACCTGAAGTCCGATAAGCGCTTCCATTTCCACACCTGTCTGGGATCGTGTTTCTGCACGGACATGACAATGAACCTTGTGCGCCTGAGCATCGGGTCTGAAGTCGACCTCGACGCGGGTGAGACCAATAGGGTGACAAAGCGGGATCAGGTCGCTGGTACGTTTTGAAGCCATGATTCCTGCCACGCGCGCAATTCCCAACACGTCGCCCTTCTTGTGAGTGCCCGCGCACACCATGGCAAACGTTTCGGGCAGCATTGCAATACTACCGCCGGCAACGGCAATTCGATGCGTCACCGCCTTGTCACCAACGTCTACCATGTGGGCATCGCCGGTGTCGTTAAAATGTGTCAGCCCATCAGTACTTTGCGACATTGCTTACTCGTCAATCCGTTGTATTAGGTATTATCACCCCAGAATATCGTTAATCGGATGTGATCATGACCATAAAGGTCAAATTTTTTGCCAGCCTGCGCGAACAACTCAAGGAAGGCGTTAAAGAGGTGGATGCCGGTGGTATCCAGACAATCAACGACGTCTGGGAACGTGCAACCGATACCCCGTTGCTACCGTCACACGTACTTTGCTCGGTAAATCTGGAACATCGCGAGCCTCACGAAAGCGTCAAGGACGGTGACGAGGTCGCCTTCTTTCCGCCAGTGACCGGTGGCTGAGGTCATGAGTGTCCGGATAGCAGAAGCTGATTTCGATGCAGCTTTTGAACTACAGCATTTTGAACAAAACCTGCCAACAGGCAGTTTTGGCGCGACAGCCAGCTTCGTTGGTACCATGCGGGATTTTAACGAGGGTACGTCAGTCTCAGCGATGACGCTCGAGCATTACCCCGGAATGACAGAAAAACAACTGGCAGAAATCATCGACGATGCCAGGTCTCAATGGGATATTCTTGATGCATTAATTGTGCATCGGGTTGGCGATATTTTCCCCGGACAACCCATCGTACTAACGGCTGTGTGCTCAGCACACAGGGCGGCGGCATTCGATGCCTGTCGCTTCCTCATGGAAGCCCTGAAAAGCCGTGCAACGTTCTGGAAAAAGGAAACCCTGAACAATGGAAACCAGCGATGGGTAGAGAAAAATACCCCCGGCTAGGAGCCTGCGGGGCAGAAAGCGATCGAGTTAGAGTAGCCCAATTTTGAGTCAAATTTTGTGCTCACTTGAGGAGTTTAGCTGGCTAAGTGACGAAAATGAGCGCAAAATTTGGCCAAAAGTGGGCTGCTCGTAGCTGATTGATTTCTGCGGGGCCGCCTCCGGCCGCGCAGGCTCCTACTTAAATTTGAGCTTGTTAACATTCATTGGAATTGATGCCCTGGCGTAAATTCCAACCGGAATTCTATCCGCCTGATTTCGGCTGTAGCCACCCTCATTCCTTTGCGGCCAAAAACAATCGACCGCGCCAGCCAGAGCTTTGAGACTGATTTTGCGCGATTGCCCCCTGCAGAACCGCCTTCGGCTGTGCAGGCCCCTGCGACCGGATTAGTCGACAAGTCATTCAGGGTGCGTCTGGTGGGAACTAAAATCATGGTGAAAATGCCAAACACGTATTATCAATGTCCTGCACAATTGCTTTACCATTTTGTCCATCGGTATCTCGAGTGGTGCTGGTTGTCACGCTAAGTATCGGTTCCGCCCGTTCGGCGGCCGAACTTGGCATAAGCCAGAACCATCTCCCGAAGGGCTGTTCTTGACAAGTTTGTTAGCGCTCAGTTACACATGGGCAGACGCTGCCAAGATCAAGCGCGGGCCGTGGATGCAATCGTAAATGATTAACTGCCCGGACATCGCGTAGGCAGAACGTACTACCCAACATCAATGGACATGGCGTAGTTTGCCTTCAGAACAACCCTCAAGGATCGCAGAGGCATGCATAAAGCACTAAAAAAATCAGGGATATTGACGCTTCTGCTGACCTGCAGCAGTACTGGCATATCGGCTGAAACGCGATCGGCTGCTGCCGACCTGATCTCACCCAGCGCGCGTATTGTCGGTGGTTTTCAGACCAGTATCGAACAGGTGCCCGCAACCGTAGCATTGTTGAATCGTTCCAGAGTCGAGCTCGACGGAGATTTGTTTCAGGCTCAGTTCTGTGGGGGTACCATTATTGCTGCACGTTGGGTGTTGACAGCCGCACACTGCGTAACGACGGTTCAAGGCGATGCCAGAACTCCCGATTCCGTGATGGTGCTGGCTGGCAGCACCGATTTGGACAATCCCGTCAACCAACCAATCGGCTTGCAGCGCATTATTGTGCATCCGGAGTATCGCAGTGTGGAGCTTGGACGCGATATTGCGCTGCTTCAACTGGAAAATGACACGTCAGAACAACCGATCGCCCTGAATACAATACCGGCGAGTATGAACGAGGATGCGTTTATTGCCGGCTGGGGAGCGGTTAATTCTCAGGATGAGGGACGCAGACAGAGTTTTCCCAAGGAGCTTCGTGGAGCTTTTGTGAATCTGACGCCCGGAGATACCTGCGGTAGCCTTTTTCCCGATTACAACGGCTTCACAAACCAGACCGTCATCTGTGCAGGCGTTGCCGGAGGCGGTAGGGATTCCTGTCAGGGCGACTCTGGCGGACCTCTCTACCGTGTGAATGCTGAAGACAATCGAGTGTCGGCAATAACCGGAATCACCAGCTGGGGGATCAGCTGCGGTCTGGCCGAAAATCCAGGTATCTATACCAACGTTTCAACCTACGTACCATGGATTCAGGAAAACCTGCGTGCCTCCAATGATGCCGCACAACCTTTGAACGACGGTGTTATGACGCCAACACTCGCATCGGATACTTCCACAATCAATGCCATAGCAGGGTTTTCTGATGATGGACGCAGTTCTGCTGGCTCTCTCGGCTGGTGGCTACCCCTGATTGGCTTGCTGGTCTGGCGCAGAAGGTGCAAATCCTGATCACGCTATCACCAGCTCAGTGCATCGCTGGCATACCAGTTACCTGCCAAAGGCAACGCTGGTGATGTCGCGGGTCACAGCGGGTGTTTTTTCAGTCGAGAACTGCATCCCTCATTCCACACCCCTGGAAACGTCATGCAAAACAGTTTTATCCGAATTGCGCTCCTGCTGAGCGCACTATTGAGTAGCGCAGTGAACGCCAACCCGCCTGCCAAAGACCTGTCATTGCTCGATCTGCCAATCGGCGAACAGCGAGAAACAACACTGTCGATATTTGAACAACAATGGAGCTCACCGGCCAGCTGCAGCATAATCAGGACCGGTGTCGGCCTGACACGACGAGCCTATTTTCTTGAGACGTGTGTGTTCAGCAACCCACAAGGCCACAGGTTGTACAAAGAGACACCAACGTCCGCTATTTACCACTTCCTTGAAAACCAGCTGGTTCAGGTCACCTACCAGTTTGATGAAATAGTGAAACCCGCCCGATTCACACGTTGTGCAGAGAAGGACGCAAAAAAACTCAAATCCAGGCAAAACAGCGCTAACAACACGATAGTGCAAGGCCTGTCAGTTACCGAGGACTATCAGCTCAGCGTATCGGATGTCGACATGGTCAGTCAGATTCATGTATTGCGAGAAACTCCCTAACTCATCTTGAAACCGGTTTTATCTTGCTCGACTCAAGATTAAAAAAACTATTCCTTTAAAAGCGTGACGAAACGGGTGTCACGCCCACGCTGTATCAGCACCAGCAATTCTTCAGACGACGATTCGGTGATGGCCTGAAGATCCCTGCTGGTGCCAACGCTGCGGCTATTTATCGAAAGAATAATATCTCCCGCCCGTCACCGTTTGCCCAAGGCCGCGTTACGCCAACGAGGGATGCAAGCAACATCAGCTGCATGCAACACAGTCCGCCGTGCAGATTGTGCAAAACGCTTAATCGCAGAAAATTGACACGACTTGGACAACGCAAGTCATGCAGAAATGCGCTTAACACGCTTTTTGAGTCGACTCACCAAAAAGATCCTGAAGTCTACTAAAGACCACGGTGTAACCTCAAAAGCACTAGCTCCACTCACACCAGCCGCTATCAGCATAAGGGATAGCCAGTTTGGAAGCCCAGTACAAAACACGTTGCATTGCCAATTGAACTCAGAACGACCACGTTCAGCCAACCGAGTGTTCATGAAAAATCTCCGACTGAAATACAAGTTCACGCTGATTATCCTGCTCGCGGCGTTACCCGCAGTATTTGCCACCTTTCTTCTGGCCAGGCAGGCCTCTGAATCCGTAGAATTCGCCGCAAAGGAAATTACCGGAAGTGCCTACCTGCAGCCGCTGGCAGCCATTCACGCGTTAGTTGAGGAGCATCGAATTGCCTACTCCAGTTCTTTGGTAGATAACCTCGAACGAACGTCTGATGTTCGCCGCCAACTTGAAGCAAGCATCAAAGAGATGAATGAAACACACTCAGAACTCGACACAACACTGAATCTGGGAAGTGCATGGGATGAAAAGCGCGAAAACATAGAATTACTTTTTAATAGCGAGCCAGGCATGAGCTTTGACGAAGCTACGCTACTGCACGATGAAACCATTAAATCGGTTTCCACATTAGCACTTAAGGTTGGAGACAACTCCAACCTCATACTAGACCCTGAACTCGATAGCTACTACCTGATGGATGCAGTCGTCATGAAAATTCTGCCTGCTATCTCGGCACTGAATCGTTACAAGGTAGAGTTCACTGAGAAAAGCGGATTCATGTATCAGCTTGATCATCTTTACACGCTGGAAAAAATTGGCGTGGCTGCCGCACTTGCTATTGACACTATCGACACTGCTGTCTTTCATAACCCTGAGTCTGCAACAAACCTTGATGATGTAAAAAATCAGTTCAAGGAGAGTTATACCATTGCACTGGAATCTCTTGAGAGAGTCAGAGTAAATTCAACACCTGCGCTACTGCAACAAGCTTTTGAGGATACTGACATCTCGGTTACCAGAGGCTACGAACTCTTCAGCGCAGTCAACGCCGAGCTGCGGCGGCTGTTACAAAATAGAATAGCTGGTGATGAGCGTGAGCGTAATCTGATGCTGGCTATTGTACTTTCCACTATTTGCGTCGCCATGCTGTTTACTTTCGTTGTAGGTCGTAGCATCAGCTTAACCATTATCCACGCCAAGACCCTGGCCGAAGCAATAGCGGACGATCAGCTGGATAACACCATCAAGATCAACGGACGCGATGAACCATCGCAGCTCATGCAGGCACTTGCAATCATGCAGGATAAGCTCAATGTACGCATAAACGAAGAACGCCGGCAATCCATTGTCAATGGACGTATCAAACAGGCACTTGATTGCGTATCAAGTCCGGTTCTGGTCGCCGATGTAGCTCAGAAAATAAATTACTGCAATATTTCGGCTAACCACTTCTTTCAGGAATTCGAAGCTGACATAGCACGCGATATACCGGGATTCTCGCACGACGACATTCTTGGTCAGTCCATGGATTTTCTGTGCGAGGGCCAACTAATATCCTCGTCAGATCAACCGAACACCTCGGCAACCGAACTCGATTGCGAAGTCGGGAACCGGCAATTAAGATTCATTTCCAGTCCTGTTTACAGCGATGAGCATAAAGCCATCGGAACAGTCATCGAAATACGTGATCGCACCGATGAGCACGCGGTTGAACTGGCGGTCGGCAAAGATGTCATGGGATTGGTGGAAGATGCGCTACAAGGCAATTTGTCGAGCAGTATCGACGCGAAAGGCAAACCCGATTTTCTAGTACCTGTGTATAACGGCGTTAACGACATGCTGGGGGTGTGCAATTCAGTTATCTCGAGTGCAGGCGATGTATTCAAACGTCTTGCCAACGGCGATTTGAGTCATACCTGGCGCAAGCACAGCACATTGGTTCTCAACGGTCAATTCCTGCAATTACACGATGATGCCAATGCAACGGTTGTACAGCTCTCAGAGATGATTTCCAAACTCAAGGACGATGCAACGATTGTCAGTACCAGCGCAGACAGCGTCATCAAGGTCAACAACAAACTGGAAAGCAATGCCATTTCGGCCTCACAGCAGGCAAACAGCGTATCCACGGCAGTTCATTCAATATCTGGCAATGTCGACTCGATTGCCGGAGCAGCCGAGCAGATGAATGCCAATATCAAGGAAATTGTCAAGAACACACAGCGTTCGACGACCGTAGCCAGCCAGGCGGCTGAACTGACCCGCGCCGCCGATGATAATGTTACGCAACTGGCATCGTCCAGTCAGGATATCGGAGCGATGGTCAAGGTCATCAACTCGATTGCCGAGCAAACCAATCTGCTTGCCTTGAATGCAACCATCGAAGCGGCGCGTGCAGGTGATGCGGGCAAGGGATTTGCGGTGGTTGCCAACGAAGTCAAAGAGCTTGCCAAGGAGACCGCCAAGGCGACCGAAGATATCAGTATGAAGATCCGTGCTATTCAGAATAAAAGCAGTGGCGCTGCGGAAGGTATCAGGGAGATCGACACCATCGTGCAGCAGATCAATGAACTACAGAAAAATACAGCGTCGTCTATGGAACAGCAAAGTGCTACAACACAGGAAATCAGCAAGTCGATAAATCATGTTGCCACCGGGACTTCTGGCATTTCGATAGAGATCAACGAACTGGTGCAAGGCACCGTCGACACCACTCAAGCCGTGGACGAAGCGAAAAGCGAAGTCATGCAACTAAATCAGGTAGCCGGCAACCTACAGTCCATGGTGGATAACTTCAATCTGGACGACCATGACCTCACAAGCACTTCTGCGCCAAAGGCAGCTTGATTCATCAGGACACCTGACGAAGAACAGAATCACTGCCGCCAAATTGGTAGCGTTGCTCTATCCACTGCTGCAACGCCTGCTCGGTCCCGGCAGGTGTGTGCAAACCTTTTTTACTGCGGCGCCAAAGTATGTCTGCGGCGCTACGGGCCCACTCGTGCTCGATGAGGTAATCAACCTCAGACTGATAAAGTGGCCCCCCAAAGTGATGACCCAGCTCATCCATACTCGCTGACTCGCCCAACAGGGCGCTTATTCGGGTTCCGTAGTTTCTGCAGTAGTCGTTAAGTAATACGGTATCCAGCCAGGGATATCGCTCGGCACTCTGCTCGAGGAACCGGTCATAGTTGGCATCCGGGATATCGCCACCGGGCAAGGCTTCCGATGATGTCCATGCATTGGATGTAAATTCAAGTTCAGGCTTGAGCATGTCCACTGCCTGCTCAGCCAGCTTCCTGAATGTCGTTATCTTGCCGCCATATACCGACAGAATAGGTGCGCCCTTGCGGGTATCCAGATCCAGTTTGTAGTCACGGGTCACTTTGGATGCATTGTCGGACGCATCATCATACAGAGGACGAACGCCAGAGTAGGTCCAGACGATTTGCTCTTTGCTGATTGGCGTCTTGAAGTATTCGCTAGCGTTTTCACAGATATACGCAATCTCGCTATCCTCTATTTTCTCGCTACCCGGCTCTGCCTGTATCTCGACATCTGTAGTGCCCAGCAGCGTGAAGTCATTTTCATACGGTACTGCAAACAAAATGCGGTTGTCAGCATTCTGGAAAATATAGGTGTAGGGGTGGTCAAACAGCTTGGGAACGACAACGTGGCTGCCTTTGACAAGCCGCACGCCATGGCGCGAGTCGTGTTCTTCATCAAGATTGAGCGTCTTCTCTACCCAGGGACCTGAAGCATTAACAATGGCTCTTGCGGTCACGACCGATGCCTGTCCTGAAAAGTGATCCTGCAGATTAACAGTCCACTGACCGTCGCCACGGACGATATCCGTGCATTCTGTTCGGACTCTGACGTCACAGCCTCGTGCTGCAGCATCCATGGCGTTAAGTGTTACCAGGCGCGCATCCTGAACCCAGCAATCGGAGTACTCGAAACCTTTGCTGAATTGCTGTTTAAGCGCTTTTCCCGATACATGCCGGGTAAGATCGACACCGTTCGACGCTGGTAATAATTTGCGCCCTCCCAGGTGGTCGTATAAAAAAAGGCCCAGCCTGATCAACCACCGCGGTCGCAAGGCTTTGTGATGAGGCAAGATAAAACGCAAGGGCCAGATGATGTGTGGTGCGGCGCGCAATAACACTTCGCGCTCACTCAGCGCATGGCGCACCAGCATGAAATCGTAGTGCTCCAGATACCGCAGACCACCATGTACAAGTTTGGTACTCGCGGACGACGTGTGCTGCGCCAGATCATCCTTTTCACACAATAAAACCTTCAAGCCTCGTCCGGAGGCATCACGTGCGATTCCGGCACCGTTGATGCCGCCGCCAATGACAACAAGATCATAGGTACTCATGGCTGAACCTCTTGCTATTTGTGTGAATACCGATTCCGGCTTGCGCAGCAACGATGGGCGTTCACTGCATCGTCCTTTGGTCACGGCTATATCTATCGTCTCAATGTACGTGACTGACAGCCCGCCAGACTGGCCAGGAGTAAATCAGAAAACACAATGATGCGCTCGACAGGCACACCTCCGAACGCATCATCATGTTTTCTTACCCGCACTACAAAACTACTGGTTCCAGCTTTCTATCAACTCGTCATAGTTGACGGTTTCTGGTGCTGGCTTTTCATTTTCCAGTTTGGCTTTCGGGGCACCTGGCTGACTTAACCAGTATTCCGGATCCTGCTCTTCATTCAGGACCGGACCGATATCCCCTTGCACGCCAGCTCGCTCAAGACGGGCCAGCACCTTTTCCTGTGCTTCACACAATGCGTCCATGGCTTCCTGAGCCGTTTTTGCACCCGATGAAGCATCACCGATGTTCTGCCACCATAGCTGTGCAAGCTTCGGGTAGTCAGGAACATTGGTGCCTGTCGGTGACCAGCGTACGCGTGCAGGGGAACGATAGAACTCGACAAGTCCACCCAGTTTTGAGGCACGCTCGGTGAAGCTGTCATGTTGCACCGTGCTTTCTCGAATAAACGTCAGCCCGACATGAGACTTTTTCACATCAACAGACTTGGATGTTACAAACTGAGCATAGAGCCAGGCTGCCTTGGCACGATCAACCGGCGTGGACTTCATCAGTGTCCATGAACCTGCATCCTGATAACCCAGCTTCTGGCCTTCTTCCCAGTAAGCACCTTTCGGGCTCGGTGCCATACGCCACTTTGGATTGCCTTCCTCGTCGACAACAGGAATGCCTTCCTTGACCATGTCAGCGGTGAACGCGGTATACCAGAACATCTGCTGCGCGATTGCACCCTGCGCTGGAACCGGACCTGCCTCACCGAAGACCATACCGGCAGCTTCTGGTGGTGCGTACGCGTTCAGCCACTCAATGTACTTGTTGATAGAGTACACAGCTGCCGGACCGTTGGTGTCTCCGCCACGGGCTACACAAGAACCAACCGGCTGACTGTTCTCGTTAACACGAATTCCCCACTCATCAACGGGTAATCCATTAGGCTCGCCTTTGTCGCCGTTACCGGCCATGGATAACCACGCATCCGTGAAACGCCATCCCAACGATGGATCCTTTTTACCGTAGTCCATATGACCGTAAACAGTCTGACCATCGATCTCGCGACCGGTGAAGAACTCGGCAATATCTTCGTAGGCTGACCAGTTGACCGGTACGCCTAACTCATAACCGTACTTCTCCTGGAAGTCGGCCTTGTTCTGTTCGTCATTGAACCAGTCATAACGGAACCAGTAGAGGTTGGCAAACTGCTGGTCAGGTAGTTGATACAACTTGCCATCAGGGCCTGTCGTGAATTCGGTGCCAATGAAGTCATCGATATCAAGCGTGGGAAGCGTCACGTCAGCGCCTTCGCCTGCCATCCAGTCAGTCAGGTTACGGGCCTGCTGATAACGCCAATGGGTTCCGATCAGGTCAGAGTCGTTGATATAGGCATCATAGATGTTCTCGCCCGACTGCATCTGAGTCTGCAATTTTTCAACAACATCCCCTTCGCCGATGAGATCATGAGTGATATTGATACCGGTGATTGCGGTAAATGCCGGCGCCAGCACCTTGGACTCATACTCATGCGTGGCGATGGTTTCTGATACCACCTTGATATCCATGCCAGCAAACGGTTTGGCCGCATCAATGAACCACTGCATTTCGGCATTGGCTTCGTCAGCAGTCAGGGATGTCAGATCACCGACCTCGTTGGCAAGAAAGTCTTCGGCGGCTGCCATGTCTGCTTGCGCAACATGGGTGCCTCCTAAAAAAAAGGCCACGGCGACTGCCGTTTTGGCCTGTCTGAATTGACGCATTGAATTCCTCCCGATGGATAGTTATGCGTAATGATTTTCCGCTGTTACTGAAACAGCGGGGTACCGAAACGTACTCAGAAAGTACGAAAATATAATGACAAACTGTGAAAGGCTATTTGCACCCAGCCTGCACATTCTTACTATCAAATAAAACATGAACGCAATGGACTGTCATGCCTTATACAAAGGTGAACACTAACAGCGCGTACACCAAAGACACTCCCAGCGCCTGCCAAAGATTCGGTCCAATCAGCCCCAGCCAGGCAAGATTGATAAATCCGCTGCCCAGAAGCGAAAGAAACAGCCGATCGCCGCGTGTGGTTTCAAAACGCAGAATGCCTACGCGCGGGCCACCACCCGGACTGAACGCCTCCCAGACCGACATGGCAACAAGCAGGCAAACGATCGTGATAAAAAATATCGCTGTTGGCGTTGTCCAGGCCATCCACGCAAGATCAGGCCCCGACTCACTACTGAACCACAAGTAAAACAGAACCACAACGACAATCAGAATCGACGCACTCCACCCGAGTACCCTAATTTTGCGGGATGAGGTGGCCGATTTTTCCTGTACGTTATCTACGCTGCTCATGCTACACCCGCCCCAGAGCGAAACCTTTCGCAATGTAATTTCGAACAAAATAGATGACCAGCGCCCCCGGTATGATGGTGAGCACCCCGGCAGCCGCCAGCACCCCCCAGTCCATACCCGATGCAGATACCGTACGGGTCATGATGGCAGTTATCGGTTTGGCATCCGTTGCAGTGAGCGTTCTGGCAAGCAGAAGCTCCACCCAGGAAAACATAAAACAGAAAAACGCCGCCACTCCAATACCTGATGCAATTAGCGGCATAAAAATTTTTACAAAGAACTTGGGAAACGAATAGCCGTCAATGTAGGCTGTTTCATCAATTTCACGGGGCACACCAGACATAAAGCCTTCAAGTATCCAGACTGCAAGCGGCACGTTGAAAAGACAATGCGCCAGCGCTACGGCAAAGTGTGTGTCAAACAGACCAAACGCTGAATATAGCTGAAAAAACGGCAGGGCAAACACGGCAGGTGGTGCCATCCGGTTGGTAAGCAACCAGAAAAACATGTGCTTGTCACCCAGGAAACGATAGCGACTGAATGCGTAAGCTGCGGGCAAGGCAACCGATACCGATATAATCATGTTAATGAACACATACGTCATCGAGTTGATATAACCGTTGTACCAGGAAGGATCACCGAAGATCACCGCATAGTTGGCAAGCGTCGGATCAGCAGGCCACAAGGTGAAAGTTGAGAGTATTTCCTGATTGGTCTTGAAGCTCATATTGACCAGCCAGTAAATTGGCAACAACAAAAACACGATATACAAGGTAGGCACAAACCATTTACCACTGCCGTCGCCTGTATTCTTGATTGGTGCTCTTACACCCTCCAGTGAAATGGTATTGCCAGTTGTACTACTCATCGAATCGGTCGGAGTGCTCATGCTAGTCCACCTCCCTGTGCGGGGCATCTGCTCCAAAATTTGTCATCACGGTATAGAACACCCACGACAACAACAGAATGATCAGGAAATAGATAATAGACATGGCAGCGGCAGGCCCAAGGTCAAACTGCCCGATAGCCATCTTCACCAGATCAATTGACAGGAAGGTGGTGCTGTTGCCAGGACCACCGCCTGTCAGAACAAACGGCTCGGTATAGATCATGAAACTGTCCATGAATCGCAATAGAACAGCAATCAGCAATACGCGTTGCATCTTGGGCAATTGAATGTATCGAAACACCTTCCACTTGGACGCTCCGTCTATTCTGGCTGCCTGATAATAAGGCTCAGGGATAGCAACGAGTCCTGAGTAGCACAACAAAACCACGAGTGACGTCCAGTGCCACACATCCATGACAATGATAGTCAACCAGGCGTCGAGCCAGTTGGTTGCATAGTTATAATCAACACCGAGCGCTGCAAGACTGCGCCCCAGCAATCCAATATCAGCTCGCCCGAACACTTGCCAGATTGTTCCAACAACATTCCAGGGGATAAGTAGTGGCAATGCCATGAGAATAAGGCAAACCGGCACCCAGAAGCCTTTACGTGGCATGGACAAGGCGATGACGATACCCAGCGGAATTTCTATCATCAGGATAATGCCAGAAAAAATCAGGTTTCTTATTAGTGCATCATGGAAACGACTTGATGTTAAAACCTCCTCATACCATTCGGTTCCGGCCCAGAAGAACTGATTATTGCCAAAGGTATCCTGAACTGAATAATTGACAACTGTCATTAACGGGATGATGGCACTGATCGCTACCAGAAAAAACACGGGCAGAACAAAGAACCATGCCCGGTTGTTGAACGGCTTGTCGATCATTGTACGGCCCTCACCAGATGCGAGTTTTTGTAAACATTGAACCGCGACTGATCGAATATTGCATAGGCTTCAGCCGGCACATTGGCATCTTCATCCACCAATGCATCGATGCCGTGCCCGTTGACCGTACCTCGCACAATCTTGTGACGACCGATGTTTTCAACCGATGAAATCTGCATGGGAACACCACCCGTGTCTGCACCCGCCTTGTCGGTGACCTTGACAAACTCAGGACGTATGCCTATCTCCAGCTTTCCCGACAATGACGGGTAATGTCTGTCCAGTACAAAGTTGGAATCAGCCATTGTCAGCGTATTGTGGTCAACACTGCCGGGCAGAATATTCATACCGGGCGAACCAATGAAGTAGCCAACAAATGTGTGCTCCGGTTCGTCGAACAGTTGTTCGGGTGTTCCTATTTGAACCACCTCGCCTTCGTACATAACAACGACTTTATCTGCGAAGGTCAGCGCTTCTGTCTGATCATGAGTGACATAAATCATCGTGTGGCTGAACTGCTCATGCAGCTGCTTGAGTTTGGTTCGCAACTGCCACTTCATGTGTGGGTCGATGACCGTTAAAGGCTCATCAAATAATATGGCATTAACGTCGTACCGTACCAGCCCCCGTCCTAGAGAGATTTTCTGCTTTTCATCGGCCGTCAGGCCATGTGCCCTTCGCTTTGCCTTGTCCTTCAAATCCAGTGTGTCCAGCATATCGCTGACCCGTTTGTCTATTTCCGACCTTGCCACACCACGATTAACGAGTGGGAACGCCAGATTCTGCTCCACCGTCATGGTGTCGTAGATCACTGGAAACTGAAACACCTGAGCGATATTGCGTTGTTCGGGACTACGCTCAGTGACATTATCCTTATCAAAACGGATGTGCCCCTTAGAAGGCAGCAATAGACCAGAGATGATATTCAGCAAGGTTGTCTTGCCACAGCCGGACGGGCCAAGCAAAGCGTAGGCACCCCCATCCTCCCAGACATAGTCAATCTGCTTGAGCGCAAAATCAGCATCGCTCTTCGGATTGGCCATATAGGAGTGAGCCAGTTTGTCCAGAGTGATCTGTGCCATTGCCTCAGGCTGCCTTTGTCAATGAAACAGGGGACTGTGCCAGCGCACCATCGGCACCGAAAAACAAATAGTAGCGCGCCGGATCAAGATAAACCGTCATGGCATCGTCGGCGTGAACAACATGCACTCCGTGAACCAGCACAACCCAGTGTGACTGATCAACCAGCAAATGAATATAGGTTTCAGAGCCTGTTATCTCACTGGTACTGACCGTGCCTTGTACGGGTATTCGATAGTTGCCAACGGCGCTCAGTGAGACATGATGAGACCGGAATGCCAGTGTGTAGTTACCGTCTGTGATCTTTTGAGGATCGACAGGCGCACCCAATTCTCTCTGCGCAGCTTTATTCACCCCTGTCGTTATCAGTTTGCCAGAAGCACACTGCACTTCGATCGTATTTAAAGGAGGGTCGGAAAAGGTCTGTGCTGTGCGTAAATTGACTGGCTGGTTGTAGACATCGATCGTTGGTCCAAACTGTGTAACCCGCCCCTCATGCAACGTGGCGGTATGGCCGCCTAGCAACAAAGCCTCATGCGGCTCGGTGGTTGCGTAGACGAAAACGGCTCCTGTTTCCGCAAACAATCGGGGTAGCTCAACGCGTAGTTCTTCTCGCAATTTGTAATCAAGGTTGGCAAGAGGTTCATCCAGTAACACAAGTTCGGCCCCCTTGACGAGCGCTCTGGCCAACGCGGTACGCTGTTGCTGACCACCAGAGAGATTCAAAGGTGTTCTGTCGAGAAATTCAGTGAGTTTCAACAACTCGGCCGCCTTGTGGACCTCAGTCTTGATCGTGTCGGCGCTGGCTCCCTGCAGTCTCAGCGGAGAGGCGATGTTCTCGAACACGGTCATCGCGGGATAATTTATGAACTGTTGATAGACCATAGCAACGTTACGCTTGCGTACGGACACGCCAGTTACACGAGCTCCGTTTGCACGCACCTCACCCGATGTTGGTCTGTCAAGACCCGCCATGAGGCGCATGAGGCTTGTCTTTCCGGACAGCGTTGGCCCCAACAGAACATTCACTGTACCCGAGGTCAGGTTCAGGCTGACATCGCTAATGTGCTCACTGGCACCGACCTGCTTACTGACGTGTTCAAGTTCCAGCATGGGTTCTCGCTTTACTGCGCACAGCTTCTTGGGCGTTAGAGCTGTATCGCGCACCTGTAAAATTGTGCATCAACATTGGCACACCCGACCAAGGATCTGCTTAGAGCGTATCGTAATGTTCACCCGCCCGGGCTTGAGAACACTAATTGGCTGAAAAGTGAAAGTCAATCGAAACTCAAGACTCAGCCGCGCTGAAACACGCTATTTCAACTATTGCCGCGCTTGGTACCGGTTTCGATTGTTCTGATTTCGAAACCGCTCAACAAGCGGCGAAATGCAGGACCCGGACAGTGATCGGTGACAAAGGAATGCACCTGAGAGATGTGACCGATGCGCACCGGAGCGGTGCGCTCATGTTTCGTGGCGTCCGCAACCAGAACGACATGCCTTGCATTGGACAAAATGGCCTGAGACACCTGAACTTCCCGATAATCAAAATCGAGTAAAGCACCATCCTCATCAATGGCTGAGGCACCCACAACAGCAAAATCAACCTTGAATTGCTTGATAAACTCCACAGCGGACTCGCCGACGATGCCGCCGTCTGCGCTACGAACCTCACCTGAGGCGATGATAACTTTGTTGTGCTTATAGGGTCGCATTAGCGATGCGACGTTGATATTGTTCGTTATTACCATCAATTGATGATGATGCAGCAGCGCCTGAGCCACCGCCTCGGTTGTGGTGCCAATATTGACAAACAACGAGGCATTGTCCGGAATGATGCTGGCAACCGCTCTGCCAATGGCCTGCTTCTGATCACGCGCCAGCATACGCCGAGCCTCGTAGCTCATGTTTTCGACGCTGGAGGCCAGGCGAGCGCCACCGTGTGTGCGAGTGAGCAAGCGCTCTTCACACAGGCGATTCAGATCTTTGCGGATAGTTTGTGGTGTAACATCGAAACGCTTGAGCAGCTCATCAACAGAAACCGCACCAAATTCGCGGACTATATCCAGAATCTGCTGACGACGGTTATCTGACATAGCTTGGAAGCATTTTCAGGCCCTCATGATGATGGCAACGGTATCGCGAAAAGGTTCGTTTACGCCTTTGCGCTGCAAAACGAAACTTTAAACGAAACCCCAAACTATCGCAAAATAAATTTTCTAGCTCACGGCAGTACAACCCGCCTTGTGTGCCTCGTACAATGCCCACTGAGATTCTCACGCGGATACCACGATGACCACACCACTGCTGCTCAGCATTGACCAGGGAACCACCAGCTCTCGAGCGATGCTTTTCGAAAAAGACGGCAGCACCTTTGCCATGGCGCAACGTGAGTTCCAGCAATTCTATCCGCAGTCAGGCTGGGTGGAACACGACCCTGAAGAAATCTGGGAGTCCACACTGGACGTCTGCAAACAAGCGCTCAGCAAGGCATCTGCCGGCAATCGGCAAGTTGCGGCTATTGGCATAACCAATCAACGCGAGACTACGCTGGTGTGGGATCGCCAGACGGGCAAACCGATACATAAGGCGATCGTCTGGCAGGATCGGCGCACGGCAGACACCTGTCGCAAATTACAGGCACAAGGTCACAACGACGTCGTCACGGCAAAAACCGGGCTGTTGCTGGACCCTTATTTTTCCGGTACAAAAATTGGCTGGATTCTGGACAACGTGCCGGGCGCAAGGGAAAAGGCTGAGCGCGGCGAACTGGCTTTCGGCACCGTCGACAGCTTCTTGATCTGGCGGCTGACCAGTGGTCGCGTGCATGTAACCGACGCCACCAACGCCTGCCGCACCCTGCTCTTCAATATTCACGACAATTGTTGGGACGAGGAACTGTGTGAGCTGCTCAATGTACCCATGTCGATGCTGCCAACGGTGCAGGACTGCGCAGCAGACTTTTGCACCACTGACAAAAGCGTACTGGGTACAGAACTTCGCGTGGCAGGCGTTGCGGGTGATCAGCATGCCGCATCCATAGGACAGGTGTGTTTTGCACCGGGCATGATAAAAAGTACCTACGGCACCGGGTGCTTCATGATGCTTAACACAGGTACCAGCCCCATCGCCTCATCTAACAGGCTACTGACAACACTTGCCTATCGGCTCGATGGAACCACTACCTACGCCATTGAGGGTTCAATTTTTGTTGCAGGCGCTGCTATCCAGTGGCTGCGGGACGGACTGGGTATTATCCAGTCTGCAGAGCAGACACAAGCCATGGCCGAGAGCATTGATGACAATCAAGGGGTTTATCTGGTACCCGCCTTTACAGGCATGGGTGCACCTTATTGGGATGCTGAAGCACGTGGGGCCCTGTACGGACTAACGAGGGACTCTGGTCCTGCCGCCATCACGCGCGCTGCACTGGAATCGGTGTGCTATCAGACAATGGACTTGCTTAACGCCATGCGTTCAGATGGTGCGGCTATCAGTGCGGTGCGCGTGGATGGTGGCATGGTCAAGAACGACTGGCTCAGTCAGTATCTGGCCAATGTTCTGGATATTGCCATTGAGCGTCCCATGCAAACCGAAACCACAGCCCTGGGAGCCGCGTACCTCGCAGGCTTGCAAGTGGGCGTTTATGACTCGCTTGATGATCTGAGCGCAAACTGGGAAAAGGAAAAGGCTTTCGCGCCTGATATGAGTGCCGAGCATCGTCGTGTAGTGATCGAAGGTTGGGCTGATGCAGTGCGTCGGACGAGAAGTAGCTAGGAGTCTGCGCGACCGGAGGCGGCCCCGTAGAAAGCGATTGAGCGAGAGTAGTCCAATTTTGAGTCAAATTTTGTGCTCATTTGAGGAGTTTAGCTGGCTAAGTGACGAAAATGAGCGCAAAATTTGGCCAAAAGTGGGCTGCTCGTAGCCGATTGATTTCTGCGGGGCCGCCTCCGGCCGCGCAGGCTCCTTGGTTACAACGAACGGCTCAGGGAGTAGATTATCTCAGTGTGCGCTTTTTCCGCGTAGCTTCTGAACACCCATGAAAACTGCCAGTGCGGCGATGCCAGCCAGAACACCTACGGTTGTATTGAGCAGGGTGGTCGTCAGTTGTTCGGCGACGGTGCCGATGCCCTTGATATCGCCAAACACGGGCAACCCGGACACACCGCTGGCTGCCAGTGCGATCTGTTCTGATAGCCAGTGAAATCCATGGGTCAGGATGCCACCGCCGACGATAAACATGGCGGCTGTGCCTACCACCGACAGAAATTTCATTAACAGTGGGGCGAACCAGAGTATTCCACGACCAACGGCTGCACTGAATGTGCCCGGTGTTCTGCCGTCAGCAGGTTTGCTTAAATACAGTCCGGCATCGTCCAGTTTTACAATAGCGGCGACCAATCCATATACGCCTACCGTCATGATGGCTGAAATTGCCATGAGAGTGGCGACGCGGACGCTGAACGTTGCGGCGGCAACGGTTCCCAGCGTGATAACAATGATTTCTGCTGACAAAACGAAATCGGTGCGTATGGCACCTTTGATCTTGGTTTTCTCCAGCGCTACCAGATCGACATCCTCGTTTGCCACCGCTTCCAGCAGCCGTTTTTTCGATTCAGCGGCGTCTTCGGGGTGGAGAAATTTATGACTGAGTTTTTCCACGCCTTCAAAGCAGAGGTAGAGCCCTCCGATCATTAGCAGGGGGGTGATGAGCCACGGCGCTACCCAGCTGATGAAGAGTGCCACTGGCACAAGAATCAATTTGTTATAGGCTGAGCCTTTGGCAACCGCCCAGACAACAGGCAGTTCGCGATCAGCTTTTACACCGGTTACCTGTTGTGCGTTTAACGCCAGATCATCGCCAAGCACACCGGCGGTCTTTCTGGTCGCAATTTTTGTCATAGCGGCAACGTCGTCAAGAATGGATGCGACGTCGTCCAGCAATGTCAGGAGACTGGTTGCCATGTCAGGGTCTCTAAGGCCAGCTAAAGAGCGGTATAGTAACCCCTCTCTGACACGCCCGGGCGTATGCATGACAAGACTTACTTTAGTACTGTGGTTAATCCTGCTGGTGGTTTCCGCGCGCACAGCCATCGCAGATGTCGTTGCGCTGGACAATGTGGCCCTCGAGCGCCTGCGCGCAGAGGGCGTCGCTATCATCGATGTGCGCAGACAGGACGAGTGGGAGACGACAGGTTTGGTAGCCGGTAGTCATCCGATGACCTTCTTTGATGCCAAGGGTCGCTACGACGCTGAAGCCTGGCTCGAGAAACTGGATAAGCTGGTGAGGCCGGATGAACCTTTGGTGTTGATTTGCGCTCATGGCGTGCGATCCGCAAAAATTGCGGAGTTTTTAGACAAGCGTTTGGGATATACCCAGGTTTACAATGTGACTAAGGGCATTAGCGCGTGGCTTGCTGATAAACGACCAGTTGAACCGCTTGCGCAGTAACAGCGCAGTTAGACTTGGGTTGTCGAGGCAGACGATCTGCCAGAGTGAACGCACCTGATCACAGGTGCGTTCAAGACTGTAAAAAAATTTATGCCTTTGGTACCCAGGCACTACACCAGCCGGCAGACATAACCGCAGCTCCGGGAAACAATGGGCACGGCCCCATGTCATCACCTTCAGCGCCTGTGTACAAAGTGCAGTTGGCGCAGTTCTGTTCTGCGTTTGCGCTTTCTGCGACATATTGCAGAGCTTTAGCTTGCGCAGACTCTGGATCCACTGCATCGGCAGCGTGGCTAGGGAGGCTGGCAACCAATGCACTTACCGGAATTACTGTAGCACCAGCGCCCAGCAGGGTTACAAACTTACGACGTTTAATATCAGTCATTTCTTAAGCTTCCAATGAAAAGATCGAGTAACACACCCCTGATTATACGACACACTCGCTATGTGGATGTGTCTTCTTGCAAACGTGAAACAAAGCAAACTTATTGAAAGTCAATACCTTAGCGCACTTGAGAAGCATTCGTATCTAGCAATGCCTGACTCTCTTCAGGCAGGATGTGGGGATTGGCTGGAGGCAATGAGCTGGTCGTACTGGCGCTGAAAATGTGCAATAAGTTGTAGGTGACGTTTTACAACCTCTGCGCTGCAATGTGCTTTTACAGCTGGCAGTGACTTGATCAGCTCATGCAGAGTCCGTGTCACATTGTGTAGTTTCTGATTCACGATATTCTCCTCATTTCAGGGACACGACGTGGGGGCACGACGTAAAGCCCACACACTGTCTCATGGTTATAGATCGTTTCGACATAAATACAACACAGATTGAGATCCACGCTGCAATAGGCCACACCCAATGCATGATGATGAGGACGAACTATCAGCTCTGGAAGTACTCTCGCGTTACATAACGATTAGCCTGCGGCCATTGGAGGCATGAGTGACAGAGCGTCACCATCGCACAGGGTGGTATCCGCAAAGGACTTAGCGTGTATTACCTGGCCATTGAGTATCGTCAGAAGGCGTTGGTTTGGACCCACGCCCAGTTGGCTTAACAGTGCGCTGAGACTCATTGGGGCGTCGGTAGAATAGGTAAAACAGTTACCGCTTTTACCTTCAGGGAGGAACTGAATCAATGCACCTCCCAAGGTAATCTCGACGTTCACCGTCTAGCGCTGAGCCCCAGCCTGTCCAGCGTTTCATTGGTGGGTCGGCCGTCTGGATCCCATCCACGCAGTTGGTAATACTCAGGCAGCATGATGTTCATTTCTGCCACGCGTCCTTTAGCAACGCCATTCGGTGCCGGTGTTTCCAGTAAACGCGGTGGCAGGGTGTCGTCCGCCTTACTTAAACCTGCTGCAAGATTGAACACACGTTCCAGATTCCAGATTCTTTCCCCGGTTTCCAGCAATCGTTGATCAGTCCAGTCATCCCCGCAAGCGGCGCTGATCAGTTGTTGAAATTCGCCGGTGTCCCAGGCGGCGACCGTGAACAGGCAGATGCCTGCAGAGTCAATCATGGCGATCTTGTCCTGCGAGGATTTGCACGGTTGCGCCTTGCCATTGCCGGACTGATCCTGCATGTCTTCGGTAAAGACATCGTGTTTCAGATGGCAGGCACCGCGATTACTTGTCGCATAACCCAGTCCCATACCTTGAAGCGCACGTGAGTCGTAACCGGCAAATTCCTGACCCTTAACGACCATCGCAAGATCGGGCCGGTCAAAATGTTCACACAATCTCAGCGAGCCGAGCCCCAGCAATTTTCCAAAGCCTTCCTGCTTGCCGGTTTTTTCAGCCATGACGGTCAGGGCTTCGGCGTTGCCAAAGGTCAGATCCATGCCGTCCGTGTGCTCGGTGGTGATAATGCCGAGTTCGAACAATTCCATGGCGGCAGCCAGTGTCACACCGAATGATATCGGGTCCATGCCGTGTTCGTTCATGAGGTAGCCGGCAAATGTCAGGGCATCGATGTCATCGACACCGATAACCGGGCCGAACGCATAGGCTGTCTCATACTCCAGACCACCGGATGCATGTTGATACTGGGGCCGGTCGCGAATCGACCAATGTTCCTTATCAACATGAGCAATACGGCCGCATCCGATGGTGCAACCGAAACAGGCCTTGTTGGTGATGAGATTGGTGTGCCCATTCTCATTCATCGTGCTCATGGCGTTGGGGTTTATCTTGTTGCTTCCATCAAAAGTAACATCCTGAAAGTTGTTGGTAGGCAGGCCGCCAAAGGCATTCATCGTGTCGATCATGGCGTTGGTGCCATAGTCAGTCAGTTCCTTGCGTTCTTCACTGTCGACCAGCAATTGATTCGTCTTTTTGACGACCGAGAGGAAACGCGAGGAGTCTTTAACCGGTACCCCTTTTGTGCCGCGTACAGCAATGGCTTTCAAGTGCTTGGAGCCCATGACAGCACCTACACCCGAACGCCCTGCGGCTCGATGCAGATCGTTGACAACACAGGCAAACTTTACGCCTTGCTCACCGGCGACGCCAATGGAGGCAACTTTTATCTGAGGATCGTGGTGTGTCTGTTTCAGTGTTTCCTCAGTGTGCCAGACAGTGGTTCCCCAGTAGTCTTCAGCTGGAAGTAACTGCACCTGGTCGTCTTGTATAAGCAGGTAGACCGGGGTAGCAGAGCGACCTTCGAGAATCAGCAGATCGTAACCGGCAAATTTGAGTTCCGCTCCGAACTTTCCACCCGAATTCGAACAGGCAATGGCGTTGGTCAGTGGTCCCTTGGTTACAACGGAAAAACGCCCGCCGGTCGATGCCATGGTGCCGGTCAGTGGGCCGGTCGCGAAGATAAGCACATTTTCCGCAGACAGGGCGTCAGCAGATGGATCCATCATCTCTGTCAGGTATTTGGTGCCTAGTCCACGAGAGCCAAGATAGTCATCGCGCCATTGTTCGTTCAGTGGCTCGATGGCGGTCGTATGATCACTCAGGTTGACGCGTAAAACCCGATTGTGCCAAGTCATGACGGTACTCCATATTCAATCGCGCCGGTTGGGCAGGCCTCCGCGCATTTTGGCTCGCCATCACACAAATTGCATTTCGTGACCTTGCCGCTTCGCGTGTTGTAATTGATCGTGCCATACGGGCAAGCCATGGTGCAGACCTTGCAGCCAACGCACAAGGATTCATCGACCACCTTGGTACCGAGTGCGTGATTAATGGAAATTGCATCGGTCGGGCAGGCATGCAAACACCACGCTTCTTCGCATTGTGTGCAGGTGTAAGGGATATTGCGTTTGCCATGCTCAAACTCGAAAACCTTTATCCGAGAGAACGCGGGTGCAAACAGGCCTTCGTGTTCTATCGAGCAGGCCATTTCGCATTGCAGGCAACTGGTGCATCGATCAGCGTCAAGTAGTAGTTGTTTAAGCATGGGGTTTCCTATCGCAACATGGTGCGGGCGGCCATGCCCAGTACGTCATCCCAGATAGAGCCATCACGATCGCTGTCGAGCAGCGAGGACAAAATGCCGCCCGTACCTGCCTGAACGTTGCGCCCCGCGCCACGTCCACCGGTACCCAGGACTTTTTTGCTCATCGCACCCATCACCAGAGTGGCTACGACAGGGAGCATTTTCTTTAGCAAGGTACTGCTGATACCGGCCTTTTGAGAAGCGCGACTGGCGACTTCGCGACTGACTTTCTTATCGCCAAAAATGTGGCCGAGGATGTCGTTGCCGTCTCGCGTGGTTTCTGGCGTCCCCAGGCTGCCTGGTTGCTCCATGTATTTTGCGTGTTCGCCCGTGCGCAGTGCCTCAAGGAGTGCGTCCATCCCACCGGCGTCCTGGGTGTTTTTCTGAAGACCGCGTGACAAGGCCGGGATGAGCCCTTCAACGGCTGCTCTGGTCTGGTCTTCGCTGAGGTCAAAGTTTTTCTGCATTTCGCTTAATGCAGGCTTGTTCTCTTCGGACAAAAGAATGTCGAGGATATTGTTCATGTTGGTTGGACTCCTTGTAGAGAACCCAGATTACCACTTTAAACGTAATCCTCGTCAGCCATGGGGTCGTCTATCTGGTCATCGAGGATGAATGCCTCCCAGTCTTCCAGAATTTCGCGAAAATGCTTGAGTGGCACGTGGTAGGGCGTATCCGCGAGGCTTTCAGAGCCAGGGTCGGCGTGGTTGGCTGTTATCGCGACGCCAGCGGGCGTGATGACCACCGAATGTGCATTGCCGATGAATTCCCGTGAGTCGTCTGATTCGTCCTCGATGGCGACTAGATCATCCATGAGGTCGCGGCAGACGTGATCGCTGCCCTGAACATCAACTTCCAGGAAGGTCATTAACACCTTTTCAGATGACGGTCCACGAGCTTTCGGGCTTCCGTCCGTGTCAAAAAAGAACTTGTGGTTTCGGGCCATGTTGTAACGTATCGCTCTATCGAATTTACTACCCTGCGAGACTATCGTACCCAAAATTGGGCAAATTGCCACCTCTTAATCGAATAAGTCCATTCGGGGGCCGGGTAGGCGATAATCAGTACCGTGAATGGGAAACCAAGAGGATAAGCTCAAACAGTGCGCCTGCTACTTGCCGAAGATGATCCGGAACTTGTCGCGTTTGTGCGTTCAGATCTTGTTAAGGCAGGGTTTGCCATTGATGTCGCAGACAACGGCATCGATGCCGAACACCTGGGTGACACTGAGCCCTATGACGCTGTCATTCTGGATCTGGGATTGCCACAGAAGCCCGGGATGGATGTGTTACAAGCCTGGCGCAGTCGCGGTAACCGCGTCCCCGTGATTGTACTGACAGCGCGTGATGCATGGTACGAGCGTGTCGATGGATTCAAGGCTGGTGCCGACGATTATCTGGGTAAACCTTTTCATATCGAGGAACTGATTGCCCGTATCAGAGCCCTGATTTACCGGCGGCATGGGCGAACATCCAGCCGGATAGAAACCCTGACCCTGGCCCTTGACGAGGATACGCAGCAGGTATCTGTTGGCGATCAGACGCATCAGCTTACGGGTACGGAATTTCGATTGTTGCGCTACATGATGCTCAACAGCGGGCGAATCCTATCCAAAACACATTTGTCCGAGCATGTTTACGATCAGGATTCGGAGCGTGATAGCAACCTTATGGAAGTTTATGTGCGCCGACTACGGGAAAAGATCGGAACCCAGATGATCCTGACAAAACGCGGTCAGGGTTACATTTTCAACGATCCGGAGACGTAGGAGCCTTGAACTCTCTGGAAAGAAGCCTGCAGATCGGCATGGTCGGTTCACTGGTCATTCTGATGTTCATTTTCTGGTGGACTGTCACCCTGACCAGTCGAATGCTGACTGATAGCTATATTTTTACCGAACTTGAGCGACAGACCTACGTACTACAGCAGCTATTCACTGACGACGCTGACGCTCTGGACAATCAATTGCAGAGCCGCGTCGAGCACTTCCCCGGGCGACATTATCTGTGGTCTGTGAGCAATAACGACGCGCTTGATCAAGCCTTGCTATCAATCACGGTACCCGATCTGTTTCCGGGGCAGAGTGCGCGACGAGCGGCGGTTGGTGTCGAAGGTGAGCCACTACTGGCCTGGTTTGGCGGCTTTGCCATTGATGGCGAAAGCATTGTCTTGGGGGCGGTCCAGGATATTAGCGTCATTACCGAAAAACTACGCGTGTTTCAGTGGTTTGCCGGCACTCTGGCCGCATTGTTATTGATTGTTCTGCTCACGGTTCAGCGCATCATTTTGCGTCGCTCGGTTGAGAAACTCGAACGCATCCGTCGCGACATGCTCCGGCTTGAGCATGGGCAGGCGGTAGCGCTATCCGAAGACGTTCCATCGGAAATCATGCCGTTGGTGACTGAATTCAATCAACTGCTGCGACGGTTTGAGCAGCGCCTGCGACAATCACGCAATGCAGTCGGAAATCTGGCGCATTCCCTCAAAGGGCCTTTGAACCTGTTGATGCGCTCCAGCGAGGCCTCAACCATCAACGAGCCTGAACGGCTGGCGATTGCGCAAAATGCAGAACACATACGCAGGCTGATCGAAAGCGAGTTGAAACGTGCCCGTCTGGCAGGTCGCAGTGCAGTGGGCAAGCGTTTTGATGTCGATGCTGAACTGCCTGCAATGATTGGCCTTCTGGAGCAGGTGTATTCGGAGAAGGGCGTAAATGTCAGCTACCGCGTTGATACTGATGTCGAGTTGGTTCACGACCGGCAGGACATGCTGGAGTTGATTGGAAACTTGCTGGATAACGCGGTCAAGTGGTGTTCAACGAAAGTCGAGTTGCGGATGCGCAGCTCGGACGGCGTCATTATCGATGTCGAGGATGACGGTCCCGGCTGTTCGCCCGAGATGCTGGGACGTCTCACCGGACGAGGAGTCAGACTCGATGAGTCTGTGGCAGGCCATGGGCTGGGCCTGTCGATCGTCAAGGATATCGTCGACACCTATGATGGTCGGCTGGTGCTGGAGCCATCGCCTGCCTTGGGTGGGTTGAAAGCTTCGGCTTATCTGCCAAGACGTGGCTAGTGTAGTGTCTGCTTAACGTTTGGCGGCCGAGAGGTCGATGACTGGCTTCTTCACGTTGCGTCGGTATAACGTAGCTGTGTGTCCGATCTGTTGAATGCTCACGGCTTTGACCGCCCGGCAAAGCGCATCAAGCTGGTCCAGTCGAGCCTGTTTGTCACTGACACTGAGTTTTACCTTCACCAGCTCGTGGTGAGACAACGCCCCGTCCAGTTCTTTGGTGACGGCGTCGGTCAGTCCGTGTTGACCGAGCCGAACGACCGGTTTAAGTGCATGCGCCAATGAACGAAGATACCGCTGGCCGGCCTTGTCCAGTGGTTTGCTGCTTTTGGCGTCGGCTGGTGTCTCGGCAGGGTTGTTGCGGGTACGTGGTGCCTGTTTGCGCATTGGCTTTCGAGCTGACTGTTTCATGGATGTCCGGGTAATTGGTACGGTTAGTTACTTACTGTTGTCCGCAAACACCCTACAATGGTGCGCTGGGTTGCCAAGCGTGAGTATGAGGGATTGTGGGCCGATCAGGCAGTAAAAGTAGTCAGCGATGGCTCGACGAGCATGCTTCTGACCCCTACGTCAAGCAAGCTGCCGCTGACGGGTATCGTTCTCGTGCAGTGTACAAACTCATTGAGCTGGACGAAAAAGACCGTTTCATCCGTCCATCGTCAGTCATTCTGGAGCTGGGTGCCGCGCCCGGAGGCTGGACCCAGTACCTTTCGCGTCGCGCGGGTGCCGACTCAACGGTGGTTGCGTCAGATATCCTGCCCATGGACGCATTACCAGACGTGCATTTTGTCTTGGGCGACTTTACCGAACAGAGTACGGCCGACGAAATTTCACTGGTAATGAAAAACTGTCAGGCCGATCTTGTTTTGTCGGATATGGCGCCCAACATAAGTGGAGTAGGTGTGTCCGATCAGGCCCGCGCGATGGCGCTTGTAGAGCTGGCGCTTGAGTCGGCAGTCGAGTTTTTGAAGGCCGACGGTGTATTTGTTGCCAAGATATTCCAGGGTGTTGGGTTTGATGAGTACATGCAACAGGTACGGAAGCGCTTTCGTAGCGTAAAGGTAAGGAAGCCGGCAGCCAGTAGGGCGCGCAGTCGGGAAGTCTATGTAGTGGCAAGGAACTTGATATGATCAGGGTCTGCATTGGGTATTGAACTAACTACAAGCGTGGTAGCTCCGCGTTTCGAGAGGTTAAGTCTTTGAGTGATTTATTGAAAAACGTGCTGCTTTGGGTTGTGATTGCCGTCATCCTCATGACGGTATTCAACAATCTGGGCGGTCAGCGTACGGCGACGGATACCATTGCGTATTCTGACTTCCTCCAGAGTGTCAACACCGGGCAGGTCGACAAGGTCAGATTCAACGGGGTGGAAATTACGGGTATTCGCGACGGCAGCAAGCCGTTTACAACGTACAGTCCCGAAACAGACAACAGTGCGCTCATCGGCGAGCTCGAACGCGCAGGCGTTGATTTTGAAAGCGCTCCGCCCGAAAACCCCAGTGTCCTGCTCAGTATTCTTTTTAGCTGGTTTCCGTTCATCATCCTTATAGGTTTGTGGATCTTCTTTATGCGGCAGATGCAGGGTGGTGGCGGTGGCCGTGGCGCCATGTCATTTGGCAAGAGCAAGGCACGGTTGCTTAATGAAGATCAGGTCAAGGTAACCTTCGCCGATGTGGCAGGTGTCGAGGAGGCCAAATCCGAGGTGTCAGAGCTTGTCGAGTTCTTGCGGGATCCTGGCAAATTTCAGAAACTTGGTGGAAAGATTCCGCGCGGCGTCCTGATGGTAGGTTCTCCGGGTACCGGTAAAACGCTGCTTGCCAAAGCCATTGCGGGCGAAGCCAAGGTACCTTTCTTCACCATTTCGGGCTCGGACTTCGTGGAAATGTTTGTCGGTGTTGGTGCAAGCCGCGTCCGGGATATGTTTGAGCAAGCCAAGAAACACTCTCCGTGCATCATTTTCATTGATGAGATTGATGCGGTGGGTCGGCATCGTGGTGCAGGTCTGGGTGGTGGTCACGACGAGCGCGAGCAGACATTGAATCAACTGCTGGTCGAAATGGACGGATTCGAGGGCAACGAGGGAGTCATTGTTATCGCAGCGACTAACCGGCCAGACGTTCTTGATCCTGCACTGCTACGTCCGGGGCGCTTCGACAGGCAAGTTGTTGTTCCGTTGCCGGATGTGCGTGGTCGTGAGCAGATACTGCGGGTTCACATGGCCAAGGTGCCGGTAGCTGATGATGTACGCCCTGAACTTATCGCTCGTGGCACGCCCGGATTCTCCGGCGCTGATCTCGCTAATCTGGTTAACGAGGCCGCGTTATTTGCTGCCCGAGCTGATGAGCGGCAGGTTGACATGGGTCACTTTGAGCGCGCTAAAGACAAGATTATGATGGGCGCTGAACGCAAGTCCATGGTCATGAGCGACAAAGAAAAGGAGCTCACCGCTTACCACGAGGCTGGTCACGCCATCGTTGGAAGACTGGTGGAAGAGCACGATCCTGTTTACAAGGTCAGTATCATCCCCAGAGGCAGGGCGCTTGGCATCACCATGTTCTTGCCTGAGGAAGATCGCTACAGCCATAGTAAGCGCATGCTCGAATGCAAGATATCGACGCTCTATGGCGGGCGAATTGCGGAGGAGCTTATCTTCGGTGCTGAGTCGGTCACCACAGGTGCATCAAGCGACATCGAACGAGCGACAGACATCGCCCGTAATATGGTCACTCGCTGGGGACTGTCTGAAGAACTTGGCCCGCTCGCCTACAGCGAAGAGGAAGGTGAAGTCTTTCTTGGCAAGTCATCGACCAAGCAGAACCCGATGTCGGGTGAGACGATCAAGAGCATCGACTCCGAGATTCGCAAAATCATCGATGTCAACTACGAGAAGGCTGAAACAATTTTAAAGGACAATATGGACATCCTGCACGCCATGTCCGAAGCCTTGATCAAGTATGAAACTATTGATCTTGGTCAGATTGATCGCTTGATGGATCGCCGAGAGCCTGGAGAGCCTGCTGACTGGGGTGGTGACGATTCCGGGGGTGCGAGCAGTGGCAAGACAGACTTGAGCAAGGACAAGGATAAGGAGAAAGCCGAGGACGACAAGAAAGATGACGGCGAGCCTGATCCTGCTGATCCGTCTCCAAGTCTCCACTAGAGGGTCTGCTGCGCGGGCTCATGGGTTGTGCTGACACGTCAGCTAACGCTCTATTATTGATGCACAACCCTGTCACTAGCTTAAGAGCCGCGCAAGCGGCTCTTTGCATTTTAATTTGGCCGGTTTTCTCTCGGCTCTTGACAACATTTTAAGTGGAATAGCAGGCTCCTAGGTGTCTGATCAAAACCGTATCGTGACAACGCTTCAATGCGGTGCCAGGACCTTGACTCTGGACCGGCCCAGAGTGATGGGAATTCTCAACGTAACCCCTGATTCGTTTTCTGATGGCGGCAAGTTTTTTCGCAAGGATGAAGCCCTGACGCAGGTTGAGGCAATGATTGCTGCAGGTGCAGACATTATTGACGTCGGTGGAGAATCCACACGACCAGGTGCAGGTGCAGTTGAGGCGCAAGCAGAGATAGATCGCGTTTCGCCGATCATAGAAGCCATCGTTGATCGGTTTGATACCATCGTGTCAATCGACACAAGTAAGGCGTGCGTCATGCGGGCAGCGTTTGCCTCAGGTGCCAGTATTGTTAACGATGTGCGAGCCCTTACCGAGCCGGATGCCCTTGAGGCTGCCGCATCGTCCGGCTTGCCGGTTTGCCTGATGCATATGCAAGGACAACCGCGTTCCATGCAGCACGCGCCTGCCTATGATGAGGTGGTGGCTGATGTGACCGCTTTTCTGATGCGGCGGCGTGAAGCGTGCATGGCAGCGGGTATTTGTGCCTCGCAGATTGTGCTTGATCCGGGCTTTGGATTTGGCAAGACGCTGGAGCACAATCTGTCGTTGGCAAAAAATCTGCAAACGCTCTGTCAAGCGGGAACAGTCATGATCGGACTGTCAAGAAAACGTATGCTCGCTGAGATTATTGGAGATGACTCTGTCAGCAGGACAACAGCTTCTGTTACTGCTGCACTCTTGTGTGTTCAGCGTGGGGCGTCTATTGTTCGGGTCCACGATGTGAAACCCACGGTGCAAGCACTAGCCGTGCTGGCAGCTTTTGATGCCGAGCGGCGAAGCTTGACTGAAGGAATAAGTGTGCTTCAGGAATCGAGTGATATTGGAATAGGTGATGGCTAGAGAATTTTTTGGAACAGATGGCATTCGTGGCCGCGTAGGTCAGTACCCGATGACGGCTGAGGTTGTCATGAAGCTGGGGTGGGCAGCCGGAAAGGTGCTGGCATCCAAGGGGAACAGGGAAGTCCTGATTGGCAAGGACACACGCATATCGGGCTATCTGTTCGAATCAGCGCTGGAAGCTGGTCTGGCTTCAGCGGGAATCAACAGTCGTATGCTGGGACCTATGCCGACACCCGCTGTGGCTTACCTGACAAGTACCTTTCGGGCGGCTGCCGGAATCGTCATTAGTGCCTCACACAATCCTTATCACGATAACGGCCTGAAATTTTTCAATACGGATGGCACGAAATTGCCTGATGATGTAGAGCTGGAAATCGAGGCCATGATGAAGCAGGACATGACCACCGTCGATTCTGCCGATCTCGGACGCGCCCGACGTGTTGATGATGCCGCGGGGCGCTATATCGAATTTTGCAAAAGTACCTTCCCGTCATCGCTGAGGCTGGACGGAATGAAAATTGTGGTGGATGCAGCCAATGGCGCGGGGTACCACATTGCCAGGGAGGTATTCGATGAACTTGGTGCCGATGTGGTGTCGGTGGGTGCCGATCCCAATGGCCTGAACATCAACAAGGAATGTGGGGCGACCGCTCCTGATAACCTTCGCGCCCATGTGTTGCTGGAGAGGGCAGATGTCGGAATTGCTCTGGATGGTGACGGCGATAGACTGATCATGGTTGATCATCGAGGCGAGATTGTTGACGGTGACGAAATCATCTACGTGCTAGCCAAGGCGCGACATGCTGGCGGCACGCTAACTGGTGGTGTCGTTGGTACGCTGATGACCAATCTTGCGCTGGAGCATGCCTTCAACGATCTGGACATTCCTTTCGAGCGTGCCGGCGTTGGCGATCGGTATGTCATGGAGCTATTAAAGGCCCGAGGCTGGCAACTCGGCGGCGAGAACTCCGGTCACGTTATCTGCCTTGATCGGGTGACAACCGGAGACGCTATTGTTGCTGCGCTTGCCGTGCTGGCCGTCATGCGCGAAACAGGTGAGTCGCTGTCCCGGCTGCGAGCTGGCATGCAGCTCTATCCGCAGGTGCTGTTGAACGTACCTGTCAAAACGCGGGTCAACCTGGACGATAATTCGCAGATCCAGCAGGCGCTGAAACAGGCAGAGGATGATCTGGGGTCCAGTGGCAGAGTGCTCCTGCGCCCATCAGGGACAGAACCACTGGTGCGGGTTATGGTCGAAGGAAAGGTCGCCAATGATGTACAAAGAATCTGTGAGCGTGTTGCCAACGTTGTCGGTGACGCGCTGGAATAAACGCTGCTCTGGCGTCCGCCGTGTGCGTTGGTACGCGCCTGATTGCGGCAATATCACGTTCAGGCATAACCGGTGCTGGACTTACACAACCGAGCTAGGTATCCTTCCGCGGTTTTCATCAATGATAAAGGCTGATTTTGGACAATCGACGTCCGCTCATCGCAGGTAACTGGAAGCTCAATGGCACGCGTTCTGGCGTGATCGAGCTTGCATCGGGTATTTGTTCCGGCCTTGTTCCCGACAATGTCGACGTATTACTGTGCCCGACGGCCGTACATCTTGCTGATGTGCTTGGCGTTGTGGGTAATTCGGCGGTTCATCTGGGGGCGCAGAACTGCGCGTTACACAGCTCGGGTGCGTACACGGGTGAAGTCTCTGCTCCGATGCTGGCCGAATTTGGCTGTGAGTACGTCATTGTGGGCCACTCGGAGAGACGTGCCATTTTTAGTGAAGACAGCGCTCAGGTCGCCGGCAAGTGTGTCGCTGTTCAGCAGGCTGGGTTGATACCCATCCTCTGCGTCGGTGAAACCCTCGACGAGCGAGAGGCCGATCAGGTAGAAAGCGTTATCACTGATCAGCTTGATGCGTTACTTTCCCTGGCGGGGGTTGGTGGGTTCGCACAGTTGGTTGTCGCCTACGAGCCTGTCTGGGCGATTGGTACAGGCATGACGGCCAGTCCTGAGCAGGCGCAGGCCGTCCACGCCCTTATCCGCGCCAGAATCAAACAAGAAGATGCGGAAGTAGCGAGCTCTTTGCGAATTTTGTATGGCGGCAGTGTCAAGCCTGATAACGCAGCCACCCTGTTTTCGCAGCAGGATATCGATGGTGGATTGATCGGTGGAGCGGCACTGGATGCCGATTCTTTTCTGGCTATCTGCTCAGCCGCTGGCTGACTCGGTATTTCACTGTCCTGATTTTATTCATCCGATTTTTATTTACGTTATTCCCGAACCGAACTTCAAGAGATCAAGATGCAATCCATTGCGTTAGTTATTCACGTCATTCTGGCAGTTGCCGTTATCGCTCTCGTGCTCATGCAGCATGGTAAGGGCGCAGATGCCGGAGCGGCATTTGGCAGCGGGGCATCTGCGACTGTATTTGGTGCGCGTGGATCTGCATCGTTTCTAACGCGTGCCACCACACTTTTGGCAACGGCGTTTTTCATCACGAGTCTGTTCCTGTTCTATCTTGCTGCGCATCGTGATTCGTCGGTACGCTCGGTAACCGATATCCCTGGCGTTATCGAAGAAGTTATTGAACCTGAAGCGGCTCCGTCAGACCTTCCTGGTGGTGTAGAGTCAGACAGCGGAAGTTCTGGTGACGCGGGTTCAACTGATGCTGATATGCCTGTGCCAGCTCAGTAATTCGGCCCGGTTACGCACCTCGAAATACCCTTTTACAAATGCTTTTGAGCTATAGTATCGGGCTGTCCGGTTTGGGACATCCCTTATGCCGTCATGGTGGAATTGGTAGACACGCTATCTTGAGGGGGTAGTGGCGCAAGCTGTCCCGGTTCGAGTCCGGGTGACGGCACCATTAAGGGTTTTTTCGAGCGTTGGTTTGTAGCAGATCTTTGGTAATTCCTGGCTTGTACAAGTGTGGTACCGGGTTATCCCAGTATGGGTCGTAAGGCTAAGGGTCTTTGGTAGATTGTTCCAATTGGTCACAACGTCAGATTAGTCGGATAAATGGTTACGTCCGTACATGGGGCGCAACTCTGGCAAAATTTCTGCAATAATTGCAGCTGTTGCAGAAACACGCTCTTGCGATGAACCTGTTACAAGGAATTTCTGTCAGTTAACTGTCAAGAGTTTATTCGTCAAGTCGCTACCAGTGTCGCGTAAAGTAGTGCAACGACGCACCAGCATTGTCCTAACGCCTGAACACTGCCAAGACAACGGAGCCTGATTTGCTAGCTAACTATTTCCCGGTTCTTCTTTTCATCCTCATCGGGTTGGGTCTCGGCGTTGCCTTGCTAAGTGCGGGCCGACTGGTGGGTCCATCCAATCCGGGCAAGGAAAAAAACTCGCCGTACGAATGTGGTTTCGAAGCCTTCGAAGATGCGCGAATGAAATTCGACGTTCGCTACTATCTTGTGGCCATACTGTTCATTATCTTTGATCTGGAAATAGCATTCCTGATTCCCTGGGCAGTGTCTCTGGACTATATATCCGGCGGTGCCTTTGCCGCCATGGGCATTTTCCTGTTTATTCTGGTCATCGGTTTTATTTACGAGTGGAAGAAGGGCGCACTCGAGTGGGAGTAGATTACTGACATGGGTATCGAGGGCGTACTGGAAGAAGGGTTCGTTACCACTTCCGCCGACAAGCTGATCAACTGGGCGCGAACCGGTTCGATGTGGCCAATGACCTTTGGCCTCGCGTGCTGCGCGGTGGAGATGATGCATGCCGGTGCGGCAAGATATGATCTGGACCGTTTCGGCATTATCTTCCGACCTAGCCCGAGACAATCAGACGTCATGATTGTTGCTGGCACGCTTGTCAACAAGATGGCACCTGCCCTTAGAAAGGTCTACGACCAGATGCCAGATCCAAAGTGGGTGATATCCATGGGTAGCTGCGCCAATGGCGGTGGTTATTACCATTACTCCTACGCAGTGGTGCGAGGCTGCGACAGGATTGTCCCCGTTGACGTTTACGTACCCGGATGTCCACCAACCGCAGAGGCCTTGCTGTACGGAATTCTGCAGTTGCAGAGTAAGATCCGCACCACCAACACCATAGCGCGCTGATCATCATGTCGTCACGTCTGGATTCAATGCTGGAGACGCTTAACGCAGCGTTCCCCGATAACAAAGGCATTCATGGCTCGTTGGGTCTGGTTGTCATGGATGTAGCGCCTGCTGACCTCCTGGAGGTTGCCCGGCGCCTTCACGATGATCCTGCGATGTCGTTTCGGCAGATGAGTGATCTGTGCGGTGTTGACTACGCCACCTATGGCAAGGACGAATGGAATACTGACACCGAGAACATGGCCTCTTTCAGCCGCGCTGTGAGTTCAGCATCCACCGGAAGTCTGAGCTTTGGCAACAGCATGGATCTGCCGTCCTCTGACAGACCCCGGTTCGTTGTTGTCTATCATTTGCTGTCTCTGGACTTCAATATCCGGCTTCGACTGCGTTGCGCAGCCGAGGACGACTCCATGCCGGTAGTGCCCTCTATCTGCCCTATCTACGCGGGTGCCAACTGGTACGAGCGAGAAGCGTTTGATCTTTTCGGTATCCTGTTCGACGGTCATCCGGACCTGCGAAGAATCCTCACCGATTACGGTTTCAATGGTCACCCGTTCAGAAAGGATTTCCCCTTGATTGGTAACGTCGAGATGCGCTACGACTCTGTCAAGGAGCGAGTGGTCTACGAACCTGTCAGCATCGAGCCTCGTGTACTTGTGCCGCGGGTCATCCGTGAGGATGCACGTTACGTTGCTGGCGAGCCTTCCGTCCCGAAAGACAAAAACTAGACAATGCCTGAGATAAGGAACTACACGCTTAACTTTGGTCCTCAACACCCGGCGGCACATGGGGTGTTGCGACTGGTACTGGAAATGGATGGTGAGGTCGTGGAACGCGCCGACCCACACATCGGCCTGCTGCACAGGGGCACCGAAAAACTGGCAGAGTCCAAGCCCTACAATCAATCGATTGGCTATATGGATCGCCTTGATTACGTGTCCATGATGTGTAACGAGCATGGCTATGTCATGGCCATCGAAAAACTTCTGGGTGTCGAAGTACCTCAGCGGGCGCAATACATCCGCGTTATGTTCGATGAGATAACCCGTATCCTCAATCACCTGATGTGGCTGGGTACTCATGGTCTGGATATCGGTGCGATGGCGATGTTCCTGTACTGTTTCAGAGAGCGGGAAGACTTGATGGATTGCTACGAAGCTGTTTCCGGGGCTCGCATGCACGCCACTTATTATCGCCCTGGTGGCGTCGCGCGGGATCTGCCTGACCGCATGCCGCAATACGAGGCATCACGTTTCACCAGTAAGTCAACGGCATCGAAACTGAACGAGTCGCGACAGGGATCGCTGCTCGACTTCATCGAGGATTTCACACGACGTTTTCCAAAGTGTGTCGATGAGTACGAGACGCTGCTTACCGACAACCGTATCTGGAAACAGCGTACTGTGGGTATTGGGGTTGTCAGCGCAGAGCGGGCTCTGCAATTGGGTTTTACCGGGCCGATGCTACGTGGATCAGGCGTCGAGTGGGACCTACGCAAAAAGCAACCATACGCCGCTTACGACCAGCTTGAATTTGATATACCCGTGGGCAAGAACGGCGATTGCTACGATCGCTACGTCGTGCGCGTTGAGGAGATGCGTCAGTCGTGCCGCCTCATCAAGCAGTGTGTCGACTGGTTGCGTGACAATCCCGGACCGGTCCTTACTGAGGACCACAAGATTGCGCCGCCGCGACGTGGCGAAATGAAAGGCGATATGGAATCGCTCATCCATCATTTCAAACTGTTCACGGAAGGTTTCTGTTTACCTGAAGGCGAGTCTTACGCTGCGGTTGAACACCCCAAGGGTGAGTTCGGTTGCTTTCTGGTTTCAGATGGTGCCAACAAACCGTATCGCCTGAAAGTTCGGGCCGCCGGATTTGCTCATCTTGCTGCCCTCGATGAAATGGCGCGCGGTCACATGCTTTCCGATGTGGTTGCACTCATCGGCACCCAGGACATCGTATTCGGAGAGATCGATCGTTAGTGGCAAGTTTGATGGCGGCTTCTTCGCCAGAACACCCTTCCATTTTTACGTTATGCCAGAGATAGAGAGACAACCATGAGTTCCGTACCGGCTGATGTCAATTTGCCCGCACCGGAAAGCGTACTGAATGCTCATTCCATCGAGGAAATCGAGGAGTGGATGTCGCGCTACCCGGACGACCGGAAACAAAGCGCTGTGCTTGCTGCGCTCAGTGTTGCCCAGCACCAGAACCAAGGCTGGTTGTCCACGGAGTTGATGGATGCCGTCGCCGCAAAGCTCGACATGGCGCCCATCGCCGTCTATGAGGTTGCAAGCTTCTATTCCATGTTCGAAACCCGGCCCGTTGGACGCAACTGCGTGGCTATCTGCACCAACATCAGTTGTATGTTGATGGGCTCGGACAACATCGTTGATCACGTAGAAAACAAGTACGGCATCAAGCTGGGTGATTCCACGGAAGACGGGCGCATTTTTCTCAAGGTAGAAGAGGAATGTCTGGCGGCTTGCTCGGGCGGACCCATGATGCAGGTTAATCATGTGTATCACACCAAACTCACTCCTGAAAAAGTGGATGAGATTCTGGATGCACTTGACTAGGCCATCGCGACGGAAACCAAAAACACAATGAGCGAGAAAAAACAACCGAAAGGTCTGGCTCCGATGAATCAGGTTTGCTATACAACCCTGCAATTCGATGAGCCATGGACGTATGAGAACTACCTGAAAATAGGGGGTTATCAAGCCTGGCAAAAAATTCTTGACGAAAAGCTGGAACCTGATGATGTTGTCCAGATTGTCAAGGATTCTGGCTTGCGAGGTCGTGGTGGAGCGGGTTTTCCAACCGGCCTTAAATGGAGCTTCATGCCGAAGAACGGTGGCCAGAGTTATTTCGTTATCAACTCTGATGAATCCGAGCCGGGTACCTGCAAGGATCGCGATCTTATTCGATTCAACCCGCACGCGCTGGTCGAGGGCATGCTGATCGGAAGCTATGCCATCCGCGCCTCGGTTGCCTATAACTACATGCGTGGCGAATTCATGGATCAGGTGTATACCAACTTCATGGCAGCTATCAAGGCAGCTTACGACAACGGCTGGGCAGGCAAGGACATCAAGGGTAGCGGCATCGACATCGAAGTCATCGGTACTCTGGGCGCAGGTGCCTATATCTGCGGAGAAGAAACCGCCTTGCTTGAGTCGTTGGAAGGCAAGAAGGGCCAGCCGCGGTTCAAGCCGCCATTTCCGGCAGGCTTCGGTCTGTACGGTCGACCAACAACGATCAATAATACCGAGTCGGTTGCCAGTGTTCCTGCCATAGTGCGTAACGGCGCCGAGTGGTTCAAGGCAATGGGTATTGAAACGGCGGGGGGGCAGAAATGTTTTTCCGTCTCCGGTCATGTCGCCGAACCCGGTAACTTCGAGATAAATCTCGGTACCCCCTTTGCAACGCTGCTCGAACTTTGCGGTGGCATGAAAGACGGTATCCCGTTAAAGGCGGTTATCCCGGGAGGTTCATCGGTGCCTGTCGTGCCTGGCGAGATCATGATGAATACCCATATGGATTACGACAGTATCTCCAAGAACGCAGGCTCAATGCTGGGTTCAGGTGCGGTTATCGTCATGAACGAAACCACTGATATGGTCGCTGCCTTGCGCCGTATCTCCAGATTTTACTATTCCGAGAGTTGTGGGCAGTGCACGCCTTGCCGTGAAGGGACCGGCTGGCTGTATCGCATGCTCACAAGAATTGTAGAAGGCAAGGGCATGCCGGAAGATATCGCCAAACTTGAAGATGTGGCGGGCAAGATCGCTGGAAGAACCATTTGTGCTCTGGGTGATGCTGCTGCCATGCCGGTGCAGAGCTTCGTCAAGCACTACAGACACGAGTTCGAGTACTACATCGAGCATGGGCGCAGTATTGTTGGCGAAAAACTAGGGGCCGTTGCCTGATGGGTAGTCAATCAAGCAGTCAATCATTATGAGTGACGACACAATTAATATAACCGTTGACGGCAAACCGCTGACGGCAAAACGTGGCCAGATGCTTATCGAGGTCACTGATGGTGCGGGTATCGACGTGCCGCGCTTTTGTTATCACAAGAAATTGTCGGTAGCGGCCAACTGTCGGATGTGTCTGGTAGAGGTTGAAAAAGCGCCCAAGCCCTTACCGGCCTGCGCGACGCCAGTGATGCCGGACATGGTAGTGCATACCGCCTCGAAGCTCGCCCGTGAGGCGCAGAAGGGCACCATGGAGTTTCTGCTTATCAATCACCCGCTTGATTGCCCCATATGCGATCAGGGTGGTGAGTGTGAGTTGCAGGATGTCGCCATGGGGTACGGCAACAGTGCATCGCAGTACACCGAGGGTAAACGTGTCGTGTTTGACAAGTACATCGGTCCTTTGATCGCAACGGAGATGACGCGGTGTATCCATTGCACACGTTGTGTTCGGTTTGGTGAGGAGATCGCCGGTATCCGTGAGCTGGGTGCAACCGGGCGTGGCGAAAATGTACGTATCGGAACCTATATTGAAAAATCCGTGGTTTCAGAGGTATCTGGCAACGTCATCGATATCTGCCCTGTGGGTGCCTTGACCGCGCGTCCTTCTCGCTATACCGCTCGCTCCTGGGAGCTGCAGCAAAAGCCATCAGTATCACCCCATGATTCTGTTGGTTCCAATGTCTTCGTGCACATGGATGGCAGCACCATCAATCGTGTTATCCCCCGTGAAAATGAGGGTATCAATGAAGTCTGGATTGCAGATCGTGATCGATTCAGTTACCAGGGGCTGAATAGCAGCGATCGTCTGCAAACACCCATGGTACGCATCGACGGTGAGCTCAAGCCGTGTGACTGGCCTACTGCGTTGACTGCGGCGGCCAATCTGCTGAAATCGACTGGTGACGCTCTTGGAGTGCTGGTATCCCCGAGCATTACGGTGGAAGAACTGTACCTGTCCCAGAAACTGGGACGCGCACTTGGTACCAACAGCATTGACCATCGCCTTGGGCAGCTTGATTTCTCTGCACAGGGTTCAGCGCCTGTCATGCCATGGTTGGGCATGCAACTCAATGATCTGGAAACTCTGGATGCAGCGCTGCTCATTGGCTCCAACATTCGCAAAGACCAGCCTATTGCTGCACTTCGCCTGCGCAAGTCAGCGCTGAAAGGTGCAGCCATCAGCTTTATCAATCCCAGACAGTTCCCGTTGCATTTCGAAGCCGCGGTAAACATTGCCACGCGCTACGATCGCATGGTGTCAGAGCTGTATTGCGTTGCTCGTGCTGCAGGTGCTGATCTTTCATCAATGGCTGATGCGCCGCAACTTGATATCGATGACAAACACCAACAGATTGCCGACTCGCTGAAAAACGGTGAGCGCACAGCAATCATGCTGGGCAACATTAGCGTGCAGCACCCGGGGTACGCGCAATTGCAGTATCTGGCTAACGCTCTGGCGAATGCCACCGGTGCAACACTGGGCATGCTTGCAGAACGTTCGAATACGGCCGGTGCCTGGCTTGCTGGTGCTATTCCCCATCGTCTTCCCGGTGGCCAGGCGTTGCCATCGGGCAGCACACATGGCAAGACAGCACTGGAAATGCTGGATACGCCAATGAAGGCCTACCTGCTGGTGGGTGCAGAGATCGAGTTCGACGCCGCACGTCCGGCCTATGCCGTGAAATCGCTGGAATCGGCTGATGGTGTTGTGGCAATCAGCTCCTACATCAGTGAAGGCTTGAGCAAGCATGCCAGCGTCATTCTGCCTGCTGCAACGTTTACCGAGACTTTTGGTACTTACGTTAATGCAACAGGTGCATGGCAAAGCGCAAAAGGTACGACCAATCCTCCCGGGGATGCCCGTCCGGCATGGAAGATCTTTCGCGTTCTGGCGGATGAGCTTGGGCTTGATGGCTTTGGTTACGATAGTCCGGAATCCGTCACGCGCGAACTTCAGGCACAATGCAACTCTGTCACATTGAGTAACCTCACAACCTTTGATCACGTGCCTGCTTTCTATGCGCCCAGCGATGAAACACTACTGCGTGCTGGTGAGACGCCCATGTATGCAACAGACCCGATTGTGCGACGCTCTCAACCGTTGCAAAAATCGATGGACGGCAAACAGGCATTTGCTGTCATGTCAGGATCACAGGCGGCCAGTTTGTCATTGAGCGAGGGGGATCAGGTATCTGTGCGTCAAAATGGTGTTGCAGTTGCGCTTCCTGCCAAGGTGGATGATTCGGTACCCGAGGGCTGTGTCTGGGTACCTGCAGGATTACCGGAAACCCAGGCGCTGGGCGAATTGTTTGGCACGATCGAGGTGAGCAAAGCCTGATGGATGGATTGATCCTCACGATAGTTACTGTATTTAAGATCCTGCTGGTGATGGTGCCACTGATACTCAGCGTTGCCTACCTGACCTTGTTTGAACGTAAGGTCATCGGCTATATGCATGTGCGTATTGGCCCCAACCGCGTCGGGTTCAAGGGTTTGGGACAACCGTTTGCCGATGTTTTCAAATTGTTGTGCAAAGAGGTCATCGTTCCCACCAACGCATCGCGGCTTTTGTTCCTGACGGCACCCATTCTGTCTCTTGCACCGGCATTTGCTGCATGGGCCGTTATACCTTTTGCCGATGGATGGCAGATAGCAGACGTTAACGCGGGTTTGCTCTACGTCCTCGCAATGACATCAGTCGGCGTTTATGGCGTCATCATCGCCGGGTGGGCATCCAATTCCAAATACGCGTTTCTGGGTGCGATGCGCTCGGCGGCACAGATCGTCGCTTATGAAATTGCCATGGGTTTTGCTCTCATCGGAGTTCTGATGATGTCCGGTAGCCTGAACCTTGGCGACATCGTTCGTGCCCAGAGTGGGGGATTCACCAACTGGTACCTGCTACCGTTGTTTCCACTGGCCATCGTGTACTTCATATCCGGTGTTGCGGAAACCAACCGCGCACCATTTGATGTGGCTGAGGGCGAATCGGAAATCGTCGCCGGTTTTCATGTTGACTATTCGGGCATGGCATTCGCGCTGTTCTTTCTCGCCGAGTACGCCAACATGATTTTGATTGCTGCGCTTGCCGCCATCATGTTCCTTGGTGGTTGGTTGTCACCGATCGACGGTGTAGGCGACGGTATTCACTGGTTTCTCATTAAAACCGTCTTTCTGCTTTTTATCTTCGTATGGCTACGAGCCACTTTTCCTCGATACCGCTATGACCAGATCATGCGCCTGGGTTGGAAAGTGTTTATTCCGGTAACCATCGTATGGATTGCGGTTGTGGGGTTTGCCATTTATTTCGAAGTCGGGCCGTGGTTCAGTACGGTTCGCTCCGGTGGCGTATAGCGATTACTATCCGAGACAGATATGACAGGACAAATCAGCAAATACTTCAAGAGCTTCACACTGTGGGAGCTGTTGAAAGGGATGAGTCTGACTGGGCGCTACTTTGTCGCCGGCAGCATCACTATCCAGTATCCGGAAGAAAAGACGCCGCAATCTCACCGCTTTAGAGGACTGCACGCCTTACGTCGATACGCCAATGGCGAAGAACGCTGCATTGCCTGCAAATTATGTGAGGCTGTGTGCCCGGCACTAGCCATCACTATCGATTCCGATCAGCGAGAGGATGGAACCCGACGGACCACTCGATATGACATTGATCTGTTCAAGTGTATCTTCTGTGGATTCTGCGAAGAAGCCTGTCCGGTAGACTCCATTGTGGAAACTCGTATCTTCGAATATCACTTCGAAAACCGTGGTGAGCAGATTATGACGAAAGACAAGCTGTTAGCTATCGGCGACAAGTACGAAGATCAGATAGCCGCTGACCGCGCTGCCGACTCAGCGTTCCGATAGTTCATAACCGGACCCCACTTTCGAGAAACAACGTGACTTTTGAACTCATCGTCTTTTACGCGTTTGCCATCATTATGGTGGGTGCCGCAGCCGCCGTCATCACGGCTCGCAATCCCGTGCACGCAGCCATGTTTCTGGTACTGACATTTTTCACGTGTGCTGGCATCTGGCTTCTGCTTGAGGCTGAATTTCTGGCCATTACACTGGTTCTGGTTTATGTCGGGGCCGTGATGGTGTTGTTCCTGTTTGTTGTGATGATGCTGGATGTCAACGTTGAGCCGCTGCGAGAAGGCTTTGTAAAATACCTGCCCGTAGGGCTACTGGTTGGCGCCATCATGCTTGCTGAGATGATATTCCTTATTACGCAAAGGTACTTCAAGGCGGATCAGTATCCTGTGCCTGAACGTGCCACGGCTGACCAGCTCAGTAATACGGAAACGCTCGGCCGCTTGCTGTACGACGACTATCTTTTTCAGTTTGAAATTGCGGCTATCATTCTGCTTGTGGCCATTGTGGCAGCGATAGCGTTAACCATGCGTCGTCGCCCGGACACCAAATACCAAACGCCAGCACGGCAGATCGAGGTGTCCAAGCAGGATCGACTACGCATCGTGCAGATGCCAACCGAGAAACGTAGCTAGTGGCTTGCAAGCAACTCAATGCCATTACCCGAGGGAAATGCACATGATTACACTGTCTCATTTTCTCGCACTGGGCGCGCTGTTGTTCTGCCTTAGCGTTGTCGGTATTTTCCTTAATCGGAAAAATGTCATCATTCTTTTGATGTGTATCGAACTGATGCTGTTGTCAGTGAATATCAATTTTGTTGCCTTCTCTCACTTTCTGGGTGACGGGGCAGGTCAGATATTCGTTTTCTTTATTCTGACTGTAGCCGCAGCGGAAGCTGCTATCGGCCTGGCGATTCTGGTGGTGTTGTTCCGCAATCGCTCGACGATCAACGTCACCGACCTAGACGCACTGAAGGGATAGAGCACGTGAAGCTATTTTATACACTGATCCCGCTTGCGCCCCTGTTGGCAGCTATCGCTACCGGACTGTTCGGGCGTCGCCTCGGGCGTGTCAATTCGCACCGCGTGACGATCGCGGGTGTGGCGTTTTCTCTGGCCTTGTCCGTCATTGCCTTCTTTAACGTTGTGATCGGCGATGCACCGGTTTTCAACGAAAACATCTACACCTGGTTGATCAGCGGCGACATACAGTTCGCTATCGGTTTCATGGTGGACAACCTCACCGTGATGATGTTGCTGGTGGTCAATTTCGTCTCGCTGATGGTGCACATCTACACCATTGGTTACATGCACGACGATGACGGGTACGAGCGTTTCTTTTGTTATATCTCCCTGTTCACGTTCTCCATGTTGATGCTGGTGATGTCCAACAACTTCCTGCAGCTATTTTTCGGTTGGGAAGCGGTGGGCACCGTGTCGTACTTGCTGATTGGTTTCTACTACAAGAAAGAGACAGCCATATTCGCCAACATGAAAGCCTTTCTGGTTAACCGGGTTGGCGACTTCGGTTTTGTGCTGGGTATTGCCGGCATTGTGATGTACACCAACAGCCTTGCCTACACTGACGCCTTTGCGGCAGCTCCCGGGCTTGTGGGTGAAACCATGAATATCGTTGGCAGCGCAGAATGGGATGTGCTGACTATATTGTGCATCTTGTTGTTCATCGGCGCGATGGGCAAATCTGCTCAAGCGCCACTGCATGTGTGGCTGCCGGATTCCATGGAAGGTCCCACGCCCATTTCCGCTCTGATACATGCGGCCACGATGGTCACCGCCGGTATCTTCATGGTATCGCGCATGTCGCCCATGTTCGAGCTGTCCGAAACTGCGCTAAGCTTCATTCTGATCGTTGGTGCTTTCACCGCGTTCTTTATGGGCCTGATTGGTATGGTCCAGAACGACATCAAGCGTGTTGTTGCCTATTCAACCCTGTCCCAGCTGGGTTACATGACGGTGGCACTGGGTGTATCTGCCTACTCTGCGGCCATGTTCCATCTGATGACTCATGCCTTTTTCAAGGCGCTCCTGTTTCTGGCGGCGGGCTCTGTCATCATCGCCATGCACCATGAGCAGGATATACGCAAGATGGGTGGCCTTCGAAAGAAGATGCCCATTACCTACTGGACCTCGCTCATCGGTTCGCTGGCGCTCATCGGCTTTCCCCTGTTCTCCGGGTTTTACTCAAAGGACATCATTATCGAGGCCGTGCACGCATCGACGATTCCAGGTGCGCACATCGCGTATTGGGCGGTAGTGGGTGGTGTTTTTGTCACAGCCTTCTACTCATTCCGTCTGTTCTTTCTGGTATTCCACGGCAAACCAAGGATGGATGCAGAAACGCTTGACCATGCGCATGAGTCGCCAAAGGTTGTCACGGTCCCGCTTGTATTGCTGGCGATCCCGTCATTGTTGATCGGTTTCTTTACGGTGACTGCAGTGGTCTTTGGTGACTACTTCAAGGACATCATCTACGTTGCCACAGAGCACGATGTGCTGGCCAAGGTTGGTGAGGAATATCACGGCCCCATAGCGTTTGTCAGTCACGCCTTTCATGGACCGGCGGTCTACCTGGCGCTAGCTGGTGTACTCACAGCTTTCGTTTTCTATATTGTTTCGCCGTCGATTCCTGCGTTTCTGGATTCGAAGCTGGGTTTTCTGCGTCGTATTCTGGATAACAAGTACGGCTTTGATGATTTCAATCAGATAGTATTCGCGCGCGGTAGTGTCGGCCTCGGCCAGCAGCTATGGAAGAAGGGCGATATGGCATTGATTGATGGTGCACTGGTAAATGGCACGGCGAAGAGCGTAGGACTGTTGTCTGGCATTGCCCGTCACGTGCAGAGTGGCATGCTGTTTCATTATGCGTTTGCCATGATTCTGGGTTTGCTTGGCATGCTTACCTGGTTTCTTTTTTCCTGATGATGCTGCCTACTGACTCCCGATCGAGATCGAAACATTGAGCTTTCCAATTCTAAGTCTGACGATCTGGTTACCCATTGTTGCGGGTATTCTTATTATCGCCACTGGTAACAGCAGTGCGCGCAAGTTTGCCATGGGCGCATCCATCCTGACCTTTCTGGTCAGCTTGCCGCTTTACTTCGGCTTTGACACCACCACCTCGGCCATGCAGTTCACCGAGAATGTTGCGTGGTTGCCGTCTTTCGACATTAACTATGCACTGGGTGTGGATGGAATTTCCATGCCGCTAATCGTGCTTACCACAATGATCAACGTTATCGTTGTTATCTCGGCGTGGGAGGTCATCAAGGACCGCCCAGCTATCTACCTCGGTGCCTTCTCCATCATGACGGGCCTGATGATCGGTGTGTTTTCGGCGCTGGATTCTATCCTGTTCTATGTGTTCTTTGAGGCCACGCTTATTCCGATGTTTCTCATCATTGGTATATGGGGTGGGCCGAACCGTGTGTATGCCACCGTCAAGTTTTTCCTATACACCTTTCTCGGTTCAGTGATGATGCTGATTGCGCTTATTTATATGTACCGTGAAGGAGGCTCTTTTGGTGTGCTTGATCTGCATGCGCTTGTTCTCAACGAGCAGCAGCAGTTCTGGATATTCCTGGCGTTTCTTGCAGCGTTTGCGGTCAAGATTCCGATGTGGCCTGTGCATACCTGGTTGCCCGATGCACACGTTGAAGCACCAACAGCGGGCTCTGCGGTGTTGGCGGCTATCATGCTGAAGATGGGAGGCTATGGTTTTCTTCGGTTCAGCCTGCCTGTGACGCCTGATGCCAGTGCTGGCATGGACACGTTCATGATCGTGATCTCGCTGATAGCTATCGTCTACATCGGTTTTGTTGCGCTGGCACAGCGGGATATGAAAAAGCTGATTGCCTATTCATCTATCTCGCATATGGGCTTTGTCACACTGGGTATTTTTATCGCTTTCCAGTTGATCGCCAAAGGCGATAACGCGGGTGTCGAGCTGGGACTTGAGGGTGCCATGATTCAGATGATTTCGCATGGTTTCATCTCCGCAGCGATGTTTCTGTGTGTGGGTGTCATGTACGACAGAATTCACAGCCGCGAAATTGCTGACTATGGTGGTGTTATCAACACCATGCCTATCTTCGGGGCGTTCATGGTGTTCTTTGCGATGGCCAATGCTGGTCTTCCGGGCACCTCGGGTTTCGTCGGAGAATTCATGGTTATTCTTGCCAGCTTCAAGGCGAATTTCTGGATTGCCTTTCTCGCTGCCAGTACATTGATTCTCGGTGCCGCGTACACCTTGTGGATGGTCAAGCGAGTGATCATGGGCCCTGTCGGGAATGACAAGGTCGCCGCTTTAACCGATATCAACAAGCGCGAGTTCTGGATGTTGGGACTGCTAGCCGCTTTTGTACTGCTCATTGGTGTCTGGCCGAATGTGATCGGTCATGTCATGCACGCCTCGGTGGAGAATCTCGTGCAACACATTTCAACCCCTAAGTACTGAGAGACTCATGGATAACCTGCATATTGCAACACCTGAGATCTTTCTGCTAACGGCCACCTGCGCAATTCTGGTGGCCGGGCTGTTTGTTCAGGCAAAGTCACAGATGGTTTACTGGCTGTCGCAGCTGGCGCTGGTCGTCACCCTGCTCATGTCATTCTCACAAATGGGTTCCGATACGATCACCGGTTTTAGAGGCGCCTACACGCTGGATTCTCTCAGTGTGACGCTAAAGACCTGGATACTCGTTGTCGGTATCGGTATCCTCCTTTATTCACGTGATTACATCGGTGAGCGCAAGATTCAGCGCAGCGAGTACTTTGTGCTTTGTCTGTTTGCCATTGCCGGCATGATGATCATGGTGTCTGCCACGCATATGCTCACGGTGTATCTCGGTCTTGAATTACTGGCGCTGTCGCAGTACGCCCTGGTGGCCCTGCATCGAGACAACAGTCGGGCTGCAGAAGCTGCCATGAAGTATTTTGTTCTCGGTGCATTGGCATCAGGCATGTTGCTGTACGGCATGAGCATGATCTACGGCGCAACTGGCTCGCTCGATCTACACGTTATTGGCGACATTCTGGCCGGTACATCGGCCGAGACACTATCAACAGAACGCACCATCGGTGCTCGTTTCGGCCTGACCTTCCTGATTGTGGGTATCGCATTCAAGCTGGGGGCTGTGCCTTTTCACATGTGGGTACCGGATGTGTACGAGGGTGCGCCGACCTCGGTCACCATGTTTATCTCCACAGCGCCCAAGATTGCAGCGTTTGCGATGTTGATTCGATTGCTGGTCGGTGGGCTGGATACACTCAATGCCGATTGGCAACAGATGCTGGCCATCATGTCGGCCTTGTCGATGGTTGTCGGTAATCTCATTGCCATTGCACAAACCAACATCAAGCGCATGCTGGCGTACAGCACCATCTCACACGTCGGATTTCTGCTCATGGGCATTGTGGGTGTCACCAATGATGGTTACAGCGCTTCGATGTTCTACGCCATTACCTATGCGTTCACAACGCTTGCGGCCTTTGGTGTGCTGCTGGCGGTTTCTCGTGAAGGACATGAAGCCGAAACGCTGGACGATCTGGCGGGGCTTGGCAAACGCAACGCGTTTCTGGCATCCATCATGATGCTGTCGATGATTTCGCTGGCAGGTGTGCCGCCGGCAGTTGGCTTCTATGCCAAGCTATCCGTACTGCAAGCTGCCGTAGGTGCAGGTTTTGCGTGGCTTGCCATACTGGGGGTAATCATGTCGGTTGTTGGCGCTTTTTATTATCTGCGAATCATCAAGATGATGTTCTTTGATGAGCCCACAGATCCAGTCGAGATCAAGGTAGCCGGAGATGTCACCGCAGGTTTGGCGGTGAATGGCGTGGCTGTGCTGGCGCTTGGTCTTGCACCTGGTTTTATCATGGCGGCCTGTGTAGCAGCGTTCAGCTAGCCGTAACAGGGTCAGGGTGCGCGAGTAGGGCAGTGCCGGCCTGGTAATCGTATTTGCGCTTATGCAGGATGCTTTTTAATAACGCCATCCACAACTTGTGATACGGCGATGACCTTTGCGTCCTGACCATTCACCCCACATACCATGAGTGCTGATGGCGGCATGTCTTCCCGGGCAACGGGCAGGGTCATTGCGCAACCATCCACCAGGTTGATGTAGGTGGTATTGCGCAACAGAGCCGCATTTACTGTGTTGAAGTTAGCCTGTGCATTGGCAATAGTAGGCGTTTCACACTTGATGGTTGGTGCTAGCAGCGCATCAAAGGGGGCCAGACGTTCGTTATAGATATCAATGGCTTGCTGACGCTGCGTCCTGTAGGTGGCCAGATCGGATTCGGCAAGACCATCCGATTGATGTATGCGGGCAAGCACATGTGGGTCACCCTGGGTTTTCAGCGCCTCCAGATAGTTTTTATACACCGCCTGGGCCTCCGTTGACACCGTGAGACGCAGCGCCGTTGTCAGCTCCACCAGCTCGGCGAACGACACCAGATGAACCTCGTGACCCGCCTCATTGAGTTGATGAATGCTTTGGTGAAACGCCAGGGCCACGCTCTCATCGAGATCATCGGTGAAGGTATCTTCCGGTATCGCCAGCTTCAGAGGGCGATCCAGTGGTGTGATGTCTGCGAGTGGCTCATGGCGAATGACCTGCATGCACGTAATGACAAGATCAAGGCTTGAAGAAAGCGGGCCAACGCTGTCATAACTGGCAGATAGCGGATGCACGCCTTCCAGCGAGACACTTTTTTGTGAGGGTTTGAACCCATACAGCCCATTGATAGCTGCAGGCAGGCGGACAGAACCACCGGTGTCGGTGCCCATCGCAATATCACACAGACCATGGGCGGCACTCAGTGCTGCGCCGGATGAACTGCCACCGGGAACCTGCTCTTTGTTGAAAATGCAACCCGGTGTACCGTGATGTGGATTCAGTCCCACGCCAGAGTAAGCGAATTCACTCATATTGGTACGACCAAAGATCAGAGCGCCAGCAGCCTTCAGTCGCGCAACTACATCACCATCGCGACGGGCGGGATCGATATCCTGCAGAACTCTGGAGGCCGCTGTGGTGCGCTTGCCCCCCTCATCGAACAGATCTTTAAGAGACACTGTCATGCCATAAAGCGGCAGCTTCTGATTAGCGCCACGACTGGCATCCAGTGCCGCAGCATCGGCCAGAATTCTGGCCTCGTTCAATTCGATGAAGATGCGATCACATTCATCGCCCAGAGCACGAGCTGCGGCAATTGCACGAGCTGCCTTGTCTTTTATTTGTCCCATGAGCTCAGGCTATCATTTTATTTACATAAAGTTGTCCTGATGGGTTGTATACATGTCGCTGCCAGCTTATACTTCCGCTGGTCAGCACAGGTGCGGGGTGGAGCAGTCTGGCAGCTCGTCGGGCTCATAACCCGAAGGTCGTAGGTTCGAATCCTACCCCCGCTACCAATTGTATGTGCACAGAGATTCACGAAGTACCTAAGCCGCTAAAACAGCGGCTTTTTTGTGTCTGTTGTTTTATCTGTTTCTAGGTCAAGCGACTCTGCGGGTTCCTTGACTACCATTTCCGCCGTCAACAGAGGCGCAAATTTTCTCGGTAGAGGACCCTCCCCGGTGGGCGCAGTTTGAGAGGTATGAGTTCCTGCCGTTAGATGATGTAGTGGGTACTGATCAGGCTCAACCCTGTTCTTGCCTGACGGGTGGCGTAGTCACTGTCGCAACCAGAGAATCAATGGCCGTCGCTGCGTGTTCCAGGCTGGAGTAGTGCAGCCGATAGCATGGAATCTTAGAAGTCCACTCAACCAGCGCGCCCAGTTGTACAGGATCGATGGGTTTTTTTATCGTGCAGCCGCTGGTCGTAAAATGCTGAAATACCGTCAGGGGCGAAATTTCCGCAATCGAAGCTTGCTCATAATCAGGTGAATATCTGGGCAGTATGATGAATCGGCAGTCCACAGGAGTGGTACAGACCTGATGATCGTACACGGGCAGGTATTTCACATGCCGGTCGCCGTATTCATGCTGATAGAGATCTTTTAGTACCGGAAAGTACTCGTCAAGAATTGGCCAGGCGCCTGTTTTGGTCGACAGGCTGAGGGGTATGGGCAACATCTGACGAGTGTCATCAAGCAATGAGACAGTATCATCATTGATAAGTTTGTATCCGCGTGAAATCAAGTAGGCAGAAAGGGTCGATTTGCCGCTACCGCTAGTCGCTGGAAACAACAGTGCGCAGTTCCCAGTCGCAACGGCTGATGCATGAATTTTCATGAGAAAAGGAAACTGGGCGGCAACGATAGTGTTGATCTCTCTTAGACATTTCACCGCTGTGTCAGACACTGAAAAACCGGTTTCTACGGTCTTTCCGTTGAATACAACCGGAAAGGTTTCTCCTTCATCGAAGACATCCAGAGTCAGCTTCTCAGACGTTGGTGAAATTTGTTCGGTCAGTTGAAAGAGTGGGTTGAGGAAATCTGGCAAGTCGGCTAATTCCGAACGCACCGTGATAGTAAAGTTGGGAAGGTAGAGGTGAGATCTGGCTTTTGCCTGGCAGTTTCTGTCGGGCACATAATCAGTGACGGGTTCGTAACGGAGGTAATTTCCTGCGTCATCCTCCTGCTGTCGTTGTTCTACCTCTTCAAGAATTTGTTGTGCGTCATGAGCTGCTTTTTCTGGCTTAACGTCGTACTTTGAACAGATAGCCTTAGTGATGTATTCGAGGCTTTTATTCTTGTGTGTTAATACGAGTACACCAACTGCATTGGTGACACAAACCTGATGGTCTTCTGTGTCCAGCCAGATGAAGGCGTCCTGCAGCGGGTATACGTAAAATCGCTTTTTCGGTTGCGCGGTAGTGGGTGCGTTTGTCATACAAGCCAAGCCAATGTACGCGGCGTTTTAGCGTTGTTCCGCTCGGCAAAGCGTGATTGATTTTTAACAGGCGTCATGGATAGGCATTCAGTTTTACTGCGTCTCGTTTTTACTGCGTCTAGTTGTCTTGTGATTTTATGCGGGTCTTGTATTGCAGTATTTTTGAGAGTACGGATTTCGTACAGACTGCTACTTTCAGTTTATCAATTCTCATCACGCACAAAATAATACATGTATTGACCGTCAAAATATTCACTAAAACTTGCCCGTTCAATCATGAAAACCTCGTTTGGCAATTCGCTGTCAGTTGGGAAATATGTGAGGGGGGTAGTATGTGAGGGGAGTAATTTGCTTGGCACTATAATTTGGTTGGCACGATAGTCGGCACTAGAGTGACTCGTGTTCAAATGCTGGCGGCGATATTTGTCATCGCGCAGGCTAGGAGTACGGTCAGGCAGCAATTTACTCGGACATTTTGTGATTTATCTCACAAAAAAACAACATGAAAGCTCTGAACAATCTGCTTAACATTGGCTGTCATTGCGGTAAGTGCATAGTCCACATCAAATAGGTTACGTCGGGTAGTCGTCTTTCATAACGGAAATATCTAGCTGGGATGGTTGTCCATAAATAAATTTTCAGGTTCATCATATGACCAGTTGTTTGTTATTTGATGACTGACAATACTTCGGGTTACAGTTGAAAAAGTTATTGCATTTTTTGCAATCAACTGTGTCAATATCAACGCCCTACACCCACACAAGCGGCACACATATGAAAGATAACGGTAAGGATTCTTCAACGAAGGCTGAAGAAAGCAGTAACGCGGAGCCAGTGTCCGACAGCAGGCGTGAGGCTGTTGCCAAAATTGCCTATGCATCTCCGCTGGTTGCTGGTCTGCTATTTACAAGGAAGGCGGACGCACAGATAGGCTCTGGAGGACCTCCAGCACCTCCAGGATGAGGTTAAAGCGCACGTTTGTTACTTGATGGAGCTTGATGGATAACCCGGTAACATCACGTTGTTGATCTGTTTGCGGCTTATGCACATAGACCTGAAACCTGGATGGCGAAGATAAAGTCTGGATATGCACTTTCAAGGGCGCTCACTCATTCGATTCTTGATGAGCGCCTTGATCGCGATGCCTTGTCTCAAATCCTCAAGAGTCCGGTGATTGATTGGATGACTTTTGCCGTTTTCGCCGGCCAAACGTGCATCACGACTCAAGTCTGGGCGCGATTGTCCCAGATTGGCATGACCGCTTTGATGCCAGATGATGTGCGGCAAGGTTTTGCACTGGTGCATTCTGCCAATGCCGATAGAAATCGGTACATTCGCTCAAAAGTCCGCGAGCTCGGACTCCTGCTCAACAGTGCCGGGATTTCACCGATACCTCTCAAAGGTGTTGCGTTGTTGTTATACGGTACCTACGACGAGCCGGGTGACCGAATTATGAGCGATATGGACATCCTCATTCGACTCGAACAGATACCCGCTGCACTGGAAGTTCTAGCCCGCCACAACTATCTGCAACGCTGTAACGTCTTTGCTCCCAAGGCGTTAGCATCAGCCACTGAATTTGCACGCATCGATTGCTCAGATTTTCGAAATGCTCCAGACCGACCAGGGCATCACCTGTCAGGTATAAAACCAACCGCTGACGATCACGTTCTTTTCGAGTTGCACAGACGCGTGGTTAAGGATACACACGACGCGGGCGGCCGCTTGAACGCGTCGGCACTTGTTAATCTGCATAGCGTGACAATTGACGGGGTGCAGTATGAGATGCTGTCCAAAGAATTTGTTTTTCTTCACACCCTGCATCACGCGTATGCATCAGGAGATACCCTTGATTTGGGGCTAACAGACTACCGGCATTTAATCGATGCAGATCGACTTCTGAAAGCGATAGCATCCGACGGCGATTTTTCCACCTTGCTTTCATTGGTGAGTGAGATCGGCTTTGAAGATAAGTTAACGTTTTTCCTTTGGCAAGCAGAAGAAGTGCTGGGGACGAATAGTATGCCGCACTGGAAACCCAGCGCTAACGGTCTCGCCTTGATAAAGAAGTTCAAACATGTCAGGCGCAGCCACAAGGCCTACTTGATGCGCAAGTGGTGGATTGGCTTCAACAAAAGGCGAGTGCGATACTTGAATGCGTCTTTTCTGCGTCAGACTTATGGAGAGCTACCGTTTTACAGAACGATACCCCTGTATTCAAGATATCTTTTGGGGAAGTTGTTACTTCAGACCAGAAAATTAGCAGAAAAAGCGAACCACTAGCGAGTGATCTTTGTTGTTCACTGTTTGCCGTTCACTGTTTGCCGTTCATTGATAGTTAAGCCGAGTTAGCCGCGAAGACGAGCTGCGTTGGTAAGCCCGATACCACCATCGGTTTAGTGCTAGTAGATGGAATGTTCAAGATCGGCCCCCAGCCGATTCAATCGGCGATGGAAGATTTTTCGACCCAACCATTGTCTGGACGTTAAGGCGTCATTTCTATGTCGCGCGCAGGTAAGCACTTCGTGACAAAGTTCAAATAAGCAGTTATAACAATAAGCCGTTACCACGAGGCTATACAAACGTTGCTTCAAAAGACCACTCTTCGCCAGCTTCTGACAGTGCCTTATGTGCTTCTGGTGCTTCTCACCGCACTGGTTATCGGTCTGTTGTCCTTTCAGGCGGGTCGCAATGCGGTAGATACGCTTTCCGATCTGATTCTGAACGAAACAGTCAACCGCATCACGCAGGCTATCGATCGTCATGTGTCCGGGTCTGAAGCGGTACTTGAAACGGCCTTTCCAACCGACTATGCAGCACCTGTTTCAGTTGAAGATGACCTTGAAATCCTCAGAGAGAGACTCTGGCTTGCAACTACCATTCATCGCGATCCGAATAACTACGCTTATTATGGTGATCGGCGTGGACAATTTATTGGTCTATGGCGATTTTCTGATACCGAGGCGGAGTTGAGGCTGCGTACCGAAGAGTCGGAACGTCGGTCGATCTATCGTTTTTCACGTATCAACGGACCGCTTGATGATCCGACTCTTGAGTCACGTGTGTTTGATCCTCGCGAGAGGCCCTGGTTCATTGCTGGGCAAAGTGCTGACTTTCAAACCTGGACCTCCGTGTACATCGATTTCAAGACGCTTGAGCTCGTCGCCACCCGTGCACGCCGGGTAGATGATCTGAGTGGACAGTTTCAGGGAGTGGTGGCAACCGACCTGTCACTGGAACATCTCAACCGGTTTCTTAAAACACTTGCCCTGAGCGACAATGGCGTTGCCTTTATCGTTGAGCCGGACGGCAAATTGCTGGCAACTTCTCGAGGACCTCATCTGCAAGAGGTGAGCGAGGATGAGAGCGCCCGGCTGAATGCTGTTGAGAGTAATGATGCGCTTATTGCCAGCACCTACAGCTTGGTCAGTAATTTGACATCCCTGCCCGGGGCACTACCTGGCCCTCAAACGACTTCGTTCGAGGGTCCTGACGGTGAAATCATACAGGCGGGCTATTTGCGATTGCAGGATACAGCCGGCCTTGAGTGGATTGTGGCGTTAGCTGTACCGAGAAAAGATTTCATGCATCAGGTGACTGACAATGTACGTCGTACCCTTGTCATGGCGATCGTGGGCTGTGCTTTGATCGTGCTGGTCGGCCTGCTAATAGTTAATAAGATCACACGTGATTTACGTCAATTAGCATCCGCTGCACAAGCAATGGGTGAGGGTGATCTGACGGCGTCCGTACCCGTTGACAGGGCCGATGAAATTGGCGAGCTTGCAAGTGCTTTCTCAGGTCTGCAGGAGCGATTACTGACCGATCGGTTGACCGGCATAGCCAATAGAGAGGCCATTATAAGGCGACTGGAAGATCGCATCATTAGCCATCGACGTCGTCATGATGAACAGCCCTTTGCTCTGTTGTTCATCGACCTGAATGGCTTCAAACAGATTAATGATGAGCTTGGGCATGTTGTGGGTGATCAGGTCTTGATCGAGGTATCAGAACGCCTGACGCAAGGACTGCGTCAGGATGATCTGGCCGCCCGTTTTGGTGGCGATGAATTTGTCGTACTGATAAGCAAGGCAGAGAGTCGTTCCGCGGTACTCGATATCTGTAATCAACTCAAGGCAACGCTGAATGATCCCTATGAGTGTGTGCTTGCCCTGAACAAGGTTGCCAGTCACTATGCGCAGGGAGCATCCCTTGGCTATGCGCTGTTTCCCGACGATGGCAAGGATCTTGAAACATTGATCAAGCGTGCTGATGTTCAGATGTACGCTGCCAAGAGTGGCCTTCGCAAGCGCCGTTCTACACTGGACTACTCCTAGCTTGGATTATTCATGAAATCAATGGGCGTCCCCGTGATTTCATGAATAGTTCAGGCTAAGGTTATTCCAGCCAACACTATCGATTACAGACATGCTTCGAGCACTTCAACAGGGTGCAGAACTCGGCGACCGGTATTGTCGGAAATCTGTTCGTGACAACTAAAGCCGTTGGCAACAATCACGGTGTGTGAAGTGGCGGTTTCGATGGCAGGCTTAAGGGCTCTGTCAAACAGTTTTTGCCCAATCCAGCGTGTCTGTTTGCGCATGCCGTAAGTGCCCGCCATCCCGCAACAGCCGCTTTCTACCTCTGTCAGTGTGTCAAAGCAGGCATTCATCCACCGCCGGTCGTTGTCTGCCAGACCGAGCGACTTGTCATGACAATGCAGGTGCACAATGCCAGCGGAAAGGCGTTGTTTCACCGGTGTATTGCTGTTATCAAGAAAACCACTGACTGTTAAGCACTGGTTTGACAGAGCTTGTGCTCTTGCGTCCTGCGGAAACAGTCGTAGCAGTTCATCCTTGAACACAGAAAGGCAAGACGGTTCAAGGACAACGACGGGCGCAGTGTGGGGCAGGTGAGGCTGAAACCCATTGAAAATAGTCAGCAAGGATACTCGGGCCTGCTCCAGCAGTCCGTACTCATAGAGTGGTCTGCCACAGCAGAAGTGCATCTTTGCCACGCCAACGCGGTGTCCGGCTTTTACCAGCACGTTAACAGCGCTGCGAACGATCGAAGGGCGGTAGTGATTGTTGATGGAGTCGTTCCATAGAATGACGCAGGGTTTGTCCAGACCACCAAACCAGTGAAAATGTTCGTCACTGTCCTGCGCATGTGTATGAGCCCACTGCGAAAATGTTTGCACGGACAATGCAGGCAAGGCCTTGTCAGCGCTGATCCCCAGCGTGTGTTTCATCAGCTTGCCCGGCAAACTGCCCTGCAAGGTGTTTATTAGTCGAGGCGCTCTGGATAAATACGGTAACCACCGACCCAATTGACCAAACAGGTGATGTACCCATGGACGACGTTGGTTCTGATAATGCTTGTACATGAACTCAGCCTTATAGCTGGCAATGTCTACTTGAGTTGGACACTCGCTCTTGCAGGCTTTACAGGACAGGCAGTGTTCCATGGAATCCGCCACGGCCTTATCCTGCCAACCCTGACTGAGTACGTGTCCTCGCGCCAGTTCGTGCAGCAGGTGAGCACGTCCCCGAGTGGAGTAGCGCTCCTCACCAGTGGCTTGATAGCTTGGGCACATGGCACCTTTGTGTGCCCGGCATTTTCCCATGCCAATGCAACGCTCTGTTGATCTGCCAAATCCTTGTGGGTCTTCGGTAAATTGCAATCGGGTTTCGATGGCTGGCGTCTGGTACTCCGGCCCGAAACGCAGATTGTCATCCATGCGATAGGCGTCGATCAGTTTGCCCGGATTCATTCTCGATTCCGGATCCCATATCTGCTTGAACTGGCGAAACGCTTCCATGAGTTCATCGCCGTACATGATGGGAAGAAACTCGGCCTTGGCTTGTCCATCACCATGCTCACCAGACAGGGAACCACCAAAGCGTACAACGAGCGTGGCTATTTCCCGACTGAACTCACGCCATTTGGCGACACCTTCTTCACTACGGGTATCAAATGTGATGCGTGCGTGAATGCACCCATCTCCGAAATGCCCATATAAACTGGTTGTGTAGTCGAATCGATCGATCAGAGCCTGAAACTCACGCAAGTAGTCGCCAAGCTGTAAGGGGTCTACAGCGGTGTCTTCCCAGCCGACAATCGGGTCGGGGTCGTCCGGGTTCAGGCTCATCGAGGTTGCAGAAGCCCCTTGTTCCCGAATGCTCCAGATGGCCGGCTCGTTAGCTGGATCAACGGCTTTTACAGAGACTATGCGCTCCAGCTTGCCCATCGTATCAACGAAGTTTGCTGTTTTTTCATCAAGCTCTTCGCGCGAGTTGTCTGCCAGTTCTACCAGTATCCAGGCACGACCTTCGGGAAGTTGTGCAACTTCAGACTGTCTGAGGTTTCTGTCGTTGAGTCCACCAACAATACCCCAGTCCAGACCTTCCATGGCTATGGGTGTAAATGGCATGATGTCGCCTACCGAATCACCAGCGGCAAAAATGTCATTGAAGCCGAGAACAACCAGACGGGTATATGCGGGTTTTTTGATCAGGCGTACTCGGGCTTGAAGAATCGATATGCAAGTCCCTTCAGAGCCGACCAGTGCCCGGGCAACGTTAAAGCCGTTTTCCGGCAGTAACTGATCAAGGTTGTATCCGGATACACGGCGTTTTATGTTGGGATAACGCGTGCGGATTTCATCAGCGTACTGATCTCTCAGTGCGACAAGTCGGGTATAAATCTGCGCTCGTCGGTCATTGCCTGCGGTTATGTCTTCAAGTTGCTCATCCGAGGTGGGTCCTACCCAGAAACGACTGCCATCACTGGTGAGAATTTCAAGCTCCAGAACATTCTCGACCGTTTTACCCGCAAGCATGGAACGCGGTCCGCAGGAATTGTTACCGATCATGCCCCCCAGGGTGCAGCGGCTATGGGTAGCCGGATCGGGACCGAATGTCAGGTTGTGAACCTCAGCGGCAGCTTTCAGGCTGTCACACACGATGCCCGGTTGTATCAATGCCGTACGCTCTTGCGTGTTGATATCGATGACCTTGTTCATATAGCGTGAGCAATCGAGCACAACAGCCTCATTGACGCACTGTCCGTTTTGCGAGGTGCCGCCACCACGCATCAGTAGTGGTAACTTGTGTTCGCGACACTGTCTGGCAGTAAAAACAATATCGTCAATGGTCCGGGGGTAGACGACCCCTAGCGGTATCTGTCGATAATTCGAGGCATCACTGGTATACAGAGCAACGCCTGCGTCGCTGAAATCATGGTGACCTTCCAGGTTTTGCTGTAGTGCGGCACTGACAATATCCAGTGTGGCTGAATAATTCTGCCGCGCAGCCGTTGTTGAAATCGCTCGATTCATAGAAAGTCCTAGTCATGCCTGATGAGGGCATTAGCTGTCAGCTGATCGGTTACCAGGGTGTTAACCACCTGACGCTTGAGGAGTGCGTGGATGATTTTTACCTTGTGCTGTCCACCAGCGGCAAGGATGAGGTTGGGAATCCTTTGCAGGTCCTCCAGCTCCATGCCAACAACACAGCCGTTGATATCGTGCTTTATACGGCGACCATTCTCATCCAGATAGTAGCCAAGCACATCACCGACAGCACCCGCCTTGACCAGTTCATTAACGGTAACTGAACGGGGCAAACCGTCGCGGATCATGCTGGACAGACTGGATGCATCGCCGACGGTCATGGTCATTGCGTCAACTGCGCGGATACGTTCGAGCATGTCGTGGAATACGGTCTGTTTGATAAGCAGGTTGCGGCTCTTGCTGCTATCCGCATAAAGTGGAGCTGTGAAATAGCGTTTTTGCGCGTTACACAGGTTGGCCAGAATACGAGCACTTTCGATAATATTGACATCGGAAGCCCGTGACACACAGCCCATCACTGACATGACTTCCAGATCCGGGCGATTCATCGGTCGAAGATACTGCATGGCACTGTTGAGGGTGCTTCCCCAGGCGACACCAAACGTTTGCACATGGGTATCGGCTAGCAGGTTCGAAAGGTATTGTCCCAGATAGCTGCCGATCAGATCCCTGACATCGCTTTGCTGCTCGAACACCGGTGCGACGTGAGCATCATTGAGCGAGTATTTCGTTTTGATATCGTACTCGGCCTGAGCACAGGGCGCGTAGTCTGAGTCTATGTAGACTCGCACGATTCCCCGGCTGCGAGCCTCCGCCAGAGCCTTGTTGACACGTAGGCGCGTAAGCCCGAAACGCTCTGCAGCTTCAGCCTGCGTTAGTCCTTCAATTTCGCAAGCCCATGCGATTCGTACAAGCAGTCGCTCATCGTCTCGGGCCACATATGTGCTGATAGTAGACAACAGAGAATCCGGTGTTGTGTCATTTGACAGCGCCCATTGTCAAACCTCGCACCAGATGCTTTGATGCGATGAGTGCGAAGACAACAACGGGAATGACAATAAGGGTGGAGGTAGCCATGATTTTACCGTAGGGCAAATTGTAGCCTTCCATGAAACTGACGGCCATTGCCGGTGCGGTTTTTGCCTCGTTGCGTGTCAGCACCAGAGCGTACATCAGTTCGTTCCAGGAAAATATGAACGAAAATATGGCACTCACTGCCACACCCGGCATGGCTAGTGGCAAGCAGATGGATCGGAATATCCGCCATTGTGACGCGCCCTCGAGCATGGCGGCCTCGTTAAGATCGAAGGGCACTGCCCGGAACTGATCCGTACATATCCAGATGACGATAGGCAGGTTAAAAGTCAGGTAGATGAGGATAAGCACCAGATGGGTATCGAGTAATCCTATCTGTCTGACGATCAGGAAGAAGGGCAGGGCCAGCACGATGGGCGATACCATGCGGTTGGTAATAAACCAGAACCACAAGTCTTTCTTGCCACGAAACTCGAAGCGGGCTAGCGCATAAGCAGCAGGACATCCAAGCAAGACAGCGAGAATTGTGGTGCTGACTGCAACAACCAGTGAGTTGATAAGTGTCTTGCCGACACCATCCTTACCCAGCACTTCTGTGTAGTTGGCAAACGTGGGCTCAAACGCCCACACAGGAGGTGACTCAAGCGCCAGCACCTGAGTTTTCAAGCTGGTGGTGACCATCCAGTAGAACGGGAATACGCAAAACAGAATGATCAGCAGTAACAGCAGAAATTGTGTCCCAACGCGTTGGCTGCTACCGGGCTGTGGAGCAGAAGACATCAGCGCACCTCCTTGTACAGCAGGCGAATATAAAGCTGGCTCAGGATTATGGTGACCAGTAACAGAATGATTGCCTGAGCCGATGCGAGTCCCTGATCAAACGCTCTGAATCCCACCCGTTGTATCAATAGTGAAATCAGTTCGGTTGATGCACCGGGTCCACCTCTGGTCAACGTGAACACCATGTCAAAGAGTTTCAGGGTATCGGCTGTTCGTAAGATGAGAACGGCAGTTAATGCTGGAATCAGATACGGAAGCTGGATATGGCGCAGGATAGTCGTCCAGCGTTTGGTTTCCAGTTTTGCAGCCTCTTCTATCTCAGAGGGTACGGTGGTAAGGCCGGCTAGCAGCACCAAAGTAACGAAGGGTGTCCATTGCCAGATATCCCAGAAAATAATTGTGATGAATGCGTTGGTCGGATCACCAATCCAGTTTATCGGGTCAAAACCGATAAAGCCGATTAACTGATTGATTACACCGTACTTCAGATTGAACATGACTTGTCCCAGCAGGCCGACCACCGCGTAGGTTGTTGCCATGGGCAAGACCAGTGACAGACGTGTCAGGGTTTTGAGAAACGTCAAACCCGGTTGATGAAGCAGCAGAGCGATTCCCAGACCCAGCGCGAGCTGGATGGGTAGTGAAATGCCTAGTAACAGAAACGTTCTGCCCATGGCATCCCAGAATGATGAGTCGGTCAAAACCGTGATGTAATTTTCTGCGCCAATGAATTCAACCTGCTTGAGTTTGGTCAGGTTGAAGTAGTGCAAAGAGGTCCACACCGCATAGAGCAATGGCCCTATACCGATAACGATCAGCGTTATCACCGAAGGTCCAAGGAACGCCAGTATGGCGGAACGGGATGTAGTTGCTGACATACTGAGTTCTTGTCCAGGTTTCTTTTACCTGAACGTCAACACCCGGTGTGTGGTGTTGACGTTCGGTATCACAGTAGTTAGCTCTCTACTATGGGCCGTTTACTTATTTGGCTGTCTACTTATTGCGCGAGTGGTTTGGAACCGTCATAGTAGCCCGCTTTCTCGAGAACAGCTTCCATTCGCGTACCCAGTTCGCGGGCGCCTTCTTCTGTGCTGACTTCTCCCAGCATCATGCGCGTTCCCCACTCCTGAACAATTTCAGTGATCTCTGGCCATTCGGCAAAACGCGGACGGAATTCAGGCACACCATCCTGCCAGCTTTCAACAAGGGCGGGTACAAAGTCATACTTCTCGGCAACTCCCTCTGCGGCATAAACAGATTGACGCGCCGGAACGCCACCGCGTTCCAGATATTCCATCGCGTTGGCCTTTGAGGTTATCCACTGTATGAACAACCAGGCCGCGGCCTGTTCGTTGTCATCAGCCTGTGATGCAACTGCCATTGAGAAACCGCCCAGAGCTGGCTTTCGTCCTGCAGGCCCTTTGGGTTCAGGCGCGATTTTCAGGCAATCGGCAACTTTTGAGGTTTCCGGGTTTTTCAAACTGGAGTAGAACGCAGACCATTCGGTCAACATGGCAACATCACCCTGAGCCAGACCGTTAACTGCTTCGGCATGGTCATAGGCTACGATTCCTTCTGGCATGTACTGCATCAGATCCTGTCGGAACTGCAAGCCAGCCTGAGATTCTTCAGACAGCAGGTTTGAACGGAATTCCTCGTTAAGGAACGAGCCTCCAAAAGGCCAGATCATGCGCGCAAAGCTGTCAGCCGATTGTGTCTCGTTACGCTTTGACTGCAGGGCAAAGGCGTACTTGCCGTCTTTGGTCAGGGCAGGTCCATAGGTGTCTTTGAGTTCGCTCCAGGTCTGCGGAGGCCCGTCAAAACCAGCATCCTTGAGCATGCATTCGTTATAAAACAACAGCCCTGAATAATTGTCGAACGGCAGACCGTAGACCGTGTCGTTCCAGCCGCCAAAGGCATTGAGTACCAGCGGGAAGAAATCTTCCATGTCCAGATCTGGATCGGTAATTGCCGGGTTGGATGTGAACTTGCTGACTGGCTCTATCCAGTCATTTTCAGCAAAGTTACCAATCCAAACCAGATCGATCAGCGCGATGTCCAGATCGCCACCAGCCACGAAATCACGCACCTGCTCGCCGAGGGCGTTTTCGTAGGGGTGTTTGATGATATTGATGTCAATGCCGGTTGCCTCTTCAAATTCAGGCAACATGGCCTCCGCCGCTTCGTAGCCTGGACGGAGCAGAAATACGACATCTACCGTGGTACCTGCATAGGGCTTTGCGGCCTCTTCCAGCGTCCAGGCGCTTGCGCTTCCGACGCTGGCCATAGCACAAGCCCCTGCGACTGCGGTGGTGCGCAGCTGTTTGGTAAAACTCATTGAAAACCTCCGATTCCTGAAATATTTGGGTAGATACTATTGTATCGTTCACGATACTTATGTAAATTACGATCAAAGTCAACCGCAAATTTGCGGTCATCGGAAAACCGGAGTGGCTCTATTGGCCAATGTATCGCTGAAAGGCGTCGACAAGAGATTTGGAAAAACCGAAGCTTTATCCCAGGTGTCGCTGGACATTGCTCATGGTGAATTTGCGGTTTTTGTCGGACCCTCCGGGTGTGGTAAATCGACGTTACTACGCACTATTGCCGGCCTTGAATCCATCAGTGCCGGCAGTATAGAAATTGATGGCAAGGATGTATCCTCGGTGGCACCCTCAGAGCGCGACGTTGCAATGGTCTTTCAATCCTACGCCTTGTATCCGCACATGAGCGTTCAGGCCAATATGGAATTCGGCATGAAGGTCAACGGAGTTTCAGCGAACGAAAGAAAAACACGGGTTGCCGAGGCTGCTCGCGTTCTACAGCTGGAGCCCTACATGGAGCGCAAACCAGGTCAGCTGTCGGGTGGGCAGCGGCAACGAGTCGCTATCGGGCGTGCGATCGTCAAGGACCCCAAAGTTTTTCTTTTTGACGAACCCTTGTCCAATCTGGATGCGAAGCTGCGAATCCAGATGCGTATTGAGCTGGAGGCTCTGCATAAGGAGCTTGGGTCAACGATGATTTACGTAACGCACGATCAGGTCGAAGCCATGACCATGGCCGATAAGATCGTTGTGCTTAATCAGGGTGTTATCGAGCAGATGGGACCACCGATGGAGCTTTACCATCACCCTCAGACGCGCTTCGTCGCCGATTTCATCGGATCACCAGGTATGAATTTCATATCGGTTGAATGCCATGATGCGGGTGTATATCTGCTTGATATTCGTTTGCTCGAACATCCGCTAGGACATATAAATAGCCAAATTCAGGGAGAGACTGTCTCAACGGTGGGTATCCGACCTGAACACATCCTTATCAAGGCGCCGGGAGAGGGTGCATTCGATGTTGTAGTGCGTGTTAAGGAAACACTGGGTGGAGAGGCCTACGTCTATGCACGACACGAAGCATCTTCAACGGACTTTGTCATCAAAACAGATGGTGATGACACTGTTCAGGCCGGGGAAGTCGTGGGACTTGAATTGCCTCCGGATCGTCAGCATCTGTTTGACGTGAACGACAAGGCCGTCCAGAAAAATCAGTAAACTGCGGGTAGGTAGCGGTGTTGTGCTGGCTACTGCCACGTGCTTACGTCACCATATAGAGGAGCATGCATGAGTCGCTGGATTGATCGATTTTCGTTAACAGGCAAAACCGCTCTTGTTACGGGAGCCTCTCGTGGTATCGGTGCAGAGATATGCCGTGTGTTTGCCGATGCCGGGGCAGACATTGTTGCGGTGGCAAGAGACCAGCAAGAGCTTGAAAAAGTTGCGTCGCAGGTTGTTGAGTATGGGCGTCAGTGTCGTATTTACCCGTGTGATTTAAGCGATCCCATGGCAATCAGTGATCTATGCTCAGCGGTGCTCAAGGAAAGCCGTATAGATATTCTTGTTAACAATGCAGGGGTGGCACTTGTTGATCCTGCGCTTGATGCAACGCTTGCCGATTGGGACACCACCATGGCGGTTAACGTCAGAGCGCCTTTTCAGTTAGCGCAGTTGCTGGCCCCCGGCATGATAGAGCGACGCTGGGGCAAGATCGTCAACGTATCTTCGCAAGCGGGTGTCATAGGCCTTGAAGATCATACGGCGTATTCCGCCTCCAAGGCTGCGATGAACGCTATGACACGAGGTTTGATGAGTGAGTGGGCACGTCACAACATTCAGGTTAACGCCATATGTCCAACAGTCATTCTCACTGATATGGGTCGCACCGTGTGGGGTAAAGAGGAAAAGGGTGGTCCGATGTTGGCCAAGACGCCACTAGGGCGCTTTGGTGAAGAGGTTGAGGTCGCTGATATGGCCTTGTATCTGGCGTCTGATGCATCAGCATTGGTCAACGGAGAAACCTTGCTGCTGGACGGTGGCTTTTCTGCAGTCTAGCCTTCAACCATTGCCCGGAAAATACACACGATGAACATGGCCGCCTACATTCATGGAGTACGTGACGTCCGAGTCGGTGACATCGCGCCGCCAGCCTTGACTCAGGGCAGGGTGCTGGTCGATGTGCTCGCTGTCGGCATCTGTGGGAGTGATCTCCATTACTACAAGGATGGGGGTATTGGTGGGGCAGTCATCCGGGAGCCATTTGTGCCCGGGCATGAGTTCTGTGGGCGTTTATGTGGGGATGTTGAAGAGCTGGGGCTTGTGCGTGGACAACTAGTCGCTGTTGATCCAGCTACGGCATGTCATCAGTGTGAGTGGTGTGTTCAGGGATATCACAATCTTTGTCCCAACGTCATTTTTCTCGGTGCTCCTCCCTACAATGGCGCTTTGACTCATCAGATTTCTGTTCCCCACGCAAGTTTATTTGCCCTTCCCGATGGCATGACACCTGATCAAGGTGCCATGCTGGAACCTCTGGGCGTATGCGTACACGCCATTGATCTGGCACGGCCGCGAATTCTGGAAACAGTGACCGTGGTGGGTTGTGGACCGATCGGACTAGGTATTCTTCAATTGTTGAAACTCAGTGGTGTAGGAAATATCATTGCCATTGATCCACAACCTCATCGCACAGCGCTTGCCAGACAACTAGGGGCAACCTATACCGGCCATACTCCACAGGCTGCGCTGGAATACACCGATGGGCTGGGAAGTCATCTGGTTATTGAGGCAACCAATTCTCCTGACGGATTGTTACATGCGATAAAGACCTGCCGTATCGGCGGGCGGCTTATTGTCGTAGGAATCCCTGATGGCGATATCTACTCAAACCTCCAGGCATCAGAAGCACGCCGACGTGGATTGACGCTAAAATTTTCACGTCGCATGGGCAATGTGTATCCCAGAGCAATCGAACTGGTTGAAAAACAGCAAGTGGATGTCGATATTCTGGTGTCACATCATTTCAATCTTGACGGCAGCCCTGACGTGTTCAGAATGCAGGCTGATGAAGATCCCGATTTTATTAAAGGTGTTGTGTGCCCACACGGAGTTAACGCAACCTAGCCCGGACTATTCATGAAACGCACAATCCTTTTACCAGACCCTTTGTTCGTAGCGGATTCCGCGAAGGAGCGGAATACAGACTGTATTTCCGACTGAGTGGGATTCGCCACGGACAAAGGGGATGCAGAAGGATTAGGCGTTTTCATGAATAATCCAGGCTAGCCGTAGGGCACTTGCAATACGGCAGAGTTTTGAGGCTCTACCGCACAGGCTAGCTTACTGTCACCTGCAAGTCGCCGACACCTGCGACATGCCCGTGCATGACGTCTCCCTTGACTATTGGCCCAACGCCTGCGGGGGTACCAGTTAGAATAATATCGCCGGCCTGCAGTGTGAACAGCGAGGAGAGTATCGAGATCATTTCGGATGTTTTCCAGATCATCTGGTTAAGGTCGCCGCTCTGACGAAGCTCGTCATTGACTTTAAGCCAGATATCTCCGGCGTCAACGTGTCCACACGTTGCCACTGGAATAACCGGGCCCGCAGGCGCAGACATTTCAAACGCCTTGCCAATTTCCCACGGACGGCCCAGCTTTTTCATCTCTCCCTGCAAGTCGCGACGCGTCATATCCAGAGACACGCCGTAGCCGTATACGCAGTCCAGCGCATTTTCAACAGCGATATCTTCACCCCCGCTTTTCAGGGCAACAAGCAGCTCTATCTCGTGATGAACATCGCTGGTGGCTTTTGGGTAGGGAAACTGTGTGGCGTCCGGAATAAGATTGTCAGGATTTTTCTGAAAAAAGAATGGAGGATCCTTGTCCGGGTCATGGCCCATTTCCACGGCATGTGCAGCGTAGTTTCTGCCAACACAGTAAACGCGATGCACTGGAAAACGCTCACTTGATCCAGCGATGGATAAACTGGCCTGAGGTGGTGGATCTATTGCATAGATAGGCGCATTGGTTGGACTGTTCACTGCGGATTCTCCTGTTGTAATTGGCGTGTTTGAAAGCGACGATCGGGTTTGTATTAAGGTGTTGAATGTTCAGCGCAAGTGCTCACGAGTTGCGGGCGCTTTATATCAGGCATTGTAAATGCGCAGGGTCAGGATTCTACGCTTTGTTTAAACGGTGAATGAATACCATGCTCATCGGCCAGTGCCTGTAAGTCTCGACACAATGCGGTGCCAAGCTTCACTCCCTGTTGCAACCGTTGTGACATGCTCTGATTCTTGCCATCGCCCGGCAGTCGGACGGGATCATGGCCCGGTAAAGCCTGCGATGCGCGCATTTGCGCAAATGCAGCTGATGTGCTCTGAGTAAACTGGGCAAGGTCACCAAAGGCCTCTACGTTCAAGGCGAGTACAAACTGCCCCGTGTTTGTCGGGCTACTTGTGTCACTGGTGAAGTCCACAACATCGCTGCCAAAGGCGGCGCCGTTCAATACGCCAGCCATAAGGCCCATCGCGACAGACAAGCCAAAACCTTTGGGGCCTCCAATCGGCAGCATATAGCCCTCCGAGCGGCGCGATGGGTCGGTCAATGGTTGACCATCGCGACCCACCATCCAGCCTTCAGGCATTGACTCACCGCGTTGCGCCAAGGCCTTGATCTTGCCCATGGCGGCTACCGTGCTGGCCATGTCCAGAACGAACGGATCATCGTCAGCCGTGGGGGCGGAGATAGCCACCGGGTTTGTACCCAGCAACAAGTCTGTACCGCCGAACGGGGGAACATGGTTGGCACTGCCGACAGCTGCGGCCATGCCAATCATTCCTTGCTGTGCCTGTGGTCTGACGTAAAGGGCGAGCGGACCTGCATGGTTGCCGTTGCGTACACCCACCCAGCCGATGCCGGCATCGCGCGCCTTGGCAATGGCCAGCTCGCAGGCATGACTCATTGCCAGATGACCGAGACCGTTGTCACCATCAATCAAAGCGGTTGCTGCAGTTTCCTTAACCACGGTGATGTGCGCATCCGGGTTGCAGCCTCCATCACGTAGTCGGGCAAGGTACTGACGCAAACGAAATATACCGTGGGTGTCATGTCCCAGGATATCGGCGTCAACCATCAAGCTTGCCACCTTGGTGGCACTGTGTTCTGGTACATCGAGGGTACACAGAGCTTGTTCTATAAAACTGCGCAGAGTGCTGACGGATATCGTCGTGGAGTCAGACTTAGTGGAGTCAGACTCACCCATGTTCACCGCCCACCGTGTCCTTGTGCCAGAAAACCACTTTACGTTGTGTCCAGGTTACCAATGCATAGAGAGCCAGCCCGATAAGACTCAGATACAAGATCAACGAGAATACACGCGGTGTTTGCAGTTGTGAGGCAGCTACCCGGATCAGCTCGCCAAAGCCTTTGCCCCCACCGAGAAATTCACCGGTAATGGCACCTGCCATGACACCCACCGCACCAATCTTCAAACCGGTAAAAATCTGTGGCAAGCCCATCGGCAATTTCATTTTTATCAGGGTTTGCATGCGACTTGCGCCCATGGTCTTAAAGAGCATGCGCGCATTTTCATCCGCAACGTGCAGCCCGGCGGCTGTACCGACGACAATGGGGAATGTTGCAATAAAGGCTGCCAGGGCCACCTTGGACTCTATGCCAAAGCCAAGCCAAGCGACAAAAAGCGGTGCGAAAGCAACTTTCGGCATGGTATCGATGGCAACCAGATAAGGCATGATGGCCTTTTCACCGAAAGCGGTTTCTCCGACCAGAACGCCCAGCGAAAAGCCAATAGTGATGGCCAGTGCGAATCCGTAGATAACCTCTTTAATCGTGATCCACAAGGCAGGTAACATATAGCCGCCAGAAAGCAGGTTCTTGCCAACGAAAATCAGATCCTTGAAGGTCTCACCCGGCGTTGGCAGGATAATGGGGGACACAAGGCCAAGGCTGGTTGACAGTTGCCATACGCCTATAAACACCGCGAAGACAAACGCCATTGAAATGCTGCGTGGAATGCGGTCGATGAATGAGGTTTGCTCAACCCACACGGTATCGGATGTCTCGTTTGACTGGGTCCGACCAACGGCATCCGTGTCTACAGCGCTCATGCTTCAGCTCCCTCTTTGTCCAGCAGTCCTCTAATGTGATCCACAATGGCGCCGAATTTCGGCGTCGTCATCATGTCCAGTTTGCGCGGTCTGGGCAAGTCTACGGTAACGACCTCTGCCAGACGGCCCGGACGTGGTTTCATGACATAAATATCGTCAGACAGAATGACGGCTTCGGCAATAGAGTGTGTCACCAGAAAAGCCGTTGCCTGTTGTTCCATGCAGATGCGTTGCAGCTCCATGTTCATCATGTCACGTGATAGTTCATCGAGCGCACTAAATGGCTCATCCAGCAGTAATACCGCAGGTTCGGTAATCAGCATGCGGCAAATCGATGCACGTTGAGCCATGCCACCGGAGAGCTCATTGGGATAAACGTTTTCAAACCCGGTGAGACCTACCACATCCAACAGTTCTGTAGCGCGTTCCCGTGCAGCGTCTGCGGCACTTCGTCCGTCGCGGATTTCGATGGGCAACACGATGTTTTCGATAGTGGTTCGCCAGGGAAATAACGTTGCCTGCTGGAACATCATGCCAATATCGCGGCGAGTACCGGTAACCGGTTCGTCTTGCAGAACGACACGCCCTGCGCTGGGAGGAATAAGGCCTGCCATGATCTTCAGCAACGTTGACTTGCCGCAACCACTGGAGCCTATAACAGATGAAAAGCTGCCTTTGGACAAGCTCAGACTGACGCCATCAAGGGCGACAACCTTGTTACGTGTATAAGTCTTGCTGACGTTGGATAACTGATAGACAGCGGTGGTACTGGCGGTTGTAGCCTGCCTGGAGGCTTCAGATGCTGATGCACTCATGGCAGGGCCTACTCGGCTAAGTCAACGTTGCGCAATGTATTTCGCAACTCACCAATATTTTCTACCTTGCATATCACCGTGTCACCGTGTTTGAGGAAGGTCGGTGGCTCCATCGCATAACCCACACCCGAAGGCGTGCCTGTTGCGACAAGATCACCCGGTTCCAATGTGAGCCCCTCAGATAGAGAGGCGATGATGGTAGGTATGTCAAAAATCATGGACGATGTGTTGCCGTTCTGGCGTACTTCTCCATTGACGCTCAGGCCGATAGCGAGGTTTTGCGGATTGCCTATGGCATCAGCCGTGACTATCCACGGGCCGATCGGACATGAACCATCCAGCGATTTGCCTTTGAAGTACTGGCCACCATGGCGGCGCTGCACATCTCTGGCGGTGATGTCATTGAGTATGGTGTAACCAAAGATGTGGTCAAAGGCTGAACTTTTACTAATGTCGCGGCCAGCTTTGCCAATGACGGCAGTCAATTCGACCTCGTAGTCAATGGATTCCGACAGCGCGGGAAATATGGGTATCTGCGCGTCCGGCCCGATAACCGCGGTTGATGGCTTCGTAAAATAAACCGGATGCTCGGTGACATTGATCGTCTTGTTCTGCGCCCGTGCGCCCTCGGCAATGTGTTCAGCGTAGTTTCTTCCGACGCAAAATACGTTCTTTCGAGGTACGGGTAGCGGTGCCAGCAGGGTAACCGAATCGGCTGCGTGGCGTGCGTTTTCATGTGAGCCTGCGCGGGCTTGTTCGACGAATATACTAATGGCTTTGACTGCCTCGTCTCCAGCTTCAATGATCGCCTGTAAGGATCCTTTCTGAAGGGTGGTGCCAAGCTCGGTGTTCAGCGATGATGCCGCACTGGCAATATCCAGAAGATAGCCATCGTCAAGCAGTACTGCGGCTCGTTGCTTGCCGTCAACCAGCATGGTACCCAGATGCATTGTTGTGTCCTCAAACCTTGTACGTGATCTTGCAATGGCGCTTTTAACGCTGATGTTTGTCAGGATTGGCCGCACTTGCTGCGCAAATGCGGCCAACTGACTCCCTATCTACCGCGCAGACTCCAGGAGTCTGCGCGGCCGGAGGCGGCCCCGTAGAAAGCGATCGAGCGAGAGTAGTCCAATTTTGAGTCAAATTTTGCGCTCATTTGAGGAGTTTAGCTGGCTAAGTGACGAAAATGAGCGCAAAATTTGGCCAAAAGTGGGCTGCTCGTAGCCGATTGATTTCTGCCGCGCAGACTCCTAGCGCTGTCTCAACCATGGCGGATGCGCATACGCAAGTATTCTATTTCGATGTCGATGGTTGTCGTTATCATGAAATTGAATACATCCACCGAATGTTCTACCGGTAAATCGTAGCGTTGTGCCAGATTCGCTGCCAATTCCAGCACTTGTGCCTCTCGGTCTTTTTTTACCAGTAAGTTCAAAAGCGCGTCCCTGTCGCCGGTGGTATCAATAAACGCCTCTGGCTGTTCGCGAAATTTTGCCTCTGCAACTGGTTTGCCCAGATTGACCCGCTCCATAATGGCCAGCAGCGCGTTGACATCCGATGTGGCTGTCTCTCCATAAGTGTCGGTGTCTTCACCTGACTCACAGGCTTTGCCGATCCACTGCCGGTAAAAGTCTATGATGTGCTTACCGACACCACTTGTCATCGGATGTAAGGGACTTTCGGGAGGGGATCGTTGAATGATGGGCAGGACTCCCTCTACTGAAGTAAACGCCTCCTGTTCTGCAAATGTGTATCGCCCCAGTGATGCGTGGCAGCTTTCCACGTTATTCAATACACATTCGAGCAAGGATATCGAGGGTTGAGAGAGCACCAGCCCGGGGATGTAGACGGCTGGATTGGTCGGGAAGCGCGTGCGTTTCTTCAGGGCAATAACGATTTCGTTTGCCAGAATATCCAGACCGGGCCGAATTCTACCAGCCAGGTCAAGGTGTGGGTGAGGCAGGTTGGACATGATGTATCAGCTCTGTTTCGGGCAAGTTCGCCATTAATTTTCAAGGATTGTAGATGGCGTTACAGGTAGGCGACTCCACGGAACATACTACAGCGTAGTGAGCGATATTTGGTGGGCGTCAGTGAAGCCGGTTCTTGATGAGCCTTCTGCCCCAACCATGTGGTCAGCGTTTATGACTTTAACATCACAAGTTTTAAAAACAGTGTACCGCTGAACCCTGCATGGTCGCAGTACAGGGTGTTCGAGCAGCGGCTTAGCTGGTCGCCTGTATCTTGCTGTAGTCCAGTGTGTTCTCTGGCGGCGATGATTTAATAGTCATGATGTTGTGATGACGCGTAAACGCGATATAGGCAATACAACAGAGGTAGATCCCGACGACGATGGCGCCTATCCATTGTATCTGTAGCCATTGGCTTTTAAATAAAATCGTTAAGCCGAACAACACCGCTACGTTGCCGAATACATAGGGCATTTTCCCAAAGCGCTCAGTAGTAATTGACAGGTTGTCAGAATACAGTCTGATCAAGCTATCCAGGGAGTTGACTACGAAGGTGACACCGACAATGACCATGGCTACGTTGAGTATTCCTTGCGTGCTGATCTCGTTGGCATGGTAGAAATACAAAACAGAAAACCAGATGGCAAGCGGAATGGAGGGAATCACCAGCAATGCCAGCAACAGGTGCTGGGTTTTTAACCCGCCAACAAAGCGTGAAGTGAATTGGCCGATCATGATCGACCATGCAAACCACCAGAACAGGTAGAACTCGTGATAGGCATTAATGGGCAACACAAATTCATGCAAATTGGAAAAATACCCGCCTAAAAGCCCAAGATTGCCTGCCATCTCACCCGGACTTATGCCGGCGTACAACCACATGCCCCCGATCAATGCCAGAAACAGACACGTTGATCCCACGCTGAGAATTTTTACAAAGCGAATATCGGTGCTTGAATAGGCCGCTGCCAGAATGACGCAGAAAACAATGACATAGAACGTAGCAACGACACTCTCGCCATCACCGATTTCCGGGATATAACCGGGTAGGTAAATCAGGAACAGGCTTGCAGTAAAGGCACACGTGCCTACGATAACGATGTTGTTGAGTACTTTGACAAAGGGTATTTCGAAAAACTTGACGCGTGGCTCTATGACGCAGAAATAGAAACTTGTGAGAAAGTAGAAGCTCCATATAAGAAAGCCCCAGAAGCCGAATTCTATTGCCAGTGGGTTGGTAAAGCCATATTCTGGCGCATCGGCAACATTGGCATAAACCGCGAATTCGCTCAGCGGAAACATGATCAGGCCAACATCAAGACCTGAGGTAAACAGAATCGCAATAAAGGTGAAAAGCGGTACTGGTGTGACGCCAACGACCCGAAGGTTCCACCATTTGATGACGCAAAATGCTACCAGCCCAAGGGCAAGCAGTACCCCCAGCATAATCACTGAAGACAGTATTGTTGCCATTAAGCTCTCCCGTTACCCATCGAGGTGGAGGCTGTAGTCCAGTGAAGTGGCTGGACCCTGACAAGCATCTCCGACTAGCAGTATTACACATGAGCGAAAATCTTGCGCTATTCGCGGCACAATCTGTTTGACATGCTGGTTTTACAAGCTGGCAACTATTGCCGCCATACATTTGCTTAGGCAGCCTTTGGCATTAACCCAATGTACGCAACCAGACAGACGCATCATCAGTACTGCACAGGTCGGCATACTTTGCACTCATATCGTACAGGTTTGCCTCATGCGGCCCTTGCGCACGGTCACCAACTGCATCCTCTATCACGACGGTGATGAAGCCGTGCGACATGCTGTCAACGCAGCTTGCACGTACACACCCAGACGTTGTCACACCGGCAAGCATGAGCGTATCCACCTTTAGCCAGTGAAGTGTGGAGGCCAGGGATGTGCCAAAGAAAGCACTGGGGTACTGTTTGGATATCATGATGTCGTCGGGTTCCATACACAACCCGTTTGCCAGTCGCTGTGATTCACGCCCAGCCTCGAAACACGCGAGGGCGGCCCCGGCCTTGTGAAAAAACGCACCGCCATCGCGTCCACCGGGTTGATAGATGACCTCTGTAAAGATCACGGGAACACCCGCGGAGCGTGCGACAGGAGCCAGCCGTATGGCATTGTCCAGCGCAAGCTGACAGCCGGGTCCACCGTACAGGGGTTGTGATTCATCGAAGTAGGCTTGTGCAAAGTCAACTAACAGCAAAGCAGGGCGAGATCCCCAGCTTTGCTTTGCGTGATAGCCTGCTTTTGCATAGTTGCTATCGAGTGTTTCTGACATCGATAATTCTCCCGAGTACTACTTTGCGTTTACCCCCCATGCAGGGCAAAACTGGGTGCTTTGGGTGGCTCGAAGCCTGTTTCAGCCAGGCAGCGCGATTTTAGCTCTTCGATGGATGTAAATCCGCGATTGAAGAGTCCGTTGTCTCTGGCAGCGCTCTCTTTGGCCATGCTGGTGCGCAGCGTGTTCGTTGCTGCCCCGTCAACCGCGCCATTGCAGATGACCACGCCGTAGCGTCTGGCACCATCGATTGACACTAACGCGCGATTGACATCTGCCAGAACCAGCTCGGGATCTCGTTTCAATGGATCTCCCCATCCGCCTCCACCCCAAGTGTCGAAGTACAGCATGTCACCCGGTTGCACGGCAACACGATCGCATTTGGATGGCAGGTTTTCCTTACAGCCATCGACGCGTATCAGCGTCTTGGTAGAGCGCATGCCTGGTTCACCGCCATTGACTCCCCACGGCGAGGTTAACCAGCGATCATCATGCAAGGATATTTCGCCGGGTTCCAGCATTTCATATGCAATGCGAATACCATTGCCGCCTCTGTGAAGACCTGCACCTCCGGAGTCAATAATTGTTGCGTATTCCCGAATGCGTAGAGGAAAGTAGGCCTCAAGAAACTCATTGGGTACATTGGTAAACGCAGGCCATAGTGAATGTCCATCTGGCCCATCACCGGCCGGGCGACCCGGTATGCCACCAAAACCGATCTGGAACAACTGATACCACTCGCCTTTTTTGTCGAACCCTGAATACATAAAGTGTGGGCTGTCGGAGAATCCGGCAGCATTCAGTGCATCAGGTGCTCCCTGACCGAGCAATCCACCCATCAGATCGAAGATTCGGCCAAGCATGTGCGTGCGACAGGATAGCGCGGCAGGCTTTTTCGGTTTTAGAATGCTACCTTCGGGAATATGTACATCCACCAATTCATAAAAGCCGTCGTTGAACAGAATCTGTGGATCAAACAGGTTGATGGTGAAAGCACCAAAGAACATCTTGAACATTTCCTCGTTTAACAGGAAGTTGATAGAGGAAGATGACTGTGGATCAGAACCTGTGAAATCGAAGTAGGCAACATCGCCATCACGCCATAGTGTGCATGCAATCTTGTAGGGGCCGTTACCCATGCCATCATCATCAATCCAGTCTTCAAAGTAGGCCTTGTTCTCGGGAATGATCATCTGGATGATCGCCGCCATGGCGCTTTTGTTTCTGTCCAGCATGTCTTGCATGGCGGAGATATAGGTGTCAGTGCCAAACCGTGCGATATTTTCACGCACTCGTCGTTCGGCCAGCCTAAGCGCTGCAATGATGGCAAAAAAGTCTGACTTGTTCCACTCAGGCATGCGGCAATTGGCCAGAAGCAGATTTAGAAGCTCATCATTAAGCTGCCCACTGCGATAGATTTTGCTGGGTGGGATAATGATGCCTTCTTCATAAATCATCTTGGCATCAGTAGGTAGAGATCCAGGTACCTTGCCACCAACGTCAGTCATGTGTCCGAACATGGCAGCCCAGCTTACCAGTCGTCCTTCATGAAAAATCGGCATCATGAGCAGCCAGTCGTTAAGATGGCTGACCGCACCGTTGCACGAATAAGGATCGTTGGTCAGGAAGATATCTCCTTCTTCGATAGTGCCATCATAGCCTTGCATAAATCCATACAGAAACGAGCCAAACTGGCCGACAACCATTTTGCCCTCTTCGTTCGCTATGAGCGGGAATGCATCATGTTGTTCACGAATGCCGGGTGACATAGCTGTTCGAAACAACACAGCGTCCATCTCGTTGCGTGCATTACGCAACGCGTTTTCAACAATGTCGAGTGTTATAGGATCAACTGCTACGCGATTGAACGGCGCTGGATGTGTCTCTACAATAGTTGCGACCATGAGTCAGGCTCCTGATGTGTTGCTTGCATCTGCTGCAAGCTCATTGGGGCGTATAACCAGATTTCCAACCGTATCAACGACGGCTGTATGCTCAGGTAATATCAGTGTGGTGCTATCCATCTCACTAACCACGGCAGGACCGGTTATAACGTTCTCCGGATGCAACTTTGAACGATCGTAAATCGTCGCATCATGCCAATGACCATCTGCGTACACTTTCGTCTGTGCAACGACGGCCGCAGCCTCTATCTTTGGACTGCCCAGCCCAGCCTCTGTGTTGAGAAAGGCGCGTTCTTCTCCCTGAACCACGGCACGCAGTGCGACCAGCTCGTACGCTGCATCAAGTGCAAAAGTAAATAGTTGTTCGTGCTCAGCATCAAAGCGCGTCGTAATGCCGTCAAGACCAGAACGCTTCCATTCGTCAGGTGTGACGGCGATAGTCAGCTTCATGCCCTGACCGGCATACCGGATATCAATCTCGAACGAAACACTCTGCGCACTTGCAGGCACACCTTCTGCCATCAAGGCCTCCGCGGCCTGGGTCTGCAGGGCCTGCAAACGGGTCGTTACATCTGCATCGTCGGTTGCGCCAAGCCGGGTTACAAAGGTCTGGCTTGCCTCGTTTCGCAACCGTGTCGTTGCATCGCCATAGGCGCAAAGAACGCCTGGTCCGGGTGGCACAATGACGGGCCAGCTATTGATTAATTTTGCTATGGCGTTGGCGTGTAACGGACCAGCGCCACCAAACCCGATCAGTGCAAAGTCCCGTGGGTCATAGCCCTGCTCGACTGAGACAAGCCGCAACGCACCACACATGTTCTCGTTCACTATCTGGATGATGCCTTCGGCGGCTTTTTCCAGTGGAATACCCAGAGCATCTGCCACGGTTTGAACAGCTTTGCTGGCAAGGTCGTGGCGTATCTGCATATCACCGCCCAGACGGGCATCTGCGGGTAGATAACCGAGAACAACATTGGCATCGGTTACCGTGGGTGCTTCGCCGCCTTTGTCGTAAGCAGCAGGACCCGGTACTGCACCGGCTGATTGTGGGCCAACTCGCAGTGCCTTGGTGAGTTCGGGAACATAGGCAATCGACCCACCACCGGCGCCGACGGTACGCACATCGATAGACGGTGCACGTACGGTGACATCAGCGACTCGCGTCTCTCTGCGCGTCCTTGCCGCACCATCCTGAATCAAGGCGACGTCGGTTGACGTGCCACCCATGTCGAACGTTAGCAGGTTGCTGTAACCAGCTTGGCTTGCAACCCATAGTGCGCCGCTGACCCCACCAGCGGGACCCGACATCAACAGATTAACCGGTATGTCCATTGCCGCTTGTGAAGAAGACAAGCCTCCATCAGAGCGCAGTATCTGCAGCCTGAGGTTGTCTCCCATACGCGCTTTTAGGTCCTGCTGCAGATTATCGATGTATTTGGACACAACCGGACGAACATAGGAGTTAACGACAGTTGTCTCGGTGCGTTCGTACTCGTACATCTCAGGCATGATGGATCCGGAGGTAGAGACCGGAATATGCGGTGCCATTTCACGGGCAATGGCGGCGATGCGTTGCTCGTGGGCATCGTTAACATAGCCGTTAAAAAGAGCAATGGTCAGAGCCTCGATGCCGCGGTCAAACAATAGTTTTAAATCAGCTCTTAGCGCGTTTTCGTTCAAGGCTGTCAATACGTCACCATTGGAATCCAGTCGCTCATCTGCCTCGATGGTGTCTTCCAGCGCGGCAATTGGCAGTGACTTGTTCCAGATGACCCAGCCGCCAAGGCCGCCGGGCACGAATGAGCGAGCGATTTGCAAGGTGTCCCGGTAGCCTTTGGTTGTCACCAGGCCCACTCGTGCACCGCTGCGAGTCAATACTGTGTTGGTGGCAACGGTTGTGCCGTGCATGACCTCTGTAATGTCTTCCGGATTGATGCTGGCTTCACGACATAAGCGTTCTATGCCGTTCAGGACACCTTTGGAGCTGTCTTCTGGGGTGGAAGGTACCTTGGCGGTATAGCTTTTACCGCCAGCTTCATCGAGCAGTAGCAGATCGGTGAAGGTACCACCGACATCTACGCCCAGACGTAGGCCACCGCCCTCGTTTGCTTGACTTTGCGTCTGACTCACTGTTTCGTATCTCCTGTGTTCGGCGCCAAGTGCCGCCTGTCAATGCTTAAAGGGTTGAAAGGTGAGGCGGCTGATTTATTTGCGCATCATTTGAGCTAACCGCGCAACCTGCAACGCCAATTGCTAAACCATACTCAGATAATGCCGCGTTCCTTGTAATCAGCTTGTTGTTGCTCTGACAATGACAACAGCTGCCCATACACATGCTCATTATGTTCGCCCAGTTCAGGCCCAACATGCCGAACAGAGCCTGGCGTGTCCGAAAGCTTTGGTGCCACGTTCTGCATGTGTATCGGACCAAACTGCGGATGATCAACTTTGACGATAGCTTCACGTGCCTTGAAGTGTTCATCTTCAAGCATGTCTTTGGCCTTGTAGATAAGCCCGCAAGGTACACCGGCTTCGCTGAGCAAGGCTTCGAGCGGTTTGAGTTCTATGGTACGTGTCCATTCGTTGATCAGTGTATCAAGCTCGGTTTGTCGTTCACCGCGTGCCGAGTGGGTGGCGTAGCGTTCATCAGTGGCAAGCTCAGGTTTTCCCATGGCATCAGCCAGTCGTGTAAAAACGGTATCCTGGTTCGCCGCTATGAGTAGTAGTTGGTTATCAGCAGTATCGTAAACATTGGAAGGCGCAACGTTCGGCAAGATTGCACCTGTGCGCTCACGAACATATCCGGCGACATCGAATTCGGTCACCAGACTCTCCATCATGTTCAGAACCGACTCGTAGATGGCACTATCTACCACCTGTCCACGACCACTGCGTGTACGCGCGTGCAGAGCCATCAATGCGCCCATGCAGGCATGTACTGCTGCTAGTTCATCGCCAATGGAAATACCCATGCGACTAGGCTGTGATGCCGGGTCACCCACGACATAGCGAAGTCCCCCCATCGCCTCACCAATAGCGCCATAGCCTGCACGCGGTGCATACGGGCCTGTCTGCCCATAGCCCGTAACCCTGACCATGATGAGTCCGGGGTTGATGGCCGACAGAGTTTCATAATCAAGACCCCATCGCTCCATGGTGCCCGGCCGAAAGTTTTCTATCAGGATGTCTGTGTCCTTGACCAGTTCGCGCACTATGGCCTGGCCTTCAGGTGTCCGCAGATTCAGAGTGATGGATTGCTTGTTACGCGCAACCACTGGCCACCACAGAGATTTGCCGTGCGGCTTCTCACGACCCCATTGACGCATGGGATCACCGGTGCCGGGTGGTTCGCACTTGATGACTTCAGCGCCGAAATCCGCCAGCATCTGCCCACAGAACGGACCCGCCAGCAGTTGCCCCATCTCCAGTACCCTGAGGTCTGACATGGGGCCTGAAGGAGGATTGCCGTTGTGGGTGGGCACGGCTTTGGGCGTTGCGCAATAACTGTCTGCCATACAGGGAATTTTTTGGCTGTGGAAAGAGAGTTGTTCTACTTGATGCCCAGAGCATATACAATTTGGGATACAAAATGCGAATCTGCTTGAGTGATTATGAATAAAAAAGTTGAAATAGTCGAGGTATCTCCCCGAGATGGGATACAAAATGAAGCAACGATTCTAACGACTGAAGAGAAAGTCGAGCTAGTGGGCAGGTCTGTTGCCAGTGGGGTCAGGCGCGTAGAGGTCACCAGCTTCGTCAATCCGAAACGTGTTCCTCAAATGGCTGATGCTGACGCCGTAGCGGCTGCGCTGCCACAAGTACCCGGTGTTCGGTATATCGGTTTGGCACTGAACCGTCAGGGTTTTGAAAGGGCGCGTGCGGCTGCCCTGCACGAGGTTACCTACGTTGTCGTTGCCAGCGAAACGTTCAGTCAGCGTAATCAGGGCGTCACCGTTCAGCAGGGCATTGACAATTGGGCTGCGGTGGCATTGGACGCTCACGGCAACACACCGGTGGGTGTCGTCGTGGCGGCCTCCTTTGGATGCCCTTTTGATGGCGAAGTGTCGCTGGATCATCTGTTACGCCTGGTTGAGGCCTGCATGAAGAGTAATCCTGTCGAGATCGGCCTGGCCGACACCATCGGTGTGGCTACGCCCAAAGACATCCACGAAAGGGTTGGCGCTGTACGTGATGCCTTTCCGGAGGCGTCCATCCGTTTGCACCTTCACGATACGCGCAACACCGGAATTGCCAATGCATGGGCAGGTATCGAGGCTGGTGTTGCCAGTCTTGATTCCAGCATGGGGGGCGTGGGCGGATGTCCGTTTGCACCGAATGCAACTGGCAATATCGCCACTGAAGACTTGCTGTATTTGCTGGATCGTTCTGGTGTCGACACAGGCGTATCTCTGCAAGGCTCTATTGACACGGCCCTGTGGCTTGAAGAGCGTCTGGGGAAACCATCGCCCGGACTGTTAATGAAGGCGGGTGGTTTTCCCAACGCTTCCATCCATGCCTCGTGACAAAAGCTGGCAGTGATGCAGTAGCCAGCGCCTACGAGCAAATTCGCAATGAAATTGTCACCGGCGTTCTGGCTGAGCATGAACGTCTGACCGAGCGATCACTTTCTGAACGTCTGGGTCTCAGCCGCACACCGGTACGCGCTGCGATAGCACGCCTTGTTCATGAAGGATTCATTGAGCAAGGGCAGGGCTATTCCACGCGAGTAGCACGTTTTCCTGAGGATGAGCTGGAGCAGATATTTCAGCTGCGTTTGCAGCTTGAGGGTTTTGCCGCCAGACGCGCAGCGCAGTTTGCCGATGATGCACAGATTGCTATATTGCGATCACTGGCTGCGCGTATGAGCGAACTGACTCCGCCAGAAAGTCAGGCTGAACACGCCGAACTCTCTTCGTGCAATGAGCAGTTTCATCGAACGATTGCCGAGGCGGCCCGGTCTCCACGCCTTCTGGCCATGTTGTCAGTGGCCGTTGATGTCGGCGTTGTAGCGCGTACCTACACCTTGTATTCGATGGACGACTTAAAGCGTAGCTCACGTCATCATCACGAAATAACGGATGCCATAGAGGCCGGTTCACCTGACTGGGCCGAGAGCGTCATGCGGTCGCACTTGCTGGCCGCTCAGGCGACAGTCAGTGGCTAGCCTGGACTATTCATGAAGCCACCAGATTCTTCCGCGTCCCCTTTTCCTGTAGCGAATCCTGCTCAGTCGGAAATACAGTCTGTATTCCGCTCCTTCTCAGAATTCGCTACAGAAAAAGGGTCCGGTGAAAGAATCAGGCGTTTCACGAATAGTCCAGGCTAGGAGTCTGAGCTATTTTTCAAGCAATACGCCAAACGGTGTCCGATCTGTTTCAGGTGAAAGCGTTACGCTATTGGCATAGACAGGCGCGCCTTCAGGTGACAAAAAACGCTCAGGCAGTTGATTGCGAAACTGGAGAAATCCATCTTCTTCGCCATTGAATTCACAGGAACCTTTCATTTCACGATTGCAAAGAACAATTCTGTCCATAGTCTCTTCATCCCACGCGGCGAAGTAGTCAGCATGGAGGCTGCTGCCTTGCATCTGTGGATTGTGATCTGATGAGAGATACCACTGGCTGCTGAACGGCACGTCATAGGTAATGCTGTAAATCAGTTGTGGGATCCGATAAGGGTGTGAGGCAGGGCAGTCACTGGGTGTCTCTTGTGAGGCAACTGCGTATGACAGATGAGAAGTATTGTCTTCGCTGGACAAAACGGGTGTTCCGTTTTGCTCCACTTGCAGGCACATCGGAAACGAAATTGTAAAGTGCAGGGCAGAGTTGCCATTGACAGAGTCCTCGTCAATGCGGAAATTCCAGGGGCCGCTGTTTGGCACTTGCTGGTTTGCCAGCATTTGCAGCCCTGTTGGAATAGGCATGATCGTGGCTCGATCGAAACCCGCAGTCGTCGAAAAGCTTTTATAGTAGACAAACACGCTTTCCGGAAGCATCGTTTCGTCTTGCGCATTAAACAAGGCCGGTGCCCAGTAGGCAGACTTGTTGTTTAGCCCGCCCTCACAGCTTGCATTGCCTGTCGTCAGGAGCGATTCACCCGTAGAGTATGCATCGGTTTGTGTGTTTCCCCAGAACATGTGTAGATGTGCCGCTGCCTTTTCACCGGGATAGACAACAGGGTCATCGTGAGAATAATGGGAAACCGGGCAGTACACGCGTGTGCCATGTGCTTGTTCTGCAACCGTTTCACTGCTGGTGTCCATTGCCGTTCGTCGGTTAGTACCTGCTGTGATTGTTGGCAAGGTATTGCCTGAGGGATTGGTTGGCAGAAGTAACCGAAGTGCGCTGTCGGGTTGTGCGTCAGGAAGTATGATTGCCCACATGCCTTCCCAGCTCGACAACACACTACTACTATTGATCAGATCGTATTTGGTGCCCGTGTATCGCCAGGCTGTCTTCTGAAAGATAGCGTTTGTAGTGGCATCGGCAAGAGTACATCCGCCTTGCGCATTGTCAATGTTGCAAGCTTGATTATCGGTGACATGGACATTGCCCCACAGATAAGCATCAGCATGAGGAATCCCCATCATGTTGTATTGCAGTTCACCTGCGCGTTCAGCGGCGTATTCCAGAGGCGCCTCAGTACAGCGGTTTGACAATCCCGGGCAAACGGAACTGGTCACAGGTGATATTTCCTGACTATCGGACGGCATGGATAGCACTCGATCTCCCCCGGTTGCGTGAGCTATCCAGTATCCCAAACCCGGAATCATGACACTGTCAGCACGAAGCGTACTGTAGGTATTGTTGGCCGGATTGTAGGCATACAGTATCCAGTTATCACCGTACGACCCATCAGTGCCCATATCGTCGCCAAGCACATCCTCTACGGTAGATGCACCAGCGGGTGCTGCGCAAGGCAGACTGATTTGATGCCACTGGTTTTCCGGCAGTAGGTAAGTGTCCGTGCAATCAGCGAAGGCATTGCCGGCAGGGAGCAGTAAAACAAGCGCCAGAGTAAAGAGTCGTAAGGCCATCATCTATTTTCTGTTGTCGAATTTCGTTTGCTTACATTACCTGAGCGATAGTCATCTGCCAGTTTTATGGCTGAATAGCAATAAAACTGCACGTCGGAACGAGAACAGGATTAGCCATAGGGAATGGCGATGCAGGGGTTGGCCTGCAGGAAGAATCTGGATTGGGCGCCTGACGTTGCTTCATGAATAAATCACGCTGGGCGCACCCACGTTCGAATATCCGGACCTTGCCGCGGACTCCGTCGTTTATGGAAGTGCCAAATCGACGTAGTCGCCACGGGTACGCAGGGTAACGTCAACGTTGTCGTCAGTTCTGTTTCTCCAGAACCAGCCATGGTTGCCTGTAAAGGCCGCCACCAACTGACCGGATTGTCCGGGCACTGACCGGCCTTTCTCGTAACTGATGCTTTGTCCATTGCCATCCCCGTGTGTGTCATGGTTGACAACGGCGCCGTTGGCGGTCCATTCAAACTCGGCAATCGCGCCTTCGTTCATGACGAGCTTTACCTCGACTCCCTGACCGGGTACCAGCGTGTAGCTGACCTCGTCGCGCCAGGTGGCAAGTTCTACAACAGGTTGGGCTGATGCTTCAGATGCCGTTTGCGCAGAGGTTTGTGCTGCGCTCGTCAGGGTGCCTGCTTCGACGGCTGCAGTAAGAGCGGCAAGCTGCGTCTGTATGGCATCGAGTTTCTGATGAATTTCCGGATCGGCGACACCAGCTTGGGCGTTCTGTGCCACAAGAGCCGCTGCGTCAGCATCGGCCTCGGCGTGCAGTTGCTCCTTAATGTGGCCCATTTGCGTCAGTCCAAGCAGGTGCCCGACACCGGTTGGATCCACGCCGTACTCCGCCGGCAACCAAATGAACGTCAGGATGCCTCCGGCGACGACGGCTGCCCCCAGAGTGGCTTTGATCAAACCACCGGGGGTGGCTCCGACATCTTGCACTTGTGATGTTGCAGAAACCGCTCTCTGGCGTGTGTTGGATGGCATTGGTTAGTTTTTTCCGTCAATGGATCTAGTGAACGTGAGCGAGTTCTGAGACAACAAAACCTGCAATCTGAAACCCCATTAGGGTAAAGCCTGCTGCCATCATTGTTACGTTTGCCGTATAAGCCTGGTGTGCAAATGAAGCAGTGGCACGCCAATACCTCATCACTAACAGGATAGCCGCCAGTGCTAGTAGCTGGCCAATCTCTACTCCCACATTAAAGGCCAGAAGATTGGGTACCAGTCCGTCGGCAGAAATTTCGTACTCGATAATTTTTGAAGCAAGCCCGAACCCGTGTAATAAACCAAATATCAATGTGGCGATCCGTGTATCCGGTTGAAATCCGAACCACAACCTAAATGCCCCCAGATTGTCCAGCGCCTTGTATACAACCGAAAAACCGATGATTGCATCGATGACAAAACTGTTGATGCCAAAGTCGAAGTAAACACCTGCGAGCATGGTGATGGAATGCCCGACTGCAAACAGACTGACATACAAGGCGATCTGTTTCATGCCATACAAAAAGAAAATAACGCCTAGCAAGAACAGGATGTGGTCGTAGCCGGTAACCATGTGCTTGGCGCCCAGATAGACGAACGGTATGATCTTAATTCCGGTGATTTCCTGTATGTACCCCTTGTCACCTTCGGTAACGGCATGTGCCAGCGCAAAATCGCTCCACAGGAGCATCAGTATTGCCAGCGCCAGCAATGGTAGAAACAGGCGTTTCGGGTGAGGTACGACAGAGAGTGGCATTGCAAACCGAGTCAATAGGGTTAGATGGTGGATTGTACTATCAAAACCAGATGGCAGACGTTTATCGGGTAGTGCGATTACTGACCGAGTTGTCCGCAGCACTGCGGGATTCGTCTACCTATGGTTTGTGCAAGAGGTGACAATGAACGCCATTACTACCTTGACAGCAGAACCGGTTGCGTAAAAAGTCACGTAGCTGCATGAAACGAATTTTCAGTCAGCATCAGCAGTCGTCTTTTCCTCACAAATAACAGCAGGCTGACTATCAGTATGACCCCGTAAAAGCGATCATCATTCACAGGTACGAAACGCTGCATAACACCCGTTGTGGATGATCTGGACGACACAAACCGTTAGGCTTCACTGCATAATTTTGCAACGCCCGTATCTGTCGTGGGCAAATGATAAGGAGTGTCTCATGACCACACAAAGTAGCGCATTGGAATATCCGGGCCTGATCGGACAGCACGGTTCTAATAAAAGACGTCTTGCATCGCAAGAACAGGCATGCAACAAGCGGGTTCGATTGACATCGCTAGCGGCATTCTTGTTACTTGTATCCACGGGAACTGTAATGGCACAAGAGCGTTCGCCAGAACATGACGCGTTTGAAATTACATTAAGTGCCGGTGTGGTGTCTGCGCCTGCCTATCGAGGTAGTGATGACTACCAGGTAAGTGTGTTGCCCAACGTTACGCTCAAATATCAGGATCGTTTATCGGTCTCCTTTCGAGGTATCAAATACTCGGCTATTTCCCGAGGTGGCTGGGTGGCTGGTCCGGTTTTATCCTATGACTTTGGTCGCGAAGAGGAGATCGACGACAACCCGTTCGCTATCTCTACTGATGACTCAACTGATCTGATCGGCTTGGGCGATGTTGATGGCACGCTTCAACTGGGTGGTTTTATCGAGTACGAAATACGTTCACTTAGCGCAAAGCTAGAATTGCATCAAGGACTTGATGGCGGGCACGACGGATTGTTCGGTGAAGCAAGTATCAGTTATCGTGGGCAGTTGACGGCTGTCGGACGCCCGGCGTTCTATTCCATAGGACCCGCTTTGTCGTTTGCTGACGATGCCTATAACAGTGCATTCTTTGATATATCGTCAGTTCAGTCCGAGGCATCGGGTCTGAGCCCATTCAATGCAGAGGGAGGTATCAGCTCTTTTGGGTTGCACGCTTCACTGTTCATGCCCCTGTCTCAAACGACATCTCTTGTCGCCTTTGGTCAATATGATCAACTTGCTGGTGATGTAGCAGACTCATCTATCGTGACCGAACGGGGATCTAAGGATCAGGTAACCACCGGCTTTTTCGTCAACTACCGCTTCTGAATAGTCACGGGTAAATACCGTGTTACGTTTAACCGAAAAGAACACCCGACGGTTGGCAGGCACTTGCAATCGATTACTATTGTTATCGCTCACTATCGTTTGTTTTATCGCCCACTACCGTTTATCCCTCACTACCGCTGAATAGGTGCTGCCCCCAGTCCATTTGGCCCCGCGAGAAAATCAAGAAAACTACGTACTTTTGCAGGTAAATAACTACGATCCGGATAGATCGCGTAGAGAGGTACGTTTGGCCACGGTGAGTCTGGCAGGACCGGCTCCAGCAGGCCACTGCTGAAATCATCGCTTGCAAGCCAGTGAGGCAGGAAGGCAAAGCCCATCCCTTCGCGGGCACAAAAGTGGATGAGCGTCTCGTTTCCGCTTTGCAGGATCGGCGATACACTGATGTCCATAGCAGCGTTGCCCTCGCCGAAACGGATGCGTCCGCCTGTGACCATCTGGGAGTAGACAAGAAACGGCGCGCCCGTTAAATCTTCAGCAGAGTCTGGTCGGCCGTGGCGCTTAAGGAATGCTGGTGACGCAACCAGTGGAAATCTGACTTGCGCCAAGGTGCGCGCTATAAGCCCCTCATCCAGTGACCTGGCGACACGCAAGGCCAGATCGAGCCCTTCCTCTACGAGATTGATCTTTCTGCCACTGAGATCAAGATCGAGTACGACATCAGGATTTTCTGCGTGAAAGGCGGCGAAGATTCTGGCGAAAACCGGATTGGCCATCCAGACCGGCATGCTGACTTTCAGGGTGCCGGTGGCGGCCAGAGTTGCCTCGGATAATTGTGATTCGGCCTCCTCCAGCCCTTCCAGCAGGGGCCGGACGGTTGCAAGGTAACGAGCACCCGCTTCAGTCAGGCTGACGTTTCGGCTATTGCGATTGAGCAATCGCGCACCTACCCGGGCTTCTATGTGCTGGACATGCTTGCTGGTCATGGCAGGCGACAGACCCATGCGTTCCGACACAAAGGCAAAGCTCTTATGTTCTGCGACTGCGGCGAAGACTCGCAAGCTCAGGAGTGTGTCCACGTTACTTTCCTTTTAAGAAACATATCATCAATTATTTCATAGATGATCTTCTAATAGGAAATCAATAGTATGTTTTTAACGTAATGACTTCTAAATCCAGCCGCTACGGGATTTGCTCCCCAGCGCAATAAAAAGGACACAACCATGCAAACTGAAGCGTTAGAACTAGCCAGACAATCCGCCCAATCCGGTCAGGCTGAATGCCTGTCATGGGGCGTACTGGAGGTTCAGGTCACAGATCTTGAACGAACCCTGCAATTCTGGTCGAGTGCGCTAGGGTTGCGTGTACGCAAACAAACTCGTGATTCGGCGTCTTTGGGAACCGCGAACAAGACGCTTCTTAAGTTTCATGCGGGTGCCACAAAGCCTGCCGATATGGGCTATCTGGGGATGTATCACGTGGCCATTGGTGTGCCAGATCAACAGGAATTTTCTCGAATTCTGGCGCGTTTAATGTCAATGCGTGTTGCTGTGGCACCGGTTGATCACCTGATGTCCAAAGCGATCTACGTTCATGATCCGGATGGACTCGAGATCGAGATTGCACTTGAGACACCGGAACGCTTTGGCCGCTTTGGCGATATGTCCCGCGGCGTCGTCATGTTTGACACTGAAGGGCGCACACATAATGGCAGGGAGCGTCTGGATGTAGAGGGCGAGCTTGCGCACGCACGTGGAGCGGATCTTCTGGCACCGATATCAGGTGATGCCTTCCTTGCTCATCTGCATCTCAAGGTATCGGATCTTGAATCTGCTGCGAACTGGTATGGAGGACTCGGATTTGCAAGAAATCTGATGCTGCCAGAATTTGGTCTTGCCGATATGGGGGCTGGTGGCGCATATACACATCGCCTGGCTATGAACATCTGGGCAGGATCCAATCTGAGTCCTGCACCGGCAGACATGGCACGGTTGATCCGTTATGAGCTTCACGTTAATGATCCAGTGGTATTGGTTAATGCCCACGGCCTGCAAGCGACAGAGACAGGATTTGCAGGCCATGACCCTGCCGGCATCGAAGTGTCTTTGAACTTTAATTACTAGGAGTAAATGCATGAGCACTCGTCCCACTCCCGATCAGTACCGTCCCGCTCAGATCATCCTTCACTGGGTGGTCGTGATCGGCTTCATTACACAGATCGTTATTCATGAATCCATCGTCAGGGTGTATGACGCATTAGGCAATGGCACCACCCCTGACTCGATGGACAATATCCTAGCCTGGGTTCATGTTGGCACTGGCACCACTATCCTGCTGGCTGTTTTTGCGCGCTTGTATCTGCGCTATCGATATGGTGCACCGGGGCATGCTCCGGGTACACCGCCCATGCAGGCAAAAATTGCAGATATCATGCATCGAACCTTGTATGTACTGCTAATTGCCATGGCACTTACCGGCATGATCACTTGGAACGGTCTTGTCGATCTAGGCGATATCCACTTCTATATTAATGTCGCGCTGTTTTTTCTGGTATTAGGGCATGCAGGTGCAGCAATCTACAATCAGGTGGTGCGCAAGGATGGCACGCTGAATCGTATGCGACTGTCACGAAACAACTAGCCTGGACTATTCATGAAACGTCTGATTATCGCGCAGGACCCTGTGCCTGTAGGGAATTTCGCGAGCGAGCGGAATACAGACTGTATTTCCGAGTGAGTGAAATTTCCTACAGGTGCAGGGGACAAGTGAGAATTAGG
>JBGCGC010000033.1:0-20167 GCA_045110475.1 Granulosicoccus sp.
GGTAAGCAATGCACTTTTGTTATCGAAAATGCAGGGGCCACAACGTATCCCAAAGGCTGGGAGAATTACCACGTTGCCTGTAGTGTCGACAGGCAGTCCTGGCTGCGTGTTCCCAGTGAATTTGACGGCAAGGCACTGCGATGGACTCTGGACGCCGAGAGCGATCAGATGTGGTTTGCTTATTTCGCTCCTTATTCGCTAGAACGACATGCGGACAAAGTTAGTGCTGCCGCGCAGATGCCCGGGGTTCATCATGAGGTTCTCGGATTGACTGCCCAGGGCAGGCCCATCGACTACCTGCAAGTGTCAGCGTCTTCCGAGTTGTATCTGACTGGTAGTCAGCCTGGACGCGCCAGTACGGGTGACAAGCCTCAACTCTGGGTTATTGCGCGCCAGCACCCGGGTGAATCCATGGCTGAGTGGTTCGTTGAAGGCTGGCTTGACAGATTGCTGGATCGGGATGACGCGACAAGTGTCGCTCTGCGGCAGAAAGCTGATATACACGTTGTGCCCAACATGAATCCTGACGGCTCATTTCTCGGGCATTTGCGCACGAATGCGCTGGGAGTCAATCTGAATCGTGAATGGGCAGAGCCCAGTCCGGAGCGAAGCCCAGAGGTATTTCATGTGCTTCAACGAATGATGCAGACGGGTGTTACGCTGGCGCTGGATGTCCACGGCGATGAGGCTTTGCCTTACAACTTCATCGCGGGTACAGAAGGGGTTGACGGGTGGACGGAGAGCAGAAATCTGGAGTTGGTAAACCTCAAGCACACCTGGTCGTCGATTAACCCGGATTTTCAGGACAAGTATGGATACCCGATCAGTGCTCCCGGCAAGGCTAATCTGACGATCTGCAGCAATCAGCTAGCATCGCGTTTTGGCTGTCTCGCTCTGACGCTGGAAATGCCATTCAAGGATACAGCCAATATGCCGCGCCCGTTGGCAGCTTGGTCTCCTGAACGCTGCCTGAGACTGGGCGCCTCTTTTGTCGATGTTGCCTATCTGACGCTGACTCAAAGATTGCTTGCTAAAGCCTGACTTGGCCAAGTGTTTTACTACTGAAACGCGGTTTCAAAAAAGCTTCGCAGTTTTCTTGAGTGCAATCGCTCGGCTTTCATCTCACTCATTTTCTGCAAGGCAAGCATACCGATTTTAAGATGCTGAGCCACCTGAGTCTGGTAAAAATCAGATGCCATGCCTGGTAGTTTCAACTCACCTTGGAGCGGTTTGTCAGACACACAAAGCAGGGTGCCATAAGGCACTCGCAACCGAAATCCATTGGCGGCAATGGTGGCCGATTCCATATCCAGCGCGACAGCCCTTGATTGTGACAACCTTCTAACCGGTTCTTTCTGATCTTGCAGTTCCCAGTTTCGATTATCAATCGAGGCGACTGTGCCCGTGCGCATGATACTTTTCAACTCATAACCTTCAAGTCCAGTGACGTCTGCAACAGCACTCTCCAGAGCTTGTTGGACTTCAGCAAGTGCCGGTATGGGAACCCATACGGGTAAGTCTGCATCCAGTACCTTGTCTTCGCGGACGTAGGCATGTGCCAGCACATAGTCGCCTAATTCCTGCGTGTTGCGCAGGCCAGCGCAGTGTCCCAGCATCAACCAGCCATGTGGTCTCAGCACAGCGATATGATCGGTGATGGTTTTGGCGTTAGAGGGCCCGACACCGATGTTGACCATCGTAATACCTTTACTCTTGCCCGCCTTCAAGTGGTATGCCGGCATTTGTGGTTGACGGGAAGGTGAGGTGCCAGAGCCTGGTTCTGACTCACCGCTGAGGGTAATGACGTTACCCGGTTCGACGAAAGCTTCATAGCGCGAATCGCCTTTGGCCATCATGTCTCTTGCCAGACGGCAGAACTCTTCTATGTAGAACTGATAGTTGGTAAACAAGACATAGTTTTGGAAGTGCTCCGGTGCGGTCGCTGAGTAGTGCACCAATCGGTACAAAGAATAGTCCACACGTTGTGCTGGGAACGGAGCAAGTGGCATGGGCAGGCCAGGTTCGATTTCCTGTGTACCGTTAACGATGTAGTCGTTTATGTGCGTAATTTCGGGTACATCAAAGGCGTCGCGTAGTGCGGTACTAATCTGCTGAGGTCGGTTGATGGCAAGGGTGGAGCCTGCCTCCAGCGCAAAATGCAATGGAATGGGAACCGCCGACAAAGCGATTTCTACCGGTTCATTATGATTGCTGATCAGCAAGTCCAGTTGATGGATAAGATAGCCACGAAACAGTGCAGGCTGGGTGATGGTCGTGGTGTACAGCCCGGGCTGATCAACATGCCCATAGGATAGGCGTGAGTCTACACGAGCGAATGTGCTGGTTCTAAATCGTATTTCAGGGTAGAAGGCACGATGCTTGTCGTCGGGCAACTGGCCTGCAAGGTAATCCTTGAACGCGGCTCGAAGAAAACTGGCGCTGATATCGTAGAGCCTTATCAACTCATCAACTGCCTTGGCAGCATCAGTGAACCTTGTAGCGGCTTGTGGCGCAGGCGTACAGATTGGTGTGCTCATATGAACCCCGTTGGAATTCGCAGGTAGGATAGCATGCTGGTTAGAGGGAGGGCGACGTGGAAGCCGTGCTCAACGTAGAAAGTCAGGGTTAGCTGTTAACCTCATCAGGAATATTCCTCGTTTTACATGAGTCTGATAGTGGCCGCCGTTCGGTTCATTCTATTGTGGACTGAGGAGCATCCTTGTATAGCAGATACACAAGAGATAACACGGCAGCACCAAGGTAGCTTAGCTGAAGCGTCAGCAGAGTCTGTGCCGGTAGCAGAAAAAGCAGGCCACTCATTACCAAAAAGAATAACCCTAGAATCCACTGAGAGCTGTAGCTTTTGATCAGTAAATACTGCACACACCCTTCGTGCCTTGCGACGTCGAAAAATCGTTTATTGAACGCTAGACGAAAGAATGACGAAAAAAAGGTAATAACCAGTAAGGTAATCAGCAAGCCGCCACCGTCTGACTCTTCAGTTAACGTAAATCGCAACAGCCACGACAAGGCATAAAGCAGAACGGCTCCACGATAGAGACGTTCGATCGACAGCGTATCGATTCTGTTCTTGATGATAAAGAACATGAGCGCAAACCCCAGGGCTAGCAGTACAACGGCAAAACCCAGTTTGCTGAAATCCTGCCGAACAACAAGAAATAGCGACAATGTCCAGAAGTGGCTTTCCAGATAGAGGAAGATACCGTCGATAGCAAAGGTTGTTCGAGAGCCTCGATTGTCAGTAAACGATAGACTCTGGCGGGTGCTTATCCTTGCAGGCAAGCTATGTAGCGCTACGCTGGTGTGTTGCGGTCGGGCCAGCCAAAGATTGGATGCAGCGCCAATGCCTGCGCTGAGCGCAAGGAGCCAGAGAAAACCGCCGCTTTCAAGCAGAAATCCTCCAAGAATAATGCCGAGCTTCAGAAACAGCGTAACGAATATCTGAAAGTTACCATACCGTTTGCCGGTATCGTTTTGACCCAGTTGTTGCAAGAACAGAGTTCGTTGCGTTGTCCAGAAAAATGCATTGTAAATGCCGTTGAAAAGTCCGATGGTAAATGCCGCGATTACAAGCTTGTTCACCGCTGGAGGAGGCGGGTCGGCAGGCAGTACATACAATGCCATACCTGGAACAGTCGTGAATATTCCAACGGCGAATACAAGGCAGATCTCAAGAATGAAGGTCAGGGTAACAAGACGCCGCAGGGGCCATCGCGTCGACAGTCGCTGCCAGAGTCCAAGAGAGGCTGCAAAGGCCAATCCTGAAGTGCCTATTAACAAACTCAGGCCGGCCAGTCCGAGGCCGTGAGTCCACAGGTACACCGGCAAAAAAAACGGCAAGAGACCAATCAGCAGAGAATGAGCCCCGAGGAAATGGTAGAAGTGCAATGCCGATTGCTTATCGCTCAAAGTAGCGTTCAGCCGATTCGGTGGTTAGCATTCACGGTGGGCAGTCAGAACGTGTCTGCGTCGGCCACAGCCAATGCGTCCATTTCTGCGTAAAAAGCGTTGAGGTTCTCTGCCGTGCCATAACGCGGATAACTGTGCATGCGTGTGTAGGGCCTTGAATTAACTTCCAGAAAGATGCACCGTTGTTCGCGATAATCCTTATCAATACCTTGCTCGAAAATAACATCGATGCCAAAGAGTTTGGCATCGAACGCTTTGATGATACGCAGAAACAGCTCTCGGTTGGCGGCGGGAATCGTTGATTGATCAATGATTTCGACAATTCCGCCTGGTGCCAGTGCAACGCGGTTGAAGGTATGCACGCGTTCATCTCCAGCGGGCACTGTCGCTAGTGTTTTACCGGACTTTGCCAGATACGCCACCGTCGAAGCGCCTTTGTCTATCGGGTACATCGTTGGATACAGTCCCATGTCCTTGCGTAAGGCGTTTTCATCATCAATCAGTTTGTCGATAGTATCTTTGCCGTTACCGATGACAAAGGGTGGGTAGCGGCGAATGACTGAGACCATATCGGTGTCGGTCGCCAGTACGCGATAGTTGGCACCCAGCAGATACTGCTCAACAATACTGGCTGGCCACCACACCTTGACTAGCAGAGCAGCCTTCCACAGTTCTCTGTAGTTGTTGATCGGAAAATGGCTGCCACGCGAGAAGCCGCTGACATCGGGTTTAATACACAAGGGAAATCCGTGTTCCCTGGCAAAGCGATGCGCCTTGAACGGATTGATAAACAACGTGCCTTTGGCGTGCGGGATGCCATGCTGTGCAAACATCGTCCGTGCCTGGCGCTTTGAGCGACTGGCTTTTCTGACCTGCAAGGAATTGTAGTTGCTACAGCCAGCCATGTATTTCTGGCTGATCCAGCCATAGATCAGGGCTTTGGGAGATTTCATGAGGGCCCTGAACCAGGATTAAGGCTGTGGGTAGTGTTCGCCGATCTTGCGACTGACATTGCGGCTGCTGGCAGCGCGTTTGCCTCGGCCGTACATCATCATGCTGGCAAAGATGGGTTGCGGGCGCTCAACGGGTTTGATCAGTTTTGTCGCCTGGGCAAGGCTCATCATTGCCGACCGAATGAAGCGCCATTTCTCTGTCCATGTATAGTCGCCATCGAGAAGATTGATCGGCATTGGCAGAAACAAGTTGATTTCGATTACATGAAAGTGCCCGTCGATTAATGCTTCAAGGCTGTCAGCGCGGACACTCATTCGGCTGATGCCGAATTTGCCGATTTCGGAGAGGTAGCTTGCCAGTTGCCCACGCTGTTGCAAACTGAATTGGGGAGTGATGTCGACGTAGCGGGTATGGCGGTTGTACTTGCTGTTTATCGGGAAGTGCTCACTCCTGTTAATCGCCTCGGTGACCGTGAAAACGTCGTGACGGCCATCTTCGCGATTGGCATCAATACTGAAAAGCTCGAATTCCCTCAATCCGGGCGCGGCCTCTTGCAGCAGGTAACGCTGTGGCTGGTCTGCCAATTGCGCTCGTAGCTGCACAAGTTGTGCCTTGTTGTCCGCTCTATGGATTCCATGCGCATTTTGCCCCCATTCAGGCTTGAGGAAAACCGGAAAGCTCTTTGGCATGTGCGCGTCGGAATCTATGTTTTGCGCCAGCCGCCAACGTTCAGGAATGAGTGAATCCATCGACAATTTGGAGAACACACCCTGATCATCGGAAAAATAACGGGCATTGAGCTGCCAGTAACGCCATGGCGCTGTCGCGATTCTCGCACAGAGCAAGATATAGGTAACTACCATGATTATCGTAATATGCATGACGTACTACCGCCTACTCCGTGACTGGGGCTTTTGACGACTGATTTGCTCGGTGCCAATGTTACCGCGCATCGACGGGTGGTCGCCAGCCTTGGCCGTGCCATATTCTTGCAATATCGTTATTAAGTCAGTGTCGTGTTCAAACTAATGCCGGATATTTGACATCGGAACGTCTATTCCGTGTTTGGTTCCCGTTTTATCCTTGCCGTTTGGTAATGCTCGGTGCGCGGGAGCGCTATACTGGATCTCGCAAAAATAAAACCGCGGCGCGGCTGTCGATGCACAAGCTCTGGAAAAATCACAGATTTATCTTGCTTTCTGACGCGCGGGTTCCTGATCAGGACCATATTGCCTAATGGGTGCGATCTGTTCTTCGTCCAGCCAGAGCCATTCATGAAACCGGCAAGGTGTCACCGCCGAATCATTTCCGGAACGATTCAAACCAGGAATCCCGTAATTTCAAGAATAGTTCGGACTAACGACGTGCCACTCAGAACTTCAGTGTGAGTTTGGTCGGTGAACGCTGGCAGAATCACTTAATTTCCGATTGATTCCTCTGATACTCAGGTTTAGCGAACGAATAGACCTTGCTAACCGACATGCCAGTCCCAAAATTGGGTAGAATTGCGGGTTTACCAAACACGGCACACTGCGGGACGCAGCGATCCCGTGCTGCTCCTTTCAAGTGTCATTATTCTTGCTTTTAGTCGCGGGAAATATGGCAAGCATTTTGATGGGATCGGCGCAAGGCGCAATCGTCGAGGTATGCCTTTAGCAGTTTTTCTTGTTTTCCCTTGTTTTTTTGTCGGTAACGCCCGGCGTATCCGTCTCACTCGTCGATAACACTGATACGTACTTGCGGACCAATATTCCCAGAGCGCGAGCACTAACATGACTGACCTTTCACATTACCGCAACATTGGCATATTTGCCCACGTTGATGCGGGCAAGACCACCACTACTGAACGTATTCTCAAGTTAACAGGCAAGATCCACAAGTCTGGCGAGGTTCATGACGGTGAGGCGACTACCGACTTCATGGAGCAGGAGCAGGAGCGTGGTATCACCATCCAGTCGGCGGCAACCAGCTGTCAGTGGGATGGCCACCGGTTCAACATCATTGATACCCCGGGTCACGTTGACTTCACCATCGAAGTCTATCGCTCATTAAAGGTACTGGATGGCGGCGTTGGGGTTTTCTGCGGATCGGGTGGTGTCGAGCCACAGTCTGAAACCAATTGGCGATATGCCAACGACTCCGAAGTTGCGCGCGTGATATTCATCAACAAGCTCGATCGCATGGGTGCCGACTTCTATCGTGTGGTCAAGCAAGTGAAGGATGTGCTGGCTGCGCGGCCTCTAGTTATGGTTCTGCCCATTGGCACCGAAGACGATTTTGTCGGCGTTGTCGACCTGCTCACAGAGAAGGCGTGGATCTGGGACGAGACCGGTAATCCAGAGAACTACAGCATTCAGGATGTCCCCGATGACATGAAAGAAGATGTTGCCAAGTGGCGTGAGGAAATGGTCGAGACAGCGCTGGAGATGGACGACGCTGCCATGGAGCGTTACTTCGAAGGAGAAATGCCTGACATCGAAACCCTGCAGAAGTGCATTCGCAAAGGCACCATCGATCTGGAATGGTTCCCGACCTTCTGCGGCTCGGCGTTCAAGAACAAGGGCATTCAACCGATGCTCGATGGCGTGGTCTCCTACCTGCCAAGCCCAACAGAGGTCGTACCTCAGCCAGAGGTCGATCTGGAAGGTAACGAGACGGGCGAAGTTGCGCTCGTGGATGCCAACAAGCCATTACGTGCACTGGCGTTCAAGATCATGGACGACCGTTATGGCGCGTTAACCTTTATCCGGATTTATTCTGGAACAATCGCCAAAGGTGATACGGTTCTCAATACCTTCACGGGCAAGACTGAGCGGATAGGCCGTATCGTAGAGATGCATGCCGACTCGCGTGCAGAACTTGATTCGGCTCAAGCAGGTGATATTGTTGCGGTTCTGGGTATGAAGAACGTGCAAACCGGCCACACGCTGGCAGACCCAAAGCATCCAGCGACGCTGGAGCCTATGGTTTTCCCTGATCCGGTCATCTCCATCGCTGTTTCTCCCAAAGACAAGGCAGGCAGTGAAAAGCTGGGTGTTGCTATCGGCAAGATGGTGGCAGAGGATCCATCGTTCCGCGTCATGACTGACGAGGAAAGCGGTGAGACGATTCTCATGGGCATGGGCGAGTTGCATCTTGATATCAAGATCGACATCCTGAAACGTACGCATGGTGTGGAGGTAGAGGTCGGTAAGCCACAGGTTGCCTATCGGGAGACCATCACGGCCGCACTCGAAGACACGTACACGCACAAGAAACAGTCTGGTGGTTCTGGTCAATATGGTCGTATCGATTACACCATTGAGCCGGGTGAGCCTGGTACTGGCTTTGTGTTCGAATCCAAGGTAACGGGCGGTAACGTTCCACGCGAGTACTGGCCTGCCGTTGAAAAGGGGTTCAAGACCTCTATGGTCGAAGGTGTACTGGCTGGCTATCCTTTGCTCGACTTCCGTGTTGTGCTCAACGATGGTGCTTTTCACGCGGTCGACTCGTCAGCACTGGCTTTTGAAATTGCAGCCAAGGGCGCCTACCGTCAGTCTATCCCTAAGGCAAGCCCTCAGATCATCGAGCCGGTCATGAAAGTTGATGTCTTTACACCTGATGATCACGTAGGTGACGTCATCGGCGATCTGAACCGCCGTCGCGGCATGATTGCCGGGCAGGAAGCTGGAGCAACAGGTGTTCGAATCAAGGCTGATGTTCCATTGTCCGAGATGTTTGGCTACATCGGCGATCTGCGTACCATGACCTCTGGTCGTGGCCAGTTTTCCATGGAATTCAGTCACTACAGCCAGTGTCCTAAAAACGTGGCGGACGTCGTCATCAAGGAAGCACAGGAACGTAAAGCTGCCAAGTAGTTTGTTTCGGGCCGTGGCGGTTCGGTTTTATGCATCGCCGCGGCTTCATGGCCTGACGCCACAAGGCTGATCATCCCTGTCTGCCAGGGCAAGCCTGTGGCAGGGACCTGCCACCGATACCGAGCGTATCAGGGCCGTCGCCCTCGGTGGTTAGCGGTCCGGATTTGTAGCATGATTACCCCACGCACAAGCTGGTTTATAAAGCTTGCTTTGGTGCATCAAGCACCTCAGTCGCTTCCGTGCATGTGCCAAATCCAACGTCCGGTGCCAGTCTCCCCAAGACCGGCTCTCAGCTTTGAGATTGCGTGCTCCGGTCAGCTCTGCCATCATGCTGACTCAATCAAGCACATCCGTTTTAACCTGTTCAATCCATAGCGTCGTAACCAACTACTCAATCCGGCGTGTACGATATCGCCATAGCTGCCTGAAGACTGGACTCATGCTCGACACCATTTCCCAAAATGCTGATGGCAACGCTTCGCTGCCTGACACGACAGTTTCTGTCAGAGACGTGTTCGGTCTTGATGTCGATTTGCAAGTGCCCGCCTATTCACAGCGTAGCGAACGCGTCCCTGATCTGGATAGCAGCTACCTGTTTGATCACCGGACAACGATGGCTATACTGGCAGGCTTCGCCAATGACTGGCGTGTGCTTATTTCCGGATTTCATGGTACGGGCAAATCCACTCACATTGAGCAGGTTGCTGCCAGACTGAACTGGCCCTGCCTGCGCATTAATCTTGACAGCCACGTAAGTCGGATTGATTTAATCGGCAAGGATGCCATCGTACTCAAGGACGGTAAGCAGGTAACCGAATTTCAGGATGGCATCCTCCCCTGGTCGTACCAGCGCAACGTCGCTCTGGTCTTTGATGAATACGATGCCGGTCGGCCCGACGTCATGTTTGTGATACAGCGCGTGCTTGAATCAACCGGACAGCTCACCTTGCTCGATCAGAGCCGGGTGATCAGACCGCATCCGGCTTTTCGCTTCTTTGCCACGGCTAATACCGTAGGTCTGGGTGACACAACAGGTTTGTACCACGGCACGCAGCAGATCAACCAGGCGCAAATGGATCGTTGGTCAGTAACCACTGTGTTGAACTACCTGCCCGCCGAAAAAGAGACCGAAGTGGTGCTTGCCAAGGCACCACATTTACAGGATGAGGCAGGCCGCAAACTGGTAGAAAAGATGGTATCGCTGGCAGGACTGACACGAAATGCATTCCGCAACGGTGATCTTGCCACAGTGATGAGTCCTCGGACAGTCATCACGTGGACGCAAAACCTGACTTTCTTCAAGGACATCGGATTGTCGCTGGAACTGGCATTTGTCAACAAGTGTGATCCAGCGGAGCGTGCACTCATTGCCGAGCTGTACCAGCGGGTCTTTGGTGAGGAGCTGGCGGATAGTGACGGCTGATAAGCACCCGCACAAGATCGGAGAGGTAAAACCCAAGGGCGAAGATGTACCAGCGCCTCTGAGCCAGGGATTCAAGACCTCGACTGGCGCTTGTGCCCGTGCGATAGCCAAAGACCGCTCTATTGATATTACCTTTGATGAAAAGGCCTCCGATGTCGAGGGAACGGTACTGCCGGAAATACCGGTTGATGCGACGCTAAAGGAGCGCCTTGAGACACGCGGCCGCAGTGATGGTATAGCCCTGCATCGGCAGTATCACGATGCAAGCACTCACCGACGGCTTCAGCCATCTACCGACACCTCTCAGCGTCTGTACCACATGGCGGAACAGACACGTGTGGAATTGCTGGGTAGCACCAGGCTTGAAGGCGTTGGGCGTAACCTGGATGCAGCACTCGATAGTCGTTACCAGCTTCTTGTCGACACCATCCGCAAACCTGCCATTGAATTGGGCGAGACCTCGGAGCCGCGTCTGGGAATTGATCATGCTCTGTCACTGTATCTTCGTGAACAGTTGGGCGATCGCCCCCTGCCTCCAGCGGCGGCAGACGTCTTGTCTGATTGGCGGCAGTGGCTCGACAGTGATGTTAAGGCACGGTTTGATCCAACCGGCTTTGACATCAATAATCAGGCAGGTTTTGCCAGGGCTTTGGGACAATTGCTACGTTCGCTGGAGCTTGATGACGGTGACGATAGCGACCATCAGGACGACCTGGATGATAGCGACAAGCCACCGGATGAATCATCGGCAGACAACGACGACTCTGACATGGGGGATTCTGACAGCACCTCGATGCAGGAGGACGGCGAATCGGACACTGTGGATGATGAGGGCAGTGCAGAAGATGCCAGTGATACGGTAGAACCCGAAGAGGACATGCCCGAAAACAGCTCGGAAAATGCTGGCAGCGAATGGCGATCCACGGCTGGTGATGCCGTTAAGCGTGATATCAATGACTATCACGTGTACACCCGCGAGTTTGATGAAGTTATCAAGCCGTCTGACCTATGCAGTTCAGAGGAGCTGCTGCGATTGAGGCAGACTCTGGATACTCATATCGGTGACCTGCAGCGATCCGTTGGTCGTTTTGCCAATCGATTGCAACGCGTACTGATGGCGCAGCAGCAGCGATCCTGGGAGTTCAATCTGGAGGAGGGACAGCTCGATACTGCAAGACTGGTACGCGTGCTCACTGATCCCATGATGCCACTGACGTTCAAGCAGGAGTCTCAGACACCGTTCCGGGATACCATCGTGACGTTACTGCTGGACAATTCTGGCTCCATGCATGGACGTTCCATTCGCGTGGCTGCCGTGTGCGCAGATATTCTGTCCACAACGCTTGAGCGCTGTGGTGTGCGCGTGGAAATCCTGGGTTTTACCACAGGTGCCTGGAAGGGCGGCAAATCACGCGAAAAATGGGTGGCCAACGGCTATCCCGCCAATCCGGGTCGTCTTAATGACCTTCGCCATATCATCTACAAATCAGCTGATACACCGCGTCGTCATTCGCGCAATAATCTTGGCCTCATGATGCGCAAGGGTTTGCTCAAGGAGAACATCGATGGTGAGGCTCTGTTGTGGGCACATGGCAGATTACTGCAGCGGCCCGAGCAGCGCCGGATACTCATGATGATTTCAGATGGTGCACCGATAGACGATTCCACCTTGTCGACCAATCCGGGTCGGTTTCTCGAAAAGCACTTGCGCCATACCATCGCTCAGATAGAGAGAAAAGATGATGTGGAATTGGTGGCCATTGGTATTGGTCATGATGTTCGTCAGTATTACTCAAGAGCCACCACCATTCACGATGTATCGCAACTGGCTGATGTGATGACCAGTCAGTTAGTGGAGCTTTTTTCAGTCAGTCGGGCGCCATCACCTCGCTGAGTGACGTGCTGGCAGTCCTGGGCCCGACGACCATCGTGATTGATGTTTGTCAAATGGCTGCCAGAGTTTCATTCATGGCAGCTCGTCCCATCGAAGCACTTCGGTTGTGATTGATTCGCCGACGACAACGGTCAGCTGATAGGTATCAAGTTCGCCTGTCTCAGCGCTGAATTCTATGTAGTTGGCAGGCGTTGTTGTATCGCTGATGCGAAACATGCCTAACTCATAGTAGTTACTGTTGATATCGGTTGTTTGAAACAGATCGATAGTCTCGACTCTTAGCTTACGACCTTGTGTCCAGAAACCTTCCACTTCGAAATTGGTCGAGAATGTATTGGGTGATGAGAGGTTACTGTCAAATTCAAAGGACTGTTGCAAGATGCTCACGCGCTGTTCCCCGGCCCGCGTGGTTAGTGCGTAGTCAAGAACGGAAAATTCAGAAAACTGATCACTTACGCGAGTGCCGTCAGACCCTGCTTCACCGATTAGCTCGATGGTTGTATTGTCGACGGCGCTAGTCTGGATTTTCACTTGCGTGTAGTTATCGTAGTTATAGCTTGTACTGTTACCCTCGAAACCGCGAATAAAAACAGTTCCATCACGTACAGTGCCAGCGATAGCGCAGTCGTCGAATACAAGCGTGGCATCACCAGACTCGTTCATCAACGGTTCGTGGATGAAGGCACCGCCTTCTGTGCAGTCATACACACGGCGATACAGTTGCGTGTCTGAAATCACAAACGAATCATCGCTAATTAATGCAAGCCCGGGTACGGGATTATCCGGTTCAGTGAACCGGAAGTTTGCCAGGTCACCCATGACTTCCTGATGCCCATGGTTTTCGATAATGCTGAAAACATTGCTTAGTATATTGTTGACGTTTGAAACCGACACAGGAGAACCATCAGTTTCAGCTTGTGTCGGAGGAATCCTCTCGCCCGCGTCAGCAGGTGGCATGTCAAAGGTCAGTTCTGCTGGCTCTGATCGGGAGTTCTGGCCATCAACCGCCACGATGCTGATCGTATTTCTGGAATCCGGTACCAGCGTATCGAGGTACACACTGGGTTCTCTCTGGAGTTGTCCGTCGTTCAGAAGCTCACCGTTCAGACTGATCTCGTATTCAACCTCAGTGTTTGAGTTTTGATCCCAGAAAAATTCGGCGGCTACCGCAGAATAGATTAGCTGCCTGAGGATGATTGGGGTTGCAGGACGCTGCCTTTGTGGTGAATTCTCACCGTTGCTTCTAAAGCTTGTCTGTTGATACGGTGATGTTGCGCCGGATGAGGTGTTAATTGCGCGAATACTCGCCTGATAGTTTGTGTCAGGCTCAAGATCGTTCAACAATAGGCTGCCTCCCCCCGTGATTATTGATGTCCCATTGTCGATGATGATTTCAAACTGTATTCCGGGTTCACGGGCCCGATCCCAGAAAAGCTCGACGGTGGTTTGTGAGTACACGCTTGCGCGGAACCCGGAGGGCGTGATTGATGTTGCACTGCGAGGTCCAAGTTCTGCAGTCGCAATGGGTGAGCGGCTGCCATCCATCTCGACAACAGCGATGGTGTAGATGTATGGCATGTCCGGTTCGAGCGTATCGTCAAAGTAGCTCAGCGCATCGAAAATACCCAGATTGCTATTATTTCGCGTCAGTTCGAAACCGATAACCCGTCTTGCCGGGCGATCCCAGAACAGCTCGCCCGCTGACTCTGAATATTGTCTTGAGGAAAAATTCTCCGGGGCGTCGGCGGCGAACGCACCACTAAACAGCAAGGCAAACAGAAAAAATGCGTTGAGCGCCTTATCACACTGGAACTTACGGTTCTTGTTATGACTTATAGCGTGGCGTGCTGTGTACATGTGATGATTCTTGTCCATGAAATTGTCCCTTCAGAGATAAAACCTGCACCTGTCGACCAGGTCACTGTTTAATAGTATAGGCAACTCGCTGTTACAAAGTGGATAGAAGATGACAGGCAGTACATTAACGGCTGCAATGAATGACCGAGGCGTTGTTGTGACAATCTTTAACGTCGCCGGATGATTTTACGTTCGACCGCACGGGTTCGGGATATTTCCTCAATCCAGTGCCTGAGCTCAACGGGTGCCATGAGGTTTCGTCGGGCACGGGTCACTGCGATGTAGACAGCCGCGCTGAAGGCGGCTTTCGATGTCGTATGTGCCGAATGGAATATATCCGGTGCAAGCATGACATTGTCGAATTCCCTATTACGTACGTTCTCTATCAGGCTTATTACATGAGATCCAGAGCCTGACGTGCCGAGGCGTCTGTAGGTCTTTCGCCAATTCTCTTGTTTGTAGCCCTTTTCCAGCAACTGGTTAAAGCGGTGAAAACCTGAACTACCCCGATGCGCTGTCGCCAGTTCATCCCATGAGGTAAATCTGAACAGCGCACCATGTCGTGCACGGCTACCACCGTTTTTCAACTCGATACAATCCTGCACGAACATGTCCAGATTCTTTTGATCATCGAATAGAGTTGGAGTGATGTTTTTGCTTGCAAGGCGCTGCACCCATTCGAACAATCCCCAGTTATCGCGAACCAGTATCAAGGCAGGCATGGTGGGTACGACGGCCTTGCGATAGTAGTCAATCTTCAGCCTGTTAACACTATTGCCCTCGAACTGAGTTTTTACGTTGCTCGGATGAGCTGCGATAATCGGATTGATGATGCTCTCTATCTCTTTTCCTGAGCGTACGGAATGCACCATTTCCCGCAAACGGATGGTATGCGCCGGCCGGAATGTCTGGCCTTGCAGGTTCTGATAGTCGTCGCCAAGAGTTGCACGTGCCTGCGGGCTACGCGCAAGAATCTGCAGCACCGGTTTTGGTAAATCGTGGCATTCATCTACCAGGACATGCGTATATTTTTCCGGGATTTTCCAATCGTTCAAGGCGGCCCATTTAATCTTGTGAAAACCCCGGATCTGAGGTCTGAAATCCTTGGTGGGCGGGGACAGGAGGGTATGCCACAAGTCGCGTGCGTACTCGCAGATCACAGCCCTTAGTGTGTCATCGAACGTGTTGGCATAGCCGATTGGAATATGTTTTTGCGTAATGTTCGAATCACTACTCAGGCAGAAGTTGTACAACACTGCCCTTGTGGTTTTTACAATCTGATTGGTGCTGTACCCACCGCTCGCCTTGATGCCCAGTTGTCGAACGATGACATCATCAGGCATGGTTGCGCGTATATTGCTATTGCCCCGCATGGTGCGGTTGGCGCTGGAGGTGAGGTCCAGCGGTATAAGCATTTCAGCCAGTGCAGTAAAGGTATATGTGTCAACGTTCGGCAATGTTCTGGCGTTAATGCACAAGGCGTCCAGTTGTTTCTTGTAGGCCGCAAGTACCAGTATCTGAGCACCTGATGCATCGAGCAGACTCAGCAGGGATTTGATCAGTGATGATTTCCCTGTGCCTGCATAGCCCTGAATGTGCATGTGTTCATCGTTTTGCGCTTCGAATTCTCGATACATGCGACTTTGTTCGGCACTGAGTGTTTGCTGCATCCCATCGAAAGAGGTACGGACGCGCTGGCTTGCAAGCGCGTCCCGATGTTGTTGCTGGAAACCAAAATTCCAGAGCCCATGCGCGGATAAAAACATTTTTTGTTTGATGAGCTCGTCATCCAGAAATGCTATACGAAGCTGCGTCAGCTTATTAAACCCGTTGTTGACAGTGGCAATATCGAGTTTTTTTGCCGCGTAGTGGCAAAGCTCTGGCAGGTCGCTTTGCTCCACATGTTCTTTACATGAGGCCATTATGTCAGCCAGTAATCTTTCGGCAGGCATCTGTTGTTGTTCACTTATGGCCGGCAATCTCGCCAAAAGCAAAAGGCACGCGATGTCTATCATGCTCAGCGCCTTTAGCGTGTTTTCCCGGTCACTGCCTTCAACGAGAAGCGACAATACTGTCTCTTCGCTGATTGGCAAGTAAAGCTTTGCCTCTGTGGGTAGCATGGTGGGTTCCAGTCAAGCTCGATAGCGGCTCATGACGACGCATCCGTACAATTCGACTGCGCCGGGCCAAGGGTTAACGCATTACGCCATCGCTCATGCTTGTCGTGCAATGACAGGCTTGCCATTGCCGGGCTGGTAGAAGGCAAGGCAATGATAGCGGGTATCGGTTCGCTGAGTTGCGGCAGAATATGTCGTTTGAACAAGGTTTCGGCGGTACGCCCGTTACAGGCGATGATGCGTAATTCGGGGTGTCTGGACAGGAGCTGCGGAACAGCGTTGGGTATTTCAGATTGACGGACGATGTTGCCATCCAGGCTGCCGGGCCGCTCACACTGCGCCAGTACATCCCACAAGGCATAGCCTGCCGATGTGATCAGGTCGCATCGTTGCTGGTAGTTCAGTGCCTTGTGTACCGTGTAGCTGGGTTTTTCATTTTTGACAATGGCACACAGGATTGGCCATAGAGAATTACGTTGATGAGCGTAGTACTGTTGAAGGTGCAAGGATTTCTGCCCCGGCATGGTTCCCAGAACAAGCGTATGCATGTACTTTCCCGCCAGCGGTGCGAATGACTCGCTGGTGCTGGTGCCTGTAGCCACAGGCTTGTTGAAAGAAGGTGGGGATGTCATGAATATTCCCTGTCAATTTGTGCTGCTGTTGTTGCGTCACAGACGCGAACAAATGAGCCCTCTGTTGTCATACTTCGGACTTCTGGTGGCGTGGAAAAAGCCCTGTTTTTTGATGGTACGGTGCTCAGATTACAATAGAAACCATGGATGTCATGGTCTGCTGGTTGACAGTTTTTCCTGATCTACCCACATTTGATGGCCAGTCTCGGAAAGAGCTGTGCGACCGGAGGTTTCAACAGATGTACACTACGGGCAAATTATCTAATCAGAGTACCTGGGATCATGATTGACAACCTTATCGGTGGACAGCGCGTGTCCAGTAAAAGTGGCAGAACACAGCCGATCTACAATCCGGCAACGGGAGCAGCCATCGATGAGCTGGGACTGAGCAGCACCGATGAGGTCGGTGCGGCTGTTGAAAACGCCGCAGCCGCCTTCCCGGCGTGGGCTGCCACACCTCCCCTCAAGCGCGCCTCCATCATGTTTCGCTTCAATGAATTGCTCATCAAGCATGCTGATGAGGTTGCCCGTGAAATCTCCCGCGAGCACGGCAAGACGCACGATGATGCGTTGGGCGAGGTGCAACGTGGCCGGGAGGTCGTAGAGTTCGTTTGTGGTATCCCGCAACTGCTCAAGGGCGAGTTTTCGAGAAACGTCGGCCCGCAGATCGATTCCTATTCTGATAGACAGGCTCTGGGGGTGTGTGCCGGTATTACGCCATTCAATTTTCCGGCAATGGTGCCTTTGTGGATGTACCCGGTGGCCATAGCCTGTGGCAACACATTCGTGCTGAAACCGTCAGAACGCGACCCTTCCTCGGTAATGATGATCGCTGACCTTTTACATGAGGCCGGCTTGCCGCCCGGTGTGCTCAACGTTGTGCATGGTGACAAGGAGGCGGTCGATGCATTACTCGATCACCCCGAGGTGCGAGCCGTGAGTTTTGTCGGTTCCACCCCGATAGCCGAATATGTCTACAACCGGGGTAATCAGACAGGCAAACGCGTGCAGGCACTCGGTGGTGCCAAGAACCACATGGTGGTTATGCCCGATGCCGACATGGACCAGGCGGTGGATGCACTGATGGGTGCGGGTTTTGGCTCGGCTGGCGAACGCTGCATGGCCATTTCGGTGGCAGTACCCGTCGGTGAGGAGACTGCTAATCGACTGGTCGATGCGCTGCGGCCAAAAGTGGAAGCGCTGCGCGTGGGGCCGGCGGATGATCCAGATGCTGAAATGGGGCCGGTGATCACTGCGGATGCCAAAAAACGGATAACCAGCCTCATTGACAGCGGCGTTGCTGCTGGCGCTAACCTGGTGGTGGATGGTCGCAGCCTGTCACTGCAGGGGTACGAGAATGGTTATTTTCTGGGTGGATCGTTGTTCGACCATGTAACCACCGACATGGATATCTATCAGCAGGAGATTTTTGGCCCTGTACTGGCTGTAGTTCGCGCAGAGAAATACGACGATGCCGTCAAGATGATCAATGATCACGAATATGGCAATGGCACGGCCATATTTACTCGCGATGGTGATGCTGCCCGCTCGTTCGCTGATGGAATTCAGGTGGGTATGGTGGGAGTCAATGTACCCATACCCGTGCCAGTGGCGTATCACAGTTTCGGTGGCTGGAAACGATCAATCTTCGGGGATCACTCCATCTATGGCCCCGAAGGCGTGCATTTCTACACACGCCTTAAGACAGTCACAACGCGCTGGCCAACAGGGATCAAGCAAGGGGCAGTTTTCAACTTCCCAACCTGAATCCGCATTCAAGCACTGACAGACCTGGAGTCACTGACAGAGTGTCTCCACGCTTGATTGTGGTTAACAGCGTGTTAGGTTTGAGCACCAATTGATGGTGGTGGATCGATAGCAATGGTCATGCAGTTCGGTGATTCAGACTGCGGTTGGTAACGCTGAAAAGGACTTGTTTCAGCCTTACTGTATTACTCGCTCGGCAGCGCAGCATCCAACCTGCTTCAGGCAAAACCGCGTAATCTAGTGTGTCAGCGACCTTCGTGAATCTTCGTTTTTTATGTCAGATAACTCCACCGTCAGACCCGATCTCCGTCTGGTCGTTGGTATTCTGGTGCTTGCCTCCAGCGTTAGTATCATGTCCACCGACATGTATACGCCCAGCTTGCCAGATCTGGCAGAGTGGTTTGAGACAACACCAACGCGCGTCAAACTTACCATCAGTCTGAACATGCTGGCGTTTGGTCTGGCTCAGCTTATACATGGGCCGCTGTCCGACCGCTATGGCCGCAAGCCTGTGTTAATCGTGTCATCGGTTTTTGTGGTGATCCTGAGCCTTGCGTGTGCACTGGCACAAACCATTGACCAGCTTATTCTGGCTCGCGTGCTACTTGGACTGGCGGCCGCCGCCGAGGCGGTGATCGGACTTGCCATTATCAAGGATCTGTACAACGAAAAAGAACAGGTTAAGGCGCTCGCATTATTGGGTATGGTGATTGCGATAGCACCGGCGGCAGCACCCATCGTGGGCGGCTACCTGCATGTAGCCTTTGGTTGGCAAAGTAATTTTTACGTCATCAGTTTCATGGCTTTTCTGTCCATGGTCATTGTCGCAAGGTTTCTCCCGGAATCCACCACACCGAACCCCAACGCCTTGAAACCAAAGACACTTCTCAAAGGCTACGGCGGGCTGCTAAAGAACACCGACTTTCTTGTTCACTGCGCCATTCTGGGTGTCGCGCTGGGGTTGATCTTTGTGTTCGTCACCGGTGCGCCTTTCATTTTAATCGACAAGCTGGGTGTTGCCGCCAACCAGTTTGGCTACTACCAGGCAAGCGTTGTTGTCGCGTTCTTTTTCGGTAGTGTTCTTGCCTCAAGGCTTGCAGACCATTGGCAGGCCATGAGCCTGTTACGGGTTGGGGTTGCCATCATTCTCGCTGGCGCAACGGCCTTGTGCGTTGTAATTCTGGGTGGCTATACAACGCCTTACTCATTAACCGCTGCCTACATGCTTATCACCTTTGGCATGGGGCCTGTTTTTGCGGTTGCCCCTAGCAGGGCATTGCGATCTATCGATGGACAAGCGGGTACGGCGTCGGCGCTGTTGAGTGCAATCGAACAGACCATGGCAGGCCTTGCCGCCGTCATGATCAGCCTGCTGCACGATGGCACCGCTCGGCCGATGGCCTTCGTCACCGTATTTCTCGGTCTCGTGCTTATCGGCTTGTTTGCACGATCAGCAACTGAGGATCGTTTGCGAGGGGGTTGAGCTTGCGATTTGTACCTTATAAGCTTAAGCACCAAATGGCATGCCTGCCATTCCCGCGTAAGCGGGAATCCATCTGACTCGTGCTATGGATCCCCAGGTGCGTGGGGATGACAGGAAATTTTTTGATTCTTATCGCCTACTGGAGACCGAAGCGGTACCCTGCGCCGAAAATAAACTCGTCAATCAGGTCTGCGCCAGCGTAAAACGTGCCTGGCCCAAGAGGCATGTAGATACCGCCGCCAAGCTGTATTTC
>JBGCGC010000034.1:0-11724 GCA_045110475.1 Granulosicoccus sp.
ACAAGCAGGAAACCAGGATCCAGCTTTAGCTCATAAACCCTAGTTTCAGTCGGTTCAAAGTAATCAGTGTGCTTGGCAAAAAGTTTCAACGTTTCCTTAAAATCGAGATCTGGAGGAAATATGGAGCCCTCCATCAAGTGATAGTTGAAATAATAGTCCTCCGCAGAAAGCTCATGCGGATGGTTGTACGTGTTATCGCGGATCTGGGGCGCAATGCCAAACGTGACGTGCATGAGATCATCGAGTGAGGTGGTATTTTCGTTCTTGCAGACCGGGCAGTTGAACTGGGAAACGACAGACTTCAAGTGTTCGAAACTGCCGTACACACTCGCGCAGCTGCTACACACCATATTCCACTGAATTTCAAGTAAGCCTATGGTGGTTGCATGCAGGAACAGGTCGATTGCCTCGTTATGCTCCATGCGTCTTTCATCCGCATACCGAATCGGATTGATACGAAAAAGATCATTGTCGTCTTCAGATTGTAGTAGTGCCTCAAACTTGGAGATCACGCGAGGTCCCCACGATCGGATGGATTCCAGTTGTTCCAGCTTATCTTCGAGAATATCGTCGTCTATTGGAAAGTTCATATTCCCGACTCTTTCAAATTATCTGGATAACGGTAACTGACTGAAAGCCGCTGCGCGATGCGCAGCGGCAGCAGTAAGCGCTGTTCGCTGATGCGCAATATCGGTCTATTTGTAGTACCCGACAAGACAGTTGGTATCATCTATCGTCATGTAGTAGCTTTCTTTTTCTACCGGCTCCTCGCTACCGGGGCGTGGCCACCAATAGGTAACCGTCTTTACCTCGCCTTGGGTGTCGTTGTCCAATAACTCTCCCATGTTCGTACCGTTTTTGTCGATCAGATCGTAGCCACTTTTGCCAACCATGTCCCCGACACCGCCATAGGCTGTTATCAGGCCTCCCCTTCCGCCTAATTCAAAGCAGGTAACGTAAAGGTCGCGATCCTTGAAGCCGTCAGTGCCTTCTGTGAAAGCCTTGAGCGCAGCATCCTTGTCCGCTTTCATGGCCTCTACAGCGCGCTCAAGCATTGATTGGGCTTCTTCAGAGGTGCCAAAATCATTGGCGAAAACAGAGGAGCCAAGTAATAGGCTTGTGCAGAGTAATGCTTTCGCGAGTAGTGTTTTGCAATTGATCATTGTGTCTCCCAAAATCCTGTGAACATTCTTTTTAATGATGGGCTCACTATTCTGCCCATATGGCGTAGTTCGTCTCCATCTGCGAGTTGAAAATTAGAAAAACGTGACTCGTGATAAGACGACTTACACGCTACAAGTGGAGCATTAACACTTCATTTCCTGACCGTTAAACTTCTTGAGAGGCTCCTAGGGTTTGCTGAAAAGAGCAGACTCCTCAGGAATATCTCCTGTGCGAGTCAGTAAATAGCAATCGCGTGAGTCGTGACCTTTTATATCTATTTTGCCTCTAGGCCAGGTATCGAACAGCGAAGGCAAAAGATTTCGGGTTTCCGTAGATATCTGGATGTGTCCGGCAATGCCCGCAGATTCCATTCTGCTAGCGATGTTGACGGCGTCTCCCCACAGATCATATGTAAACTTATGTTTGCCGATAACGCCTGCGACTACACTGCCAGAATGAATGCCTACTCTAAGCGATAGGTCCAGATCATAAACTTGACTAAACTGCGCCAATTCGTTTTGCATAGTTATGGCAAGCTTGGCCATGCTCTTTGCATGATTGACTTCGCCATTCAACCCCGTTGCCACCATGTAGGCATCACCAATGGTTTTTATTTTCTCAGCACCAGAAGTCTTTATGGCTGTGTCGAATCGTTGGAACAGAATATTCAGCAATGACACAAGGCGTTCAGCTGAAAGCGTACGCGACCAAGGAGTAAACCCGGCAATATCAGCAAAAAGCACTGTCACATTACTGTGGGCATCGGCCAAGGGCTCTTCCTTAGCTTTAAGCCTGTTGGCAATAGCGAGGGGAAGTACGTTAAGCAGCAGTGCCTCAGCACGCTCATACTCCACTTGCTGGGCAGTTTCTGCCCGTTCTACTGCAATATCGTATGAAATAATTACGACCATTACGACGAGTGCCAGCAGGACAGTATTCATCAGCATGAAAAACATTTGTAGTTTATCTGAGTAGGTATAAATGGAGCCATTCTGAATGGCTACCAGCGAGGCTATACCTAGCAAAAGAGAGATACCCAGGCCAATCAGTAGTCGTGCGAACCTGGAATACATAGGCGAGAGAACCACGCTACAAACCGAGATATAACCCAGTAGCCAAAAGCCTGATTCAAAGCCTAGGTGCAGGGTTGCCAGAACAGCGTGCAAAGGCACTTCAATCAGAATGCAGCCGAAGATGGCCCAGGTTAGGTCGTTATTGAAAACACGCCAGGTTCCTATGACGAAAATAGTGACACTAAAGATATTGAACAGAGCCAGAACGGGAAAATCCAAAGCCCAGAACGCTAAAAGAAACCCGGTATGAGATAGAACGCCCAAAGGTAATCCAAAGCGCATCGCAATCAACATTCGCAATTGGTCACTTGGTTGGGTTTCCGGAACCAATGCGAGCTTCAAACACAGCTTTGACAACGCACTCTCACTGGCCATGGGATTCATCAAGGTGCTTTATCCTGGATTTGCTCTGCAGTTGGACAGGTGAAAAGCGAGCCTGTCGATAGTATGGGAGGAGGGCTCCTGAGCGGCCAAGTGTGTCTACGGACGTCGATTGAAACTAACATCAGGATAATATATGCGGAGGATTACCGGATAGTTACCGCTGCATTACCATAAGTGGCAGGTCGGTGATCGGGATGTGCCAGAAGGATGCGCCCCTTGGATCGAAGGTCAATAGGAGCCTGCTAACGGGTGACGGTAACCGAGAAAGAGGCTGCGATATCTGTTATTTATGCTGTTGGCTTTCCGGTATCGATCTCAACACCTCGTTGGCTTTTTTGTAGTCAATGATACTGCGACATTCTGGCAAAGCGTTGATGATTGGCGTCAGTAATGCTCGGGCCTCCGATGGTTTGTTTTGCTGAGCCAGGAAACTTGCCATGGCGCTTCCCGTCCGGAGTGTGTAAAGCCCAGCCTGTTGGCGTGAAGCAATGGACATCGATTTATCGTAGCTGTGTTGTGCTTGGGCAATATCCCCGGAGGCCTGGAAAGCATCGCCTTCAATTCGTGCGCTCTCCGATAGGCTGAATCGAATCATTCGCCGTTCTGCAGGTTCGGTATAGATCTTGAGATACTGCAGTGCCTCTTTGGCTCTGCCAGCGCGTACCAGCGCGTCTGCCAGAAGTTGAACATCGAACAGTCGGAAAATGGGGATACCATTGCCAGAATCAATCAGTGACTGGAGGTGTGCCAGATCAGATGTTGTGTCATCTATGGATTTTGCATAGGCGCTGTAGATATCCGCGTGATGCTGAAAAGCGCCAAAAATCCGGTGTTCAGTCACTAATGTATTTACAGCGTTAGCATGCGCCCGTATTCGCGTCACGTCTGCGCATAGCGTAGCGATGACTAATTGGCCAAAGGCAACAAACATTCTCATATAGGGATTGTTTCCGCATAGTGCAATGTGATGCGCCTCTGTGATCGTTTGAGAGCACTGATCCATAAAGCCCGCAATACACTGGTTGATAGCAAGCCAGTGTCTACCGCTAACAGCGAAATTCAATCCATAGTGACCGATCATCGCTGAGTAGCGAGATCCATCCTCAAGTTCCAGGCCCGCGAGTATCACCTCGCGAGCTTTCGTAAACTCGCCTGTGCATTGGAGTTGCGGCCCCTCCAGCATATGGATAACAAACCGTGCATCATGAGCATACGGTTGTATCCTTTCGTCCTGGTCCATCATTGCTAATCGCTCACGCCACTGGGTCAATAACGGAGCGTTATCGGACAGGGATCCGCTGGTGAAGTTGAACGACCATTTTCCATACAACACAATAAAGAGCTCGGGAGACGTTTTCAGGCTGTCTGCCAAGGCATAGGCTCGTGCAAAAATATCCCCCAATTCTCTCGCGAAATAGCCGCTGGTATAGCGGTAGGCGAAGCCAATTGCTAGTAATAGGTTGAGTGCCAGTTCAGGGTGAGTGTCATCTTTTTCGGGGTGTTCGATCATGTGCAACACGGGTTCGAGAAGTTCTAGCAGTGCATGAGAATGTGTGGTCAGGCTGCACATGATTCTCAAGTTGTTGGTTGCCTTGACGAGTGTATCCTCGTGCCCCTGTTCAAGAGCGAAATGCCAGGCTTTGCTGATGTTGTTGAACTCAGTGTGAAAGCTGTGCTGTTCAAGTGATGCGTTCAGATCGAGATGAGTGGCTGTATAGTCGTTCAGCACATTCAGATAGTGGTGGCTATGAGCTTCTCTTATTGTTAGTTCGGCATTTGAAGCACATAACTTCTCTTCTGCATACTGGCGCATTAACTCGTGCATTTCATAGCGTTCAAGCCCGGGTAAATGCTGGAGCAACGACTTACGAAGCAGACGGGTTATCGATTGATAGGTTGCGCCAGTGATGTTTTCAGCTGCCTGTTTGTCAAAGCCTCCCCGAAATACGGAAAGTGAAGCAAACAGTGTTTGCTCTTGTGTTTTCAGTAAATTCCAGGAGTAGTTAAAGGCTGCTCTTATACTGCGCTGCCGCTTAGGAATTGCGCTCGAATCGGTTTGTAGAATCTCCAGGCCGGTGACCAGTTCTTGCAATATCTGCCGACAAGACAATCCGTCTACCCAGCTGGCAGCAATGACGATGGCCAGTGGGTGTCCTTCGACCAGTTCTACAATTTGCTGAATTTGTTGCCTGTTGGATGAATTCGCTTCGAAATCAACGCCAGCACGACTTGCGACATCTACGAACAAACGGAACGCATCGCCTCCCTGGGCTGTATCAGAGCGGTCGGCAGTTTGGGTTCTGGAATATGACAGGCCGGGTACAGGAAAAACCGATTCTCCTGAAAATTGAAGACGTTGTCTGGAGGTTACAAGAATGGTCAGATTTTCAGTCTGCTCAAGCAGTGTTTCTACAAAATCACACTCGCTGATCAAGTGTTCGAAATTATCGAGTATGAGCAGCAGCTTCTGGTGAGTGATCTGATTGCATATGCTGATGATAGCCTCGTCACCCGGTAAGAGCTGTACACCAAGCACTGACGCGAGTTTAGCGAGCAATTCTGAGTGGCTGCTGACTGAGGCTAGTTTCACCAGCCAGATTCCTCCGGGAAAGGATGAAAGGAGTGTGTGTGATACCTGAACTGCAAGTCTTGATTTTCCAACGCCGCCGATTCCGGTAAGCGTGACCAGCCGGTGCTCACCCAACTGTCGGATCAACTTTGCTTGAGCCAGTGAGTTACCAATGTAAGGCATTTTCTCAAACGGTAGGTTGTGAGGAGCTATAAGGGCACCGGCTGTGCTTATATCAGGTGCTTCCTTGTCCGCTGTAGCCGGAAACTCACCGCTCTCGATGGAGGAAACAAGTGCCAGTGTCTCGTTCTCCGGACTCGCACCTAACTCTTTCCTGAGAGCTGATTTCATCAGTGAGAAATGAGCGAGTGCGCCTGTCTTGTTTCCACTGTGTGCCATAGCCCTCATCAGGATTCTATGGGCGGATTCCCTGAACGGATCGAGCACCAGTAACTGTCTCGAGTTGTGTTCAGCGGCGCTCATATCACCGGTTGTCACTGCCTGCCTGATTAATGTTGCGATCGTATCCATGGCTGCGGCTCGGAATTGCTCACGGGTACCGAATTGCCACTCCTCATAGTCTTCACAGTCAGCGACATGGAAAGCTTCCATAAAGTCAGCTGTATAGAGATTGCTAGCCTCGGTCATTTGCCTGATACACGCAATGCAATGCAATCCATCACTGTGATCATGGGTGGCGGCAAGTTTTAATAGATTTCTGAACTCGACAACGTCGCAAAGCAACAGTGATTCCGCATTCAGTGCAACCGTCAGGCGTGTCGTCGTCAGCAGTGGTGGCGCTGAAGAGCCGAGAACGTGGCTAATCCGTGATACGGACACTCTGAGGCTGTTACGCGCATCCTTGTCGGTCGAGTCTGGCCAGAACAAGTCAGCCAGTCGTTCTCTGGAATGGACTTGCGGGTGAGTAACGGCTAGATAGGCCAGCAGGGCCATGGACTTGCGCCCGCGAACACTGAGTATTTTGTTCTGGGCATCTTTAAGGATGGGTGTTCCGAAAAGGTGCAGGCGAGGGCGTTGATCTGAGCTTTGTTGTGCGGTCACGGTCACCAACGGACCTCCGCGCCGAGTTCGCGGAATTTCAGGCGGTCATCGTAATGTCTGACCAGGCACGATGCCAAACTGTTATCACCCGTGTTCAATAGCTGACATTCCCTGAACCTTCCCTATATCCCATATTAATGGCTAGTATTTTATGACCAACTAAACTCACGAACAGTGTTTACCCAAAGTGGCTCAGCAAGGCGTTGCTCATACTCAGGGGATGCCCAATACCGTTTCGTGCTCGTGTATGGCGGATTGCATCCCTGAGCAACTGTGGTTTGCGCGCTTGTCTGGACACACTACACTAAGTCGTGAACCACTCTCTAGTGCGCAAGATTGAAAAGTGCGGTTACACTGTCTATAACAACCACTGCGCCACAATAAACTTGCTAATTCAAGATGCAGAGTGATATTAATGATAGTAAAACCTTTAGTCGGCTTCGTTGTAGGCTGCCTGTTTGCTACAGCTCCTGTTGCGTCCTCGGTTGTTGAGATCAGTGTTACCGTCGTTTCTGGCCATTCTCCCGTTTATCGATGGGTGAGCCACCTGAGCAATACCTTCATCTCATCTGTTGAAGGTTCTCTGCAAGGCAGCGACTATGTAATCGCTTGGGATGAACAGTACAGTGGTGCTCTTGCAGGTGTGGGGGATGAGCTGGAGACTCTCGAGGAGGGGCTCGCGGAAATCGGCATAGTTCCCAGCGTCTTCGACGCTGCGAAGCTCGGAGTACAGAACGTAAGCTATTACACGCCGTTTGTTTCCTCCGATGCTCGCACAATTTCGGAACTCATGGATGATCTGAATGCCACGGAGTCTGACATGCAGGAAATCTGGCATAGAAACGGGGTCGAATATCTGGGTGGAGCTATTGGAATTGATGACTATCTGCTGATGACGACAGTGCCGATCAACGCGATTGATGATCTTAAAGGACTAAAGATCGCTGCTCCCGGCCCAGCGGTGAACTGGTTGGACGGCACGGGTGCTGTCGGTGTATCCGGGAATCTGGCCACCTATTACAATGACATTCGGACGGGTGTCTATGATGGGACGATTACGTTTGCGTCTGCCGCCTTGCCGGGTAAATTGCACGAAGTGGCTCCTTACATCACGCTGGTTCGTTTCGGTGCGCAGTACGCAGGAGGTATTGCAGCCAACCGTGACTGGTTTGACGCGTTGCCCGGCATCGTGCAGGAGGCGCTCAAAAAAGGCGCAGATGATCACCGCATGGCGTACTTGCATGATCTTGATCTGGCTGTTAGCGAGTCGCTTATACAAATGGAGGCCTTGGGTGCCACCGTGACGGAGGTAGACGACGCGTTCAGAACAGACTGGGCCAACAGGTTGCAAAACGTGGCCAGGCTCTGGGCCCAACGGCTTGATGCAGAAGGCCAACCGGGAACTGATGTTCTGGAAATATATATGAGCAGAATGCGTAATGCAGGGGCAATCCCAATCAGAGATTGGGATAAGCGCTAGGCGTGTCACTTACATTACACAGACCGTTCATAAGACGGTTGATTCGATAGCGTAGTGAGCTCTGTCTCATCATCTCAAGCAGCTCCTCAGCGTTGTCGAGGCTTGATAAAATGCCTGTCCAGATGGCTCGGTCATCTGACGCTTGCCCTGAACATCATGGGTTCGATGTTGATTGCCGGTGTGATGCTGCTCATCAACGTAGATGTCATCGGCCGAAACCTACTGAATGAACCCGTCTCTGGTGTACCTGAGCTGGTTACTATGTCCGTCGTTGCAATCGTCTTTCTACAGGTGGCCTATGCGTTTGAGCAAGGCCACCTGACACGATCCGTAGCATTGTTAGCGTACATCGAGCGCCGAAGCCTGCGAACTCGCGCGTTACTGGAAGTTGTGTTCTGTCTTGTAGCTGGGGCGGTAACAGTACAACTTCTGCTGGCGAGTTGGCCCCTGTTTGTCAAAGCCTGGGTGCGCAATTCCTATGAGGGCACGATTGGCGGCTTTACCTTTGCTCACTGGCCGGTGAAGCTGATCATTCTGATTGGCTGTTCAGTGCTGCTTGGGCAGATAGTTGTGCGGGCTCTGCAAGCACTTGTTGCTTTCCGATACAAGCTACCTATGGATGATGTCACACATGACCAGTCCTGAAATAGGTCTTGTCTCGCTGGTTGGCATTCTGGCATTGATCCTGTCAGGTTTGTGGGTGCCGTTTGCGCTGATGCTGGCGTCCTATTTTGGTGTCTGGGCAATCAAGGGTTCTCCGGTGTTGGCGGGTAAGTTGCTCGCATTAACGGCCGCTGATTCTCTGGCTAATTACTATTTCTCCGTAGTGCCACTGTTCGTTTTCATGGGTTATATCGTGTCGGCGTCAGGCATGGGGCGAGACGCATTTGATATTGCGCATCTTGTATTCCGGCGTCTTCGCGGAGGGCTTGGTATGGCCACTGTCGGTGCTAATGCCCTATTCGCTGCCGTTACCGGAATTTCCATCGCCGCAGCTGCCGTGTTTACGCATATTGCGGTTCCGGAAATGGTTCGCCATGGTTACACTGTGCGTTTTTCTGTCGGTGTTGTGGCTGGCTCTTCAGTACTCGGCATGCTGATGCCGCCGAGCTTGCTACTCATTCTTTACGGCTTGCTGACAGAGCAATCCATAGGGGACTTGTTTATCGCCGGGATAGTTCCAGGCTTGCTATTGGCGCTTGTGTTCGCGTTGGGGGTGATGTTCATGGCCACCTGGTTACCACGGTTCACTGGTACCCATTCGGCAAAAAGTTCGAGTGACCAAAAACTGATTTCATCTGTTGATCCTTTGACACGTTCAATACCTATGTGTTTGCTGATACTCATTGTGTTTGGAGGCATCTATTCAGGTTTTTTTACACCGACAGAAGCGGGTGCGGTTGGTTGCCTTGTTGCGATACTGCTGGGACTTTTGCTAAAAAGATTGAGTTGGCAAGACTTCAAGACGCTTCTCAAGAACACAGGATTGGTAACAGCTGCAGTCTGCTTCTTGATTTTGTCAGCTCAAATGTATTCAAGAATGCTTTCGCTGTCAGGCTTGCCAACGGAAATAGGTACTCTCCTTGCTGCCAGTGGCCAGGGATATTGGTTCACCTTTTTGGCGTACGTTGGTCTCATCATTATCATGGGCGCGATCCTCGACTCCGCGTCAATCATACTGATCATGGTACCGTTAATGATGCCTGTGGTAGCAGGGTTTGATATTGATCTGATCTGGTTCGGCATTGTCACTGTTATCGCCGTTGAGATAGGGTTGCTTACCCCGCCATTCGGAATGGCTGTGTTCGTTGTAAAGGGGACGTTAAATGACCCGTCAGTCTCATTGTCTGATGTGTTTTTGGGGGCTGCGCCTTTTGCCTTATTGATGCTTTTCGTCCTGGTTCTTGTTATTGCAATGCCCTGGCTTGCGACTGGATTGCTCTAAAGAGCGATTAATCAAACCGATATCAACTGACTCTGCAACGCGGTTCACCATGGCCTTATTGTCTCAGCGTTTCGATTGGCGTGATGCGTTGATGATCGTTCAACCGCGAACTCTAATTCGTTGGCCTCGGCAGTGTTTTCGCACGCTCTGGAGCAACAAATCACAGACCGGAAGACCTGCAATTCCTCTAGCCTGGACTATTCATGAAACGCCGAATCCTTTCACCAGACCCTTTGTTCGTAGCGGATTTCGTGAAGGAGCGGAATACAGACTGTATTTGCGACGGGGGCGCCTAGCCTGAACGAAATTCGCTACGGACGAAGGGAATGCGGAAGGATTTGGACTGGGCGTCCCCGTGATTTCATGAATAGTCCAGGCTAGGAGCCTGCGCGGCCGGAGGCGGCCCCGCAGATACCTAGCCAACTTTTCTTTACTCACTGCTATATCCGAATCAAGTATTGAACAATCCAGTTAAGGATTTCAGTCAGGACAGGGTTTTGGTAGTTCCGCCGTGTGAGGACAAGCCTATTAAAACTTGTTTTTTTTGGATAAATAGCAATTCGCCACCGACAGGCTGACGGCAGCGCTCAATCTGTTCATTGACTGTTACAAGCATCGAAATATCAACAGCTTAGTCTGTTATTATGCAAATCAGGAACTTAATTCCGGATTTACATATGCTGCCTCGTCGCCTTACACCACTGATCTCCCGTGATTTAACGCGCTACCCAGCGGTTGCCCTTTTGGGGCCCAGACAGGTGGGAAAAACAACGCTTGCTCGAATACCAGGCAAAGCATCTAACGAGGAGGTGTCGGTAAGAGGTACGATGAATCAGACGCCAGACTATTTGGATCTGGAAAATCCTGCTGATCTTGCCAAGCTAGATGATGCATCAGCTTACTTGCGTAGCCGTTCGGAGCGTTTACTGATCATTGACGAGGTGCAGCGTGCGCCTGATCTGTTTAATGTCTTGCGCGGAGTTATCGATGAACGTGTGCTTGACGGTCACCACGCGGGACATTTCCTGCTTCTTGGATCGGCCTCGATTGAGCTGTTAAAACAATCAAGCGAAAGTCTTGCGGGTCGCATTGCCTATCGTGAGCTTTCACCAATTGACGTGCTTGAAGCTGGGAGAAATCGCCAGAATGATTTATGGGTGCGAGGTGGGTTTCCGCGTAGCTTGCTTGCGCCTGACAATGAGGCGAGTGTGGATTGGCGAGCCAATTTTGTTACAACCTATCTTGAGCGGGACATACCACAGCTTGGGCCGCGTATCCCTGCAACAACACTCCGGCGATTCTGGACTATGCTTGCCCATCGGCAAGGTGCGCCCTTTAACGCAACCGAGCTGGGGCGCAGTTTAGGCATTGATGCGAAAACGGTAACAACGTATCTTGATCTAATGGTAGATCTGCTGCTGGCGTATCGATTGCAGCCGCTTCAAGCTAATGTTGGTAAGCGACTTGTAAAGACGCCAAAAACATATCTACGTGATAGTGGGTTAGTCCATACGTTGCTACGGCTAGACACGTTGGACGACATTTTGGGCCACCCTATTGCAGGTGCAAGTTGGGAAGGGCATGTCGTATCTAATCTGATACGCCTTGCGCCATCACGTACCGAAGCGAGCTATTACCGGACCGCATCTGGAAATGAAATTGATCTGGTGCTCGATCTGCCTGGCAACAAGCGTTGGGTTATTGAAATCAAACGCAGCAGCGCGCCAAAAGTATCGAAGGGCTTTCATTCAGCTGTTGCTGATTTAAAGCCCGATGCAGCGTACATTGTGTATCCGGGTAATGAACGATATCCGAAGGGTGAGGGTGTCGAGGCGATTGGATTGCTTGAGTTGTGCGGTGTGTTAGCAGACTCCTAGCCATTAGAATTGACGATATTTATCCAAGGCTAGGAGCCTGCGCGGCAGAAATCAATCGGCTACGAGCAGCCCACTTTTGGCCAAATTTTGCGCTCATTTTCGTCACTTAGCCAGCTAAACTCCTCAAATGAGCACAAAATTTGACTCAAAATTGAACTACTCTCGCTCGA
>JBGCGC010000035.1:0-92537 GCA_045110475.1 Granulosicoccus sp.
CCCGAAGGGCGGCTCGTCCAGGGGTCATCCGCGTTGTTGCTCGCTCTCAAGGTATACCCGATACCTTTTCGAGCTCGCGCCTAGCGGCTGACCCCTGGACAAACCGCTGTTTGAAGTGTTTGAAGGTCACACTACACTAGGAGCCAATTGGCACATCTTGTTAGCCAGCTCTTAATAACGACTGTACATTAACCAGCCGTGAACTGGCAGCCCTGAGAATATCTGCAGGTGATGTCAGATCAATACCTGATTGCTGCAGACGTCGGGCCAGCAATAGATTATTGGCGCTCGGAATGGCGCTATGCTCAGAATCCGGCGTTTCTGACTGGATAATGAGTAGTGCTGCTGTCACCAGATCGGTATAGGTTATTTCACCATTGTGAGTCCGGTACCAGTCACGCGACTTGTGCGCAGCATCAACGAATTCCAGCGGATAATCCCAAGCGTTGATCAGCCAGCAACTGACAACCACTCGCAGGTTTTCAATAACGCTCGCAAGGTTTTGATCCTGAACGAAGTGCTCAGGGTAATCGTTGGCATAGGACAGTACAACAAGTTCTCCAATATCAGCCGACAAAGCGACAAGCATGGCAACTTCCGGCTTCAGATGAGGTACTTCCTTTGATAGCACTTGAACAATGGAAGCACATAGTGTTGTTCGGCGCACGTAACGTGTGAGTCGATCCTTGATCACGTCGCAGCTTGGCTTTATCGTATTGGACTGCAAGAGCGCAGCGATACTGCGCTGCGTCTCTTTTACCCCCAAACGAGTAATGGCACCGCGGACACTGGATATCGATTCATTGGTCGTTGCATCCTTCTTGTTAGCCGCATTGACGATATGCGCAGTGAGGCCTGCATCGCTCTGAATGACATCCGACAGCTCGGGAATTCCGGCAACATCCTTATAGGAGTGGAGAATCTTTGCGGCTGAATCCGGCGATATCGCCAGTGAAACCGAATGATTTTTCATGGCAGCAACTATCTCATCAAAAACCAGATTGTCCAGTTCACTGACCTGGACATCCATGACGCTCACTGCATTCTTTTGCTGTTCCTTTAAAAGGATATCAAGCTGTTCACGACCAAAGCGGACAATCTTCGCCATCGTGCTGGTCCGCACACTCTGGTAAGCGCCCTTGTCGAGAAACAACGGCTGAAGAGCCTCTGCCGTACGAGCGGCTACCACGCCAACCTCCTCCTTCCCCGAATACAGGGTAAGCGACCCTTCAACAAGGTACATCAACCAGCGGTGGGAATTTTCAGGTTTTATCTGATCGTTACGTTGCACATGCACCACGGTTGCGCTTTTACAGATGGCGACACGGTTGATGGCGTTAAGCTCATTAACAGGGGACACTGCGCCCGCCGAAGCCAGAACCAGTGTGCTGTTTTCATCGGTTGAAGTTGTCTTCGGTTTTGTATCGCTGTTGAAAGCCATAGTACTTGTATCTTCCCTTAAGCCGCCATGCCTTGCGGCACAACGGACTCCATCTGCCTATTTTGTATGACGGCCGGGGTCAACGGAAGTTGAGTCGCACGACCAGTATTTGCTGAGGTTTCGTTCTAGTTCGTGTTGGTACAAGCTTCACGCACGATGTATGTCTGACCCCTCAAGTTCACTTGACCAATAACGTTGGCGTTGACGTTCTGACCGTAAGGGCTCAACGCGTTGTCAGGCGGATTTTCGACATCCAGAACTTCTGAGGTTAATAGGGAGAGCCTGGCACGATAGACATCTACCGCCTCAGTGCCAAGAGCCTCGGCACGGGCTATGATCTCAACAGTAGACCAACCGGCATTTGTCGCAGGGTAAAGCAATTCGAAAAAACCGGAACCATTTGCATCAGTCCGCAACGAGCCTCCGGATAAGGTTGCGTAATCGCCCTCCACAGCAGCAAGGGAGGCGGGGTCCTGCGGATCCAGCGAGCCATTGTTATTGATATCCTCACTAGGAAAACTCAGGGTGTCAAGAAAACGATCGCCATCCAGATCTTCTGTGGGGCATTCAACAACATCCGCGCGATAAACCCAGACTTTTGGCGTAAAAACAAAGTCTTCTCCGATCGCATCGCCAAGCGCCTGCACTTCAGTCAGGTTTCTGCCAGCATCGTCCTCTAGCTCCATCTGGCCCTTGTAATACGACAGTGGACGTACACTGACACTAACTGTCGCGTTTTCCAAAGGCCTGCCAGCACCATCAGCAACCTGTACAACTATCGGCATGGCATACTGAGTAGCCAAGGGCTTAACACTTATCAGATTGGCAGAGCCCAATGTGACGTTCAAGGCTCGTTTGAACACGGTCAGTGCCATGCTATCGGTGATATCAAGTCCTTTCACACTGGCATTAACAATGATCTCGTCGGTTTCAGTCGCTCTGTCTCCGGCGGTAAAGGTCACACTCGCTATACCGGCACTGTTGGTCACAGCAGAGGCTGGATTGAGCTGCCCGCCTTTCAGATCAATCCCGGCGAAACTTACCTCACTGTTCTTTACCGGGTTTCCCAATTCATCCTGTACCAGCGCTGTTACCGTACTTGTCTCATTGATGTTAACGAAAGAAGATGAAGCATCAATAATGACCGTCTCTGGAGCGGTGGCAACAAACTCGATATCTATATCGGTTTTAGGGGAACCGCCATCAGCGGCTTCAACAGTGATCTTGGCAGGACCGGCACTGTTGGAACTGACCCTGGCTGAGGCATAGCCCTCACTGTCTGTCATCGCCGTAACAGGTGTCGACACAATTCCGGCTGTAATCGCAAAATTCAACAACTGATTCGCCACCGGCTGGTTTTGAGCAATCCACTGAACGCGAACCAGCGAATCGGTGCCTACGATAAGCTCATCGCCATCCTCGATATCACTGAAACTCAACAGATCGTCAACAACCGCAAAGACATGGGAGGCCGACACGGTATTGTTGAGTGCAGAAAGCTGTACCGTGTCACTTGAGTTCTGGCTGCCGACCAATATCTCTACTCGCCCATCGGCATCAGTAATCAACTCGCCGGGTGAGATCGGATTTCCAGCAGCCGAGATTACCGCAACAGGGTGGTTGGCAATCGGTTCGCCATTGCCGGCCGTTAATCGGGCGACAAGCTCTGCCGAGTCTCCGGCAACGAGGTTGTCAGGGCCTGTTACCTCAAGCGTACTGCCCGATGCCGTGACCTTGACATCTGATTTAAAGTCACCAGCTGAGACGGTGATCAGAATATCCTGATTCTGAAAATCCTGCGGTAACTTGAGCGTTGCATTAGCCTCACCATTTTCATTGGTCATCGGTGAGATACCCTGCAACACACCCCCGGTAGAACTGAAGGTGAGTTCAGTTTCCGCAACGGCGTTGTTGTTTGCATCAGTAATCAACGCTGTAATTGTCGCGATATCGGACCCGCCTGTCGCGATGCTGTTGACGTCACTGATAACCGTCAGTTTCAGTTCGTCCGTTGCATCAGGTGTTCCCAGCCTGGGTATCGAACCATCGCCGCCACTGATCAGATCACCGTTGGCATTGAACACCGGTTGACCGCTACCTGATCCTTCTTCTGAACGTGCGCCACAGGCGCTAACGAGCAGAGAGCTGACAACCAGGAGCGCAACAAGATGCGTGTTTTTCATGATTTTTTTACCTGTAACTCGCATGTCAGTCTCCTAGCGAAAGCCACCAAAGTAGTATTGAAAGCCAATCGTGGCAGTGCTGAAGGCCCCGTCATCGATATCAAGAAAATTGAAGTTCAAAGCAGTTGTCTCGTTACCAAACAGGTTGATACCGAACCCCAGGACATTGCCGGCATCACTGTTGTTAAAGTCAGAGTCGATGTCCAGACGAGACTGGCCACCCACTATGTAGATCCCTGCCCGATCCCAGCGATAGCCAAGTCGCAGCAGTGCTGCCTGATAGGTCACCAGCGGCTCACTTAAAATGCTGCCTGTCTGGTCGGAACCTGCACCCACAGCAATCTCAACTCCGACAAAATCAGCCAACTGAAGTCCCACAACCGCTGACACGGTACCCAGGCTCTTGTCCTCGCCGTTGGCGATATCCACACTTCCATCCGTAAAGCCTGCTCCGTAGTAGAGCTTTGCGATACCACCCTGCGCATGCGCGCTTCCAACCGTAAGACCCAGGCTTAGCAGTAAACAGCCAAGTATTTTTTTCATCAGACCCATCTCCGTTATGACTGCGGAATTGATACCCGCGGCGTCAGCGCTTTGCTAGTTGCCCATGACAATGGCAGTACATCGACACCTGTCAGGCGCCTCTGCCTCGATATGTGGAGATGTCGGCCATAAAAGTCGATTCCTTAGCAATTTGCGCAAGCAGTTGTTCGACTGGGTATGATATGAAGGTTATCTATGAAACCGTCCGCTCGTGTGAAAACCTATACATCTTCAGTCACTGCAGCCAACGCCCTTCACTCTGCCAGTCTTTGTGTGTGGCAAAGCCGGTTCGCCATCTCACTGGTTTTATTGATCAGCGTGTTACTACCCGGCTGTAACATGCACCCATCGCTTTCCGATGAGGTCAGAAATCTAACCCTGAAGACGCTGACAGGGCAGGACGTTGTTCTTGCGGAGGCCTCAGGGCCGATGCTGGTCAGCTTCTGGGCAACGGACTGTGCCATCTGCGTGCACGAAATGCCTGAGATGGTTGCGCTGTACGATAATTACCGTGCCAAAGGATTCGAGCTGGTGGCAGTAGCCATGCCTTATGACCCTCCCAACAGGGTTCTGGAAATGGCCGAACAGGAACAATGGCCGTTTCCCGTAGCTCTGGATATCAATGGCGAGGCTGTGGACGCCTTTGCTACCGTGAAAGGCACACCCACCAACTATCTAATCGACAAGAATGGTCGACTGATCAAACGTTATGTGGGCGCTGTACCCTTCGATGATCTCCAATCACGTCTCGACTCGCTACTTGGCTTAAGCTGACAATATGCTCTGGATTAAAGCATTACACGTTATATTCATGGTGACATGGTTTGCCGGTCTGTTTTATCTGCCGCGCATTTTTGTCTACCACTCGTCGATGGATGCCAGCAACACCGAACAGAACGAAACGTTCAAGGTCATGGAGCGAAAATTACTGGCTATTACCAATATCGGTGCGTTGTTAACACTCGGTTTTGGAATTCTGTTGCTGATCATCTGGTTACCCGGGTTAATCACCTTTACCTGGATGAAAATAAAATTACTGCTGGTACTCGGGCTACTTGCCTACCATTTTTACTGCGCTAGACTTGTCAGGGTCTTTCGCGATGATGCCAACACCCGATCGCATGTCTGGTATCGCTGGTTCAACGAAGTCCCGGTGGCGGGGCTCTTTGGGATCGTCGTCATGGTAATTGTGAGGCCCTTTGGCTGAATGGGCTGTCAACCTGACCCATCACAACACCAGAACCCTCAGCGTACGCGTGTACACGTGCGCACACAAATTTTCCCTGAAAACCAGACGCTGCCCCATCGCCGCGACATGACTCAAGGCGGTAGCCTCATTGATAGATAATCCCTGGATTGCGTTTACCGTACTGGCAGCACTCATGCAGGCGGTACGTACTGCCGGGCAAAAGCAGCTGGCAAACAACGTAACGGCTATGAGTAGCACGTTGATCCGGTATGTATTTGGCCTGCCGTTTACCGTGCTCTACCTGTTCACTGTCTGTCAGCTTCAAACCGGCACTCTGTTTTACAATGCCCTCACAGAGGTACGGTTTGTACTGTTTGCATCGGCAGCAGGTGTTGCGCAGATCGTGGCAACTTTTCTGCTGATAAAGGCCTTCAGCTACCGAAACTTTACAGTGGGTACCAGCTTTGCAAAAACCGAAGCCGTACAAACTGCGGTGCTGGGTACACTGGTTTTTGGATCCAGCTTATCTGCAACAGGCTGGCTTGCCGTTGCCATTGGTTTTCTGGGCGTGTTTGTTATCAGTGCGCCGTCTGCCAACCAGAGATGGGAGCCTGCGGCAGTTCTCTTCGGGACGCTCTCAGGCACCGCTTTCAGCGTCACATCACTGTGCCTGAGAGAGGCCAGCCTCAGCCTGCAATTGCCGGTTTTACAAAGTGCCGCCATCACGCTCGTCTTCATGGTGAGCTTGCAATCATGCCTGTGCCTTGCTTACACACTCATGCGTGAGCCCGGTCAGTTTACCGCCATCCGGCGACGCTGGCGTTTGAGTTATTTTGTGGGCCTGACAAGCGCTGCAGGCTCAGTTGGCTGGTTTACTGCCATGACGTATCAAAATCCGGCGCTGGTTAAGTCGCTGGGGCAGATAGAGATCCTATTCACGCTGTGTCTGACAACCTTGTTCTTCAAGGAGAAGGTGACGCTGCGTGAGCTACTCGGCGTAAGCGCCATTATTGGTAGCGTTGTGTTGATTGTCTGGCATCACTAGCTTGTAATGCGTGTAAAAGCCTATCAAGCAATAGTACGCAGGCTAACTACCCACCAGCAGCGGCTCAAGTTCGGCAAGCGCGCGCTTATACACCTTACGCTTGAAGAATATGACTCGTCGAGAAGGCTCCCAGTAATCAACCCAACGCCAGTGATCAAACTCCGGTTTGGGGCTGTTGGCCAGATCGACCGATTCTTCGTTACCCAGCATGCGCAGCATATACCAGATCTGTTTCTGACCGATACACAGCGGGATCTGGTTCTTGCGCACATAACGCTTGGGCAATCGGTACCGAAGCCACTCGCGAGTACAACCTAATACATCAACATCATCCGGATTCAAGCCAGTTTCTTCCTTGAGCTCACGATACATCGCTTGCTCTGGCGATTCTGACGTGTCAATGCCTCCCTGCGGAAACTGCCATGCGTCCTGTCCGATACGTCTTGCCCAGAAGACCTGGCCTTCTGTATTACTAAGGATGATGCCGACATTGGCTCTGTAGCCATCATTGTCAATCATGTCGGAATCCATCATTCATTTCTCATACCTGATTCTTCCAAAAAAAACCGGGCTATGCAAACTCCAATGTGAAACTGATCCTGTTTTCGACAATCTTGATGGTGTCTCAGCGAGATGTCTTCTGATCTTCTGAAAAAAACAGGACCCATCAGCGGGATATTCAGCAACGACAGATGTCCATGACACCTGATCATGTGCGTGGAAGCGTAACGCCACGCTGGCCCTGGTACTTGCCACCGCGATCTGCATAGGAGGTTTCGCAAATCTCGTCACTTTCAAAAAACAACATCTGCGCCACCCCTTCATTGGCGTAGATCTTCGCAGGCAGCGGCGTGGTGTTAGAAAATTCCAGCGTCACATGGCCTTCCCACTCAGGCTCCAGAGGCGTTACATTTACGATGATGCCGCAGCGTGCATAAGTGCTTTTTCCAAGGCAGACCGTCAGGACACTGCGCGGTATGCGGAAGTACTCCACCGTGCGCGCCAGCGCAAATGAGTTAGGCGGAATGATGCAAACATCGGATTTCAGATCAACGAAGCTGGCCGGATCGAAGGCCTTGGGATCAACAATCGCGTGGTTGATGTTTGTGAATATCTTGAATTCATCAGCGCAGCGCACGTCGTATCCATAGCTGGACGTACCGTAGGAGACAATCTTCTGGTTGTCGCTATCCATACGCACCTGACCAGCCTCGTACGGCTCGATCATGCCGTGCTCTTCAGACATGCGGCGGATCCATTTGTCGGATTTGATGGCCATAGTGAAGAGAGTCTCAGGTATTCTGGATGACAATATTCGGAAACTTCGATGAATAATCCTTGGCCTGAGTGGACAGACGAGCAGCCGCGCGGCGCGCAACCTCTCGATAGATGTCTGCCGTCCGGCCGTTGGGCTCAGAGACAACTGTGGGCTTACCGGTATCCGCCTGAAGCCTGATATTGAGTTCCAGAGGCAAACAGCCCAGCAAATCGATGCCAGCTTCCGAAGCCATCGTCTGACCGCCGCCCTGACCGAAAATATGTTCCTCGTGTCCACATTCGCTACAGATATGGGTAGACATGTTCTCAACAATTCCCAGAATGGGCACTTCGACCTTTTCGAACATCTTCAGGCCCTTGCGGGCATCGAGCAAGGCAATATCCTGAGGCGTGGTGACAATAACAGCGCCACTAACTGGCACTTTTTGCGCAAGCGTCAGTTGTGTGTCCCCCGTACCGGGCGGTAAATCGATGATCAGGTAATCCAGATCCCGCCATTTTGTATCGTTAAGCAGTTGCTCCAGCGCCTGCGTGACCATGGGCCCACGCCAGATCATGGGCGTTTCCTCGTCAATCAGAAATCCGATGGACATGGTCTGCACACCGTAATTTTCCATCGGCTCCAGACTCTTGCCATCGATGGATTCAGGTTGTCCCGACAGCCCCATCATGCGCGGTTGACTGGGACCGTAGATATCCGCATCCAACAGGCCGACTGTGGCACCCTCCGAGGCCAGCGCAAGCGCCAGGTTTACGGAAGTGGTGGATTTTCCCACGCCACCCTTGCCCGAGGCAATGGCGATAATGTTCTTGACGTTCTCAAGCCGCTTGACGCCATGCTGAACTGAATGCGCAATGATTTTGTGTGACACGGTAACGGTCGCGTTGCTTACCCCGGCATGCGCCGCCAGAGATTCGCTCACCATATTCTTGAGGGTCGCCGCCCAACGCTCACAGGGATAACTCATGACCAGATCGATACTGACCGAATCACCCTCTATCTGTATGTCCTTGACCGCTTTTGACGCCATCAAGGACTGTTCAAAATGCGGGTCTATCACCTGTTGCAGGGCTGATTCGATTTTTTCGCGTGAAACTTCAGACATCCGACGACAAGACTCCCACTGAATAGTTGGACTGTTAGACTAGGGCCAGAGGTTTTCCATGATCGAAAACCGGCGTAACGGCAGACTATACACGTAGCGGTAGTACTCCCGCGACCCCTGTCATGGTCTGATCGGTTCCGGTGTTGTCATGAGAAATCCCTGATAGGCGATGCATCGCGATGCAAGCCGATTGAACCCGATGCGATAAACCCTCTAGAGATGAACCGAATTCCACGATGAGCCGTCAGATTCTGGTAACCAGCGCCCTTCCCTATGCTAACGGTGCCTTGCACATCGGGCACATGCTTGAGTACATCCAGACCGATATCTGGGTGCGCTACCAGCGCCTTGCGGGCAACCGCGTGCAGTGGGTGTGGGCCGATGACGGCCATGGCACGCCCATCATGCTGTCGGCTGAGGCAGAGGGCATCACACCCCTTGAGCTGATCACCCGCTTTAAGGAAGAGCACGAGCGAGATATCGCTGGTTTTTTGCTCTCCCCGGATAATTTCCACACGACTCACTCGGAAGAGAACCGTGAGCTGGCCGAACTTATCTACACCAGACTGCGCGACGCTGGGCATATCGTCAAGCGTACGATCAAGCAACTGTATGACGCTGAAAAGGCGATGTTCCTGCCGGACCGTTTCGTCAAAGGCATCTGCCCGAACTGTTCAGCAGCCGATCAGTACGGCGACAACTGCGAAGTGTGCAGCGCAACCTATGATGCCACCGATCTGAAAGAGCCAGTGTCGCAGGTGTCCGGTACAAAACCTGAGCTTCGTGATTCTGAGCAGTACTTTTTTGCCTTGAGCCAATTCAGCGATATGCTCAAGGACTGGACAGCCAGTGGTACCTTGCAACCGGAAGTAGCCAACAAATTGAAAGAGTGGCTGGAAAGTGGCCTGCAGGATTGGGATATCTCCAGAAATGCACCCTACTGGGGATTCGAAATTCCCGATGCCCCCGGCAAGTATTTTTATGTATGGCTCGATGCTCCTATCGGTTACATCGCCAGTCACAAAAATCTGAGTGCACGAACCGGTGAGGATTGGGAGGCGAGCTGGAAACCCGACTCAGACGTAGAGCTCTATCACTTCATAGGCAAGGACATCACCAACTTCCATTGCCTGTTCTGGCCAGCCATGTTGCAAGGTGCAGGTTTCAGAAAACCAACCGGCGTCTTCTGTCACGGATTTCTGACCATCGACAACCTGAAGATGTCCAAGTCACGGGGCACCTCCATCAAGATAGAGACATGGCTAAAGCATTTACAGCCCGAGTATCTCAGGTACTACTATGCCTCCAAGCTCAGTGGCAGCGTTGTTGATCTGAACATGAATTTTGACGATTTCGTCACGCGATGCAACGCCGACCTCGTGGGCAAGGTTGTCAACATTGCCAGCCGATGCGCAGGCTTCATCACCAAGAAATTCGATGGCAAGCTTTGCGCAAGCTATCCCGAGGAGGCGCTGCCGAACTATGAGCTATTTACCTCGGCGCGACAGATTATCGGAGAGTATTACGAGCAACGAGAGTATGGCAAAGCCATGCGTGAGATAATGATCCTTGCCGAACACGCCAACACCTACATCAACGATGCTGAGCCGTGGGTTAAAATAAAGGATCCAGACAAGGCAGAGGAAGTTCAAACCATCTGCACTATCGGCTTGAACTACTTTCGCGTTATCGTCACTTATCTGAGCCCTGTGCTACCAGACATTGCAGGCAAAACCGAAATATTTCTCAATACAAGCCTGTCTCTGGAATCCATTGAAGAGCCACTGGTTGATCACACCATCACGACATACAAACCCATGATGACCCGGGTAGAAAGCACGCAGATCGACAAGATACTGGAAGAGACCAAGGCGTCAGCACCAGCGACAGGCACGCCTGTGGACCCTGCCACAAGCGATATCGACGCTTTGAAACCTGAAATCGACATTGACGATTTTAACAAGGTCGATCTTCGCGTGGCACTTATTGTCGATGCCCAGCCCGTAGAAGGCGCGGACAAACTGGTACAACTGACCCTGGACATTGGCATTGAACAACGCACCGTTTTCGCCGGCATCAAGGCGGCCTACAAACCACAGGAGCTGATCGGGCGGCAAACCGTCATGGTGGCCAACCTCAAGCCGCGCAAGATGCGCTTTGGCCTGTCCAGCGGTATGGTGTTGGCCGCAGGTCCCGGTGGGTCAGATCTGTTTATCCTGACACCGGACGAAGGCGCGGCCGCCGGCATGCGCGTCAAATAGCCGGATGCATGAGCTTGCGCTCATTCTTTTGAGTACGGTACTGGTCAACAACTTCGTGCTAGTGCAGTTTCTTGGCTTATGCCCGTTCATGGGTGTATCCGGGCGAGTAGATTCTGCTATTGGCATGGGGGTCGCAACGACATTCGTGCTGACGTTGGCAACCAGTCTGAGCTTTCTGGTCAACCGCTGGTTACTGGTTCCGTTCGAATTAGGCTATTTGCGCACGCTGAGCTTTATTGTTGTCATCGCTGTGGTTGTACAATTCAGTGAAATCGTCATCCGCAAGCAAAGTCCACTGTTGCATCGGGTGCTCGGCTTGTATTTACCACTCATAACCACCAACTGCGCAGTTCTTGGTGTTGCATTACTGAGTATTCAACAACAACATACTCTGCTTGCGGCCATGTTTTACGGTTTTGGCGCAGCCGGTGGATTTACTCTGGTGTTGGTGCTGTTTTCGGTTCTGCGTGAGAGACTGGAGCTTGCTGATGTACCCGCCCCCTTCAAAGGCAGTGCAATCGCCTTGATGAGCGCGGGTATCATGTCGTTGGCTTTCATGGGATTTTCAGGTTTGGGATCATGACGGATGCCCTTGCCGCAATCGCGCTGATGGTCGTGATCATGGCATGCGTTGGCTACGCCTTGTCTCACCTGTCACTGCCAACGCGTGCGTCAACTCGAAAAAATGCGTCTACTGATGATGCCTCCATGGCGCTACACGATGAATCAGCCAATGAAACCCTCATAGAGGAGGTCAACCGCAGACTTCCACAAACACAATGTGCGCAATGTGGACACCCAGGCTGCCGCCCTTACGCAACGGCCATTATCAACGACAGTGCGCCGATCAATCAGTGTCCACCTGGTGGTGAAGCCTTGATTGAGGAACTGGCAATCCTACTCGGCACTCAAGCCCTGCCGCTGGATAGCGACAAGGGACAGACAAAACCTGCACAGGTGGCGCTGATTGTCGAACCGGATTGTATCGGATGCACCTTATGCATAGCCGCGTGTCCAGTGGATGCAATAGTCGGAGCCTCCAGATTGATGCACACCGTTATCGCCGATCAGTGCACCGGCTGTGAACTTTGCCTGCCACCCTGTCCCGTGGATTGTATTGAACTTCTTACGCTGGAGATGCCACTTCACCGATGGCAGTGGCCAAAGCCATCATGAACTGGCATAAAAGAATCCTCTCTGCGATGGCAACGCGATACCGTCACGGCTCGATAACACCACCGCATGCTGCCTCTGGTGGATTGGCACTTGTCCGCAACAAGCCCGGGCTCGGTAACCTGAACACAGCAATCACTGAGTTACCCTTGCCACAACAGCTAGTCTATCCACTGCTTGATTATTCCAAACACGCTGTAAAACCATGGGTGGCGGTTGGGGCATCAGTAACCCTCGGAGACAAGCTGGCTCATGGCATTCTTGCTACAGCTAATGGTGTTGTACAAGCCATCGAGCCGAGGCAGATCATACACCCCTCTTACCGCGAAGCACTATGCGTGGTTGTGGATGTTGACACCTCCTGTAACGAACAAAAACAATCGCTCCCACCTCTGGAAGCTCTTGATACCCATCGTCTTGAACAAGCAGGCATCTTCGGATTGGGAGGGGCGGGATTTCCAACGGTCAGCAAACTTGCAAACGCCAACAAGAACGGGCACGGTATACAAACCTTACTGGTGAATGCGGTCGAATGTGAGCCATTGATCAGTTGCGATGAGGCCTTAATCCGCAGTAACGCAATCGATGTTGTTCATGCGATTGTGTCGATGATAAAACTCAGTGCATGCCAACGTTGCATTGTCGCGATTGAAGAGGACAAACTTGAGGCCATTGACGCACTTGATACCGCCATCGCCACTATACAAACCGACACCCCTATCGACCTTGTTCGCTTAACAGCCATCTACCCCTCAGGTGCTGAAAAAGTACTGGTACAACGCATTACCGGGCGAGCAATACCATCAGGATCACGGGCAAGCGATGACGGAGTATTGTGTCTGAATGTCGCCACCATCGTTGCAACCTGGTATGCGCAAGCGGGCTATCCTCTAATTTCTCGTGTAGTGACGGTTGGCGGAGGCATGAGCTCCAATCCTGTCAACATTCGGGTGCGTATCGGCACAAGCGTGTTGGACGTGTTACGAATGACGGGCAATCTGCCGGCAAGCGATCAGGCACGGGTACGCGCAGGCGGACCTCTCAGTGGTTTTGACTTACCGAGTCTGGCAGTACCAATAACCGCTACCACTAACGCTATAAGTATTGAGGCAACCGCACTGAAGAACGAAGCCGTCTCGTGTATCCGCTGCAGTCAGTGCAGTGATGTCTGCCCGATCAACCTGGTACCTCAACAGCTGTTCTGGTACGCCAAGGCAGATGACGTAGATGGGGCAAGGCGTTTCGGTCTGGCTGATTGTATTGAATGTGGTTGTTGCGACCTCGTCTGCCCATCCCATATCGAGCTGACTTCCACGTTTCGGCATTGCCGAGCCATCTGGCGGGAACAGGAATACCAAAAATGCGAAGCCGAGCTTGCCAGGGCACGTTACGAGCAGCGTGATAGACGACTCGCACTGCGTGAACAGGAAGCGCAACGTATCCGCGATGAGAAAAAATCTCTACTCAGTTCTACCAGCGATCCAATCGCCGCTGCGCTTGCACGCTCACGTGCGCGCAAAAAATCCTCATGAATGGCTTAACAATAGATACATCGACCGTTAATCACCAACGACGCTCGGTTGCGTTCATCATGTTGCATGTAATCGCCGCGCTTCTGCCTGGCATAGCGGTTTATAGCTTGTTGATCGACAGCCGGCTATTGCCCAATATTCTTATTGCGGGTGCCTGCGCGGTGTTTTTCGAATCCATTCTTGTCATGATCAGAAAGCGCGCAGTGCGACCGGTCCTAAAGGATGCCAGTATCGTGCTAGCTGCGCTTTTGCTCGTGCTTAGCATTCCGCAGTCATTGCCCGTCTGGCAGCTGATACTGGGAATCTTGGTGATGTGCACGCTGGGCAAACATGTGTTTGGAGGTCTGGGGCATAACCCATTTAATCCTGCGATGGTGGCCTATGCGTTCTTGATCGTCTCCTTTCCGGTAACAATGACACAATGGAGTTCCGATCAGGGCGTACTGGATTCACCGGCTGCATCTCAAAGTGCCAGGGTAAATTTGAGCAATGATGAGCAGCAGCGTCAAGCCTGGGACAGCTTGAGCGGTGCAACACCACTGGACCGGCTGGCCACGTTAAAACGGGACACCAGTCAGGCATCGGTAGCTGCAGGCGACATTGAAAGCGCCTCTGTCGATAGCACACAGCTTATTCTGTCTTCTGACTGGGTCTGGCTGAGCCTTGCATGGCTGGTGGGCGGTGTATACCTGCTGTTAATGCGAATCATTAGCTGGCGCATTCCACTGTCTGTCATTACCACGATCTGGTGTTCTTACTTTTTATTTGGATTGTTTTCAACGGTAACGGTACTGCCTGCAACGGTGGCCTTGTTTTCCGGCGCTATTATGCTAGGAGCTTTTTTTATAGCGACAGACCCAGTCAGTGCAGCAACCAGTGATACCGGTAAGCTTGTCTATGGCGCAGGCATTGGCGTGTTGTGTTTTTTTATCCGTGAATTCAGCGCCTACCCGGAAGGCATGGCATTTGCGGTATTGTTGATGAATATGTGTGTGCCGCTTATCGATCATGCCTTCACCCGCAATCGGTTGCCAAAGGCTAATACAGGCAACACCCCGCCCGACAATCCACGTAAGTGAACGCTTTCATGAGCACACCCGCGCGTTCGGCCATCATCCTTGCAATCAGCGTCGGACTTGCGCTGCTTATGTTGACTATTATTAACGCTCTTACCGAGCAGCGCATCATTGAGGCACGCAGGCACTGGATGCTGGACAACCTCTCATCGGTATTGCCTGACGGCCCTTTCGACAGCAATCCAGTCGACTCTGTAAAAAAACACATTGAGCCTTCATTGGGAAGTATTGAACCATTGGAGCTGTACACCGCATATCAAAGTGGTAAGCCAGCTGCAGCGGTGCTTGAGATAGTCACAATGGAAGGCTATAGCGGAATGATTCGATTGTTGCTTGGGCTACTTCCTGATGGATCCATTGTTGCTGTCAGAGTTATCGAGCACAAGGAAACTCCAGGCCTTGGCGATGCTATCGAAAAGCGCAAATCTGACTGGATCAGGCAATTCGAATTACGCTCCCTGTCGTCCAACATGCCAAAGCGGTGGCAACTAAAGAATTCAGGTGGACAATTCGATGGTCTGACGGGAGCGACCATAACCTCAAACGCCGTTATACGAGCGGTGCATCGTGCTGTGAGCTGGTACGATGTCAATAAACATAGAGTATTCGATAAGGACATAACCGATAAATGAGTGATGTGGCGCACGCCTCGCAAGAGGACATGCCGAGTGGTGTTGATGTCCGGCGGTTATGGCTGAAAGGGTTGTGGCAAGATAATCCTGCGTTGGTAAAACTACTCGGGCTTTGCCCGTTGCTGGCAGTAAGCAATACCGTCACCAACGCTTTGGCACTGGGTATCGCCACCACCTTGACCTTGTTAATCAGCAATGTCTGTGTATCAATGCTACGTGGCTTTTTGATACATGCCATACGATTACCCATGTATGTACTGATAATTGCCAGCACGGTTACGGGTATCGAACTCATGATGCAGGCCTGGCTGCCCGCCCTGCACGCCTCGCTGGGCATATTTCTGCCATTGATCGTCACCAACTGCCTGATTATTGGCAGAGCGGAAGCCTTTGCATCTCGACAGAACTGCAATAGTGCAGCTGTTGATGCGCTTGCCATGGGTACAGGGTTTACCTGGGTATTGATCTGTCTGGGTGCCGTTCGCGAAGTGATAGGACAAGGAACATTGTTCGACGATGCCCAGTTGCTGCTGGGCGATTTTGCCAGCAACTGGACGGTGAAAATTCTAGCGGCCGAGCACACCGTGTTGCTTGCATTGTTACCACCAGGCGCATTTCTGGTACTTGGCATTATGCTGGCACTGAAGAACCTCATCGATCAATCAAGATCAACAGATACATAGACCGGAAGCCAACTACCATGCTGTTTACTCAGGATCGGACGCGCACCCGTCAGTTGTTCAGGAGCACATGGCACAAGCATGTCAATGGCGAGGTGCTTGAGCCATTGGAAAAACAGATTGCCAGCCTGCTGGATGAGCACCCCGAATACCACGCCTTGGTCAGTGGTGATGACGATGTGCTTGATCGTAACTTCGTGGCCGAAGACGGACATGAAAATCCCTTTCTGCATCTGAGCTTGCATCTGGCTCTACGCGAACAAGTAGGCACCGACAGGCCTGTGGGCATCGCTTCGATTACCCGATCGTTACTGCTCAAGCATGGTGATGGACATGCGGTAGAGCACATGATGATCGAAAAGCTGGGTCTGTATCTGTGGGAAGCCCAGCGACAGGAGAGAGCGCCTGACGAAGCCGCCTACTTGAACAGCCTGCGCGAACTTCTCTAACCTGGCTCAGCCATTTCTGGGAGATAGTTCAGTTGCAAGTGTTGCATGTATCCCAATTGCGAAGAGCACGCTTGCGAACCTGACTTATTACCTTAAGAGATACGTGTTTACGTCGATTTCTGCTGCAGGCTGGGGGTAAACCAGGATAGATGCTTTTGTGAAGATACAGGCTTCAGCCGCCTGTTCTTCTGCCCAAATACAGGCTGACTTCATGATTCACGTTGCAACTCCACGTCTATTAACTGGCTTGATGGTGATTCTCTGCCTCGGCGAGATCGCACACGCTGATGCAGCGTCCAGCTCATTCCGGTTCTATGAGCATCCCGGAACAAGCAGGGACACATCACGAATACGAGAACCACAACTTGGTGCGGCTCACGCCATAAGTCTCAGTAGTGAACTGCATGCAGAATTCAGTGACGCGGACATTGCCGAAATTCGCAGACTTGGGCCGTGGCTGACCGACGATGGCATTTCACACAACGCTCAGGTTCTGATCAGAACAGTTCAGGACGCGCGCGTCCATGGACTCAGTCCTGAAACCTACAAGCTGTCGAGTATGCTAGCAATCGTCGATGCTTTATCACACATCGACGACACACGGGCGACAACAACATCAGAACACGCCCTAAGTAGTGATGATGAAATCACTGCTCTTCGCCTGAGGTTAAGCAGACTGCTGGACGATAACTTCATCAAGCTCACCGAGCACCTTGGCCAAGGTGTCGTGAACGGCAGGGCCGTGCAATCAAGGCTCTACAGAAACCCGCCCCGCGTCAATGCGTTCAACCTGCTGGTATCGGTCAGTAGTGCTGAAATCAGTGTAAAACAAGCTTTGAGCCAGATCATGCCATCGCATCCGTATTACGGAAGACTTACTAGCGCCATGCGAGATCGGCTGACAGAGCAGTCAACAGGCGGCATACGTACCAAGGTGGCATCAAGCAACGAAGCCAGACTGATTTCCGAAGCTTCGGACAAACAGATCATTCGCGAAAGACTTCTTGAAACAGGCGATTTGACGTTTGAAGCCTACAATGCAATCAATGTCGACGCTGAACTTATCAAGGCCTTGCGTTCGTTTCAAAAACGCCACGGTCTGGAAGCCAGCAGTTTCGCTGACGAAAAAACACGCACCGCTCTCAACAGAACCGTCGAAGACGACATTATTGATATCGCCTTAAACCTTGAGCGCTGGCGATGGTTACCGCGCGACTTCGGGGAGCGTCACATCTTTGTCAACATTCCTGACTATCGTGTCAAGCTGATTGAAAACGGAACGACCAGTTTGTCGATGGCTGCAGTGGTTGGCAAGTACAAACATCAAACCCCATCATTCACGCGCGACATGAGCTACATGGAATTCAATCCTACCTGGACTGTGCCTGCGAAGATTGCCAACAAGGAGTTAATACCCAAGGAACGACGAACGCCTGGTTATCTGAAATCGAGGCAGTTCGATTTTCTGAAACGCGTTGGAAATCATCTCATCAAGGTACCCGCTGATTCGGTCACCCGGGCAGATTTCAATGCTGCCTACTTCCCCTACGTACTGCAACAGCGAGGCGGCCCAATCAACGCCTTGGGCAGGATGAAGTTCATGATGCCCAATCAGTACGCTATCTATCTTCACGATACGCAGTCAAAGAAGCACTTCACGTTGAACGATCGTGCCTATAGTCATGGTTGCATCAGACTGGGAGATCCCGATGCGCTGGCTCAGCAACTTATGCAAGGCGACGGATACAGCCAGAGAAAGATTGATGAGTCGTTGAGCTCAACACTGACACATCGGGTGAGATTCAGAGAGCCTTTGCCTACCCACCTTGTCTATCTTACGACCTGGATTGACGAGAACAACCGATTGCAAAACAGGCCTGATATCTATCGCAACAACAAACCACTTCTGGAGGCCATGCAAGCTTCCGGAACCTTGCTTGCTGAACGTTCCGGTTATTCGGCAGACAGCGCCGGATTGGGTAGCTGAGCCAGTTAATTGTAAAAGCTAACCCTGTTTACGGCCCACTGGATTTAACGCGTAAAACAACAACACGCCTTAGAACACACTTGTAACCTTGATGTTACATAGTGCCGATCGACTGAATTCGGTTATCTTTGTTGTTCTGATTTCCCGCGTGGCCCACTAGCCATAACCACAAGGGTTATTGAAATTCATTGCCTCCGGCGTTAGGATTCGTTGGCAAACATTGACCGTTGTAGCCACAGTGCAATCTTCCACAGCATCCATACCGTTTTCATGAACAATGTTGATCGCAGTGTTACTTCACTCGCATTTGTTCTTGACGAAGCTTATTCATGTCGGACCTATTTATGTCAGACCCATACCTATCAAACGATAATCCCAGCATCATTTCGCACGTCTCTCTCGGCACGCGAGATATGACAAGAGCGCTACCGTTCTATGATGCGGTCATGGCTACTATTGACGCAAAACGCCTGGAACAGATTCATACCGAGGATAAAGATCTGGTTGCGGTGGCTTACGGCAAGCAGTTTCCTGAATTCTGGATACAAATACCGGAGAACAATAAGCCTGCCGGAACCGGCAATGGTGTGCATGTCGCTTTTTCGGTCAACAACCGGGAAAGCGTACATCGATTTTATCAAGCTGCTCTGAACAATGGCGGCACCGACAATGGAGAACCGGGGGCTCGCCCTCAGTATGGTGCCCAGTTCTACGGGTGCTTTGTTTTTGATCCAGATGGCAACAAGATAGAGGCCAACTTCTGGGATACCAGTCAGGATAAAGGCTAGGTGCCTGCGCGGCCGGAGGCGGCCCCGCAGGCTCCTAGTGGGCCGATGGAGAAATAAGACATGAACGAGGTATTCACGCAACTCAAGAACATCATGTTACCCGTGGCTCATTCGCTTGATATCACGACCAATAAACCCGGGGACTTTGACGTCTACACGTTCCATGTCATGGAAAACAAGAAATGCCAGTGGTTCGGGGGTATCAAGGTAAAGAAAAACTACGTCAGCTACCATCTCATGCCGGTTTATGAAAATCCCGGGCTTGTCGAAAACATTTCACCAGAGTTAAAAAAAAGGATGCAGGGCAAATCCTGTTTCAACTTCAAAGTGACTGACGAGTCATTGTTTTGCGAGCTGTCAACTTTAACAACGCAGGCTTATGAAGATTACGTATCCAGGGGATACATCACTGACAGCAAATAACCGGCTCTTGGCCAAACATTGCTACAACGCCAATACACAGATACACAGATACACAGATACACAGATAAAGGCTATTTCTGCTTGGCGCGATCCCACAACGCATCCAGCTCCGATAAATCCATATCACTCAGCACCTCGCCCTCTTCCCGGGCAAAGGCTTCCACAAGCCGAAACCGCTTTTCGAACTTTGCGCTTGCCTGACGCAGTGCAGCCTCAGAATCCACACCGGCATGGCGAGCCAGATTAACCACGGTAAAAAGTAAATCGCCAATCTCATCGTGAACCGCTGCTGCATCGTGTGACTCAATAGCCTCACGCACCTCTGCCGACTCCTCTGTCAGCTTGTCCCATACGGGTGCAATATCGGGCCAATCAAAACCAACGCGCGCTGCTCGCTTCTGAATTTTATCAGCGCGTTTCAGGGCCGGCAAAGTGCCAGCCACACCATCCAGCGCAGAGGGCGTGGCAACCTGCACAGCCTCGCTCTTTCGCGTCAGCTTTTCACGTCGCTCTTCGGACTTGATTGCCTCCCATGAGGCCTTTAGTTCCGCCTCGGAGGTGAACGTGACATTGTCAAATACGTGTGGATGTCGACGCAACATTTTGTCACTGATAGCCTGAGCGACATCATCAAAGTTAAAAAGACCTTGCTCATCGGCCATCTGCGCATGGAAGACCACTTGCAGCAACAAGTCACCTAGCTCATCCTTCAGATCATCAAAATCTCCACGTTCAATGGCATCTACCACTTCAAAAGCTTCTTCGAGAGTAAACGCTGCAATACTTGCAAAATCTTGCTTGATATCCCAGGCGCAACCCGTATTAGGATCCCGCAGCTGGCGCATAATGTCGCGAAGATGATCTATGGCGGTGTTCATAAGATGATGCTGGCATCGGTTGCTTCGAATAACTGATAAGCAGCCTCATCGAACCACAATCGACAGAATTTAGCCCGCTGGCAAACCTCGCAGGTAATCAGAACGATATGCTCAAACCGAAATGTGCACTTCTGTCCAGCGTGACATTATCAAAATCATTAGTGTCAAAGCGGATACGTCGATAGCCAACATAGGCCCGGGCACGCGTCATGATCTCTATCTGCAGGCGGACGGCGACTTCGCCATAGCGTTCTGCATCACCAAAGCTTGTGATACTCGGCGCGTAAAACCCTTCGAAGGTAAGATCAATGGGGTTGTAGTTTCCGGCCTGCAGCAGCATGCCTGCCTGAAAACCCAGAGCCAAAGCGCCAACTGATTCATCATTATTAGAGGCAACTGACAGTTCCTGGCCGATACCGATATCCCCACCAACCAACCTCATGCCCGCGCTCACCTGATATTGCGAGGTAATGGACTGGCGATACCCCCGCGCCAACAGAGTGGTATGCACCATATTGTCACCCGCTTCATTAACAAACAGGCCCAAAGCCAGCTCGGAGCCACCGTCGCTATTGGGGCGGCGTTCCCGGTTTAATGGATCGTTGTTGAACAGATAAACAAGGTTGGCTGTCTCATTACTCAGAGACAGATCCAGCCCTCCGGCGAAGGCACCCAAAGGCGCTACTGACAAGATCATTGCTGCTGCCAGCTTCTTCATGCGTCACCCCGACACGTCAAATTTATAATGCCCTGAGTTTAGACGTGAATCTGAGGCTGGCAAGCAAATCTCGCATTACGCGTCAAATTTTGGGCATCCACTTGGATAGCTCCTGCACCCGGTTCTCCAGCTTGGAGACAGAGACCTTCTCTGCAGTCCCCAGGTCCTGGGCAAACAGCGATACGCGAAGCTCCTCGAAAGACCAGCGCAATCCGTGATGAGCTGCGCGATACTGTGGATCATCATCCTTGTCAGTCGGAAGTGACTTGAATTTCTCCCACACGGGCAAAAACTCGGATCGGCGTCGGCGGTCCTTGTCTGGCGAGCGATCAATCGCATCCAGCCGTTTGTCCATGGCCTGAAAATAGACAGGTAGCCGCGCCAGACGCTGCAAGCCGGTGGAGGTAACAAAGCCTGCAAATATCAGCGACGCAATCTGATCCTTTATGTCGATTGAAGGCTCTATCCAGCTTAAGGATATCGAACCCTCCAGTCGCTTTGCGACCTGGCGATGCTGCTCGAATATCTGACCGAGTGTATCGCACAGCTGTCCAGCCATTCCGACAAGCTCGGCCCGATTATTTTGCAGGGTTTGCGTGAACGCGTCACGCGTGCGAGGGATTTCCCTGTCTCGGATAAACACCTCATCCACGGCGGCATTAAGTACATCGTCAATCAAAGCCTGCTTGTTACCAAACGGGGTGAAGCGCAGGCTGAGCACATTAATGTTGGGAAGCTTTCTCTGCAGGTATTTCACCTCGTCCTTGAGCACTTGCTTGTAAAGGGCGCGAAGGCCCAACGGCATGGCGCTCAAAGCGGCGCTGGGGGTGGCAAACAGTTTGATGCCCACACCGTCCTTGTTCGCTTGCAAAGCAGGATAACCTTGCATAGTCATTCCGCTTTTTTCAATATCGACACTGTCAGGCAGATCCCCGAAGTTCCAGTCAGTCACCTGATCACGCTCAATGCTGTTGTCACTGAATTTCAGCAAGGTCTCTTCTACCTCACCGACGTACGCAGCCTGCAGGGCTTCAAGGTCACGGCCACTTTTAAGTTCCTGACCATGAGAGCCGACCACCGAAAAACGCATTTTCAGGTGCACCGGAAGATCACTGGCGTCCCAATCATCACGCGTGACTTTAACCCCACTCATGCGGTGCAGCTCTCGCGACAGCGCGCCGATCAGCGATCCATTACCCGGCTCCATCGCCGCACTGGCGGCCGCTGCGTAATCCGGCGCTGGTACAAAATTGCGGCGCAGAGCTTTGGGCAGGGACTTGATCAGCAATGCAATCTTTTCATCCAGCATTCCTGGCACTAGCCATTCGGCGCGCGCAGCAGACACACGATTGAGCACCTCGACTGCGCAAATCAAAGTGACGCCATCGTCTTCCTCTCCAGGTGCAAAGTGATAACGCAGCGGCAGCACCATGCCTTGCATTTCTATCTGGTCCGGGTAATCACGCGCGCTGACATCAACGGCATCGTCGGCCAGTAACTGTTCGCGCACGAAATACAGCGCGCGCGGATTTTCCGCCTCAAAGCTTTTGCGCCATTTTTCAAAGGTAGCTGCAGAGCAGATGTCGTCAGGGACCAGCGCATCATAGAAACGCACCAGCTCTTCCGGGTCGACAACAATGTCACGCCTTCGCGATTTCTCTTCAAGTGTTGTGACCTCGTCCAGCAGTTGCTGGTTATAGCGATGAAACTCACCCTTGGTAATCAGCTCACCGTTAACCAGCGCTTCACGGATGAAAATCTGCCGCGACTCCTGCGGATTGATACGTGAATAGTCCACCCCTTTCTTGGGATTAATGATCAAGCCATAGAGCGTGGACTGTGCCCAGGCACCCACCGTACCTTTCTTGCGCTGCCAATGCGCATCGCGGTAACTGTAGTGCAGTAGATGTTCTGCCAGCGCCTCGATCCACTGCGGCTGGATTGCAGCCACTTGCCGTGCATAGAGTTTGCTAGTCTCCGCAATCTCACCTGCCATCATCCACTTGGGTCCTTTCTTGAAAAGACCGGAGCCAGGGAAGATGTTCAGATGCCGGTTACGCGTACCCAGATAGCCTTTTTTCTCAGTGCGTATTGCCACATTAGCCAATAAGCCTGCGAGCAATGCTCGATGAACGTTCTCCTCCGGCGCTTCGCTACTGCTGACAGGTAAGTCGAGATCCTTGCATAGCCGTTCCAGTTGTCGTCTTACATCCATCCATTCGATGATTCGAAGGGCTGATAGAAAGCGCTGCCGACACATCTTACGAAATCGGGAATTGGAAAGATTCTCTTTCTGCACCGTGACAAAATTCCAAAGGTTCAGCCATGCCATGAAATCGGATGTTTCATGGTTGAACTCGGCATGCTGTTCATCGGCTGCCTGGCGTTTATCAAACGGGCGATCACGTGGGTCTTGTATGGAGAGTGCGCTGACAATAGTCAACACATCGTTGACGCAACCTTCGTCCGCCGCAGCGAGAAGCATCCTCCCCAGTCGCGGATCAATCGGCAAGCGTGCCAAGCGCTTGCCAAGCTTTGTCAACTGGCGCTTCTCATCCAGCGCCGCCAGCTCCTGCAGGGTTCGATAACCATCGTTGATGAACTTTCCATCAGGCGATTCGACAAACGGAAAATCCTCGATGTGCCCAAGCTTCATCGAAGCCATCTGCAGGATAACAGCGGCAAGATTGGTTCTCAGTATTTCCGGTTCGGTAAACTCTGCGCGATTGATGAAGTCCTCTTCCGAGTACAAGCGAATACAAACACCGGGAGCCTCGCGCCCGCAACGCCCCATACGCTGGTTTGCTGAGGCCTGCGACACTTTTTCAATAGGCAGACGTTGAACCTTGCTACGAACGCTGTAACGCGACAAGCGGGCATAGCCGGGATCCACAACAGAGCGAATACCAGGAACCGTGAGTGAGGTTTCTGCCACGTTGGTAGCAAGCACGATGCGTGGCACCGTATGCCTTGCGAAGATGCGATTCTGCTCGGCATTGGATAGCCGCGAGAACAACGGCAATATCTCCACACCACGAAAGGTGCGGTTGTGTGAGGTTTGCTTACTCAGCAAGTCTGCCAGTTCACGGATATCCCGCTCGCCACTGAGGAAGACAAGAATGTCGTGTTGGCGTTCTTGCAGTAAGGTCTCGCAGGCATTGACAATCGCGGTGGGCATGTCAATGTCATCAAGTGAGTCACCTTCTTCGCCAGCGGGCGCCTCGGGGGGTGCGTAACGTAATTCCACTGGATAAGTACGACCCTCAGCCTTGATGATGGGTGCGTTATTGAAATGCTCGGCAAAGCGCTCCGGATCAATGGTGGCAGAGGTGATGATCAACTTCAGATCCTTACGCTTTGACAACAGGCTTTTCAGGTAACCAAGCAAGAAATCAATATTCAGTGACCGCTCGTGAGCTTCGTCGATAATCAGCGTGTCGTATTGATTGAGCCACGGGTCGTTCTGGATTTCAGCGAGCAGAATGCCATCGGTCATGAGCTTGATGTAACTGCGATCACTCACCTGATCGGTGAAGCGGATCTTGAAGCCGACGGCCTCACCTATCTTGCTCTTCAACTCTTCTGCAATACGCGCAGCCACACTGCGGGCGGCGATTCGGCGCGGCTGCGTATGGCCAATCAGCCCTGCTACGCCACGACCAGCCTCCAGACAGATCTTCGGAAGCTGCGTGGTCTTACCCGAGCCGGTTTCACCGCACAAGATGATTACTTGATGCGCCTTGATGGCGGCCAGTATCTCTTCACGCTGTTCGACAACCGGTAGCTCTGAGGGGTACTCCGGTGACGGTTTGTTATCAAGGCGGCTCTGGCGCTTGAGTGCTGATTTCTCAGCTTGCTCCGTGAACTTCATCAGAGCGTCATCTGTCGCGCTCTTTCCAGCCAGCGACCTCACACGCCGCCGCAGGCGTGGCTGATCGACCTGCAAAGCACCGTCGATCAGCCGATGCAGTGTCTTTGCCGACACTATATCGTCACGTGCTTCACTGCCAGGTTGGGCCGTCATAACTATCCGATATCTGCAGGCAATTGCCCGTGCGGTTGAACACTGGCAGGTTGTACGTATGCGCCGGCACATTGGTGGTACCGCACGTGCCGGCTAGAGATAGTAGGGGTTTACGCCGAAAATTGCAGCAGGTGCGAGTACACAAGTAGGAACCCACGTACAAGGCCAGTGTTATTGCGCGTACTCCTGGCCCGAACTAGCGCACCGCGAAGCAGCCGTATTCACGCTGCGCACGACGCCCCGGATTGGTGAAGGCCAGCGCACGCTTCATTCTCAGCGCAAATTCCAGATCTCCGACCGCAATACTATCCGCCCAGTACGTTTCCCGACGATGATCAGGATTGGCAAGCTTTCTGTCGATCCAGCCATCTCTTGCAGTTTGCAGCGCATTTGTGGAATCAAACTGCAACAGCTTGCGAACATTCAAATGATCGATCCGCCCACCGCGTCGGCAAGGGTTCAAGGATTCATGATATCCACTACAAAGCCAGTCTTTGGGGTGCTGTACAACCCCAGCACGCACCATATTCATATCAATGTAATTCATACATCGGGCAAGGTGGGCGTTCGTTTGTATGACCGTTGCCTGAAAACCGTCTTCCCAAAGCGGACCTCGCCGACGATGACGCCGGTTGAGTTCCTTGCTGGTGCGCGTGTTGATTAATTTCATACTGGCATCTATGCCATGACTGCCAGGATCCTGAACCAGTAAGTGCACATGATTGGATGTGACTACGTAGTTCAATACACTTAGCCCATAAAATTTTCTGGCCTGAAACAACCAGTACATCCAGCGACGACGATCAGCATCATCATCAAGTAGAAACTGCTGCTTGTGACAGCGCTGGGTGATGTTTACCACTTGCCCGGCAACGCCGTGACCATGCATTTTAGGCATGTTTGTCCCTCCATGGACAGTAAAAAAACGGCTCGTCAGTGAGCCTGTATGTGCAGCTCCTTGCACATGGGGTCGATATGGGGAGTATTGAAACCCAGCCCCTCGGCAGAGGCAACAACTAACTCGCTAACTTGAGGGTTGGTAGAGATAGTTGACGGTGTTGAAGGGACTTTGTGAGGCTAGGAGTCTGGGCAATAACTGACTTCTTACGCTGCATGCAAACATCGCACGCGGTGACCGAAGTCACCGCCGCCTCATCTTGGCACACAACATTAAACACAGGAGTTTTCTGACGACAGCTAATTTACGGTGAATTCAACAGTGATCGGATTATTAAAGCTGTTGGCGAGTCGAAGCCACACCGGGCCCGGATCATCTCGCAAGAATGTATCTCTGGTAGTCAGCGATGTGGAGAATTCGCTATCTGCCGATATCCTGTCTGAACTTGAATGTTCACCGAACTGATCGAAAAGAATAAAACCGTAACCGAGCGTGGCCGATTCAGCAGAGGACGTAACGGCACTGATCGTTGATTCTCCGCCTGGCAAATCCAATCGATACCACACTTGGTCGTCACGTGAGTTTACAGCACCCAGCGATACCGATTGTGTGGAATCGAGGCTAATCTGGTTAATCGGCAGACAACGGGTAAACGTCGGACTGGGCACAGCCGAACCATTAGGAAGCACGCCCATTACGTAGCTGTGAATGTTGTCGAAGCTCTTTTCAACGCGCAGTGTTAGCGTTTGCGGCGTTTCTATTGCCAGAAAATGATTCAGGCGCACTTCGTAACCTGCTTCGGAATCACTAACAAGCAATTCATCTTCGCTTGTCGATATTCCCAACGATGTCAGTCGGAGACCGACTGTGTCAAATTCTTCGTTCGCGGGCCAGGCATCAGCTATCAGATGATAGTTGCCGGGTTCCAGACTAATTTGCCAGGTGTGAAAATTGTCTGTCTCCGATGCGGTTACCAATTGTCCGGAAACCAACTGTCCGACGTTAAGCTGGGCAGGATTTGTCAATGAGTTATTGGCTGACGAATCTGACACCCGTATCGAACCACACTCACTGGTGATAAATTGTGCCGGTCCAAACTGCGCCGCTATTGGCTGTTGAGTTTGCTCTTGATCCGGTTCCTGTTCGGTGTCCTGATCCGGTTCTGGAGTAAGCTCTTGATCCGCGCCTTGATTAGTATCCTGACCCGATATCTGTGAAAGTGAATCAGCTATGCTCGCCTCATCGTCCGAGCTGGAACAGGCTGACTATAAATAACAATTCGTCGAGGCCGCCTCTGGTTCGGCTGGCGTCTACTGTCTACCTGGCAGGCTCATGGCCTTGACCGTACCAAGAGGCTGTTATCCCTTGACGCGTATGAGTTTTGGCCGGATACCTGCAGCGCGCAGCCGTTCGCGGGTTGCATCCAGACGTGCCTGTTCAAAAAATGGCCCGATGCGCACACGGTGACCAAAGCCACCGCCATTGTCCTCACGCACGACGATAAAGGCATCCAGCCCACGGGTACGCAGCAAAGACTGTATTTGCAGCGCATCTTCCTGGTCCAGATAATTACCAGCCTCGATGTAGTAGGAATCCTGCCCGGATTCACTAGCCAGCATTTCGCGAACAAGCGCTTGCGGTCGCGCCTCTGGCTGCTCCGGTGCTGAAGGTTCCGCTCGCCGAGGCTCCGGCGGTGCGGCTTCTACTCCCTGAGAAGCCGCTGGTAGCCTCACAATCTGCGGCATCGCTGCAGTCACCGGCTGTTTTGCCCGGATCGGTGGCGGCTCGAAACGCGATGGCTCCATGAACACAATTGGCGGCTCTACTGCCGACGCAGGCGCTTGTGGCTTGCGTGGAGCGAGCTGTTCCGGCAACACCGAGTAGTAGTCAAAATTCATGCTGGCCACTTCGGACTCGCGACCCGCGCCGTTGGCACCCTGACTGATGATGCCGTCCACTGGCAGTCGCGACAGCAGCAATACGAAGGCCATGGCAAATCCCACCAGCAAACCCAGCGCCAGAACAAACAGGCGGCTCTCTGAGACTACGGGCTTGGATTTGCTACTGGCCATGGACTACATCACCTCAGGTGTGGATACGCCAATGATGGAGAGCCCGTTTGCCAAGACTTGCCGTACGGCAAGTAGCAGACACACGCGCGCCTGCCTCAGCTCCTGATCTTCCACCAACACTTTATGTGCGTTGTAGTAACTGTGTAGACCATTTGCGAGATCTCGCAAGTATCCTGTGAGCTGGTGAGGCTCGTGTGCCAGCGCTGCGCGTTGCAAAAGTTCGGGATAGGTTGCCAATTGCGTCATCAGATCGGTCTCCGCCGTCTCTGTCAAGCGCCCCAATGCCGCAAGGCCAGCAGCCTTGTCGAATACCAGCTTGCGCTGTTCCAGCTGACGCATGACGCTGCAGATGCGTGCATAAGCGTATTGCACGTAATACACAGGATTATCGTTGGATTGGGATTTGGCCAGATCCAGATCAAAATCCATGTGTTGCGAGTATTTGCGCATGACATAGAAGTACCGCGCCGCATCCTTACCCACCTCATCACGCAGCTCCCGGATAGTCACGAAGGAGCCGGAGCGGGTGGACATCTGTACCCGCTCACCGGCTCGGTAAAGAATGGCAAATTGTATGAGCACGAACTGCAGTTTCTCGCGCGGATAGCCAAGCGCTTCGCAGGCTGCAAGCATGCGGCTGGTGTAGCCATGATGATCAGCACCAAACAGGTACAGTACTTCGTCAAAACCACGCTGAATCTTGTTGTCGATGTAGGCGATATCCGATGCAAAGTAGGTCGTCAGCCCATTGGCCCGCACGATAGGTCGGTCCTTCTCATCACCAAAGTTCGACGATTTAAACCAGGTGACGCCCTCTTTCACGTAAGTGTGTCCGGCGGCTTCCAGACGTTTCACCACTTCCTGCACCTGCGGAGCGATACTTCGCTCGCTGAACCATTGATCGTATTGCACACCAAATTCTGCCAGATCATCCTTGATATCCTCGAGGATGGCGTCAAGAGCAGCATCAAACACCTGCCGATACTGAGCGTTCCCGAGAAGCTGCTGAGCGCGCTGAATCAATGCATCAATGTGCTTCTCCTTGTCACCGCCAGCGGGCTCATCAGCGACGACGTCACTGAACACGTCAGCGGCCTTGTGGCGCAGCGTTTCACCATGCTCATCACGCAGCGACTGGCTGATAGTGATGATGTATTCGCCCTTGTATCCGTTTGAGGGAAACACCAGCTCCTCCCCACACAAAACGAGATATCGCAGCCAGACACTGGTGGCAAGGATATCCATTTGCCGTCCAGCGTCGTTGACGTAATACTCTCGCTCGACAGTAAAACCGGCGGCATCGAGCAGGTTTGAAACGGTGGCGCCCATCGCAGCTCCGCGACCATGACCCACGTGCAGGGGCCCGGTTGGGTTGGCAGACACAAATTCCACTTGAACACGTTTTCCCGCTCCTACATCGCTGCGCCCGAAAGCCGCACCCTGACCGAGAACGCTGGCAACAACCGCACACTGCGCATCGTCTGCCTGGAAGAAATTGATAAACCCTGGACCTGCAATAACCACTTGCTTGACTGACGTGGAGGATGGCATTGCATCGATCAGGGCCTGCGCAATGTCGCGCGGTGGACGCTTGGCAGGCTTGGCCAGCATCATGGCAAGATTGGATGCAAAGTCACCATGGCTTGCATCGCGTGTGCGAGTAACGCTGATCGTCGGGTTGACATCTTCTGGCACAATGCCATTAGCTTTAAGCACAGCCAGCGCATCGCTTAACTGCTGTTCAATCTGGGGAATCACGGGCAAGGTCCACACAGGGTATCTGGCCGATAAGTCTAGCACCAGAGAGACGACGCTCACGATGTCTGTTTCAGTGAGTGAACGTGCTTTTCAAAGCCGGGACAGCTGATCGCCAACTTATCCGCTCCCCAAGCTCGGTAGTTTCTATCCACGCATAGTTTTCAGCTTTTAGTAGATCCTCGCATTCGCAGGGACAACGAACGTTGTTTAGAAGATGACTTCGCTAAAAAATCACGGCCAAACGCTAAAAAAGATCGACAGGATCAACATCAATCGACCATCGACATCGTCTGGCGCCGGGTAGCGCATCAATGAGTTGCGACAAACACGACAAACTGCCATTAAGAGTCGAACGTAAATTCGATTGCAGTAGCAATTGCGCTCGATAGCGACCACCCAGACGTTCCATCGGTGCAGGCGCGGGTCCCAGAATGTCCAGCTGCTGCCCGGAATAGCTTTTGAGGCTGGCTGCAACTTCCAGTAAAAACTGGTGTGGCTCGGCTACGGTCACCGCTTCTGCCCGTACCAGCGCCATGAATGAATACGGGGGTAGATCGGCCAGTTTTCGCTCTGCCATGGCAATTTTTGCAAACGGTGCATAGCCGTCGACGATCAAGGTTTGCAACATGGGGCTGTCTGGATTCCGCGTCTGGATGAGAACGGTGCCACTGGTCTTTTCACGTCCTGCCCTGCCCGCTACTTGCAAGATCAGTTGACCCATGTGTTCCAGCGAACGAAAATCCGTACCAAACAAACCCCGGTCGGCATCCAGTATGCCAACCAGGGTCAGCTTGGGAAAATGATGCCCCTTGGCAAGCATCTGTGTGCCCACCAGTATTCTGGCCTCGCCACTGGTTGCCAATGCCAATTGCTGTTCCAGTGCACCTTTGCGTCGGGTGCTGTCACGATCAATCCGTGCGATCAGCACATCAGGGAAAGCATCCTGCAGAGCAGCCGCTATCCGTTCGGTACCATACCCCACACGATCCAGCTCTACCGAACCACAACTCTCGCAACCGGCTGGCATCCGGCGTTCGGATCCGCAGTGATGACAGCGCAGTCGATTACTTCTTGCATGCACCGTCATATTGGCATCACATCGATTGCAATCTGCGGCAGAGCCACAATCGTTGCACAGCAAGGTCGGGGCAAAGCCACGACGATTAATAAACACGAGTGCCTGGCCTGCATTATCCAGATGCTGCCGAATGGCATCAATCATGCGATCGCTCATTCCCTCTATCAATTTTCGCCGGCGAATATCCATCAGACCCAGCTTGGGTGGCACCGCTTCTCCGGCTCGATTTGTCAAGGGTAACTGTACAAACTTGCCACTATCGACGTTGTTAAGACTTTCAAACGAGGGGGTGGCACTGCCAAGTACTACAGGGCAATTCCTGGCTCTGGCGCGCATCAGTGCAAGATCCCGGGCATGGTAGCGAAACCCGTCTTGTTGCTTGAACGAGTTGTCATGCTCTTCATCCACAATGATCAGGCCCAGACGTGGCATGGCAGCCAGAATCGAGGACCGCGTACCAATCACCACATCAGCATATCCATGTGCCGCACACAACCAGTTTTGCATGCGCTGTGTATCGTTGAGTCCGGAATGCAGGCTAACCAGGCAACCATCCAGACGCTGTTCAAAACGGCTCATCAGCTGAGGAGTCAGAGATATTTCAGGAACCAGTACCAGAGCCTGCAAGCCACGACTACACGCCGCCTCGATACCTCTTAGATAGACTTCTGTTTTGCCACTACCAGTAACCCCGTTAAGCAGGAATCGTTGATTGCTCCCCAACGCATTAATGATCTGATCGACCGCGTTTTGCTGTTCATCGGCAAGCTCAGGTGCTTGCGCATGAGCTTTGTTATCCGGAATCTGCAAGGCCTTCTCACACACCACCCAGCCCTTTTCCATTAGCGGAGCCAATGAAGCACGCCAACGTGGGCTGATCCTGACCAAAGAATCTGCACCGGCAGACTTACCTGATAAGTCCGCCAGATAGCTGGCTATCTGAAATTGCACTTTTGCACGCTTTAGCGTGTCTGGCACGGGTGCAGGCCCAGCCCAGTGATAAAACTCACGTTCAGCAATGGCGGCATCCTGCCCCTTGCGGAGCAGACTGGGCAACGCAGATGCCATAACGTCGCCCAGAGGGTGGTGGTAGTAGCGGCTTGCCCATTCAAGAAGATTCATGAGATCGTCCGGGATCAGCGCGTATTCATCATGGACACGGCGCACTGCACGCAGTTTGTTCTCGGGGACTTCTGAACTCTGCACGGCACCCAACACGACACCAATGACTTCACGACGCCCGAAAGGCACGCTGACTCTCGCCCCACGAATCACGGGATCACTGGATTTCCATTGATAGTCAAACACCCGGAACAGTGGTGTCGGAATGGCCACTTGTACAAGTGTGCTCATCCTGTCCGGACTAACCCCTTTGATCCTGATGCACGGATGATTGGCATCTGATGATTGGAACCCTGCACGTTAGTGTCAATAAAACGTGATTTATCAACAATTTCTGTGGATAACTTTGTGGACAAAGCTGTAATTCGCCTCTCTATCGCCGATGGCTAGCCGGTTTGCCAAAATTGGATAAAGTTTGATCAATCGGTATATATCAATACAAATCAATAGTTTACATACTTTTCTTAATATCAACTCACTAGCTTATACAATATGTTTCACTATTCATCAACGCCTTTTCGCTCTTGTGTATAAGCACAACAAAAAATAATTGACGTCAAGGCTTGGGAATGACAAATAACAGGCAATTTACAGATTTTTGTAAAAATTATCGGTTTCCAGGATAAAACTCAGATGACACAGACTCACACCTGAGTGTTACCAGATCTCTCACCTGGCACGCATGTGCGCAGACTAGTGCCTTATGAGTCGAGATTATTCAAAGGGTTATTCCACCTACCCCGTCCTTAATCGAGACTCTTGATCGACATGACAAGATTTTGAATGGTGTCACGAGCATCACCAAATAGCACTCGGGTAACCGGCGAAAACAACAACGGGTTTTCCACGCCAGCATAGCCGGTACCATCACCCCTCTTCAGGACAATGACCCGTTTGGCCTTGTCCACGTCCAAAACCGGCATGCCGTAAAGCGGAGAGTCTGTGTCATCGCGAGCAGCCGGGTTTACGATGTCGTTCGCCCCGACCACAAGGGCGACATCAACCTCGGAGAATTCAGCGTTGATATCCGAAAGATCCTGAATTTTTTCATAAGGCACACCTGCTTCAGCCAGCAATACGTTCATATGCCCAGGCATCCGACCGGCAACGGGATGAATCGCAAAGCCTGTGGTTACCCCACGCGCTTCCAGCAACTGTGTTAGCTCACGAAGCTTGTGTTGTGCCTGAGCTGTCGCCATTCCGTAGCCAGGAATGATCTCCACCCGTCGCGCGTAGGCCATATCTACCGCTGCATCACGAGCATCGATCGTATTGACGTGGTCGCGGCTGTCGATTCCAGCACTGTCGTCGGGGCCAATGCCAAATCCCGAGTACATGATCTCGCTAAGACGTCGATTGACAGCTCGCGCCATTAGCCGCGTTAGCAGCGAGCCTGCAGCGAAAACAATGGTCCCCGCCACCACCATGGCAGGATTATTCAAAACAAAGCCATCAAACGCCACTGCCAGACCGGTTAACGCGTTGTAAAAAGATACCAATACCGGCATGTCTGCGATAGACGTTGGCAAGGTCATGAGCAAGCCAAAACTGACGGCTAAAACGACAAACATCAGCAGCAACATCGGATGAGCCGTTGACGAGGTCGCGATGATCAGACCCAACAGCAGCACCAGAGCACTGTTGGCGAGGTAGGCTACCTGACGCTTGGCGAAACCTCCACGAGCTGCAAACAGACCGTTGAGACGAAAAAAAGCAAACACGGAACCCGCGAAGGCCACGCAACCGATTAGCGCACCGACCATCGCTAACGCTTTTTCAGCAGGCCCATAAATTGACACATGCAGCAGCACCAGAACGGATATTCCTGCGGCTGCAAGCCCTCCAAGTCCGTTGTATAGCGCAATCATCTGTGGCATGCGGGTCATCTCTACACGGCGGGCATGCACCAGAGAGAGCAAGCCGCCAGACATGACAGCCACGACGATAAGCCAATGATTGGCAGTCAGATCCGGATGAAAGAACATGGAGCCGATGGCAAGCAACATTCCTATCCCACCGACCCAGATGCCACGACGGGCCTTTCTCGGTGAGCTCAGGTTTCGCAGTGCTGTAATAAATAGCACGGTAGCAACAAACCAGGCGAGTTGAACCATTACGGGAACGGAGTCTTGCATGAGCTACTGATCACCCTTGACGCTGATTGTCGAAGGTTTTCCTGATGCGCCCCCCGGATGACCGGCACGGCCATCGACAATACTGTCATTCACCAGCTGCACCCCTTGCAACGACTCTGCACCACGTGAGCCTTTTTGTTCGAAGAGGTGAAGCATTCGATCAGTCACAACAAACCCGCCGACTACATTGGCCGCAGCAGCCATCACAGCAATAAAACCAATAACCATCTCCAGCGTCCCTGACGCATTGGCAAGAGCAAGCATGGCACCAGCCAGTACAATTCCGTGAATGAAGTTTGATCCGGACAACATCGGCGTGTGTAGCAGGGAAGGCACCCGGGCAATCAGGACATAGCCTGCAACCGCTGCCAGCAATACAAGATATAGCGCGCTAACAATACTCATATAGTCAATTGCTCCATCAGCTTACGTGCTTGTCCAGTCCAGTCCTGTTTTTCCACCTCATCATCAAGCTCTAGCTGAACAGTGAGCTTCTGCACACCAGCATCATCAAGCACGGCAATATCCTCAAAACGCCTGAAGCCAAATGAATAAAGGCACTCCTGAAGCGCAGGTCCGACGCCGTTGATGCGGGTAAAATCATCCGCTTGCGACTCTTCTTCTATTGGCTCCGATGGCTGTATCGTCAGGCCATCGAGTGCCTGTAAATCATCCACATTCTCCATGACCTGCAAGTGATCAAGGTCTGCAAGGTCAGAACCTTTGACGTCGCCAGGAGCTGAGAGCTCTACCTGGTTTGCTTGGTCATCTCCGGTTCTGGCTACAAGATCTGTGGGTGCCCCGTCAATCGCACTGCCGGATTCAGAAACCGCTGTTAGCGCATCTTCTGCCGGCTCACGATCTACTCCATTAGCATCGGTGTGATCTTCAGGCTCCACCAGCCAACCGGCACTCTGGTCTGGAAAATCCGATGCAACGTGAACGGCACCGCCAAAGGCTACATGCTCGGTTTCCATCAAGCTGGCCGTTGGACCGTGATTAACGTTCCCGTCGTGGCATACGACGCAGCGGGCAATGATGTCGTCGTCAGGGTCCAGCACCACTTCGTCGTGGCGTATAACCAGTTGCAACATGTTGTACACATTGCGTCCGTACATCTCGCTGGCATGTACTGCTCCATGACTAGGTAGATTCAAAGGTCCAACAATCAGTGTTTCATGGTGGTAGTAGTGTTCGCCAACGTGCGTTAATTCGCAGTTACCACCCGTCGAGGCCGCCAGATCGACAATTACGGACTCCGGCAGCATGCCGTCCACCATGTCTTCCGTTATGATTCGTGGCGCATTTCGTCCAGGAATGGAGGCCGCGCAAATCACGACGTGGGCACGAGCAAGATGCTCCGCCAGCACATCATGCTGCTTCTGCCGTTCGTCCTTACGCAGGGCGCGAGCGAATCCACCAGCACCTTCAACCTCAACTCCGGTGTCAACCATCCTTGCCCCCAACGACTCGATCTGCTCCTTGGCCGCACGTCGGATATCGTACCCCTCTACCTGAGCACCCAGGCGACGGGCGGTAGCAATTGCCTGCAAACCGGCAACTCCCGCACCGATAACCAGCACCCGGGAGGGGCGAATGGTGCCCGCAGCGGTAGTCAGCATCGGGAACATGCGCGGTGACAACTCGGCAGCCAGAAGGGCAGCCTTGTAACCTGCAACGGTCGCCTGCGATGACAACGCGTCCATGGGTTGGGCACGGGTGGTTCGGGGCATGTGATCCATGGCAAGCACAGTGATTCGGCCAAGTCTCAGCGCTTCGACCTCATTAACATGCTGGAAAGCCGACATGCTGCAGATAAGCACAGAGCCTGCTCGAAGTTCGCTGATTTCATCAAGCGTCGGACACACCACTTTGACGATGATGTCGGCGCCACGGACAACCTCGGCAAAGCTGTCGTGCACCGTAGCACCCTGGTAATCGTCATCGTGGAAGCTTGCGCTATGTCCGCACTCCGCTTCGATACGCACTTGCAGGCCCGACTGAATCAGACGCTCCACCCGCGAAGGATCCAGCGCGACACGCCGTTCGCTAGGGCGCCGCTCTCGCGGCAAGGCAATAATTAGTGACAAAGAGCACCTCTTGGACAAGGGCGAATTGACAAGTGTCCGGTATACTAGCGCGAACGGGTCATGAAACGCCTGAATCTTTCCGGAAGCCAGACCCCGATCGACCCTTTCCTTGTTGCTTAATCTGCAAAGGAGCTGGTCGCGGCCCGGCGCAATACACATCGCATTCCGATCTGGCCGCACAGGATTCGTTACAGTAGAAAAGAGGCTCGGAGTATTCTGGTGGCTTCATGGATAGATAAGGCTAGAGTCGTGAGGCGCCAGAGACGTCCGGTATTCAACATCCGTGCGTATCAGGTTTCCTCGTTATCGGTAGTTTACTCCGCGAGCGCCTCTGCCGCATCACCTTTGAACAAGACAGTAATACACCATAAAATCAGCACCTCAAATATCGACACCAGCTACGCAGGAAAACAACGGCAAGGCAGATCGAATCCGTACCACACGGTCTGCTCGCATTCAGGCTTTTTCCAGCGTGCGATAGAGGCACATATTTTGCGCGTGCAAGACAAAACCCAAGAAAAACAAATTGATATGCAGCAGTTTCATTTCGGCGATTTTCTGCGGATCAAAACCGACCACATGGCTCCAATCTGTGTTCATTTGCGTACACACAGCCAAGCCCGTAGACAGGCCACGGCTTTAAAAGTATGAAATACATCGGTAAACCACAATTCGAACATGGCTCTGAAGAGAAGCTGGGTGTTCTGATGGTCAATCTTGGAACGCCTGCGGCACCTGAGACCGGCGCTGTGCGCCGCTATCTGGCCGAGTTTCTCAGCGACCCTCGAATAATCGAGCTGCCACGCTGGTTGTGGCTTATTTTGTTACACGGCATCATTTTACGCATACGGCCATCGCGCAGCGCAAAGGCCTATCGCGAAGTCTGGTCAGAAGAGACTGGCTCACCCTTGTTGAGCATCTCCCGGCAGCAGGAAACTGCGCTTCGCAATGAGCTACACAAACGCTTCGGCGGTCACGTACATATTGCGCTGGGCATGCGATACGGTGAACCGTCGATCGATAGCGCAATATCGGAACTTGAGGCAGCCAACGTCCGGCGCATGATCGTTTTGCCCATGTATCCTCAATATTCAGGCACCACAACAGCTTCGGTGTTTGACGCTGTTACCAGCAGGTTGCAAAAGACCCGCTGGATTCCAGAGCTGCGCTTCATCAACCAGTTCTGCGATCAAAAGGCGTTCGTGACATCGCTAGCCAATAGTGTAAGAGAAAGCTGGGAGACGAACGGACGTGGCGATCTACTGGTGACCTCCTACCATGGCATCCCAAAGCGATACCTGACCAATGGCGACCCCTACCACTGTCTGTGTCATAAGACATCCCGGATGCTGGCAGAGGAACTGGAAATTGCGCCAGAAAAGATACTCGTGGTTTTTCAATCCAGAGTCGGCCGCGAGGAGTGGCTCAGACCCTACTGCGATGAGACCATGAAAAATCTTCCCGGAGAGGGTGTCAAGAACATCGATGTGCTGTGTCCGGCGTTCTCGGCTGATTGTCTTGAAACCATCGAAGAGATCAGCGGCGAAAATCGCGAATATTTCGAAGAACATGGTGGCGAGCGGTTTCAGTACATCCCTTGTCTGAACGACAGACCAGACCACATACAGTTTTTGGGTGATCTGTTGGAACGTCACGCACAAGGCTGGCCCGAAGCGGATATGGCGCGTGACATAAGCGTAGTCAATGCTGAGCTGGAGGCCTCAGCCAGACGTGCAGAATCGCTCAAGGAAAACGTACCCGCTAACGCTTGACGTGCAGCGGTAGCACTTACTCCTCATGCTGCCCGAGGATTGCTCTCGCACAAAAGCTGCATGAAGTCGTGAGCAACAATTGGCTCACTCTTGTAGTAACCCTGATACTCTTCGCACGACAGACTTCGGATATAGTTCAGCTGTTCTATAGTCTCCACCCCTTCTGCTACCACATCAAGGTTTAGCTCGTGTGCAAGCATGACAACTGCTTTGACGATAGGCGAGCGAGCGCCTTCCGCATTGATTTGCATAATAAAGGAGCGATCAATTTTTAATTGATCAATCGGAAATCGTTGAAGATAGCTCAACGATGAATAACCGGTTCCGAAATCATCTATGGAGATACGAACTCCCAATTTACGCAACAACGCCAATTGGCTGATGCTGGTTTCAACATTTTCCATAATCATGTTTTCAGTAAGCTCGATTGTAAGTGCCTCATTGGGCAGACCCGTTTTAGCCAGGGTTTGTCTGACAATTGAGATAAAATCTGCTTCATATAACTGCGCGATGGACACATTAACGGCTATTTTGAATTCCGGAAAACCGGAAGCACGTATGAGTGCTGTCTGTTCGCAGGCTTTTTCAAGCACCCACTGGCCAACTGATACAATCAATCCGCTTGACTCAGCAACCGGTATGAACTCAACTGGAGACAGGGGTCCAAGTTGCGCATGGTTCCAGCGTAAGAGAGCTTCGGCGCCTGTGACCACTCCCGACTTGACATCTACCTTGGGTTGATACGTCAAATACAATCCATCATCGACAATAACGGTACGCAAGGCATTTTCGATATCCATTAGTCGCCGCGCGCCTATCACCATATCGACGCTGTAAAACGCAAACGGTATTGTCGAGTTATTACTCTGATGGTGCATCGCTGTTTCAGCGTGATTGATCAATGCCTCTACGCCGTCAGAATGCTCCTCAAGCATTGATACGCCAATACCAATGTTTAGAAAGACATTTTGTGAATCTACGATAAAGGGTTCCTCAACTGACTTCAACAGCTCATCAAGAGATTCAAGCAGAAAGTTATCGTGGGCTGGCTCGGGCCCAGTTTCGACGAACACGCCAAACCGATCGCCACCCAGTCGCATAACCAGAGACTCACGAGTATCGGATTTGCCACGACTCCCCGAATTTGCTTCTGCTGTGGTGTCGAAGGCTGCACATAGACGTTGACTGAACGCCCACAGCACATCGTCGCCTCTGGCCGACCCATAGCTATCATTGATAGATTTGAATCGATGCAGATTGATAAGCACCAGAACACCACTTTCCAGAACCTTGGGAACCCGCTCCAGATGCTGTTGTATGTAGTCACCGAAATAGAGACGATTAGGCAAGTTGGTCAGGGAATCGACATGCATCAACTGTTGCTCGTATGCTCGCGCAACCAGCGTATTGCGCATTCTTAGTGCGAGCTCACCTGCATGTACAGGTTTAGCAAGGAAATCAGTCGCACCCAGCTTCAAGGCACTGAATTTGGTATCAGCATTGTTCGATGAAGTCAGAACGATGACCGGCAATTGCTTGAGTTCGTCATCGTTTCGAATTTGCTGCAAAATTTCCAGACCAGACACAACCGGCATGTTTAAATCGAGCAGCAGGACGTTAGGTTTCTCGCTTCGCAGGACGCTTAACGCTATGGTTGAATCACTGACAGTAACGAAACGTTCGTATCCCTCAGCAGTCAGGTGTAACTGCAACACACGCATGTTGATAGGCTCATCATCAACCATCATGATTTTGGCATTACCCATCAGACGCAAGGCATGATCATCCAGATCCAGGCTTATCTGCGTTGATATTTTTTGCTCGATATTCATGAACGTTGCGGTACGCTAGTCTCCGGTATCAGAGACCGGGGGCGGTGTCATGGCCCAACCAGCAAATACGCGACTGTTGTAATGCTCTAGAGCCGATAGGTCGTCTTTCAACGACGGTAGTGATTGCTCAGCACTGTCCTGCATTTGACTGCACAATTGCGAATATTCAGCGTACCCGACATTACCTCCCGAGCCACGCATCCAATGTACGATTTCTGAAACTTTTTCCACATCGTTGGTATCGACCGCGATCCGCAAGGCTTGCATCTGTTCTTGCAATCGCTCCATGAAAAGTCCAACTACTTCATGAAACTCTGCGAATTCAACGGGTAGCGAGGAGAATACAGGATCGCTCGCCGGCGCGTCGGAATTGCCAGCATCGACTTCCAAAGCCTTCGTTTGCAGTTTCGCCAGACTCGGATCAGCAATGATCCTCCGCTGCATTACCTGGATAGCCCCGATCGCATCAGAGCAAGCGCTGACGTCCTTGTTTTCTGCCGCTGATTGCAAGTCCACACCCGGCTGTACCAGCGCCTCGATACCTACGCTGGCAGAAGAACCTTTCAGCCAATGCCCAATGTCACTCAAGACAATCCAGTCCTGCGAAGCCACAGCATCTCCCAGCTCAAGCAATCGCTGACCAAGCCGTTCTCGAAAGTCCTCGATAATGGGTATAAATCGCTCGTCTTCCACTGCAAGTGTGCTGATCAGGTCTCCCGTTACGTCTTTTTGATCGTTGGTCAGTAAGGGCACATTCAGCGTATGGACATCTGACGCAGACACTTGAGCTTGCTTTGCTACCGGTGGAGTTTCTTCAATACGATGTGAACCTCCCACTAGCTTGACAAGCAACGCACTCAGCTTGTCCATGTCAATGGGTTTGACCATATAGTGGGAAAAACCTGCGGCTAGTACGGCCTGCTCGAATCCTTTCATGGCATTGGCGGTTAAAGCCACCACAGGTAACGTCGCTCCACGTTTACGCATAAGCTCTACAGCCTCGTACCCATCCATTACTGGCATCTGAATATCCATTAACACAAGATCGAACTCATCCGATACCTCAGTATCAAAAAGCGCATTAACCCCTTCGCGCCCATTATTAGCAAGCACCACATCCAGACCGAGATCTCCCAAGACAATATTCAACAATTGCCGATTCTCTGCGCCATCGTCCACAACGAGAACTCTTGCCGGATTGATGTCCCATACGGTGCGCTTGTCCTCGACAAAATGGCTCAATGATTCCCTGATTATATCGGGAGGTAACAATTCGTATACATCTGTATTGAATGGCAATGTGATACGAAACGTGCTGCCTTGACCTTCAACACTTGTTACGCTTAACTCGCCCTGCATGGCATGTGTCAGTTGCCGACTGATTGAAAGCCCCAGACCAGTACCACCGAAGCGTCGGGATATCGAGGTATCTGCCTGTGAAAAAGCATCAAATATTCTGGCTTGCTGATCAGGTGACATACCAATTCCGCTATCTTCAACGTCAATGAAAATCAAAGGCGTCGATGAACGATCGTCTTTTTCTCCGGTGGCAAGCTTTATAGTGACCTGTCCCTGCTCGGTAAACTTGATAGCGTTGCCTACAAGATTGATAATAATTTGTCGCAGTCTGGATGGATCAGCGATTATTTGTCGCGGTATCGCTGATAACAGCTCCAGCTCGAGACCAATAGCTTTTTCATCTGCCTTTGATTGCATGACTCGCATAACGTCATTGACAATTTCAGCACAATCACAAGGTAGCTGTTCGATATCCATCGCACCAGACTCCACCTTGGATAAATCAAGGACATCATTAATCAGCTCCAGTAAATGCTGACCGCTTTTGGCGATAGTCGCCAGATACTGCTGCTTTTCGGATTCTGTCTGCTGAGTGCCACGGCGCATTACTTCAGTGAAACCGAGTATCGCAGTCATCGGAGTCCGAATCTCATGACTCATAGTGGACAGGAATGTACTTTTTGCATTGTTGGCCTGCTCTGCAACTTCCATCGATTCTCGCAAAAGCACTTCCTGCTCTTCCAACTGAGTTATGTCATCCATGCTAATCAATACCCCACCAACTTCATCATCTGCCGTGATAACTGGAGAACAGTTAACTATGAAAGTCTGCAGCTTACCTTCGACATTGGTGAAGTGAACCTTGTCATGCCTGGTAGCCTCAGCGTTATAAAGAGACTCTTGCCAGACATACGACTCGCTACCTTGCCATTGCAGGCCCTGGGCTGGTTGGCCTAGAAGCTCCTCGAGAGTATTGCCAGTCAACTCCAAAAAGGCTGCGTTAGCCAGGACGATGTCACCGCGAGTATCAAGCACCAGTAGTGCCCCTGCAATAGTATCCAGCGCTGATCGAACACGTGATGGAACCGCCGTTGAGGGGTTTAGTTCCTTTAGCACTTTGCCAAGAAAGAAATAGAACACCGGAAAACACAAAAGACCGATAAACCCCATAACCGACCACGGGCTGTTTAGATACCTTTGATAAAACGGTAGATTCCTTGAGGATATAAATTGCACGGTCAATTCACCCCAGGGCCTGCTACGTTGCAACACTGGCACGCGTACATCGTCAGTGAAAAAATCCGTTGCAGATATATCTTCCAAATCGGAGTCGGGTGACCGAAACTGATATTCCCCTCCCGATCGACGCTTGAGCTTTATGGCATGGATATCCGGATTTTGATTGACGATAAATTCCAGCGAAAATCGTAGCCCAGCCAGCTCACCATTACGTAGCAGTGCAGAACCCAGAGTCGTAATCGACTCTGACAGGGCGATACGTGATTGCTGCTCGGCAATGCGACGATCGGGCACAAGACCGAGAAATATCGCCAGCATGGTTATACTGCCCACAAGTGACGTTAAGCCGACAACAATATGAAATCGCGCACTCATCCGCGAAAACGGAGATAAACTTGCGATCATCTTTAGAAACGATGATTTTTCTGATGTGGCCTTTAACGACGATACATCGCTGGCTACCGCGCTCACGATGCTGAACCTAGCAGGACAACACTATCGTGATCAACGTCATGAAGTTTTCTGGCAAAGTAACGCTTTTGCATAGTGGTCAAGACAGTGTGTGTATGCCGCAGATTTTCATTTAAAAACCCTTATCTGTTATCAAGCCTGCGCAAGCTTAATGGATGCTGCCCGGATTTATGCATAGACAATCTATGCAAGTATGCCTCCCTGGCGATGTGCAACTATTTGCTAACATGTAAACCCTAAAGTAAAGGGTTCCATATGTTTTAAGTATATTTTCATACAAACGGTCAGAGTCAGTCGGCGCACCTCAGACGCTCAGATGCTTGAGCAACATTTGTCTGGAAATTCGAATCCAGCGAGGCGCCAAAGGTTCATCAGGATGCTCCAGCGTTACGAATGCACGCGTACCCATCGGAACATAAAGCAGATCCTCTGGTGCACTATCAAGAACCAGCTCAAGATGGAAGACCTTCTCTGTTGTGCGGACACCCTCAGCGGATACATCCTGCTCGACATCAAATCCGTTCAACCCTGTATTTATCAATGCAGCACTGGGTAACTGATGACTGCCTGATGGTACCTGACGCGCTATGCGGGCTTGCAAACGTCTTGTCATATTGTGCGCAAGCCTGACCTGAACACCTTGCACGCCTGTTTCGACGTCACCCAGTGCCACCTGATCCACTACGGCACGTACCACACGTTCGTCATCGTCAACCACATACGCCAACAAAGTCCCTTGTGACACATGCAAACCCGTAGCGACAGCCTTAATAGCCATGGCAACTCGTCCATCTAACGGTGCAAGCACTTGCAGTTTTTTCACCTGGCGCCTGGCGTTGTCAACCTCTGATTCTGCCTGTTGCAAAGCAATAGCTGCAGATGCCGCGCTGTTGGGGCTGTGTTGCAGGTATCTTGAAACTTCTAAGCGTGCAAGCCTCACTGCGGCTTGCTTCAGCTCAAGTTCATGCACCAGATCCAGCGATTCCAACATCATCAAAGGCTGGCCTTTTTTTACAATATCGCCGTTTTCGACAAGAATACGAACGAGCTGACCTGACTGTGCCGCATAGACTTCAGCTTGTTGATCAACCCAGACGACCCCTTGCGTACGAGTTGACGATGGCAGAGGAACCGTCCATAAAAACAAGGAAATAAAAAGTACAAGAACACTTGTCACCGCCATTGCACGAGTACGCTGGTTCTTCAGGTCATCGGAGCCAAACAAAAACATGAAAAACCGATAAAGCGGAAGAACACAGAGTGGAATCAACGAAAACAGTGAAAGCAGGACGCCAAGTTCGTGCAAGGTTGACACAAGATAAACACAAATTATCGCTGTTATGAAAAACCGGTAAAATGTCGCAGCAATTCCGTAACTCAACAACCAACCCTTTTCACCTTGCGCCACAACTGGTGCATTGCTGGCTTCAACAAGCAACACATAGCGTTTGAATAAATACCGGTAATAGGCCTGTGAGCGTCGCGCAAGACCCGGGCTATCCAGGGCATCTTCCAGCAGGTAATAGCCATCAAATTTAAGCAATGGATTGGCGTTGAATAAAAGAATCGATACTGAACCCATAAGCGCGAGCGTAAATCCTATATTGGCGACAACACCCCCCGACAAATTGGCCCATAGAAGTATACCAATACTGGCCATGAACAAATCCATCATCATTCCAGCAGCAGTAACCAACATGCGCTGTTTGCGATGCAATGTCCATGCGTCAGTGACATCGACATACGGCATAGGAAAAAGCACGATAAAAGACAAACCTGCTTCTGGCACATGTCCACCCATGCGGCGTAACATCAGGCCGTGCGATAACTCATGAAAACACTTGGTCAACGGGTAAAGAAACACCGCATACCAGAACTGCGTTGGACTGATAGCGTTTTGCCAATGAGCTTTTATAGAGCCCCAGTAAATCATGACGCAGTACAGAGCTATCGCAAGGACAACACAGAAAAAGGTAATGCACACCCTCATCGAAATAGCCGACGTCAGCTTGCACACATAATTCAACAAGGTGGTCGGATTAAACAAGGGAATACGCAACATCAATGGATTTAGGCGCGCAAGATATTTAGCGGCAAGCGTTTCACTATCGTTTACAAGCTGCTGCGAATCCAGAACACCCAATCGTTGTAATTGAACGACCACAGCAAGCAGTTGTTGGTCGCCAAAGGTCGTTGCATGCATCTCAACCCATTGTTTCACACTCGTCTTGCCATCAAACTCAAGTATGTGCAACCACAGATCGTGATGGAGCCGAATATGCTCACCCGTGATAACGTTCTTGACAATTACCCAGTGTTCCCGCCGGATAACAGTAGGTGTCACTGTACATTCACTCCGCAACTGTGGACGCTCTGCCAACATGGACTGCAGCCTCTGCTCAATCACTTGAGAACGCCCAGTCGCCAGCCTAACCAGACAAGACGCGTCGTCGCACGTCTCAACCACTGCATCACTCTTGCTTGCCTGCCGACCAGAACTTTCCCAAGCCCCTGCATTCCCGGACGCATTGAAGCAGGTTGATCCAGAGCTGCATGTACCTGAACACTGTTGGTACCATCGGCGGCAACAGCAAGGGGCATAATGGCCGTAACCGTGCCTGACAATACGTTGGATGGATCTGCCGACATGCGAATACCTACAGACTGTCCGGACTTGACGTACTTGACATCGTATTCAGACACATCAAGAACCAATCGATGAGAACTGGTCGAGCCAAGAGTGAACAGTGCATCACCCGATGATACGGCGGCACCGAGAAAGTCATCCCAGCTGCCACTGAGTACTACTGCATCGACAGGGGCAACCAGAAGCATGCGGCCTCTCTGCAAGTCAAGCTGAGCCAATTCAGTCAGCAGACTGGAAGCCTCCTCCTTGAGTCGGGTCACCTCAATACGATCATGAACGGCCAGCGCCTTTGCGTAAGCCTGTTGAGTCTGCCTAATTTCACTCTCAAGCTTCTGCTGCTGGAGTTTCAGATCCAGATCGTCCAGCGAGGCCAGCACTTGACCTTTTTTTACACGGTCGCCCGCCTTTACGGAGACCGATTCTACGAACCCGTCAACGGGTGCAATAAGCACATGCCTTTCCGAGGCCTCGACACTCAGTGGCGCACTGATGCGATGTTCAGCTGGAACCAGCAGGAATAGCAGTAACAGGACACAGCAAGAGGTGATAAACACGGCACGCGGAAGGTGAGCGATCATGTTTTGATAACTATGAAAAGCCAGACGCTTGCAAGCCGCATTCACACCTTGTACTTTTGGATCCGATAGCACCAATAATGTCATCACCGACGTTAAACTTTGTTCAAGGTCCGCTTGTTCTGTTTTTCCATAAGCTTGAGCTGCAGATCGTTCGAACGAAACTGCGTACCACCGTCCAGAACAAAACACAGGCACTATCAGACGGGCACACGATTTACTGGCACTTGTTACAGGCGTTTGTGCAGTGACTGATGGTGCAACCTGTTGTTGATTTACCACAGGCAACGGTAGCGACTTGCCACAATACGCCTCTTCTACAGCGATGATCAGAGAATCAGATGCAGGCAATCTACCGTCTATTTTTTTTTGACCAGACAATGCAACAAGGTGGGCGCTGCGTATGTTGCCACCCCTGACACGTAGTGAAGCGATATGACATTGATCACTATCGGTAATCTCTACCAGCCGGTCCATTAACTGAGCGAACGTCGGCGCCAATGCTGTTGATCTGACAACTCTGGCAAGGGCCCACGGAATTAGCGGGTTATCCTGCCGAGCAGGTACCGCGCCGCCTGCTAAGCTGCCAAGCGATTCAAACGCCCATGATACCAATCTGATTTGTGTCTGTGAGTCGAGGCTGGTAGCAGTTCGCCTGTCGATGAGTAATACATGTCTGGCTCCTTTACCGACACTGGCGATGTCTGGCAAGCACACGACACAATGGCTTGTTTGAGAGCCACTAACCGCACGTACCGCTGCGCCGCGTTCGGCACAGCGCACGGCACATCTGGAATAGGCACTACTCGCTGAAGACTCTAGTTCAGGCAGGCATGCCAGAGGTTTTATAAAACGCTGATTTTCAAGTGTGTCTACGCGATACAGTATTAAGGTATGAGCTTTCAGAAGGCTCTGTAACCAGACGAGCCACTTCCCATAGGGGCCTTTATTCACCGGTTTTTCGTCGCTTGAAGCGGACACCGAATCGCGTTTTCGGGCAATAATGGCAGACTGGGGATGCGCAGAGATTGACATTGACGTGATTGGCGCGGCAGCCATAGCAAGGCGAAGATTCCCATGTGCCGTGCAACTAGCAAGCCACACAGGCAATGCCAGATAAATCTCGTGATTGTCTACCGGATAACCGTATTCACACGCAACTCAAGTGCATCAAGCTCGCTTTGCTGACTGGGAGTCAGAGGCATGGATCTAAGCGCCTGAATTGTGGCTCGTTGCACCCTCTTCGATTTAGTCTCACTCCTCAAGGTTGCAAAGAGCCGTTCGATGACAACCGGTGTATCGGTATCATGTCCCAGTAACGAATACGCAGCAGACGCACGAACGTGTTCTGAATGGTCATTCAGTCCAGCCACCAGCGTGTCAGTGTATCGACCATCCTGACTCCAGCGCGAAAGGATATCAAGACTTATGCTGCGTACGCCTTCATCCTCATGACTTGTGAGCCAGGCAACCTGATCTGACAAATAGGCCCTGCTCTGCTCGTCGACATCGCCAGGACGCGCAAGAGCCGTTAAGGACTCAACCAGTATTCCGGGCTCAACCTCCGTTGCCAGCATACCCGACACAATATCGCGCGCCTCGGCGTTACCCGGCTGAATTTCCTGCAAAAGCGTCATACCCAGACTGCGAGCATCATTATCGCCGGAAAAGATCAGCTCACTGGCTAACAGGATCATCTGCTCGCCACCAACCTCACCCAGCACTCGTGCCATCTGAAGTTTCGTATCCTGATCAGTCTCCTGCCTGAATCTGTCGACAAGCTGCTGTAGAAGAGCGGGATGGGTTTTCAGTTGTCTGACAAGTAGCAGAAACTGCTCGTCGCTGAGTGGTTTATCCCAGACGGGTAGCTGCGTTACAAGCAATGCTGGCGAAGCGGTTGGTGCGTTCGTTGACGTGTTCGCCGCTGAGTCGCGGTCACTGGCAATGATAGAAGGCTCACTTTGCACCGGATCGCGTACCGCGAAGGGTGAAGAGATGTTTGCGGTGGCTTCATCAGTAACCGACGCTTTGTCAGTATTGACAATAACATCGTCTATCTGTGATGAGCCCTGATTGCCAGACATCCACCAAAGGGTGAATGTCGCGACAATGGCAAGCAGCGCCAGAGCGACGGCTGGCTTCTTCACGATGGTTGATATTTGCGCTAGATCATTCATGCCAGCAGAGGCATCGTCTTCGCGATGCCTCTGCGTGCTGTCGTCGATTTAATCGAGCTGGCCGCCCGGTGGATCGATGGAAAACGGAGCCGTTTGCGCTGTATTCGGTGCATTTTTAGCCAAACTCCAGCCACCTTCTGTATTGGTTTGCGTGTCGGCATTGAACACAATGGTTTGATAGAACAAAGGAGTACCTGCGCACCGACCTTCGCTAAAACCATATGAGTCCTGCACATCGGCCGAGCCATTTTCCTGTTGCTGACCTTGCTCCAGCAATTCCAGTGAGTCCTGCAACGCACCCCAGGTCTGCGGACCGACTTCACCGTCAGCCACCAGACCAGCACCAAAGCTATCGCTGTCCTGAAATGCCACTACAGCAGCTTCAGAGTTCGGACCATAGATGCCGTCAGCAAATGCCGTATAAGTCTGTCCATCCGTACCACCAAATCCTGCGCAGAAAACAGCGCGCTGAATACCGGCCGCATACAGGCTGGTTGCGAACTGGCCATCGCCTGCGCCGTCGACCCTGTTAATCAGGCAGTTGTTGCCCCAGTCAGCGTCTGACGAATTATTATCCGTGCCAACCGTATCGCCGCCGCAGGGGTTGGCTGCAGAGACATCTGTAAAGACAACCGGGTCCACCTCTGGCTCTCCAGTAAGATCATCAAGATTATCTCCATTGAGATCAACGAACGGGTCCAGCACATCTTCAATGCCGTCCCCATCAGCATCAGAATCATCCTTGTTGGCGATCATGTCACCGTCAAGATCCTGCGCTCCGATGATGTCATCAAACCCGTCGCCATCAAGATCAACATTGTCGTCATCGACATCGAGAATTCCGTCTTCGTCAGCGTCCGGACCTTCTCCTCTGGGAAATCCATCACCGTCAGAATCTACCGGGGCGGAATCTCCACTACTACCACCACAGGCAACCAGGGTTGTCGTCAAGGCCGCAAGAGCCAGATATCGGCCGGAACATCTGCCTGCATGCATCAGAAGCTTAACCATTTTGTCTCCAGATTCTAGAACTAGGTGAGTGTCTGACGGTATTAGCTTGCCACAGGCCATGAATCTGCAAGGTCAAAGCACAATCGTGGTGTCACGATTGCTCTACCGTCAGAGCCTAGTCTAGTCGATCTCGGGACTCGATCGCTACCTCAGACGTCAATTGAGGTCAGCAGATCTGCACTTATAGTACATTAATAGGCAATATATTGACGTTAACAGCCCAACTACTCTGGAAACACAGGTAAGTACGGGCACAACACTATCAAGCGGCCTGCTGCGCTCCCGCAGAATCCTCGGTGACTGCAACGGCCAACGGTAATCCTTCGCAACTGAAATTGATCCATTCGTGATCCACGTCATCAGCGCTGTCGCTGTTGATGATTGTGGGAAGGGACAGGTCACAAGTCTCCGGTAGCAAGCATTTTACGGTACCCCCCAACATATTAGTCAGTTCGGTTAGCGTGTCTGAACGGTCCATGTCCGTCGCATCATCTGAATGACAATTGAACATCACACCTGCGGCGTGTGATAAAAACTTCTCGCTAGCGCGAACCGTCACCACGCCCTGCCACGCGCCGCTAATAGAGATTTGGGAAATCAGATAATCGCTCAGTGTCAGCTCAACAGCCTCACCTTCGCTGATGGGTAACTCAAGAACAGTCATCCAGACTACCTCAACAATCTCAGTTAATTCCTCTTCGCTTATGACACTCATGTTTGTTGCTCCACTCAGGCGATTTTGTAGTAGTGACTACGATCAGTTGTGACCCGCTGATAATCTGTATCCAGATTGAGGGTCGTCTCAGACAGTCCCAGAAACAGACACCCGCCAGGTTTGAGAATCTTCCCCGTATTTTGAAGAATTCTTGCTTTTACATCCGGATCGAAATAGATCAACACGTTACGCAGGAAAATAATGTCCATATTGGGCAGACCACGCCAGTCGCGAATCAGATTGAGTTGTTCGAAGGTCACCATGTCACGCAGCTTTGGACTCACCTCCCACGATAGTCCCTGCTGTTGAAAATACTTGGCAAGCAACTGCATGGGTAAGCCACGGTTAACTTCCAGACGGTTGTAACGTCCGGTGGATGCCTTGGCCAGCACTTCTTCAGAAATGTCTGTTCCCTTAATGGCAACTCTTGAAACAAGCTGCGGGCAATACTCATGAATGGCCATCGCAATCGTATACGGCTCTTGTCCGGTTGAACAAGCAGCACACCAGATATTGATTGAATCAGAGTGTGATTTCGCGATGACAGGCAAGACGTCTTTGCATAAGGTTTCAAATGGGTGTGAATCACGGAAAAATGATGTTTCATTGGTTGTCATCGCTTCCACCACTCGTTCTGCCAAAGTGGCATCCCGACCACCACGCAATCCCGCGAGCAAGTCTGGTAAACCTGTGTAATCGGTTTTGCGTGCCAAAGAGGTTAAACGCGATTCCACAAGATATTTCATATCTGCGTCAAGGGCGATTGCTGATTCTTTGTAAACCAGATCACGCACGAAATCGAAGTCCGAATTGCTGATCTCGCTCATGCGCACCCTCCTGAAGTAGTGTTGTGTTTGTGTGTATCTGAATTAGCTGCTGCATGAGTGTTCAGTCGTGATACTCGTCTGACTCGGGCAATTACCGCCTCTGCCATTCTGTCCAGCGCAACCTCCTCCTGTGCGAGACCCGCCATGGCGACCAGCTTGGGCATTCCCCATACAATAGACGTCGCTTTGTCCTGAACGATTATGGGGCAGTTGGCAGCTGATAGCGCCTCGCAACCTTTGAGCCCGTCAGCTCCCATCCCCGTGAGAATCACGCCCAAGCATCTATCGCCGAATATCGACGGAATGGATCGGAACAGAGGATCGACCGAAGGCCGACAGGAGTTCTCAGGTTCGTCCTTGTTCAGATTAACAATAACATCAGTACCAATACGATCCAGCGTCATGTGATAGCCGCCCGGTGCGATATAAACCGTCCCACCACGAATCTTGTCACCTATTTGCGCCTCGACCACTTTCAACAAACTGGCAGCATCAAGACGTCTGGCAAGCTTCCCAGTAAACTCCGCCGGCATATGCTGAACGATCACAATAGGCACGCCAAAATCCGCAGGTAATGCCGACAAGAGTTTAGCCAGGGCATCAGGGCCACCTGTGGATACACCAATGGCCACGATATCTATTCCGCTGACATTCGATGGCGGTACCGTTGCAGTTCTTGCAGAGCGTTTCGGCGTAAACTCCGCCTGCATCTTGTTAGTCGTCTGTGCAACAGGTGTCCGGGTAACTTCGACATTACAAAGAGCCTCAATCTTGGGCACTAGATCACGGGTGAGACCAGCGCGAATAGAATTAATACCATCCACCGAGCTTGGCTTTTCCGCATACTCACTTGCACCCAATGCCAGAGCATCCAACGTTGCATCTGACCCCTCTGAAGTAAGAGAACTCACCATAACTGTTTTGACCGAAGGCCACTGCTTGCGTAATTGGATCAAAGTCTGAATACCATCCATCTCAGGCATGAGAATATCGAGTGTCACCAGATCAGGCTTCGCCCGCTGCATCATGTTCAGGGCGACCCTGCCGTTTGAGGCAACGCCAACGACTTCCAATCCGTCTTGCGCATCAACTACATCTGACAATATCCGCTGATACAGACAGGAATCATCAACCACAAGGATTCGCTTATTAATCATCTCAAGCAGCAACAAGACCCAGAAGTCTGAGCTTTTCGATGATTACATCATCAGTAAACGGCTTCATCACATACTCATTGGCACCAGCAGCCATGGCTTTGACTACTCGTGACATTTCGGTTTCGGTCGTGACCATCATCAACCAGATATCCGCGTTGGATTTATCAGCCCGGACCGCCTTGACAAACTCATAGCCGTTCATTTCCGGCATGTTCCAGTCAACTAGACAGATGGAAATATCATCATTCTCGGCGAGACGTTCCAGCCCCTCCAGACCATGAGCAGCTTCGGATGTCTTGAAATCCAGCTTATGAAGTATGCGTTTCAAGATCGCCCGCATAGCACGAGAGTCATCGATGATGAGTGCATGTACCTGAGCTTGTGGCATAACGTATTCCTGAGGTTATTCTAGTGTCAGGGATGCTCGACCTTGGTCGCAACCCGTTGTGTTCGGTGATTGCCTGGTCAAGCAGCTTTATCAGCTCTGTTAAGTACATCCGCACTCACCAGCTTATCGATTGCCATGGTCAGCAACAAAGTACCTTCAAGCTTGTAGGCCCGTTGTATAAGCTCACGTGCCATACCACTGAGATTATCGGGTGGGGACTCAAAACTGCCGTCGGTAAGCTCAAGTACATCGCCGATACGATCTGCAAGCAAACTAAAAGCGCCAACAGGTGTACGAACGACAATATTCATGGGGTCCTCATCGTCGGCACGATCAGGTAACTCAAGTAATCTTCTCAGATCGACCGCTGTAACGATCTGCCCACGCAAGTTAATAAGGCCTTTGACAACTTCAGGCGCAAGTGCAACCGGCGTAATCTCCTGAAACCGGATAATCTCCTGCACCTGCTCCACCTCAATACCAAAGTAGTAATTCTCAAGATAGAAGGTGCAGTACTTTTGCAACATAGGCTGACTCATGCTACTTCTCCCAGCTCATTGATGAGATCCTGAGTACTGGCGACAAATGAGGTAACGTCAAACAGCTCGGTAACCTGACCATGAATCGCTGCTGTGCCAAGCACACCAGAACGACTTGCCTTGCCGCGCACCTCCAGCACTTCATCAACAACATCAATTATTTCTTTGACAACAAGACCAACCTGCCGACCTTCTTCACCAAAGACCACCACCTGAATAAGCTCACTCTCCTCCTCCTCGGCACTGTAACCAGAACGGCGCTCGTGAAGAAAACTGGATAACTCGACCAGCGGTAGTATCTGACCACGATATTGCACAACCTGAATTTCCCCTGCCATCTCGGTTTGACTGAGCTCGAACTGTTCAAGTCGCGCGACCCGACTCAGTGGTATAGCCAGCTTACCTTCGGCCGCCGTGCGAACCAGCAACAGGGTCTCACTCTGACCAGCCAGTTCAGCGCTGTCAGCAACACCGAGAGCTGCAGAACTTTCAATCTTGTCGCCCATCACTCTCGCACGATGACCGATACCCTGAGTATCCAGAATCAGGGCGACTCGACCATCACCCATGATGGTCGCACCTGCAAATACCGGGATCGACTTCAGCGCTTCTGCCAGTGGCTTGACAACAATTTCCTGAGTATCGTTGATTTGATCAACAACCAGCCCAAAGCGACACTTCTCAGCCTGCAACACGACAATATTCAATGCACCGGGTTCCCTATTGCCAAGCATGAGCTCCTTCTGCAAATAGACCAACGGCAACAACTGCCCTCGCAGACGATGAACGGGGCACCCATGAATATACTCAATGGCGTTCACCTGCTCTTCTTCGTCGATTCTGATGAGCTCAATGAGATTCACCTGAGGAATCGCAAATCGCTGACCACCCGTAGAGACAATCAACGCCGGCACAATCGCAAGCGTCAGTGGTACACGAATCTTGAACGTCGTACCTCGACCGACCTCAGTATCAAGATCTATGGCACCACTGATTTTCTCGATATTGGTTTTAACAACATCCATTCCGACACCACGGCCGGATATGTTAGTCACCTGCTCTGCCGTTGAAAGACCCGGCAGAAAAATCATCTTGCAGATCTCCTGATCTGACATCTTGGCAGCCTGCTCACTAGTCACCACCCCGTTTTCGATCGCCTTCTTTTTGATCTTGTCTGCCGGAATACCGCCCCCGTCATCCGAAATTTCGATGTGAACTTGCCCTCCCTCATGGAATGCCCGTAGCAACAATACCCCTTCGGCAGATTTACCCGCCGCAGTACGCTGCTCTGGTGTCTCTATCCCGTGATCCACAGAATTTCTGACAAGGTGAGTAATTGGGTCTTTCATCGCCTCAATCAGAGACTTATCCAGTTCTGTCGATTTACCTTCCATCTCGACGCGTATCTGCTTGCCACAGGCACGCGATAAGTCCCGAACAACGCGAGGTAACTTGGCCCACACACTGTGTATTGGCTGCATACGTGTCTGCATGACACCTTCCTGCAGTTCACTGGTAATGAGATTCAAACGTTGAGCTGCAGCAACTACCTGAGTGTTCTCATGCATCCCAACATATTCAACTATCTGGTTTCTGGCCAAAACCAGTTCGCCCACCAGATTCATCAATGAATCCAGAACGGGTACATCCACTCGTATGGATGCTTCAACCACCGCTGCCGGAGGAGGAGCCTCTTTCGTTTTGACCTTTGTATTGGAAACATCGGCCGCACCCGTCTGTGAAACATTTGCTGCAAGCACATCTACGTCTGTGGTAGCCACTTGCGGAGCCTGGGCATCACTACGCTCAGCATTCGGCTTTGGCGCAGAACCACGTACTGCGTGCAAGGAATCTGTTGATTTTAATGAGCCGTTATCCTTAAGTTCACTCAAAAGATCAATCAATTGTTTGTAGCGCTTGGTTCCATCATGTCCTTGTGAGCTGATTTCGTGCAACATTGCACGCACTGCATCGACCATGGCAAGCAATCCTGTGGCGATCTGCTCATTCATACTGAATTCACCATCACGCAGCTTGACTAACAGGTTCTCACCGATATGGGTCACCTTCTCCAACTTGTCAAAACCAAAGAAGCCACAGGTACCCTTGATCGTGTGCATCGATCTGAAAATGGATGACAGCAGGTCCCTATTATCTGGCCGCTCCTCGAGTTCGATAAGTTCGCTGTCCACTCTATCAAGGTTCTCAAAACTCTCCTGCAGAAAGTCTTTGAGGACATCCTTCATCTCTTCATCGAGTTCAGGAACTACCGGCACTTCAGTGATGTCATCGTCATCATCTTCGAGTTCAGCAGACACCTTCTCAGAATTTGATTCAGCCGCGTCCAGTGACACGGTGTCAGTTGATGATTCATCTACGCTACTGGTACCGTTGACCTGAGCTTCCAACCTGTCTATGAGTGATTGATAATCGCCACCATCACCGCCGGTGGCCGCTATCATGTCTAGCTGCTCTCTAACGACGTCAACCATTTCCAGCAAGAGACTTGCCTTGTTTTCGTCCAGTTCAAAATCCTTGTTGCGAAGCTTATCGAGCAGGTTCTCACCCATATGGGTAACCTTCTCAAGCGTTGCAAACCCCAGAAACCCACTCGTGCCTTTCACCGTATGGATTGTCCTGAAAACATTAGCTAGCGTTGCCGAATCACTGGGATCCTGCTCCAGCGCAATAAAGTCCAGATCCAGTTGATCCAGACCTTCACGACTCTCAGACAAAAATTCCTGGAGAATATCAACCATTGTGTGCTTTCCCGGTAAGAAATCCAAAATACAATGAACTCAGCGTTTCAAGATCACTGTCACAACAAACGCTCTCGCGTATCCAGCTATCGACCCTTAAACAGGGCACTGAATATACAAACACAACGGAAGCGTTATTTTCACAGGGGTCTGATTCATAGCGCCCACAAAGGCGTATCAGACCGAAAGGTGCACACCGAGACAAGAAAAAGAGTACGGACAGGACACGCCATGACATCGGAAAATAACCAACGACGGCACATACAAATGTTGAAAAGATGTCGACCAGTGGCAAACGGATCTGCAGCAAACGCTCAGAGCAACAAAGACATATCCATTGAAGGAAGGTGGCAGTGCACCTTCATTATACGGGCTAGGAATTTTCGAGCCTGACAAATTACCCGATATCAGAACTACTTGACTGCCTGTAGCAGTTTATTGATCACTGGCGCAATCTGGTGTAGTTCAACAGTGTCATCCTGAGCTGAAATTGCGTCTGCTTTTCCCGGCATTCCCCACACCACACAACTAGCCTTGTCCTGGATGATAGTCGTACTACCCGCTTCACGCATCATCTTCAGACCCTGCGCTCCATCCTCGCCCATGCCTGTCAGTAACACACCAATTGCCTGTTTAGGCGCATGCGTCGCAACGCTTTTAAACAATACGTCAACTGATGGCCGATGGCCACATACTTTGGCAGTGTCGAGTATCTTCCAGTAAAAACCATCAGATCGTTTTTCCAGCGTCAGATGCCGGTCTCCGGGCGCAACATAACCGTGCCCTGCCTGCACCAGTGCGCCATCCTCGGCAATGACGACGTTAAATGAACTTTGTCCGTTGAGTCGTTTGGCAAATGATCCCATGAAGTTGGCGGGCATATGTTGACTGATAACGAAGGCACTATCCAATGTAGTCAAGGGACTGATGACATGGCGCAATGCTTCAGGTCCACCTGTACTCGCACCGATAGCGATAATTCGCTTGATTGAACTACTTGCACGAACACCCTCACCGAGTTTGTTTTTAAGCTGTGCAAGATCCGGCAAGACGGGATTGACGCTAGTTGCTGCTTTGGGATTGATCATTTGCGCGGTTGCAGCTACCTTGACCTTGCGAACTAACTCCTGAATATACTCACCCATGTCTTCACCGCTACGAGCGCTGTGCTTTGGCATGAAATCAACGGCACCAGCCTGCAATGAATCCAGCGTCGCTGCGGCTCCAACATCAGTCAAGGAGGAAAACATGACAACAGGCATGGGGTGCAGACGCATGATGTTTTTCAGAAACGTAACACCATCCATCTTTGGCATCTCGACGTCCAGTGTCAGGACGTCAGGCTTTAATAACTTGATTCGTTCACGTGCCTCAAAGGGATCCAGAGCATATCCAACCACCTCAAAGTCTGGATCATCTGCAAATGTAGCCTCGAGAAAGCGACAGATGGTGATCGAATCGTCAACGATCAAAACCTTGATTTTCTTCTCTGGCAAAGCTTGTGCAGCGTCTGCGTACATCAGCGTATCTCTCTCTTGTTTATGGTCTGCCAAGACGCGTCAGGCGTCTTAGGCTGACGAACACTATGCAAAATATAGTTTGCAACTCGCGCTCCACCTGGAATGCCAATCATCTACTTGTTACCCGTTACGCATTGGCTGGACTCTACAAGTCCTCTCAACACAGAGCGATTACAAATCTCTGCCTTGTCCAGTACATTTGCCCCCATACTTTCAAGTTGGGCGCGTTGATCTTTCTGTAGATCAAGGGCTGAACACAGATAGATGGAACATGCCTTGGTATCAGTCATGGCGCTTAACCTAGAAATAAAATCGATGCCGTTTTGTGTAGGCATGTAGTAGTCAACGATCAACACTCCGGGCATTGACTCACACAAACTGGCCAATGCACACTCTGGATCACTGAACAGGCGATGGGTCGATGGTGTATCACGGAAAATCCATGAAACCATCTCCAATGTCAGTTGATCATCATCAACTACGACAATATCTACTGGCAGATCTGAATCGTCATCCTTGTGAAATGCCAGATTCATTGTATGTCCAGAGATTCCGGACATTGAGAATGATCGCCTGTGGGTATATCACGCTCTAACTGGTGGCCAAGCTGTTCTAGCGAACGCCTCATGCGCGACAAACAGAAATGACAGTCCGCCTGTAGCTTTTCAACTTGCAATTCCAACTCCGCACCGGCTGTTGATTGAGCAGCGCTGCTTTGTACCAACTGTTCATAGGTTTCACACAACTGGGAAAACGACAGTTCAAGTGCCTGATTGAATCCAGCAGTAATCGCCAGTGAAGCACGAACATCGTGGCGCGACATCGCAAGCTCCAGCTGGTCATCCTGAGCCGTGTCTTTTTGAATCGCTGTTTGTGCATTCAGCATAAAGACCGTCCTTTCCCGGTTGCTTACGAACGATGTCAGCGCTGCTGTTCCATTCCACAGCAGAAGCGCCTTACTGACTGTAGCGACGATCAACGGTTGCGCCTTAGCGAGCAGATGCCGACAAGAGGTTACATGCACGTTTTAATAACGGCCTGTAGAGTAAGGTAGCCTTGGCAGATACGTTAAAACAAGTAACCCCACACAACCTCTAGCAGCTACAATGCGCACGTTGGTCGCTACCGCTCAACAAATATCGGCAAATCGTACCGCCGTTTTCAATGTGAACATGGGAGATCTGTTATGAAATGGGTTATTGCTTTGGTTGTGGTCGTTGCACTTGGCTGGTTTGGGATGCAATATATGAAAAATAATGCGGCACTTGATGCGCAGAATCTGGCGACAGAGGCTGCGGAACAGGCCGAGCAAGCTGCAGAGGCTGCCAAGGCCACGGCTTCGGAGGCGCTTGCAAAAGCACAGGAATCCATGCCCGAAGGCGTTGATCTGGGAAAGATCAATGACAACCTGAGCGGTGTTTTTTCATCAGCTGGTGAAGCATTTGGCGGAATTACCGATGTTGAATCAGCGACCGCTGCCATACCTTCGCTGGAAGACGCGAGCAGCAAGCTCAGCGGAATAAGCGACGTCATTGGACGCCTGCCAGATGCTGCCAAAGGGCCTATTGCGGGTATCATCAGTGGCGGACTTGCCACACTTCAGCCCATTATTGAACAGGCAACAGCAATTCCTGGTGTTGGCCCGGTTATCGAGCCTATTGTGACTCCCATGATGGAGATGCTTGAGGGACTGGCGGGCTAACCAGCAGCAAAAGAACCAGCCAGGCTACCCGATGCGTCAGTAGTTACATGCATCTCATCGGGTAGCTGTGTATGCGATGTCTAGTCTGGACTATTCGTATGCTCACTATGGGTATGCTCACTATGGGTATGCTCACTATCGGTATGCTCACTATGGTTATACTCACCATTTGTAGGCTCACTGATAGAGGCCAGCGCGGCACGCAATGAGCCGTGGTACTTTTCAAGACGCCGCTGTCCGGTATCCGCACTGTCGCCACGCGCAACGAGTACCGCGAGTTTCACCCACCCAGAAGCACGGGACAGACAATTACCGGCCTGCTGATCACCGACATCCGGCAGAACTGCCTGCAGCATTCGTATCCGACGTTTGTCCAGCTTAGCGTTCACTGCACCCATGTCCACCATAAGATTTCCATAAGTACGATTCATACGAATCATCAGCGTTGTACTGAACACGTTAAGTGCAATTTTTTGCGCTGTACCTGCGGCCATACGCGTAGAACCTGCCAACACTTCGGGACCGGTATCCAGAAACACAGGAAATTGCGCCGATGTCAGCAATGGCGTTTTCGCATTGTTGGCAATACCAATACCAAGCGCACCACACTGCCTTGACGCCTCCAACCAATGACACGTCCAGGGAGATTTTCCGCTGGCAGCCACACACACAACGACATCACGCCTATTGATTGAATAACTAGTTACCTGTTCAGCCGCTGCCACCGCGTCATCTTCAACGCCCTCTATGCTGTTAACGAGAGCTTCATCTCCACCAGCCATGACACACAACAAGCGCTCATTCGGCCAGCTGAACGTTGGCCACAACTCTGCACCGTCCTGAACAGCAATCCGCCCCGATGCGCCTGCACCGACCAGCACCAGACGCCCACCTGCCTCACTGAGACGACTCGCTGCTGCAACTACAGCACCATCCAGCTGCGTTTGTGCTTGCCGCACAGCATTAACCGCCCGCTGCTGGCTGTCCAGCAACGTTGAAATAATATCGTCATTGTTTCTCAGATCCAGATCCAACAGTGACCGATCGATAGTCTCTGTGGGTTCAAGCGTTGATGCTGCCATCAGGCACTACCTCCAACTTCACGTCGTTGACCATTCAACCAAAGAGCAGCCACCGCGTCACCACGCAATTCCAGCCAATTGGCAATAGCCCCTTCAGCGATACAGCCAAGAAACTCATTACCGAGCCATTGAGCGGGATAGGTACTGCACAAACGACCTATCTGCGGCCAAGGCAAACCCCAGTCAGTCATCACCCCCAAAGAGCCTAGTTGTGTAAGACACGACCCGGCAAGCGTGCCGTCCGGAAGTAACACTGAGTCACCTCTTTTTTCTATGTTTAACGAACCTAACTTGTATTGTCCATCAGGCATACCGGCTGCCGCCGTTGCATCAGTCACGCTGTATAGACAAGGCACGGCACGGTGCGCCAAGTCAAAGGCCGCCTTGTCCACGTGAATTCCATCAGTAATGATTTCCGCATAGTCGCTGTAGGCAAGCGCTGCCGTAGCCACACCACCGTGTCGATGCGAGACTCCGCTCATGGCGTTGTAGAGGTGGGTGACTCCAACCCCTGAATTGATGGCCTTTAATGCTTGTGACCAACTACACAAGGTATGCCCCATCTGTGCCTTGACACCGTGTTTATCACACAACTGGATGACCGCATTCTCAGGATCCTGCTCAGGCGCATACGTAATGATTCTGACCACCCCGGTGGATAACCACGCCTCAAGCTGCTCAACATCGACAGGAACAGCATGCGCAGGCTGAGCGCCGAGTTTGTTCGGGTTGATAAACGGACCTTCCAGATGAGCACCCAACAACAGTGCACCTTTATCGGGTGGATTACGCATGACGTCAGCGACATCAACCAGAAACCTGTCGATGTCCGGTACCGGCGCTGTGACTGACGTAGCCAACATGGCGCCAGTACCTTGCCTGGCATGTGTTCTCAGTACTTGCTCTATTGCTTCGCGTCCTTGCATGACATCGGCACCACCTCCTCCATGTACATGCAAATCGACAGGCGCTGGCAAGAAGCGCACTAGTGCAGCATCATGCGCGACAGGTTCCAGCGCATGAATGGTGTTGTCATGGGTGCATTGCATGGAAACCCAGTCATCGCCTATCAGCCATAACCCCGTTGTCTGCTGCATACTCATGATGTTACCGCCAGATGCCATAGTCCACGCAAGGCATCACCACGACTGCGCCGGAGACGCTCGCCCAGCTTGCTGGAAATAACGGGCGACAACTGCTCACCAACACCGCCGACAACAAATACCGGCAGATCGTCAGGTGCAAGTCGAACCAACTGCAGGCATTGCTCAACAGCCTGATCAAGCAGTGTCAACGCCACCGTATCGTGGAGGGAGGCGGCTTCGAATACCAAAGGCGCAAGCTGGGCAAAAACACCAGACCGGGTTTGCGTCGTCCATCCTTGCACCGCCGAGACAGAGCTGCCTACACGTTCTTCTACCATGCTCATCAACGGCGAGAAATTCGTGTTGCCATCAAGATGCGCAATATAAATCTGCAACAGACGCATTCCTAGCCAGGCACCTGAGCCCTGATCACCCACTGGAAATCCCCAACCACCAGCCATACCTGTATTGCCTTGCTGGTCAAGCCAGTGCACGACACTGCCAGTACCAACCGACAGACAAATGCCAGGCTGGCCTTCACTGGCGCCCATAAGCTGTGCGTAGCCATCGGTATAGAGCTGAGCTGCAATACCGTTGGGCACCAAGGTTAGAAATTCCTGCCGTTTTTCCTGCTGTAAGGAGCCGGCCAGGCCCATACAAAGCCTACAGGGATACCCTGTTGCGACCTCGCCGAGCTCGCGGCGCAGGGCTTGCAGACCCTGCTCGATATGCTGCCAGGCTGCGCCAACCCCCAGCGTGAGACTGGCATGTCGATCCACAACCACACGCCCCAACATATCTCCCTGCGGAGAAAATGCCGCCAGCCGGCACAGACTGCCACCACCATCAACTGCCACGATAAGCGTCATAAATTCGGGAATTCAGGCAATCAAGCGGTTTTTTGTTTTACGTACGAGCGCAATAGCGATAACATCGAGCGACACCAATAATCACAATGCGACAACGTACCATTATTAAGGAGAGGGAAGTATGCGTGTATTTACTTTGAAAACGATCACCTTGGCTGTAGGGCTGTGTCTGTCGGGTGTAGCACTGGCCGAGAAGACAGTAATCACTATCGAAAGCTGGCGTGCCGAAGATCAGGCTATCTGGGACGAGAAGATCATTCCGGTCTTTGAGGCGGCCTACCCCGATATTGATGTGCAGTTCAAACCCACCACGGCTACCGAATACAATGCCGCCCTGAATGCCCGTCTGGCAGGTGGCACTGCCGGCGACATCATCACTTGCCGACCCTTCGACAATGCACTGGCCATGTACGATGCTGGCAGCCTGGCTGACATCAAGGATCTATCAGGGCTCGAGAACTTCTCGGACGTCGCCAAAGGGGCCTGGTCAACCGATGCTGGCGATGCCACGTTCTGCGTACCCATGGCATCGGTCATCCACGGATTCATGTACAACAAAGATGCTTTTTCCGAACTTGGGCTCACGGTACCTACAACTGAAGCCGAGTTTTACGCCACTCTGGATGCGATCAACGAAGAAGGTAGCTACATACCTATGGCTATGGGCACCAAGGACCAGTGGGAAGCGGCCACCATGGGTTATACGAACATCGGACCTGCCTACTGGGGTGGGGAGAAGGGTCGGCTGGGGCTGATTAGTGGAGACGCCAAGTTCACCGACGAGCCCTATGTCGAAGTATTTCGTCAAATGCAAAAATGGACACCTTATCTGGGCAACGGTTACCAGGCTCAAGGCTACACTGATAGCCAGAATCTGTTTACTCTTGGCCGGGCTGCCATCTACCCGACCGGCTCCTGGGAAATTACAGGATTCATGGAGAACGCCGATTTCGAACTCGGCGCATTTGCACCACCCAAAGGGGCTGACGGCACCTGCTACATCAGCGACCATACCGATATGGGTATTGGTATGAATGCCGCCACCGAAAACAAGGAAGCGGCAACAACGTTTCTGGAGTGGACAACTTCCGCTGAATTTGCTGGCTTGCTAACCAACGCGGCACCAGGGTTTTTCTCACTCGCCAATCACGAAGTAAAAGTAGAAAACGCGCTGGCGGGCGAGTTCATGGCCATGCGTGGGACTTGTGAGCCGACTATCCGAGTTGCACACCAGATACTGTCGCGTGGCGAGCCCGCATTGGGTAATCAGCTATGGACTCTATCGGCCAACGTTATCAATGGCACCCAGTCACCAGAGGATGCAGCAGCAGAAGCACAGGCTAATCTGGATGGCTGGTACAAACCCTGATTAAGGCCTGATCAACGGGCACAGGTTTTGCCGTGCCCGTTGCTTGACCGCCAGTCGCGTTTACATGGAAAAGACAACAACGCCTGCGCGTCAGCGTACTCCTCGTCGCTGGTACATTATTGTTTTTCTGGCGCCAGCAACACTCATCTATACCGTGTTTGCTATCTATCCCATCGTGGAGTCACTTCGCCTGTCCATGTACGTCAGTGAGGCGAACACCACCACCTTTGCTGGATTGTCAAACTACGCAAGACTCATCGGCGAGCCTTATTGGGCTGATCAGTTCTGGAATGCATTAAAGAACAATGTGCTGTTGTTTATCATGCATATGCTCATTCAGAATCCCATTGCGCTTGCACTTGCCGCACTACTGAGTATTCCTTCGCTGAAGGGGGCTGCAACCTATCGCACACTGTTTTTCTTACCGACCTTACTGTCAGTGGTGGTCGTGGGTTTCATATGGCAACTAATCCTGTCACCACTCTGGGGTATAACGCCAGATTTCATGGTACTTCTCGGCCTTGGCGATTATTTCAAACCCTGGCTAGGCCTTGAAAGCAGCGCACTGGTCACCGTCACACTGATCTCCATCTGGCAATATGTAGGGATTCCGCTCATGCTCTTCTATGCGGCCTTGCTCAATGTGCCTGAGGAGACCATTGAAGCTTCAAGAATCGATGGACTCAATGGCTGGTGGGTATTCTGGAAAGTAAAACTGCCGTTGATACTCCCAACGCTTGGCCTGGTTGGCATACTCACCTACATTGGAAACTTTACCGCAAGTTTCGATCTCATTTACTCGATTCAGGGAGGTCTAGCAGGACCTGATTATTCCACGGACGTCATGGGCACATTCCTGTTTCGCAGCTTCTTCGGATTTCAGGCGCAGCTAGGAGACGAGAATATGGGCGCGACGGTCGCCTCTGCGTTACTGTTCATCATACTGATTGGCGTCAGCATTTATCTGTTCGGTATACAACGCAAACTACAGCGGTACGATCACTGATGCGATTGCAAAAAGCGCTTACCAGCACAGCGATTCATAGTGTTCTGCTTGGCTGGACTTTACTCGCGCTATTTCCACTGGCATTAATCATCATCAATAGCCTGAAAAGCCGCAAGGCAATCTTTGGTGACCCAACAGGATTACCCGTGGGCGATGCGCTTTCATTCAAGGGTTATGAGAGTGTTATCACCAACAGCCAATTTTCACTTTTTTTCAGTAACAGCCTCATCGTAACCTGTGTGTCGCTGTTTCTCATTCTGTTATTAGGCGCAATGGCTGCGCACGCGCTTTCTGAGTATAAATTCAAGGGTAATACCCTGATAGGCCTTTATCTGATATTGGGCATCATGGTACCGATTCGTCTGGGCACCGTTGCGTTACTCAACCTCGTGGTCAGCCTTGGCTTAACCAACACGTTAACGGCGTTAGTGCTTGTCTACACGGCACAAGGCTTACCGATAGCCATATTTATATTCACCGAATTTCTGCGCACTGTTTCTCGTGAGATCAAGGACAGTGCCCGTATCGATGGACTATCGGAATATCGGATATTCTTCGAGGTTGTGATCCCACTGGTCAGACCCGTTATCGCAACGGTCGCGGTATTCTCCATGATTCCTATCTGGAATGACTTGTGGTTTCCACTCATCCTGTCACCAGGAGAGGAGACACGTACAGTTACCCTGGGCGTTCAACAGTTCATTGGCCAGTACACGGTTAAGTGGGGCTCGGTGCTAGCGGCTCTGTCAGTTGCCATTCTTCCGGTGTTAATTATGTACATCATTTTTTCGCGCCAGTTGATTCGTGGAATAACCGCAGGCGCAGTCAAGGGATAGAATCACACAATGGGACGCAAACGCAGATTATATAGAGACCTATGGCAACACTAGAGCTTGTCAATGTTTGCAAGTCCTTCGGCAACACTGAAGTCATCAAGGACATGAACCTGCAGGTCAAGAATGGCGAACTGGTTGTGTTTGTTGGGCCCAGTGGTTGTGGCAAGTCGACCATGCTACGCATGATTGCAGGCCTTGAGTCGCTAAGCGGTGGCAGCATAGCCATTGGCGGTAAACGCATCGATCACTACCCACCAGCCAATCGCGGTATTGCCATGGTGTTTCAATCATATGCCCTGTACCCGCACAAGGATGTTCGTGGCAATCTTGGGTTTGCACTACGGCACGCCAAAGTGCCTAAAGCTGAGATAGACGATCGCGTCAACAGGGCTGCAGAAATACTCGAACTTGATGATCTGATGGATCGCAAGCCACGCGAGTTATCCGGTGGGCAGCGACAACGCGTGGCGATCGGGCGTGCCATTGTGAGAGAACCTGAAGTGTTTTTGTTTGATGAGCCTCTCTCCAATCTGGATGCTGCCTTGAGAGTGCATATGCGCGTAGAAATTCTGAAACTTCATCAGCGACTGAAAAACACGCTTGTGTATGTCACGCATGATCAGGTCGAGGCCATGACACTCGCTGATCGTATCGTTGTCTTTCGTGCAGGCGAGGTTGAACAGATAGGTACACCGCTTGAGTTGTACCGCACACCTGCCAACCGGTTTGTAGCAGGCTTTATCGGCTCACCCGCCATGAATTTTCTGGATGCTCTATCAAGCGATCAGTCAATCAGTGTTGGAGGAAAACAGGTTTGCCAACGTCAGGCACCTGAAGGCAAAGTCACGCTTGGCGTCAGACCTGAGCATCTGAGGGTCGATGCTGATGGCGCATTTTCAGGTACAGTTCAGGTATTTGAACATCTAGGGGGAGAATCCTTCGTGCATCTTTTAACAAATGATGGACAAACCCTGATTGCAAAGCTTGATGGTGAGTATCAGTTCTCTATCGGCGAATCTTGCCGGCTGGGAATTGAAGCCAGCAAATGCCATGTGTTCGATCAACACGAACAGCGCATTGCCTGATCATACGCTTTCTGCGGTGCAACCTTCGGCCGTGCAGGCTACTGGCAGTTCACAAAAAGTTACAGCTTAAAGACGGTTGTACTGGTTCAGCTGCGGTTAACCTTGATATTGCTATCGTGCCGGATATGTCTGGTATAAACGTCCAGCGCAAGTCTCAGATCAACTTAAGAGTGACCCCATGAACAAGACGGCCATGTTGTATTCATTACTGTTATCCACACTCGTGCTCTGTGCCTGCTCGGACGGATCAGTGTCAGGTGGCGGCGCGGGTGACACCGATGACGAGGAAATCCAGTCTGCAATCGAGCTAATTCAGCCGCTTATCGGCTTATATGAACTTCCGGAGAACTGGCGCGGTGTGCCAACTAGCGAGGCTTATCTGGAAATAACAGCGCCTGATGCCCGCGGAATTTCCGAGAGCCTGTTATTTATTGTGAACGACATGAGAAACTGTATCGAACCCAGTCGGACGGCAGGCGATGTTACAAAAGATCCAGTGAGCGATCGACTGTTTTTCGATTCATTCAACATTGGAACTTCGATCCTGTCACTCGATGGTACCGATCTGGTCATTGATCTTGCAGCTGATGTCAACGATATTGACGACGACGGAGATGAAGCAGAACCAGGCACATTAAGAGCGGCACGACTTGTCAATATTGCCAACGCATCCGATCTTGGTGAGACCTGCCAATAAGCAATAGCGATAAACACCAAAGTAGACTCATGCTTTTATGCTTCGCTTATTGCAGAGGATCAGTAGCAGGCGAGTCGTTTTCGGGTTTTTCATATCACTAGGGTTAAACACACTACAACAATGATACCGGCTGACCCGACTTGACGCTCTCATCAGCGGCAATGCAGATTCTCAGCGATTGCACAGCATCACGCCAATGCCTTACCAGATTTACATCGTTGACAATGGCATCATACAAGTACGCCTGCTCACGATTACAAAGTGCTTGATGATCAGGCTCGTCTGCCATATCCAGCAGAGTATCCTCCTTGGCAAAACCACCATCAACGTCAAGCTCGCTTCTATGTATCCGTATCTGTGATGTGCGGGTATGAGTGTCGATATCATCAGAACGCGCAGCTTCATCCATTACAATGGATACCGCCCCGTTGGGCGAGATAATATCCTTAACAAAAAACGCACTTTCGGACATCATTGGCCCCCAGCCCGCCTCGTACCAGCCAACCGAATCATCATCAAAACGTACCTGAAAGTGCCCATAATTGTACATGTGCTCTGGCACTTCGTCGGTCAGGCGCAGACCCATACCACTGACATGTACAGGCATGGCATCAGTAATCTGACACATGACATCGACATAGTGCACACCACAATCAACCAGTGGTGAGGTGGATTGCATGAGCTGACGATGGGTTTGCCAGGTAGCACCCGAAGATTGCTGATTCAGGTTTAACCGGAACACAAACGGACCCCCAAGAGCACGTGCCTCCTTGATCAATTTTATCCAAGATGGGTGGTGCCTGAGTATGTACCCCACCACCAGCTTTTTACCATTTCGCACAGCTGCATCAACCACACGTTGTGCATCGACCACGCTGGTGGCCATGGGTTTCTCCAAAAAAACATGCTTGCCTTTGTCAAGCGCCGCAATAGCATAGTCCGCATGTGAATCTGAATACGTGTTGATAGATACAACATCGCAGTCAACGTTGGCCAACGCATCATGAAAGTCGTTAAACAAAGGCAGATGGGCCAGTTCATCCACAAGCTCGGGCGTGGATCGATTCACCAGAGCAACAACGTCAAAACCCGGATGATGAAAACAGGCGATAGCATGGCTTTTGCCCATGTTGCCAATGCCTGCAATCAGAATTTTCAATGGCGGGATCTGGCTCATGATATTTTTCCAGGTATCTATTGCTTAGTGAGCATGAATTTACGTTAGTGGAAAATAGCACGCAACCTTATGACCGTCAGTTAGCTTCAACTCAGGAGCCTGGGTCTGGCAACGCGATTCTGAGAGCCAGCAACGCGGATGGAATGCGCAACCTGCGGGCGGAGTGAGCGGCGATGGCAGCTCACCTTCCAGACGTATGCGTTTTCGTGCGCGCATCGGGTCTGCCACAGGCGTTGCTGACAACAGAGCTTGCGTGTATGGATGCTGAGGGGATGAAAAAACCGCCTCTGCCGTACCTGATTCCACCACACGGCCAAGGTACATCACCATGACATCGTCTGCCATATGGCGCACCACCGATAGATCATGCGAGATAAACAGATAGGCCAGGTTAAAGCGATCCTGCAGATCGACCAACAGATTCAGTATCTGCGATTGAATGGACAGATCCAGCGCGGATACAGGCTCATCCAGCACCAGAACACGCGGGTTTAGCATCAGCGCACGAGCAACGGCAATACGCTGGCGTTGCCCTCCGGAAAACATGTGCGGGTAGCGCTCGTAGTGCTCGGGACGCAAGCCCGTAAACCCAAGCATCTCGCGAGCTTTTGCCTCGCGCTGCGGGGATGGAATATCTGGCCGATTGATCAGCAACGGCTCTTCAAGGATACGTCCGATAGTTTGCCGAGGGTTAAGCGAACCGAAAGGATCCTGAAAGACGATCTGCACCGAGGCTCTGAGCTTCGCTCGCTGATCAACATCCAGTGTGTTGTCAGCGCTGATCTCATGACCATCCAGATTAAGGGCTCCGGAACTGGGCGATTCGATCATGGTCACCACCCGCGCCAGTGTGGATTTTCCACAGCCCGATTCACCGACAACGGCCAGCGTCTTGCCGGCACTCAATTCAAAACTTGCATCTCTCAAGGCCTTCACCGAGGCACGCTTGCCAAACAGCCCCCCCGGCACCTCATAATATCGGCTGAGATTGCTGGCACTTATTAATGGCGCAGGCACCTCGTTGCTCATGTAGGTGCCTCAGCTTGTGCAAGCGGCAGCCCATCGGACAAGGGGTAATGACAACGCGCCTTCCCGAGTTGCAATGTCTGCGGTTTGGGTGGAACCGAGCGGCAATGATCGTCGGCAAAGAGACAACGTGGCGAGAACAGGCAACCAGTGGGCCTGTCAAACTGCCCCGGTACGACACCCGGAATGCTGGGTAATTTGCGGCTCGTGGATCTTTCTGGCAGTGCTGAAAGCAAGGCATGTGTATAGGGATGATGTGCGTTGGCAAATAGGGAACGCACATCCTGCTCTTCAACCTTCTGACCTGCGTACTGTACGCTGACACGTTGGGCAGTTTCTGCAACCACACCCATATCATGGGTGATCAATATCAGTGCCATGCCAGTCGATTGCTGCAGTTCTAGCAGAAGCTCGAGAATCTGGGCCTGAATGGTCACATCCAGTGCGGTTGTGGGCTCATCAGCTATCAGTAGTTTGGGCTTGCAGGCAATTGCCATGGCAATCATTACGCGTTGAGACATACCACCAGAGAGTTGATGTGGAAATGCTCTCAACCGGCATTCAGGATCAGGAAGGCCTACATGTTCCAACAGCTCAACCGCCCTTTTCTGTCGCTGGGACCGCGATAATGAGAGATGCGTTTTCAGCGCTTCACGAAGCTGAAATCCAATCGTGAAACACGGATTGAGGCTGGTCATGGGCTCCTGAAAAATCATGGATACATCCCGACCAACAATAGCTCGACGTTCAGCGGCGCTCACGCGCAATAAATCCTTGCCATCAAACTCCATGACGTCGGCACTTACCGTAGCAGTCCACGGCAACAAACCCATAACAGCCAACATCGATACCGATTTTCCGCTCCCTGACTCACCCACGATGGCCAGAACATCACTGACATCCATCTGTACATCAACACCATCAACCGCACGAAACCGGCCATCAATCGTCTTGAAATCAACAGCTAGATTGCGCACGTCAAGCAAGGGCATGTAACTCTCCTGATTCGGATTGCACGTAGCCGCTGAACATCGATTCAGCTGCGTTTGAGTTTGGGGTCAAGCGCATCACGTAAACCGTCTCCCATCAGGTTGATAGCCAACACGTTGATCAGTATGGCAAGCCCAGGGAATGTCACAACCCACCAGGCGCGTAGCACAAATTCTCTCGAATCGGCCAGCATGGTGCCCCATTCAGGTGTTGGCGGCTGAGCACCAAGACCCAGAAACCCTAGCGCTGCCGCATCCAGAATAGCCGTGGAAAACGATAGTGCAGCCTGTACGATAATTGGCGCCAGACAATTGGGTAGAACCGTGACAAACATCAGCCGCCTTCGGCTCGCGCCAACAACACGTGCGGATGTGACATAGTCTTTGGGTAACTCCTGCAGCACAGCCGCTCGCGTCAGGCGAACATAATGCGGCTGCAAGACAATGGCTATGGCAATCATGGCATTGATGAGTGACGGGCCGAGAATAGCGACCATCACCAGCGCCAGCAATAAACTGGGAAATGCCAAGAGAATATCCATCAGGCGCATGATGAGGGTATCCACCCACCCGCGAGCGAAACCTGCAATCAGACCAATGATGACGCCGCTGCCCGCTGAAATCACAACGACAATAATGCCGATAAAAAACGAGTATCTGGCACCGTGAATCAGTCGTGACAACAGATCACGACCGACAGCATCAGTGCCCAGTATGAATTGACTGGTTCCGCCCTCCTGCCACATGGGAGGTTGCAACAAGGCCTCACGATACTGCTGTGTCGGCGAGTGGGGCGCTACAATGTCCGCCAGTATGGCGATGACCACAAACACCGCAAACACCAAAAGACCAACGACAGCTCCGCGATTCTCGCTGAAATAGCTCCAGAACTCAGCGAAGCGACCGGACCTTGCCGGAAGGGTGTTCTCTACCACACTCATCGCTGACGAATCTTGGGATTGATAAGCCCGTAGAGCACATCAACCACCAGATTGACCACCATGACGATAACCGCAATCATCAACAGCCCACCCTGTACAGCGGTGTAGTCACGACTGTTGATACCTTCCACCATCCACTTACCGATACCCGGCCAGGAAAAGATGGTTTCCGTCAGAATGGCCCCTGCCATCAAGGTACCTACCGACAAACCAATGACTGTGATAACCGGTATCAGTGCATTACGCAGCGCATGCAAACCATTGACCCTCAGAGGACTCAACCCTTTTGCCCTGGCAGTTCGCACGTAGTCCTCACTCAAAACCTCCAGCATGGCAGAACGGGTCTGCCGGGCGATGACTGCCAACGGTATGGTGCCAAGCACAATGGTTGGCAGAATAAGATGCTGTACCGCGGAGGCAAACGCCCCCGGCTGCCCGCTTCTGAAACTGTCAATCAGCATGAAGCCGGTATCGGTAGGGAAAAAGAACATCAAGGATATCCGCCCGGACACCGGCGTCCAGCCAAGCATGCCTGAGAACAGGATAATCAGCAGTAATGCCCACCAGAAAATAGGCATTGAGTAGCCCACCAGCGCGGTAGACATCAGCGTTTGATCAGGCCATTTACCTCGATTGACAGCCGCCACTATTCCCGATGGAATGCCAATGACAATCGCAAAGACAATGGCACACAAAGACAGTTCCAGGGTTGCCGGAAACAGCGTAAAGAACTCATCCCACACCGGTTGTTTTGTCTTGAAAGAGATACCCAGATCGCCACGCAGAATACCGGTCAGGTAGTTCCAGTACTGCGTCAACAAGGGCTGGTCAAATCCAAACTGCGTCATTAGCGTGGCATAGCGTTCATCAGTCATGCCACGCTCGCCAGCCATCAACAGAATTGGATCGCCCGGCAGCAAACGGATGAAAAGAAACGAGACGATGGAGACGCCGATAAACGTCGGAATAAACGTACCCAGCCTGCGTAGTATGAAACCCGGCATTGCCGCTTAACCGATAATTGTCAGTGTCTTGTCAAAGTTTGTCATCGACTCGCTGCCGGTGTCGGTAATCAGTACGTCATCCTCGATGCGCACACCAAACTCGGATAATTCATACAGGCCAGGCTCGATGGTAAACACCGTACCGCTGATTAGTTTTTCATGATTTCCACGCATGATGTACGGGTCTTCATGAATATCACGCCCAAGACCATGTCCTGTCTTGTGGCGAATGCGATCAGCATACGCTGAGTTCTCCAGTACACCTGTTGTTGCCTCATCAATATCATGGGCCGTGGCGCCGGGTCGTGAAGCCTGGTGGCCAGCAAGATTCGCGGACAGTACCGTGTTGTAGACATCGCTATCCTTGTCATCACAATGCCCGACGAAAAAGGTACGCGTGATGTCTGCACAGACTCCGTCCGCTCTGGCACCAAAATCAATCAGCAAAGCATCTCCAGCTTGCAGTTGATAGTCATCTCTACTATGTGCATGCGGCTGAGCAGAATTGGTACTCGCCGCAACAATGGGGGGAAACGCAAAATCCTGAGCACCTGAGGCAAACAGTTGCTGGACAAGAATATTCTCAATAATCCGCTCAGTCATACCGACCTTTACCTGATCGATGGTGTTGGCCAGCGCTTGTTCAGAGATAGTGATCGCGCCACGTATGGCAGCAAGCTCTTCAGGGTTTTTACTCAATCGCAAACTGGCAATCGCTTTTTGCGCATCCCTTATCTCGAGCCCTGCTGCGCTCTTTCTGAACGCCTGATCGACAAACACCCGCATCACCTGACCTTCCACACCCAGCGTCGTCAGTTTATTGTGTTGCATCAAGGCATCAAAGGCCGGCTGAAAGCCATCCTGGTCGCGCCAGTCGTACACCTCACCATCAAATCCGACAGCGCCAAACGAGGGTATTTCCAGATTAGGCACTACGGCTGATGGCGGGCCGCTGGCGGGGATGACAACGACTAGCGGCCGCTCATTCTGGTGGAACTCCTTATTGAACAAACGGGAAAAATTCGATCCCGGAACCAGAGCAATAGCATCCAGACCTTCGCGTTTTGCGATGGCACGTAAGGCATCGTATCGATCAGTCATGATTCATGATTCCAATTAAAAACGGCCGCACAGGCGGCCGTTCTCCAGCATCGTAGCGTCTGACACTCCATCAGTCAGCCAGAGACACACCGTAGAAAATATGCCCACCAAAAGGATCAATCCTGAAATCCTCAACCTCCTTTCGGACCGTCTTGTAAACAACCGAATGAGCAATGGTTGCCCACGGAGCCTGCTCCTTGAACACTAGCTGAGCTTCCTCGTAAAGACGGGTTCGCTCTGCCTGATCAGACACTATCTTAGCTTGTTGGATGAGATCATCAAAGGGCTTGTGACACCACTGGGCACGATTGGCATTCCCGACTGCATCGCATCCAAGTAGAACCGCCAGAAAATTGTCCGGATCGCCGTTATCTCCTGTCCAGCCCAGAAGTACAGCGCCCGGACGATCGAGCTCTTTGGACAGCTTGAGGTACTCACCCCAGTCATAGCTGACGATTTCGACCTTGACACCGATATTGGCAAAATCCTCTTGCATGACTTCAGCCATTCGGCGAGCGTTGGGATTGTAGGGCCGCACAACAGGCATGGCCCAGATCTGCATCTCGAGATTTTCCACACCTTCCGCTGCGAGCATTGCCTTGGCTTTTTCCGGATCGTAGGGATCGTCTACCGTTGCCTCGTTATATGACCAGATGGTAGGCGGGATCGGATTCTTGGCCGCTTTACCCGAACCCTGAAACACAGCGTCAAGAATCGCTTGCTTGTTGATAGCCATGTTCAAGGCCTTGCGAACATTGACATTGTCGTAAGGTGCAACAGTTGTATTGTAAGCAAGATAACCGACATTCAGACCCTCTTGCTCCAGTACAGTGAGCTCTGAGTCAGTCTGCATGGCTGCAACATCGGCCGGGTTTGGGTAACCCAGGACATGGCATTCGCCGGCCTTGAGCTTCTGATAGCCCACCGAGTTATCAGGGGTGATCGCAAAAATCAGGTTATCGATGGCGGCCTTGCCGGCCCAGTAAGTTTCGTGAGCCTGAAAGCGGATGACCGCATCCTTCTGGTAACCGACAAATTTGAAAGGCCCGGTTCCGACAGGCTGCTGATTCAGAAGCTCTGGCGTGCCAGCTTCTAGCAATACCCCTGCATATTCAGCAGACACAATGGAGGCGAAGTCCATGCCGAGATTAGCGATCATTGGTGCTTCTGGTCGAGTCAGGTTGAACTTGACGGTCAGATCATCGACCGCTTCAACCGATTCGATAAGATCAGGCATGGACATACCGTTGAAGTACTCCCAGGTACCGCCGGATACTTGATGGTATGGATTTTCTGCCAGACGCTGGCGTTCGAACGAGAAAACGACATCTTCCGAGGTCAGGTCACGACTTGGCGTGAAATAGGGTGTGGTGTGAAACTTGACACCGGCGCGCAGCTTGAACGTGTAGGACAACCCATCATCAGAGACATCGTAGCTTTCTGCCAGCGCAGGGGCGATGACGGTAGTACCACGATCAAATTCCACCAGCTTGTTGTAAACCTGTCTCGAGGAAGCATCGAACGTGGTGCCAGCGGTAAACAGGGCGGGGTCAAAACCCTCTGGTGAACCCTCGGAGCAATACACCAGGGTGCTTTGTCCGAACACCGTCGAGCTGACTAAAAGCCCCGTAATGGCCAGCCCAATGCCCGCCATTTTTCTCATGAATATCTGCACGTTCCTCTCCTGACTCTCAAATTTGTGCTTCCGCTAGCTGAAAACCCGCTTACAATTTAGACAGGTTCCCCGCCGCAGTGTACCTCAGAACTCACTGGAATCCAGTTTCAAGCAGCCGATTTGACTGGTAAGAGGGCATTTGGATCGCGTATTGATCTATTTTTTTGTTTCCATTCATCAGGTTGGTATGATGTCGCTGTTGACTGAACGCAGAGCACAGACCAACCTAATTCATGAACACAGACACGAACACATCCGTCAGCCTTCTGGGCCATGTTGAGCTATTCAGTCACCTCACCACAGGGCAGCTTGAACAGCTCGCCGCGCAGACGCGAGAACTGACTTTCCGCAAAAACGCCGTGATGATGAACGAAGGCGATCCTGGTGAATCCATGTTTGTCATCAAGTCTGGATCGGTAAAGGTCTTTCTCAGCGATGAGGACGGACGTGAGCTTGTCCTTTACGAACAGGGAACAGGCGCTGTCATTGGCGATATTGCCCTGCTCGACAATGAACCTCGCTCCGCATCGGTCATGACTCTGGAACCGGTGGTGGCGCTGATGATCGGTAAACAGCCATTTCTTGAATGCTTGCGCGAAAGCCCGGAAACGGCTATCAACATCATTCGTTCATTAACCACACGACTTCGCGACGCTACCGAAGGCAGTCGGCGCCTTGCTCTGGACAACGTCTACCGGCGGCTAGTGGATAAATTGCATGAGCTTGCCGGTATCGACCCGCAAATCGGTGTAGACAGCAGTGCGCAACCTCATCCCAATCTGCCCAAGAAATACTCTCATCAGGAGCTTGGCAACATGATCGGGGCATCGCGCGAGATGGTTGGCAAGATAATGGCCGAACTGGTTAAAGGCGAGTATGTTGTCGTGCGTGAAGGCCGACTGCATCTGCTCAAGAAGTTGCCCCGCAACTGGTAGTAAGACTCGTCTGGCACTCCCAACACGGAAAGCTCCGTCTTAGCCTACTCAGGCCACGTTCACCCGTCGCCTTTTGCTGATTCGTCCGCCGCTTCAGCTTTATTTGCATCACGAATCCTGCTTAATTTCTGGTGGGGGAGTTCAATAGGTTCGCCATCAGGGCGGAACGCCGTGCTGGGCAACCATTCCTGAAATTCGTCCCCATACAGCTCCCAAATGGTGACGAAGAGCGCAGCGATAATGGGGCCTATGACAAACCCCATAAAACCGAACATCAACAGCCCTCCCAGCGTGCTGAAGAAGATCAGAAGCTCGTGTAATTGCGTATCGTTGCCAACAAGCTTTGGCCTGAGTACATTATCCACCGTTCCCACCACCAAAGCGCAGAACACGCCGACGATGACTGCCGTGAGGTACTGGCCACCGACAACGAGATAGATTACGGCCGGCACCCAGACCAATGCAGTACCCACGCCAGGAACAACTGACAACACCATCATGGCAACCGCCCAGAAAACCGCACTGGGAATACCGGCAAAATACAGGGCTGCACCGGCAAGTGAACCCTGCAATACCCCGATTACCGCGGTGCCCTTGAGTGTTGCCTTGGTCACGGATGTAAACCGACGCAACAACTTGGTTTCATCCTCATCGTTCAACGGCAGGTAATACAGCATATAGAACAGCAAGCGATCACCATCCATCAGAAAAAAGAACAGCGTATAGAGCACGATCAGAACACTGAACAGGGCGCTAACCGTGCCCAGGGTTGCACTTTGCACAGCATCGATAATCCAGCCGCTGGCGGTGCCTGCCACATCTCCAAGTCTTTCCAGGGCAAGCTCCCTGTAGGGCTCGATGTATTTGTAGAAAGGCAGACTTTCCAGCGTCTGAGTAATAAGGCCCGGAGTCGCGAGTTGCTGGCGAATCCAGGGTGTGGCGCTCTGGGCAATGTCGACCGCTTGGCTGGTAACCACGGCCAACAACGATGCGACAGGCACAACGACAAAAAACAACACAATGAGAATCGTCAGCGCAGAGGCCAGCACACGCCGCTTACCTACTTTGACCAACACCGAACGATACAACGGGTGGAACATCGCAGCGAACAGTGCCGCAATGAAAATGGCCTGCAGAAATGGCTGAATGAGATTGAGGAACAGCAGCGTGATGAATACCAGTATAAAAACCAGCACACCGCGGTTCACCAGTCGTTGTTGCATTTTACTAACCCTGCTGCTGTGTGGAGAGACTTATCAGAATGACGGAGACCAGGAGCTTGTGCGGCAGAAAATCCCTGCTGCGAACAGCCAAACGGCAGATCCGAACAAGGCGGGGTTACGCCCTGAGCACGCATCTACCCCGGTGCACAACCATTGACGGTCAGGTACACAGAATACAATGAAGTGGTCCCACAAATGAAAAGCCGATTGCGTTTGGCACCCCCAAAGGTTACGTTACTGACGATCTCCGGAATGCGGATTTTTCCGAGTAGTTGACCCTGCGCACTGTAGCAATGCACGCCATCCTGAGCGCTACTCCAGATTCGACCGTGAGTATCGCAGCGAAAACCATCAAATAATCCGGCGGTACACTCAGCGAACACGCCGTTGTCGCTCAGAGAACGACTGTCAGCGGATAGCGAAAACGCGCGAATATGCTTTGGGCCATCGGCAGCATGGGTTGCGCCGGTGTCAGCGATGTACAAGGTAGATTCATCGGGAGAGAAAGCCAGTCCGTTGGGCTTGTAGAAATCGTCAGCGACAACGTCAAGACGTCCATCGGGATCTATCCGATAGACATGGCAGGGTAGTTCGGGATCAGCTCTATCGCCCTCGTAGTCAGTCAGAATTCCGTAGCTGGGGTCAGTGAACCAGACCGAACCATCTGACTTGACCACCACATCGTTAGGAGAATTAAGGCGCTTACCCTGCCAGCTGTCGGCCAGAACGGTTATTGAGCCGTCATATTCTGTGCGCGTCACCCGCCGCCCAAGGTGCTCACAACTCACCAGCCTGCCGTTGAAATCCACAGTATTGCCATTGCTATTATTGCTCGGGCTACGGAATATGCTAACAGCGCCATCAGTTTCATCCCAGCGCAGCATGCGGTTGTTGGGAATATCCGACCACAGCAGGTACCGCCCGGCGGCAAACCAGGCCGGACCCTCTGACCAGCGAGCTCCACTCCATAGACGCTCGACTCGGGCATGGCCAACGTAACAGTCGTTAAACGAGGCATGCAGGGTTTCAAAACCACAGCCTTCCAGTTCTCCGAACATAAAGGTCTCAATGTTGCCGTACCATTGGCGTTAACGTTATCATCAGACCCGGAAACGGGCTGTACAACCCAAAAAAGTGCCTGACAAATGAATCCCTAGTCCCGCTTGCTTATCAGCCACTGACAAAAGCAAACACGCATGAGCTCTTCGATAAGTAAAACACAAAAAGACACCCGGGCCAGGGGAGATATGCAGCCGCTTGTCATTATTGTCATGGGGGTGAGTGGTTGCGGCAAGTCCACCATAACCGAGAATATCGTCGCCGGCATCAAAGCACGTGGCCTTGGCGTGCATGGTAAGGATGGTGATGAGCTGCACCCGAAAGAGAATATCAAGAAAATGGAAGCTGGCCTGCCCTTGACTGACGAAGACCGCCAACCCTGGCTGGAACAACTCGCAACATACGCCCGAGAGAAGGCTGAAAAACACGGAATATGTGTGCTCGCGTGTTCTGCCCTGAAACAATGCTACCGCGACACAATTAATGCCGCGGGCAAGGTAGTCTATGTGTTTCTCGACGGTAGCCATGAATTGATTGCCTCACGTATGCATGAACGCACCGGACACTTCATGCCTGAGTCTCTGCTCGATAGCCAGTTTGCCGCACTGGAAGATCCGCGCAACGAACCACATGTCATCACGGTCAGCATCGAGCCCAACCCGGAACAGGTCGCTGCCCACGCCGTCACTTTGCTGGAACAGCGCGGTTACCTTCAATTCAATGCATAGTCAAACGAGACAACGACAATGAGTCATTCCATTTTGCTTATGGGTCCGTTACTTGCGTCAGTCATGCAGACACTGGAAAGCACCTATACCGTTCACAGGTACTGGCAAGCGGACGATCAGCCCGACATGCTCAAACGTCTGGCCACTGATTGTGTCGGTGTCGTGACCGATGGCGGTCGTGGCGTTGAAGCTGCCGTGCTCTCGCAGTTGCCCAATGTCCGGATTGTTGCCGTCTTTGGCGTTGGTGTCGATGCTGTAGATAGAGGCTATTGCAAGGAAAACGACATCACCGTATCAAACACGCCAGATGTACTCAGTGATGATGTGGCAGACATGGCCATCGCCTTGGCCCTCGCGGTTTCACGCCAAGTGGTGACCGGGGACCAATATGCCAGAGCCGGTAAATGGCCCTTACACGGAGCGATGCCGCTGACCCGACGGCTTATGGGCAAACGAGCAGGTATTTTCGGCATGGGCAGCATAGGCAATACTCTGGCCAAACGGCTGACAGGCTTTGACATGAACATCAGCTATTGCAATCGACGTGAGCGTAACGACACTCCTTATGCCTTTGTGCCATCGCTTGCCGATCTGGCAAGCTCTGTGGACTACCTTTTTATTACAGCGTCAGCAACCCCCGGGTCGGTGGGTGCTGTCAATGCTGAGGTGCTCGATGCATTGGGCGCTGACGGCTATCTGATTAATGTGTCGCGTGGCACGCTTGTTGATGAACCCGTGCTGGTGGAATATTTGCAAGCGAGCAAAATAGCGGGTGCCGGGCTTGATGTATTTACATCGGAGCCCACCATACCGGAGGCTATGTTTACGCTGTCCAACGTTGTGTTGCAACCTCACAACGCCAGTGGCACATGGGAGACGCGAGAGGCGATGGGACAGCTGGTGCTTGATAATCTTCAGGCACACTTTAAAGGCAAACCACTGCTGACGCCTGTGGAATAACGACCGCTCATCAACCTACCTAAACCCTTCCAGTATTCGGAGAACACTATTGAGTGATGCTGCAGACATAGCGGTCATTGGACTTGCCGTCATGGGCCAGAACCTGATTCTGAACATGAACGATCACGGATTCAAGGTCATTGCCTACAACCGCACCTATGAGAAAACCCGCGAATTTCTCGATGGTGCGGCCAAGGGCACTCATATCATCGGTGCCCAGTCTCTGGAGCAACTGTGCCAGGGACTTTCTGCGCCGCGTAAAATCATGCTGATGGTCAAGGCAGGTCCCGCAATCGATACCGTGATACAGCAGCTACTTCCTCTGCTGGACAAAGGCGACATTATCATTGATGGCGGCAATTCCAACTTTGATGACTCCGAAAGACGTGCAAATGAACTGGGCAAACAAGGGTTTTTGTTTGTTGGGAGCGGCGTATCCGGTGGTGAAGAAGGTGCAAGACATGGCCCTTCTCTCATGCCGGGTGGCCATAGTGATGCCTGGCCTGCCATCAAACCGATTTTCCAGTCGATCGCTGCAAAGACTGATAGCGGTGAGCCTTGTTGCGACTGGGTTGGTGACGGCGGTGCCGGGCACTTCGTCAAAATGGTACACAACGGAATAGAGTATGGCGACATGCAGCTTATCTGCGAAGCCTACCATTTCATGCAAGACGCCTTGCACATGGACAATGAAGCCATGGCGGCTACCTTCGCCGACTGGAACAAAAATGAACTTGACAGCTACCTGATAGAAATTACCGCTGACATTCTCGCTTTCCGTGATGATCAGGGCTATGTAGTTGATCGTGTCATGGATAAGGCCGGTCAGAAAGGTACCGGCAAGTGGACGGGCATCAATGCACTTGAACTGGGTATTCCACTTACCTTGATTGGCGAGGCCGTTTTTGCCCGCGCCTTGTCCGCCATCAAGGATGAACGGGTGCAGGCAGCGCACGTTCTGCAGGGGCCTGACAATGTCAGTGCTCTGAATTCTGCTGACTGGATAGAGCCATTGGGTCAGGCTTTACTAGCCGCCAAGATCATCTCGTACACTCAGGGTTACATGTTGATGAGGGCTGCAGCCGTTGAGCATGGTTGGAATCTGAATTATGGCGCCATTGCTCAGATGTGGAGAGGCGGTTGCATTATCCGTTCTGCATTTCTCGATGATATCAAGGCCGCGTTTGACAAGAACGAATCACTGGCCAACCTGTTGCTTGATGACTACTTCAGTACACAGATTCATAAAACCCAGCGCAATTGGCGCAAGGTTATCGGTGAAGCTATCTCACAAGGTATTCCTGTACCTGCCATGAGTTCGGCACTGTCTTTTTACGATGGTTATCGCAACGCCCGACTACCAGCCAACTTGCTTCAGGCACAACGTGATTACTTTGGGGCACACACTTACCAGATTGTCGATGGTGATGGGCAATGGCATCACACGGACTGGATAGGCAGCGGTTCCGGCATTGCCAGCACCTCATACAATGCGTAAATCGGGTATTCGTCAAATCAGAGAACAAAAGCCAATACCACGGGCAGGTAGAAAATTGCGGCAACATGAGTGACGACGATCATTCCCGACACCTCACTACTGTCCCGGCCGTATTTGACGGCCAGCAGGTAGTTAAATACGGCCACTGGTACCACAGTCTCTATTATCAGGACACCTCTGGCTACGCCTGTCAAACCGAGTAGCTCTGCAATCCCGATTGCGATAGATATCGCCACCAGAGTGCGTACTCCAGACCAGACAATAGTCGATGGCAGTTGAGAAGCTCGCATACCAGCAAGGCTCACACCTAATGTGATCAGCATGACGGGGATGACGATCTGACCCAGTAACTGTAAAGTCTGGTCAGCAATCTGCGGCATGCCGATCTCCAGAAAACGCACCACTACGCCTAGCCAGACGGCATGCAGTATGGGAGAACGAACAATTCGGCCAAGGTCAGCACTCTTCGCCATCACCGATTCACCCACACTGAACAACAGCAAACACTGGATTGCAAAGAACGTCATGGCATACGCCAGCCCTTCTTCACCAAAGGCAAGAAAACACACCGGCAACCCCAGATTACCCGTATTGCCAACCACGTGAGCAACACACATCCGCCAGTCTTTTTGGGCCAGTTTGAGCAAACCTACGACAACACTGCCAAAGACAATATGCACCAGGAGCGTGGCCACTGCCATGTTACCCAGTGAATGAATGGGCACCTTCGAATTTGCCAGAGTATGAAAAAGCAGTGCCGGCAAACCAATGTTGAGCATCAGTGTCGTGACAAACGGCACAGGAAAATCCGGCCCCTTGTAAAACCAGATTACCCCTATCAGCGCCAGCAACATGCTGGGAACAAGAATATTGACAATCTGCAGTACGACATCTATCACGAGGCGGGGCTGAGAGTAAGGACGGGGCGCCAAGTATACTGCGCTGCACGCAAAATCCGGATTAGCGATAGAACCTTGTCTGATTCGACGGACGTGTGGTTAAAGTAATGAGTCCACTCCGCCGCTTCCCTATCAAGAAATTGTCTTGATCGGGGTCTGCGCCATACGCAAGCCCTGTTTCGCATGCTCACGGATCGTGGAGAATGGATAAAATGGGGTTTCCCGGGTCAACGCAGCATCGCCTGAATAGCCTGCTTGCTGCTGTCTTGGCTGGCGCTTTTAGTGCGAGTGCTCTTGCAGACGACATCGATGTTTACAAGTCGCGAATAGCACAACAACAAAAGCCGAATATCCTGTTTGTGCTCGACTACTCGGGCAGCATGGGTTGGGATATCTCCGGTGTGGAATGGTCCACCGGCCCCAGTCCATTGCGAATAACGGTACTGCAAAGCGCAATGGACCAGATCCTTGATAGTAACGAAGACAACATCAACGCAGGCCTTGGTTCGCTGTTCAACGGCTCTACTACAGGTATTCGCTGGCCTATCAGCGATCTGACGGCAGATGCCAGCAGCATCGACACCGATATCCCGGCTAATCAGTTCACGGTCAAGGACATCATCAAGCAGCGTATCAACGAACGTGGAGCAAACGGCGCAACCGCCACGGTTGACGCGCTCGTAGAGGCAGCTCAGTACTTTCGTGGCGATCCGGTAACGCACAACGACTCTCCCTTGTCCCCATCCAGTCGCCACCAGCCGATGACCTGGGATGCGGCAAGCAATCGCTACCGCGATGGCGACGGTCGGGCATCGATTCCTGCCAGCTACAGTCCATCCAATGCCTGGACATCAGACACCTCTCAAACGTTTTACTGCAACGATTATTCAGAATCAGGTGGACCAGACTTTTGTTCACAGAAGGTCACTTCGAACTGCCTGTCACGTACTAACAGCGACACCGCAACAGACGGTTACGAGCTCAAAAATAATTTGTGGGGTAACTACCGACAATGCGAATATTCACGTACTTCCACCTGGGAAACACCACGTTTCAATTCACCAATATCAGATAGCTGTGAAGGACAGGCGAACGCGATCATATTGATCACCGATGGCGAGCCCACCGCGATCAATCGGGGTAACTCTCTACGCAGTCTGGTAGGCGATGATCTCAGTGTTTGCGAGGATATTGAAGACACCATATTCGCCACCAGTACACAAACCGAAGATGAAGGCAACTGCGCCTTTGAGATTGCCCGATCTCTGGCAACGAGCACGGTTAACCCTTACTTGCCTGACAGTCGCGTGAGAACCTATACGGTCGGGTTCAATATCAACGGACCAGGGCAGGTATTTCTGGACGAACTGGCCGAGGCAGGAATGGGCGAATCGTATAACGCACAGACCCCCGAGGATCTAAACGCCGCCCTGACGGCAGCGGTCGAAGATATCAAGAGCGGAAGTGAGAGCTTTTCAGAACTATCCGTTGATGTAGACAAGACCTCCTTTTCTCATGGTGATCGCGTCTACTACAGCCTGTTTACGCCCAGCACCAGACGCTCATGGGCAGGGAACGTGAAAGGCTACTTTGTCGATGAGCAGGGGCTGGTTGATATCAACGGACTTGCGGCTACTGAGGACAACGAATTCAAGGACGACGCGCAAAGTTTCTGGTCTTCTCAGAAGGATGGAAACAAAGTTAATGCAGGGGGTGCATCCGAACAATTACTGACCGGAACACGAAAGCTGTATACCTATCTGGGCGACACAGTTCCAAATGCAGGCGTATCGCTTGCGTCAAACAACAACATGCTTCTTCGCGCAAGTAATAGCAGCATTACCAACGCCATGCTGGGCCTGGGCAGTGATGGTGCGGGCACCACAAGACGCAACGCTGCACTTGAATGGATCCAGAACGCCCCTATGGGCGATCCACTTCATACCAAAACGGTTAGCGTCAGTTATGCCGATGGAAAAAAAGTGGTTTACGCCATGACAAATCAAGGCCTGCTGCACGCAATCGATGCCAGCAAACCAGTATCGATTAGTCTGGCTGACAACACTGGCGGTGAGGAGCTGTTTGCTTTCATGCCAAAGCGATTGCTGAAGAATCTGCCCGACTTACAGGTAAACACCGTCAGTGAAGGTCATATATATGGTCTTGACGGACCCATCACTCGATGGCACGACGACGTTGACAATAATGGCGTCGTCAACGACGGTGAATCTGTCATGCTGTATTTTGGTATGCGTCGAGGTGGCAGTGCCTACTATGCATTGGACGTCAGCAGGTATGATTCACCCGTTCTTAAATGGGTTATTGACGAAAATACTGATGGTTTTGAACAACTAGCTCAAAGCTGGTCGCGCATGTCGTTAATCCAGATTCCGGATGGTAATAGCAAAAAGCGTGTACTGGTTTTTGGCGGAGGCTTTGATGCCGAAGCTCAGGATGATGTCAATGCACCAGTGGCGTCAAGAGGTAATGCAATTTATATGGTGGACGAAAGCGGAGAACTTGTCTGGAGCGTCGACAGCACGGATAACCCGAATATGAAGTACTCTATCGCTTCAGATCTCACGGTGATTGACAGCGACAGCGATCAATTCGCCGACCGGCTCTATGTGGGTGACCTCGGGGGGCAGATATGGCGTATCGACTTTGGCGCTACCGGTGACAATCCTGTCGTAACGCGGGTCGCTGACTTATCTGACACCTTCCACCAGCCATTTTTCTATCCACCCAGTGTCGCAATCAATGGACCACGAGGAAACCGTTTTCTGTCGATAACTATTGGATCAGGCAACCGTACCAACCCGTTGCTTGTTGATGTTCAGAACAACTTCTACATGATTCGTGATACGGATATAGAAAACGGGCCACCTTCTTCGCAGTTTAGTACAGTAAGGGTGACAGACCTTTACGACGCGACAAACAACGAAGTACAAAGTACAGAGCAAACTCGTGCTGATAGCGCCAATAGAGCGTTGGAAGAGGCGCGAGGCTGGCGAGTCAAACTTGATGTTAGCGAGAAATCGTTGTCAGGCGTATTGACCTACGAGGGTAAGGTCATGGCCACCACGTTCAAGGCAGCTTCGCAAACCAACGAAGAAGGCGATGGCTGCACGTTTGAACCCACAGGCAGGTTCTATGTGATGGACGTGATTGACGCAGGCGTACTTAGTGGCGATATGGATGACCCGCTTACAGACAATGGCGCAGAAGCAAATGGAACAGACCCCGGCTCTGACAATGCTGACAGTCGCGCTCGCCGTCGCAAAGTCATTAACACACAGGGAATTCCTACAGCCCCGGTTCCGATACTCGCCAAAGGCTCTAACACAGTACAGATATACGTAGACAAAGAGTCAGTGGAGGAGTTTCAGCGCACGCTCTCTCGTGTTTACTGGATTGCCCGATAGTCTGGTTTTTACAACAGCGCCAGTAGACTGTTTACTGCTACGATCTTTTGGCCAATTAATTTCCGAGGCTTATTAACCCTAGTGATGCATAAAAAATCGGACCAGAATCGCTTCGCTGCCTCTATAGCAGCATCTAAGGCGCCGTACTCGTTTTTCCTGGCTCTCACCTAGAGTGACCAGGCTCGACCCAGTAAAAAGTCCGTGCGACGCCTTATATACTGCTCTATAGGCTTCTGGACTCGTTTTTTTATGCATCACTAGGGTTAATGTACAGCATGTATGGTCGATATCTCAGTTAGTGATCGTTACTGCAAACCTCTCAGGTAATTATGGAAATCAATGCACTTCTCAAACGACTTGTTGACTTTGATGGCTCCGATTTGTACCTGGCCACTGGCGCGCCACCCAGCGCAAAGTTCTCTGGTGAGCTGACGGCACTGAGCGACACACCTTTCGAGCGTGGTGAAGTCGAAGCGATAGCACGCGGCATCATGAATGAGGAGCAATGCGCCGAGTTTGACCAGGAACTTGAAATGAATCTGGCTCTGGCACTGGAGGGAATTGGCAGGTTCCGACTAAACATTTTCAAACAACGTAACGAAGTGTCGCTCGTGGCGAGAAACATTCAGACAGAGATCCCACGATTTGATGATCTCGGTTTACCGAAGATTCTAAAGGAAGTGATTACGGCCAAAAACGGATTAGTACTGTTTGTCGGCGGTACCGGTTCAGGAAAATCTACCTCTCTGGCAGCTCTGATAGATCATAGAAACTCATTTAAAGGTGGGCATATTATTACCATTGAGGATCCCGTTGAATATGTGCATCCTCATAAGAAATGCATCGTCAACCAAAGGGAAGTCGGTGTTGATACCAATAGTTTTCACGCAGCCCTTAAAAACACTCTGCGACAGGCACCCGATGTCATTCTAATCGGCGAGATACGTGACAGGGAGACGATGGAACATGCTGTGGCGTTTGCTGAAACCGGTCATCTTGCAATTTCAACCTTGCATGCCAATAACGCCAATCAGGCTCTGGATCGTATCATCAATTTCTTTCCAGCCGAGAGCAAGGCACAACTTCTACAAGACCTGGGTAACAACATCCGCGCCATCGTATCGCAACGGCTGATACCTACGGTTGATGGCAAACGTTGCGCCGCCATAGAAATACTTTTGGGTTCACACACAATCAAACAGATGATCATGAAAGATCAGCTTTCAGATATAAAAGAAGCCATGTTGAAATCTGAAAATCAGGGTATGAAAACCTTTGACAGTGCGCTTTTCGATCTGGTCAAGGCTGGGCGCATCACCGAGGAGGAAGCCCTCAAGAATTCTGACTCGGCCAACAATCTGCGACTCAGATTCAAGCTATCTGGCCCTGCCGACAAGGAAGATCAAAGCGATCTGCTTATCAGAGGCCAGCTACCCAGTCAGGCGGCAGCGGCCAAAGCGGCAGAAGAGGCAAAAAGAGCACAAGAGAGTGCTGCCAAAGAGACCTCTGCTAAAGACGCCGCTGACAAGGTCGAGAATGTCCATGCAGCCATGGTAGAAAAAATTGAGAGTCACAAGGCCGCTAATGATGCGGCCAGCACCAAAGCTGATGGGGGTAATGAACTCGAGGCAGCAGCCAAGGCGTTTGAGCTGTCATTGGAGATAGAAACAGAGCCGGAGCCGGAACCAGAGGACCTGGACGAAGACGCACCGCCACAATTTGGCATGAGCCATCTGGGGCGTTAGCGGCCACCAACAGTGTAGTACTACAACTCATGAACCTGCACTCGATCGCCGCAGACTTCACGGGCCAACTCAACCACGTGCTGATGATGCGTCAAATAAATCGCCTGTCCACGTTGTCCGATCCTCTCCATAACGCGACAGGCTGCACGGGTGCGATTCTCGTCAAACGTCTCGAAAATATCATCGCAGATAAACGGCAGGCGCGTGCCCTGCTCCGCCAACTGATCATAGGCGGCGGCACGCAGTGCCAGGTAGAGTTGGAAGCGGGTTCCCTTTGACATATCATCTGCCCGTTTGGGTGTCCCGTCCTGATCCAGCGCTAACAGGGTTTCGTCCTTGCCATTGTTCTGTGTCTGCAAGCTCATGTACTTGCCATCTGTCAACTCGGCAAACGCCTGTTCGGTCGCTTCCATCATTGTACTTCTGTGCTTATCGCGAAAGCGATTAATGGCTTGCTCAGCCAGACGGTGACCAAGACTTAACTTGACGTAATCAAGGGCCGCCTCACTCATCTGAAGCTCAAGTGTAGTTCGCAACGTTACCAGCTGAGCAACCTCGCCATCACCCGTTAGTGCAGATAGCTGTTCTTCGCATCGCGTGCGTTTTTCAGTCGCTTCCTTGCTGCGCTCATTAACACGGGCCAGCTCGTTCTCCTTCTGTACCTGCTGCTCTTGAACCGAAGATATGTCGAGCTGTGCAAGCATTTCGCGAGCGTTTTCTTCTGTGGCAACACCCAGTGTTTGTCTTAGCGAATCCAGATCTTCCTCGTATTTCTTTCTCAATGTCTGCGCGTACGAAGCTGTCTGAACGGCTTGAAAAAGCTCTGTCAGATCAGCGGTAGGCACGCTTTCGTGGAACATAGCTGACAACACAGCACTCTGTGACTTGACGGCATCCATACATTTTTCAGCCTCCACCCCGTCAGTAAACGCTTTGTCTTTTTTTTCCTGTAGTTTCAGTTTTTCGTCGACGAGTTTCTTTGCTTGAGCTGCCAGTTCGCGCAGCTGATTCAGATCGCTGTCAGGTGTTTCACCTTTATCCAGACCATTATCCCGCAGAATCTGATCAAGCTTTTCAGTAAACAGTGCCTTGTCACGTAGCATTTGCTTACACCGCTGTTGCAGGGCCTCACGCTGTACATTGCATTCTCGTAGTTCACTCAAGGCATCCAGTGATAACGCAAGCTTCTGAGAATCAAGCGCTGCCGGAAAGTTGGATGACACCAACACCTCCCAGGCATCACTCACCTTGGCATGCTCGGACTGGAGTAATTCGAGCTGACTAGAGGCTATAGCCTTCTTGCTACGCAATTCATCCAGAGTCGTCTGTGTTGCCTGTAACGACCCAGCATGTCGCTCGTAGACTTCCAGCATGGTATTAGCTGCCGGGATCAGTTCGTCCAGAGTAGCTTGTTCACGCTCGATGTAAACTAATAGCGCGTCTTTGAGCTTTTGAGCTTTGTCCAGCGTCAGCTGATTGTTTTTGCGTATTCTCCGGGCGTTGTGTACTTTGGACTTTGCTACGTGATAACTGCGAACCCAGTTGAGTACAGCTTTGGGCGGCAGGGTGGCGTCGATTCCAGCGTGCTGCATGACACCGTTAAGAGATTGTTCGACACTTATCAGCTCTTCCTCAGCTACGCGCATTGATTCAACAAGGCTATCCAACTGACCTTGCAATCGTGGCATTTGACGATGAACCTCGCGCATTCTAGCCAGATCGCTGGCATGTGCCAGTCGTCCCTCCATAGCCCGATCTACATCGTGCACAGTGGGTTCAAACGCTTCAGCTGTTTCAGGCGTCATGGATGACATATGCCGCCTCCACGCCTCCTCACGTATTTCTTTTAGAGATTCAGTGCTCTGATCACTCACCAGCCCATCAACAGATTCAAGTTGCGTACTTTCAAGTGCTAGTGTGTTGAGTTCCTGTTGTTCAAGTTGCTGCCGATCTCTGGCGGCTGTAAGGGTTGCATGCAGTGTCTGCCAGCGCTCTACTTGTATCTCAATTTCTTCCACAACAACCAGACATTGCGGGAGTTCAGAAAAATTCTGGCCTTTGATTGAAAGGATATCCAGCGCATCTTCAACCTCTTCATCAGCGTCTTGCAAAGCTTTCATAACTGCGTTGTACTCAGCGGACAACGCCTGCGCGTTGTATCGCTGTAGAATATCACCTAGCCCTGCACCTTCTGGTTTGACTTTCTCAAGCTCTACCAGTCTGGACTCTTCACCTTTGATACTGATAGCCAACTGCTTGATATGATTCTGTTCACTGTCTATCTGCTTGGCAGCATTGTCACGTTCAACCAGTGTTTCGTTTAAAGACTTGACAACAGAGGCCTCAACGACCAGCGCTTCGGGTTCCAGCTCATGATGAAACCGCTCGCGCACCAGCGTTGTCATTCGAGTTGTCGTGGCTGCCAGTGCCTCCTGTTGGGCATCCAGCTCAAGCTCTGCATGCAAATACCTGCTATGTAGTTCACTCAAGCCATTTATGACTGCATTCAATCCAGCATGCTCAGGCTCAGCGGGCAACTGTTCGAGTTCTTTGCTGAGGGTACTCTGCCGTAAACGTAGGCGTTCCAGCTCACGCCTTGCTTGATCCTGCTCCTTTTGCAAATCAACGATTTGCTGACTGGTGATATCAAGATGCTCAGGATAGTGAGCATAACGTTCTACAGCCTGCTCTGACTCTTCAAGCCTGCCAAGTATCGGCAGGGCATTCAGTATACGCTCTAGCTGACGTACGTCTGCCATAAGAGAGTGCTGCTCCTTGAGGGCTTTGAGTTCGGCAGCCTCTGCTTTTTTCAGTGCCTTTGTGTATTGACCTAATTTACCTGCAGGTATATCCAGAAGCTTGATCCTTGCAACGACATCTTTATGTTCTTTCTTCAAAACAGCAAGTGTTGATTTGCTTGCCCGAGCCTTGTGAATGCCTTCAGCTTCTGTGCGTACCGACTCGAGTACTTGCCACAAATCACTGATACCGGCTGCCGCGGAAAACAAAAGCGTACCAATGTCGCCGCGACTATTAACGATTTCCTCCCCCCCTTTGTCGATACTGTCATCGTCGATACACAACAGTTTCCTGTAATCGTCCATGGTCAGGCCACCCAGATGAGCCTGAAGCGAAGCCTCGGGTAGAACATTGCCTTTCTCATCCACCAGTGAATTCCTGCCGCTCCCCTTTCGCTGAAATGTTCGCGATTCTCCATCGAGTTGTAACAGCGCCGAGATATGCAAATTGGATCGACCGTGACGAAACGCATACGGTTCACTACGCGGCAGGAATCCATAGAGCAAACGCAAGTAGGCCTCCATGAAAGTGGTTTTGCCCGCTTCATTAGGACCGTACACAATGTGAAAATCAGAACTGGCGGGGTCGTTTTTCCCGAAATTGAATTGCTTGTTGGTGAAGTGTCCGAAAAATGCCAGATCCAGCAGTTCTATTCGAATCATGCGCGGGTACCTTTGTCACCCACACCTTTCATGATGGCGAGTAAATGCTCCTCGCCTTGCTCACTCAACATGGCTGCCAACTCGCGTTGAGAATTCTTTGCACATAGCAACTTACTGCGTTCACTGGCAGGCAGCCCGGACAACACGTCATCGATCAAAGTCGTCGCCTCTTCGATGAAAGCATCCTCACTACGAATTGCCGACATCAGCGTTGAGAGCTCGGTCAAAGCCGATTTGTCAGTGACTGATTCTGGTGTATCTCCAATGTTGAAAATCAGTTTCTCCAGCCACAGCCGTTCGGTCTCACGGCACAACAGATTCAACGTTTCCGTCCACTGTTCGCGATCGCGTAGCCATTGCCAGCGCAGCGGATTCTGCCCGTGCAATCGGACTCGCACAACCGCGTTGCCGGATTTCAAACTACTCAGTAAATCTTCCAACGCCTCTCTGGCCAACCCTTGCAAAGCCGTTGCATCCAGCAATCCGCTCACGTCCAGATGAACTGTCGTGAATTCAATACTGGACGTGGGAAATTCACTCGTGGTTATCGTGCCCTCATCGATGGTTATCAGGGTAGCCGTTTGAGGCCCTGGCTCTCCGATATCACGCCCTTGCGGTATGCCGGGCATGACAATCCACGGGGCCTTGTTGTGAACCTGACGCTTGTGAATATGTCCCAGCGCCCAATAATTGAAACCCGTATCGATCAGATCCTGAACCGTGCACGGTGCATACACGTCATGAGAGGCCGAACCATTCAGTGAGGTATGCAGCATCCCGATGTTGACGGCTTCAGGTATCGGTGTGGAGAATTGGCCAAGAAGGCTTTTTTCAGCTGTTTTCTCACTGAAACTGACGCCATGAATCCAGACATCACTTCCCGGTAGCTGTTCCATACCTCCGTCGCCACCGAACACATGCACATTATCGGGTAGTGTGGTCTCTCCAGTGAGCGGGTTCTCTGCATCGTGATTACCCTTGATATAAAAGACACGGATTCCAACCTTTTCCAGCCGGCCAATCTCTGCAAGCAAAAAAGCTGCAGTTTTGGCGCTGCGGGCCGCACCATCAAATAAATCGCCCGCGATCAGAACCGCCGCCACTTGCTGTTCAATGGCTTGCTCGACAATCAGTGAAAATGCGTCACGTGATGCACACTGCACCTTCTCACGAAGATCAGGATCGCGCATCGCCAACGTCTGTAATGGGGAGTCCAGATGGACATCAGCGGTGTGGATGAGCTTTATCATCACACCGATTTTACAGACTTGGCTATCAGTAGTGCGTCACGACGCGTGTAAATCTAACCCGATGGCTTTGGCTGCTGACCTGCACTAGTGTAGTGTGACCTTCAAACGCTTCAAACAGCGGTTTGTCCAGGGGTCAGCCGCTAGGCGCGAGCTGGAAAAGGTATCGGGTATACCTTGAGAGCGAGCAACAACGCGGATGACCCCTGGACGAGCCGCCCTTCGG